>JAUJOO010000009.1:87832-103273 GCA_030447585.1 Nocardioidaceae bacterium | reverse complement strand
CCCTCCTGTGCCAGGTAGGCGGAGTTGGCGATGGTGATGCCGGCGTCGTAGGTCCCTTGCGCCACCGCCGCTGTCACCTCGTCAGGCGTGGCGAGCTGCACACCGACGTTGTCCTTCAACGCGGAGTAGAACTCGAGCCCGTAGCCGGGCTCCTGGCTGAAGAACCCCAGGGCACCAAGCGCAGACGCCGCCACGTTGGGGTCGGGAACTGCGACCGAGTCGTAGTCAGGGCCGGCAAGGTCCGACCAGCTCTTCGGTGCTGGAACGCCGTCTCGGTGGACGGCCACCATGTACAGCACGGCGACACCGACGTAGTCGTCGGTGCGGAACTGCTCGGGGATGTCGGCCGCCTCCTCGGGCTGCCAGGGGTCCATCAGGTCCTGGTCGACGTAGCCCTGCATGGTGAGCGGGTCACACGCCCAGATCACGTCAGCCTTCAGGCCGCCCGACCGTACGTCGCCAGCGATCCGTGCGTTCAGGTCACCGGTCGGCGCCCGGAAGAGCTTGACGTCGGTGCCGTCGTGCTCGGCTTCGAACTGTGAGATGACCGCCTGGATCGTCTCGTCGCTGACACAGGTGTAGAGAGTGATCTCGTTGGAGGCGTCGTCGCCGCCGGAAGAGTCGCAGCCAAGCGGAATGATGGCGAGCGGAAGCAGGGCCAACCACCCCCGACGGACCCGACGTGAAGGTCTCCGGGTGGGCATGCGGTGGAGCATATCTTCGTTGCTTCAGAGGTCAGGCGAGCCCCTCGCGGATCGCTCCGATCGGCCGGATCAGGCCCTCTTGCGCCACCGAGGCGATCAGGACGCCGTCCCGGCTGAACACCCTGCCCAGGGCGAATCCGCGGGCGCCGGAGGCGGACGGCGAGTGCTGGTCGTAAAGCATCCACTGGTCGGCGCGGAACGGCCGGTGGAACCACATCGAGTGGTCGAGCGACGCGGGTGAGATCTTGCTCGACGAGATGAGTACGCCGTGCGGCACGAGACTGACACCGAGGAGAGTCAGGTCGCTCGCGTAGGTGAGGACGCACGTGTTGGTGACCGGGTCGGCCGGGACCTGGCCGGCCGCCTTCACCCAGATCTGCGCCCGGGCCGGCTCCGAGTCGCTTTCGAGGCGACCTCCCGCCCGTGAGTCGGCGGCATACCGGACGTCGAGAGCGGCCCACTCGCGCTCCCAGGAGCGGTCCTCGTTGCGGCCGGTCACCGACCGGTAGACGTCGCCCATCGACGGACAGTCCTCCGGTGGCGGCACCGTCGGCATGGCGTCTTGGTGGTGGAAACCGATCTCCTCGAGGTGGAACGACGCCGTCAGGTAGAAGATCGACTTGCCGTGCTGGCGCGCAACCACCCGCCGCGTCGAGAAGGACCTTCCATCTCGGATGCGCTCGACGTCGTAGATGATCGGTACGGCGGTGTCGCCGGGCCGCAGGTAGTAGGAGTGCAGTGAGTGCACGGCGACGTCGTCGACGGTGTTGCAAGCAGCGCTGAGCGCCTGGGCGGCCACCTGGCCCCCGAAGACTCGCTGCATGGCCGTATCGGGCTGGCGACCGCGGTAGAGGTCCACCTCGAGTGGTTCGAGCTCGAGCAGGTCGAGCAGGTCGGGCACTGTGTTCGGCACCCGCAGATCATGTCACCGGCCGAAGGCGTCCAGGTCCATGGGCGTGGTCTGACCCAGAGCCGCGGCCACCCTCCCTACTGCTTCGACGACGGGGGCGGCAGCCGGCCAGTCGACCACCGGAATCCCTTGCCGGTCGGCGGCGACGACCTCATCGCTCCAGGGAATACCGCCGACGAGCTCGAACGCTTGTCGGTCGCAGAACTCGGCGATCGCCTCGTGGTCGCCAGCCGAACGCACCTTGTTGGCCACAACGACAACACGGCCGACGGGAAGCTCCGCTACCAGAGTTGCCATCCGGCGGATCGTCTCGAGCGATCGGTAGTACGGCTCCGCGACGAGACAAACGGTATCGGCGTGCCTGACCGTTCCACGGCTGAAGTGCTCGGGTGAGGCTTCCATGTCCACGACGACCAACCTGTCCTCGTCCGCACCAAGGTCCTCCAGCAGGGACGCCACCACTGCGTGAGCGGAGCACAGGCAGCCGTCGTCGGCGTGGGCGGGGGCGCCCATTGCGAGCAGGCGAACGCCGTCCGGCGCCATGAGTGAGTAACGGTCCAGTACGTCGCCGATGTCCTCGGTGAGCCCCGCTCCTCCTTGCCGCCGAGAGATGAGTGACGTCGGCACGGGTCCGAGGCGCGCGGTCTCCGACGGCGGTAGGCCCAATGCCGTGCCCAGGTTCGGGTTCGCGTCGGCATCGATCGCGACGACCCTGGTCCCGGAGCGAGCGGCTGACCGAGCCAGCGTGGAGCTGATCGTGGTCTTGCCTGCTCCACCCTTCCCGGCTACCGCCAGCCTCACCTGGCGGTCTCGTCCTGCTTGACCAGCCTCTTGTAGCGACGCTGATATCCACCGAGGGCACGGGACACTTCAGCCAGCGAGCCGGCGAGGGCGTCCAACCAGTCGCGGCCTTCGTCTGTCAACGCATAGGTGCGGCGCGCTGGACCTGTGGCGGACGGCGTCCACACCGAGTGGACCAGGCCGTCCTCGTCCATGGCGCGCAGGCAGCGATAGACGCGGCCGGGGTCTGACCGACCCAGGCCAAGCGCGGCGACTTGCTCGAGCAGCTCGTACCCGTGCGATGTACCCTCAGCCAAGAGGAGCAGGAGGCACGGTCGCAGATAGTTGCGAGGCATACCGACCGGGAACTCGCCACCGGATTCGTCGCTCATCCCTGCGCCCTCACACGCTCGGCCGCGCAGGCGATGGCTTCCTCCACAGAGTTGTGACACCAGCAGTCCGCACTGCACTCGCCGTGGGCGGGTCTCGTCAGGTCGGCAAAGCTGAGCGCGAACTCGGTCTTGCCTTCCGCCAGCCCCGCCTCGGAGAGCACATAACCATCCTCGGCCCGACTCAGGTAGCCGTCCGCCATGAGGCGGTCGAGATAGCCGACGCCGATCTGCGCTTCGACACCGAGAAAGCGCTCGAGCAGTGGCGCATCCACGACTTCGCCGAGTCCTTCACCGCGCAGCCAGTACATGACCTGCAGGATTTCGCTTCGCCAGTACAGTGCGCGCAGCGCCTCGGATTTCGGCGGGTGCAGCTCGTCCACGGTCACCGGCCCCCGGCCGGAGTTGCCGGCTCCGCGGCCCGATCAGCCAGTTGGGTCAGGTGGGAAAGGGCGCCGGCAACTCCGGTTAGCTGATCATTGATGGTCAGGACCGACGGACCGATGGACGAGCACTGTGTCTCGATCGCCCGCACACCGAAGGCAACCTTGCCGAGCAGCACAGACGTCCGGCGAAGCGATGCCGCGATCCGCACCAGGTAGTACACCAGCACCACCGCAACAAGCACGATCTCGAGGAGGGTCAGCGTGATGAGCAGCGGCCTCATTCAGGGTTCCCCTTCAAGGCTCGATGAGCCGGCTCAGGTGAGACAGCCGGGGTCAGAAGCTGGACGTGCAGCCCCGCCTCCTCGGTAAGTGCTGCCAGCCGGTGTGAGGTCTCACCGAGCAACCACGTCGTCGCCGTGTTACCAGCGACCTGCTTGCCGGCCGTCCAGACCAACCCGGCGCCGCGTTCGATCCGGTGGACCTGCCGCAGGAACACCTCCAGCAGCACCACCGCCACGACCGCCACGACAAGCCCGAGCCCCAGCGCCAGCCACCAGTAGTCGTTGGTGCTCATGCCGCGTCACCCGGTGACAGACTGCGCCGCGCCGAGGCCGCCGCCGCCACGATGCGGTCGGCGGTCGAGACGGTG
The DNA here is from genome assembly GCA_030447585.1 of Nocardioidaceae bacterium. Classification (GTDB taxonomy): domain Bacteria; phylum Actinomycetota; class Actinomycetes; order Propionibacteriales; family Nocardioidaceae; genus JACDHG01. The sequence continues at coordinate 99,455 of JAUJOO010000009.1, read as the reverse complement.
GCCCCCAGCTCCCAAAGCGGCGCGGTCCCGTCGCGCGCCTCCTCCAGCCCGGCCAGGATCGCTTCCGCCTTCGCCGCCGTGGCTCTGGCACCGGCAATCATGAGCAGGAGGACGGCGACCACGACAACGACAACTATGCCGCCGATCACGTACCCAAGTATCCAGCCGTTCACAGGCCCTCCTCGACGGGTGACTAAACCGATTCGCACCTTACACCTGGTTGCGGGCTAAGTGTATGGTGCACATACACGACCAGTGACCTTATGCCACAGGAGCTGCAAAGATGGCAGAGCGAGCGACGACCGAGCAACGACTGACTCCCGCGCAGGAGCTGCTCGAGCTACTAGGCCCGGTCGACACCTTCCATGACACGACGCATCTCGGTGCCTTCGGTATGCCGTCGGGAGCGATGACCGGGGACATGCTGGAACCGGTAGCCGGTGCCACCGGTGCCACCCGTTTCGGGCCGCTCGAGAAGGTGCACGCCTTCTGGTTCGCGGGGATGAGCTGCGACGGATGCAGCGTCGCCGCGACCGGGGCCACGACGCCGACCGTCGAAAGCCTCATGCTCGGTGCGCACCCTGGTGTTCCCCGCGTGATCCTCCACCACCCGGTCCTGAACATGGAGTCCGGCCCGTACTACCTGCAGCCGGCCGAGGAGGCGATCGCGGGAACGCTCGACGCGCCGTACGTCGTGATCTTGGAGGGCTCGATCGCCGACGAAACAGTCGCGTCCAAGCTAGGCGGCTACTGGTCGGCGACGGGCGAGGAGCCGTGGGGGCCTGGGGGGGAACTGCGCCCGGTCAGCTCGACGGAGTGGATAGCACGGCTCGCCCCCAATGCGGCAGCGATGATCGCGATCGGCACATGCGCTACCTGGGGAGGCATTCCCTCCGCGGAGGGCAACCCGACCGGTGCTATGAGCCTGATGGACTTCCTGGGCAAGGACTACCAGTCGGTGCTGGGTGTACCTGTCGTCAACATCCCCGGCTGCCCGCCGATCGGGGACAACTTCACCGAGACCGTCGCGGCGGTCCTGTACTTCCTTCAAGGTTTCGGCCCGCTTCCCGAGTTCGACGAGCTCGGACGTCCGGCTTGGTTGTTCGGCGAGACGGTCCACCGGCGGTGCGTTCGCGGTGCCTACTACGAAGAGGGAGCGTTCGCCACGGAGTTCGGCGACCCGGAGTGCCTGGTCGAGATCGGCTGCTGGGGGCCGGTCGTCAACTGCAACATCACGTCCCGGGGCATGATCAACGGCGTCGGGGGCTGCATGAACGCCGGCGGGGCGTGCATTGGCTGCACCATGCCTGGCTTCCCGGACAAGTTCACCCCGTTCTACAGCCGTCCACCTGGCTCGCTTGCGTCGACGACGGTCGCCCGGATGGTGGGCAGCGTGATTCGCCCGCTTCGCAAGTTCAGCAACAACAACCTCAACCGCGAGGTCAGATGGGACAGGCAGGACGCGATGCCGAGCGCCTTCTCGCGGGAGAAGACAGAGCCGTCCGCGCTGTCCCACACCGGCCACAAGTTCTACGACCGCGTCCGTCGCCGCAGTGACACCGCTCGCCGCGACGCCGAGGTCTGGGGGAAGCGCCCCGACGAAAGTCCTAGTGGCGGCAGCCCACGCGGCGACCGCGCCAATATCTGACCCGACCTCAGGAGTGCCCACCGATGTGCTTTAAGACTCTGCCGGTCGAGTTCGACGCCACCGGGAATGCCGTGCTGCGCGGTGGCATCCCCAACCCGTATGACGTGACGACCACGATGCCTGATGTCGGGATGAGCGAGGACGAGCGCTCCGCTCGCATCGAGGCGTTGGTGGCCCGCAACGGCCACATCAAGGACCTCAACATGGACCCCGTCACCCGGATCGCTGGTGCGCTCGCGGTCCATGTCACCGCTGACCTCGAGAAGGGTGCCTACCTCGACTCGCATTCGCAGGCGACCCTGTTTCGCGGGTACGAGGTGATCTTGATGGGCCGCGATCCCCGCGACGCGATCTTCGTGTCGTCGCGTGCCTGCGGCGTCTGCGGCGGTGTGCACGCACACGCCGCGGCATACGCCATCGAGCAGGCCATGGGGATCAAGCCTCCGCCTCTCGGCACAGTGGTGCGCAACATGACCGAGGCCGCAGAGATGGGTTACGACAACCCGCTTCACCTCTACCTACTCGCCGGCCCCGACTACTCCGAGTCCGTGATCAAGTCCTCCAACCCCGAGCTGTGGCCGAAGGCAGAAGCGTGGAAGTGCCGCAACGAGCATATTCACGGCTTTCGCACGATGGCGGACCTGATGACTGCGCTCAACCCACTGACAGGGGCCCTCTACCGCGAGGGGCTGGACTTCACCCGGCTGTCTCGGGAGATGGTCGTCATTTTGACCGGCAAGTATCCGCACCCGGAGAACGTGGTGCCTGGCGGCGTGTCCACGACACTAACGTTGCAGACACTCAACGAGTACCACTCGAAGCTGGGCAAGATCTTCGACTACGCCCAGCGCATGATGGCCGTCTGGGATGACATCCCAGAGTTCTTCTACGAGGCGGACGAGCGCTACCAGTTCGTGGGGTACCGGCCGACCAACCAGATAGACCCGGGGTACTGGGACGACCCCTACTCCTACGACGCAACGTACGAGAACTGCAACACGTGGGGTGAGAAGCGTTGGTCAACGCCCGGTGTCGTTCTGGACGGTGAGCTGGTGACCACCCGGCTGACCGACATCAACATCGGGCTCGAGGAGTTCGTCGAGCACTCGTACTACGAGGAGTCCAGGACAAGTCGCTACGACAGCGACCCGCTGGGGAACCCCATTTCTCCCTACCACCCGTGGAACAAGCGCACGCTGCCCATGCCGGGTGGACGGGACTGGAAGGAGAAGTACACCTGGGCGACCGCCCCCCGGTGGGATCGTCAGGTGGTCGAGGCCGGCTGTTACTCGCGGTTGCTCGTCACGGCAAAGGCTCAGAAGATGCCGGCCAGTGACTTCATCTCAGCCACCGGCTCCAGCATGCGACTGCTTGTCCCGAAGGGAGAAGTGGGTGAACGCGAAGTCGAGTGGCGCGTGCCCGAACGCTGGAACGCCCTCGAGCGCAATCGCGGCCGCGCCTACCACTACTTGTTCAGCCAGCTGGTGGCGCTGGAGAACCTCTTCGAGGCCTACAAGCTCTTCCAACAGGGTGAGCGCCGTGTCGCGGCCCTCAACCCCTCGGAGTTGGAAAAGGCCATTCCGAAAGACGAACGGCGTAGCGTCGGCTGGTGGGGTGCCGGTCGTGGGTGGCTCACCCACCACCTGGTCATGGACAACGGAAAGATCACGAACTACCAGATCGTCACTCCGTCGACGATCAACGCCTCCCCGCGCGACCCGTGGGGTCAACCCGGGGCGTACGAGGAAGCCGTGATGAACACCCCGATCATCGAGGACCTGTCCGACCCGGCGAGTTTCACCAGCATCGACATGCTCAGGGCGATCCGCAGCTTCGACCCCTGTATGCCGTGCACCACCCACGTCTACACCGGTGACGGCGAGGTCACCCGCGAGGTCAACACCTGCTCCTGCGGCGGCGACTGACCCGCAGAGCAGGTCGTGGTTCTCTTCCTCGGTGGGGTCAGTGAGCTCTTTCAGAGCGACCTCGACCTCGGCCGGCTCGCGATCGAGCGGCTGCAGCGGGAGGACCTCGGCCACGACATCCTTGTCGAGGAGCTGCACTACGGTGCGGTCGCCGTCGCTCAGCGGCTCCAGGATGTGCAGCCCGAGACGCTGGTTCTCATCAGCGCCGTTCGACGCGGTCGCCCGCCCGGCTCTGTGGAGCGCCGCCGTCTGGACGCTCCGCGCCTCAGTCCCGCTGAACTGCAGGCGGCGGTCGGAGACGCCGTCACCGGGTACGTCCATGTCGACCTCATCGTCGACGTCGCTGCCGGACTCGGCGTCCTGCCGCCTCGGACCGTGGTGGTTGAGGTCGAGCCCGAGAAGACAACCTCAGGCGAGGGGCTGAGCCCGTCAGCGGAGTCGGGTCTGGAAGAGGCGCTGAGACTGGTCCGCAGCGAGCTACGCCGCGCGCCTCTCCTCCGCCTTGCCAACGAGATCCGTCCCCTTATCGAGGGTGACCGCCTGCAGCCGTCGGCCTCACGGGACGTGTTGCGCCAGCTCCTGCGCGAGCTCACGAAGCTTGACCGCGACGCCCGGTGGGGTCGGACGTTCGCACTTCGCGACCAGCTGCGGCTCAGCATCGCCCACGAGGTCAGCAGCGAGGGGATGGACCATAGGGACTGGGCGCTGTGGTGGGGGCTGATCGAGGAGCTGGACCGGCTGGAGGCCGTGGAGGTCGACGGTTGACGCCCGCGCGCGCTCTGCCCACGTACCGGATCCCGTTCGCCCGAATATGTCCTGTGTCGATCGCCTTCTGCTCGTCGCCTTCGCTCGTTTCGACAAGGTCTTCGAAGAAGTAGGGCACCTCTTCGAAGATAACTCGGTCAAACCGCCTCTCGAGGCCGGCCAGGATGCTCCCCCCTGTGTGCAAGCCGTGCTCCATCCCCCAGTCTCGCAGGTAGTCGTCCCAGGGCAGTCGCGAGTCGAGCCACCGGTTTCGGTGCGTGTGGAGCCAGCCCGGCTCGGACCCGACGGGGACGGCAGGCAGTCGGTCGAAGCACCACTGCGCGGTCTGCTCGTCGAAACGTTGCCAGTCCCACTCCACGACGATCAGGCACCCAGGGGGGCTGAGTGCCCCTTCCACCTTGCCCAGTACTTCGTCGAGGTTGCCGACATGGTGAAGTGACGTGCAGGCGACGACGGCATCCACCGGTGACGCCGGTGCATACGCTTCGAACTCGTCTTGGTGGTAGGTCGGTCCGTGAGGTGCTTCGGGGTCGACACCGACGGCGTCGTATCCGGTCTCCACGAGCGCTGGTACGAAACCGCCAAGCGGTCCGCAACCGATCTCCGCGACGCGGGCTGGAGCGCGTGGCAGCTGGTCGCGGACGAACGCCCAGTTGGCGGCAAGTCGCAGGTCGTCCGCTGTCACCCGGTTCACCGTAGACGCAGTCCCGCCCCCATCGCCCAGCTCCTCGCCCGACCGCGCGAACGTGGTACGGATCGGACGGTCAGCGAGACCGCTGGTCGGCCTGAGGCGCGTGGATGTCGAGCTGGTCGGCGTACAACCTGCTCAGATCATCCAGCGACTCCAGCACGGAGCGGGCCTCGGACTCGTCCATCCGTGACAAGGCGAAGCCAAGGTGGACCAACACCCAGCCGCCAGGTTGAGGCAGGTCAGTCGACTCGGCCATGAGCATGGCCGCCGACACATATTGCTGCGCACCTTGGACGTCGACGAGCATTCGCTGACCGGAGACATCGACGGGTTCGACAACCCGGGCGGGTACGCCAAGACACATGGCCGGTCCTCCTCGGTTCGCGGTGGACACACTGTCCGCACGCTGATCCTAGAGCACCGACACCCGGGCGGTCTCGCTCCACCCAGGTAGGGTCGCGCCCATGCGCGTTGCTTTCGTAGGCAAGGGGGGTGTCGGCAAGTCCTCGCTCGCCGGCACCTTTGCGCGAGTCCTGGCCCGTACCGGCGAACGCGTGCTCGCGCTGGACTCCGACCCGATGCCGGGACTCGCATTCTCGCTGGGTGTCGAGCGTGTCGACCACGGGTTGCCGGACGAGGCGATCCAGGAGTACGAGGAGGAAGGCCGGCGCCGCTACCGGCTGAGGGACGGCCTCACGGGGACAGGCGCCGTGGAGCAGTACGCCGTCCGAGGCCCTGACGGTGTGCACTTCCTGCAGTTAGGAAAGGCCCGCGGACCGCGGTGGAACAACACTCGTCAGCACTTCGGCTTCCAGCGGGTTCTTGACGACCTACCCGGAGCGGGCTGGAGCATCGTCGGGGACCTGCCGGGTGGCACCCGACAGCCGTTCATGACCTGGGGCAGGTACGCCGAGACGTTCCTGGTCGTCATAGAGCCGACGTCTGCCTCCGTGCTGACAGGACGGCGCCTCGCCGGCTTGGCCGCGACAGACGAGGCGCCGCGGGTGGCGGCGGTGGCGAACAAGGTGCGGGCGCCGGACGACGTCGAGCAAATCGCTCGACGAACCGGCCTACAGGTGGTCGGCGCGGTTCCGTTCGACCCTCACCTGGCGACCGCGGATCGGCTCGGTGTCGCGCTTCTGGACCATGATCCCGAGGGCTCGACCGCCGTGGCGGTAGCATCGATGGTGGACACTCTCCGTTCTGGGTTGGAGCCTTCATGAAGATCGCTGTGGTCGGTAAGGGCGGGTCGGGCAAGACGACCACGTCGGCCGTTCTCGCTCGTACCATGGCACGCCGAGGACGAGCGACTCTTGCCCTCGACTGCGACAGCAACCCGAACCTGGGCATCTCGCTCGGGCTGGGTGAGGAGGTCACCGAGCGTCTGGTCGCCCTTCGCGATGCGGTCGACACCGGCGAGGAGGATCACGCCTCGAGCCCCGACGAGCTGGTGCGCCGCTTCGGTGTGGACGCGCCCGACGGGCTCCGCCTTGCGGTGGTCACCGCGATCCAGAACCCCCAGCCGGGCTGTCCTTGATGCGGAATCTCACCTGAGCAGTTGCTCGGGCAGCTTGCCAGTCCGGATCTTGTCGTCGTCGCCGACTTCGAGGCCGGCCTCGGCACCGTCATGCGGCTGGACGGACGTCCCGTCGACGTCATCGTGGTGGTCGTCGAGCCGACAGCGAAGTCCCTGGAGGTGGGTCGGCGTGCGGCCGACGTCGTCCGTGAAAGCCGGCTCGGCCGGCTCGTGATCGCCGCTAATCGCGTCCGCGACGAGGCAGACGCCGCTCGAGTCGCCGCGCATTTCCCGGGCATGGAACTGGTAGTGGTCCCTGAGGACCAGGCGATCGTGGACGCTGAACGGCGGGGAGTCGCGCCCTTGGACGCGGCGGCGGACTCACCCGCAGTGCGCGAACTCGTCGCCCTCGCCGAGAGGATTCTCGCTCCCGCCGGGCCGCCGGGCCGGCCGCTGCCCTGACGGGCCTGGCGCAACTTCCGCGGGTCTGTGTCACTCCCGGGGCGCTCCGGCCGTGTTTTCGACCGCGGCCAGGATGTCCTGCAAGGCAGCCTGAACCTGGTTCGAGACCGGCGTCAAGTCGACCGAACCGGCACGGTCAGCCTCGGCCACCCGGTGATCGTAGGGCAGCACGCCAGACAGCTCGATGCCCTCGGCGCTCAGGGCGCTTGCGAAGAACTCGGCATCCTGCTGGCTCCGCGACTTGTTGCCCACGGCCAGGACATGAGGGATGCCCAGCTCTTCGGCGAGGGCGGCCGTACGGATTGCGGTGAGGATCGACTTGCGGGTTGGCTCGCAGACCACGAGGAGCACGTCGGCATAGGCAAGCGTGCCGCCGGAGCGGCTCAGGTGCTCCAACCCGGCCTCCATGTCGACGAGGGTGACATCGACGTCGGCCAGGGCCTCAGCCAACAGGCTGCGGACCGTCGCATGCCCGCTGCACGTACAACCGGCGGCGGCCTCGGAGACCCGGATGGCAGACAGCAGAGTTGGCCCCGCCGGCGTCGGCCTTCCGTAGTCGGAGACGAGCGCATCAGCCGACGGTCCGCCGCCTGAACCGACGAGCGCCGCCCTTGGCAGCACCGGAACCGCCTCGGTGTCGGACAGCGACAGTCCGAGGGACAGACCAAGGTTCGGGTTCGAGTCCGTGTCGATGGCTACGACTCTCCTGCCCAGATCGCTGTAGCTGCGCGCGAGCAGGCCGGCCACTGTGGTCTTTCCGACACCCCCTTTGCCGACGACGCCTAGCTTCAGACCTGCCGAGACCGCGGTGGTAGTCATACCCGCTCCCTTCACTGGTGCGTACGATGGTACTAGCGCGACGCACCTACCGAAGGGCACACTGTCTATGCGCCCACGCACGTGACGCGAGGATGGAGTTGTCAATGGTCGTTCTCTGGACCGCGAGCGCGGTAGGGCTGTTTGTGGTCGCCCCGGTGGTGATTCTGCTGGCGACGAATGTCATCAAGCCCGCATTGGAGTGCGCCCGCTATGCGGACGACATTCTGGAGCACGGCGTCGGGATCACCGCCGCCCTGGAGCCGGTACCGGCGCTGTTGACGACTCGCGAGCTGGTTGCCGGTGTCACCCAGAACGCCGTCGCGTACGTCGGTGCGCTTCGCCGCCTGGTGGCCGGGTCCTAAGGCGCGAGTCCTGCACGTGATGTCTGGGAAGGAATGCTTGTGAGCGCAGCCGCAGTTGCCGCGATCGTCGTGACGGGTGTTCTCGTTGCGGCTCTGGCTTTCTACCTCATCTGGGTGGTGCTGATTCTTCGTCGGCTCACTGACACGCTCGGAAAGGTCGTCTTCGGGGTTGGCTCCATCGCCCACCGGGTGGAGCCGATCGGGCCTGTCGTAGGTGAGCTCAACAGCGACCTCGGCGCCGTTGCCGATGCACTGGAATCGCTCGCGGCTGACCTTGGCGGGCAGCAGAAGTCGCGGGCGTCATGATCCCCCGCCGAGAACGGAGGATGGTGTGAGTCTCGAGTTCCGCTGTCGGGACGTCGGGGTGGCGTGTCAGAAGGTCACCCGCGCCGAGAGCTCCGACGAACTTGTCGCGGCGGTGGCAGCGCATGCGAAGGAGAAACACGGCGTCGAGCTGAACTCAACACTGATCGACTACGCCGTCACCAAGGTCCGCTCTACCGGTGACTGAGCCTCCTGCTGCACCCGCGGTCGCAGAGCCGCATGCTGTGTCAGCGGCGACGCTCGCCGAGCTGGGACCGCTGCTGGACCGCCTGGAGGAGCTACTTGGCGAAGTCGACGGGCTCGATGACGCCGTACGGGCCACGGTGTTCGAGTTGCTGGACGGAATCGACGCACTCCATCGACTGGCGATGAGCCGCCTCGCCGACGTAGTGGGCGACGTGGAGCCGATGCGGCAGGCTGATCCCGCTATCGCCTGGCTGCTGGAGGCATATGGGGTGGGGGTGAATGACAGCGATGCCGCGTCGGCCGCCCTTGATACCGTCCGTCCCTACCTGCACGAGCATGGGGGGGACGTCCAGGTGCTCGGTGTCAAGGACGGCGTCGTTCGCGTTCAGCTGACCGGAGCATGCTCAGGATGCACCTCGGCTGCAGTCACCCTGCGGAACGCCGTCGAGGAGGCGCTGCGCGACGGCCTTCCGGGTTTCCTCGCGATCGATGTCGCACCAGACAGCGGAGCGCCTGCTCATCCGCCGCCAACCCAGGCGCTGCTCCAGATCACGCCGCGACCGGTCTGACAGTGCCGCGAGCTGCTCAACCAGGAGTTGCACCAGTGTGTTCGGCGATCAGGCGCCGCACCTCGTCAACGGCCGTCGGAACCGCACGCATGGTGGTCTCGGAGAGGCCCGCACGGGGCTCCTGGGTGTCACATGTCTGGACTCCCACGATAAGCGTGGTCTCCGGGAGCACACCCAGCCCGAGCGCCATCATCAGAGCCCTCGCGGGCGTTGCGAGGTGTGTGTCGGCCAGCTCATCACGGCGCTCGCCGGCGCTGAGACGGGACACGTCGAGCACGTTCGGTCGCTGCACGACGACCGAACCAGCCGGCCGGCCGACGTCGACGGCATCGACGATCAACAGCACGTCGACATCTCCTACGAGCAGCTCCTGCACCAGGCTCATGCCTCCGATCCCCACTTCCAGGACCCGGGTGCCTGCTGGCAACGGCTCGGTCGCGAGTCGCTCCGCGACGACGACGCCTACACCGTCGTCGGCGCGTAGGACGTTCCCGAAACATGCCACCAGCACGGTCACGGAGGAAGGGTAGTCGTGGGACCTGGCGTGAGTGCCCCAGGGGACGGCGCCGCTCAGACCGGAACGGCTGAACTCGAGGCGCGGTTGGCCAGGTACCCGGCTGCACGTTATCCAGCTCAGCACGCCACGACCGCGTTCCACCTGGCGACGGCCCACCTGCAAGGCGGTCGAGCCGCCGAGGCTGGTCCGCTGCTGAGTGCCGCCTATGACATCTTCGGTCGCCTAGGCATGCGGCTCGAACAGGCGAAGGCACTGACGATGCACGGTGTCGCGCTTCGCGAAGCCGGGCGGGGGGACTTGGCCCGTCAGACGTTCGAGCGCGCCGCCAAGGCGTTCGGCGAGCTCCAGCAGCCGGTCGAGGAGGCGGCGGCGTCGTACGATCTCGGCCTGGTGCTCCAAGAGCAGGGTGACCGGGCAGGTGCCCAGGAGGCGATGGCGCACGCTCAGGAGCTGTTCTCAGGGATGGGCCAGTTCGCACAGGCGGGCAAGGCGGTCCGGGAACGAGGCGTCTACCTGCTCAGCTCGGGAGACGTCCGGGCGGCCCTGCCGCTCCTGGAAGAGGCAACGGTGTTGGCAGAGCGGGGTGGCGATCTGGCGGGACTCGGCGCTGCGGCGAACGCGCTAGGGCTGGCACATCTCGCAGCCGACGATGCTGCGGCAGCCGTGAGAGAGTTCACCCGCGCCGTCGGCGCCTTCCCTCGCAGTCTGCGCGCTGCTGAGCATGCGATGGCGAAGGCCAATCTCGCCGTGGCACAGGAACGGGCCGGAAGTCCGGCTCGGGCTCGCCTGGCGGCGCGCCAAGCGCTTGCGGTCTCGAGCGCCGACCCGCCGGTACGGGCACAAGCCCAACAGCTGCTTGACCGGTTGAGCGGAGTCTCGCAGGTCGACCTTCTTGCGGTCTTGGACCAGGAGCCGGGTGGGCGCTGGCCGGTGATCATCCGTGAGGAGGTGTTGCGCTGGTGCGACGCTTCGCCGCCCGAGCGACTCGCGGCGGTCCGCAGCTTCCTCGAGGGCCTGCTGAGTCGAGCGGAGACGTCGTACGACCTCGCTCAGAGCCTGATCGCTGTCCTGGTGGAGCTTCCACCGACGGCGTATGCCGAGATGGTGGCGGCCATCGTGCAGGCCACCGGTGAGCTACCAGAGCAGGATCGCGAACGAATCCGTTCAATCATGGGTTCAGCGATGGCCCGTTTTGCCATGCCGCAGTGGCAGCGGCTCGCCGCAAGCCTCAACGCTGCCGCCACCGCCACCGGGCAGCCACCGACGTGGCGATGAACGGCGACCTGGATGCTGCGGCAGTGGCTGGAGCACTGGGGACTCGCCCCGTCCGGGTCTATCCGGCGATTCTGTCAACGGAGGCCGATGCGATGGCATGGGCGCGGAGCGGAGCCCCGGCGGGAGCAGTGGTGGTTGCGGACTACCAAGCCTCGCCCCGGGGACGGGGCGGCTTCCCGTGGACCGTCCAACCGGGGCTGGGGCTGGGTTTTTCCCTCGTTCTGCGACCGGAGCTTCCGCCTGACCGGGAGGGCTGGCCGTACGTCGCCGCGTCGCTTGCGGTCGCGGACGTCTTCGGTGAGTACGCCGCCGTGGACTGGCCCGACACCGTGATCGCCGGGGATGACCAGCGCGCGTTGGCACGGCTGAGCGTTTACGTCGAGCTCGGTCCCAACCGTACCGAGTGGGTGACCGTCACCGTGCTCGTCGTCGACGCCGACCCGCCGCGCAGTCCCCTGCTCGGTCAGCTGGTCACCGCGCTGGAACAGCGGGTCGTGGCCGAGGCCGATGCCTCGCTGGCGGCCTACCGCTCGCGGTGCGCGACGCTTGGCCGTCGTGTTCGCG
>JAUJOO010000009.1:77069-87732 GCA_030447585.1 Nocardioidaceae bacterium | reverse complement strand
GCCTCGCTGGCGGCCTACCGCTCGCGGTGCGCGACGCTTGGCCGTCGTGTTCGCGCCCGGATGATTCCGATGGGGCCAGGCGGCCCGGAGATCAACGGCGAAGCTGTCGACGTGCTTGCAGACGGCTCACTGGTCGTGCTCACGGCGCGAGGGAACCGGGTAGCGGTGCCGCCCCAGAACCTGGGAGTGCTGGCGACGCCTGAAGGTCCGCTCACGCTGCCCCGCGATGTCTTGAGGCGACTGGAGGACCGGACCTAGCGTGTAGTACCACTCGTCGAGCACGGCTTTGTCGAATGCGAAGTACAGCGTCGAGTAGTAGAGCGGAAGCACTGGCAGGTCGCTGGCGACGAGCCAGTTGTGACCGCGTATTCCCCACCAAGGCGGCTTTCACGTGAATTCCGGAACCGTTCATCTGGTTGCGAATGGCTCGAGTGTTGTGTTCCTGCCACATCAGACACCCGCAGATCATGTCACCGTGCTGAGCGGGGTTGGCAGCGGGACGGGTTCAGCGGTGCAGCCACTCCAGGAAGTCAGCCGGCGCCAGCTCGGCCACGCGTCGGTGATACATGGCGACCTCCTCGTCGCTGAGTAAGTGACGCCAGCCGCCGGAGGAGCCGCTCCGGAAGAACGCCTCGGCGCTCTTCATGATCCCGGCACGATCGTCAGGAACCAGCTCGTCCGCACGGGCCCGCATCCGGCTGAACGTAGCTGCGTCGACGAGCTCTGGCCACATGTGCTCAGGCACCGCAATCTCCAGGCGTGCAGCCAGTCGACGCATCTCGGCTTCGAGGTCACGTAAGAGGTCGCTGTAGTGGACGAGGACGACATTCGGCTCGTGGCGACGCTCCCACGCCCCAGCCAAGTGCCAGATGACGCCTCGAATCGAGTCCGAGTTCTCCACCGGCGAAGCTTCACCTCCGATCCATCGAAGCAGGCCACTTCGTTCGTCCGGGGGTCGGTCGGCCGCAGCTTTGGTCGCCGACCCGTCGACTGTCGTCATACGCTCGGTTGTCGGGTCTGACTGGCTGACCAGCTCGCGGACCAAGTCACGGTCGAGGTTGGCACCCTGGTGGTACAAGGACACGGCCGAGTCTCGTGGATCGCGGGCGACGACGACATAGGTCACTCGGTCGTCCCGGGGTAGCCCGTCGAGCGGGGTGTGCGTCTTGATGAACCGGCGATGCTGCTGTGCGGCGAGCTGAGCATGGACGACGCCGACGGGGCGAAGCCGCATGTCGAGCCAGGGAGACAACGTGGTCAACGGAGCAGGGAGCTCGGGCGTCTGGAAGATCAGCAGCGCACAAATCATCTGAGTCCAGGTCGTCCCGGCCTTGGACGGCGTACTGATCACGATGTCGTCGGGCCGGAACTCGAACCCTTCCCAGCGCGCACTGTCCTCGATATCGGACTGATATCGCGTCGGAGCGGTTGGCATCTGCCGACCCTAGCGATGCTCAGCGCAGTCAACCGCCGGCGGCCTCATCCCGGGAGTGGAGCCGTGCTTGGCAGATCCCTTCAGGCTGCGGTGCCTGGGATGGGGTGGGTGCCGGTGTGGTCGACGAGGTAGTGGTGGCCGTGGGGTGATCGCCAGACGAAGATCCCGTTGAAGACTTGTTTGACTTGCCAGCCAGAGTGGGTCTTGATGCGGTGGTGGTATCTGATGAACGGTCCGAGGTTTTCTAGGGCGGTTTGGCCGGGTGGTCCGCCGTCGCCGGGGTCGAGGTAGGCGATGGTGTGGTCGATGTCTTTTCGTCTGCTGGTGTTGGTGGCGTAGGGGAACATGTCGACCGGGTTGCGTAGGTGGGTTGCTTCGCGGAGCCGGTCGGGGATCTCGTAGCCGTCGACGGGGGCCTGGTTGGCCAGGTCGATGACCGGTTTGACGGTGACCTGGCAGGGCCCAGCCACCTCTTGACCTGGTCGACAGTGACCGGTCCTTCGCCTTCGAACCTGGCCACCCCGGTGGCGTCGCGGCTGAACGCGTCCTGGCTCAGGTGGATGTACAAGGTGGCGGGTGGTCGTGCGTCGACAGCCACGCCAGGGTGCTGCGACACCTGTTTGTCCGGATGCACGCTGCCGCCGACCGCTGCGTCGGCCGCCGTGCTGAGCCTATCGGCCGTGGTCGACTGCGCACTTTGGGCGGCGGTGGCTGCCTTCGCGAACAGGTCGAGGGCCTGTTGCGGTTGGGCGAGGATGCCGACCGCGGTGGCTCGGCGCACGTCGTCGCTGGCGGTGTCACCGAACAGGGCGAGGTTGTCGGCGACGCGTTGGATGGACGCGTCAAACCAGATCGCGGCCGGTGCGCCGGTGCGGATGTAGATGTCCTTGATGCCGGCATCGTTCGACTGGCGCAGCCACACCCTTGCGACTGTTCGGCCTGTTGCACGGCGTCGGCGGCCGCTTGCGGGTCGGCTTCCATGATGGCGGCGTCAATGATCGAGGCCAGCCGGCCCCACGGCAGGCTGTGTGCCCATTTGGCGACGCGGCGGTCCACCACCGCTGCCAGCTCGACCGACAGTGTTCGGGTCGCTTCGGCGGTCTTGCGGGCAACCCACGGTTTCACCTGCCCGGCCTGCACCCGTACCCACAGCCTGGGCAGCCGGTGTCGCAGGTCCAACGCGTCGGCGATCAGGGCCCGGGCGGCGTACGGCGACATCGCCAGCACCGCGCCCCAGCTCGGCGCAGGCGAACTCGGCCACCTCCGGGGTCCCCTCGCCGCCGAGACGGACCAGCCGCTCCATGCCCGGCAGCGAAACACCGCAGTCCGTGCCATCGAGGCGACTGTGGAGGTCGGCCCAGCGGGCCGCATCACACAAGATCCGCACCTCGGCCGACTCCGCAACCGCCCGCGCCATGACCACGTCGCGCAACACGGCGTCGGCGTCAAGGTCAGCCGGGTCGATCTCGAACATGAGCCAAACCTACCGACCCCCCCGACAAAACAGAGGCCGTCTTTCCTTCTCCACAAGGAAAAATACATCTTTGTTGATCAATCAGGAAGCCGTCCACCCGGTGCCCAGTGACCCACCAAGAACCGCGCTGTCATCAGCTGTTGTCGACATTGGCCGGCGGGCGCGAGGGACCGGAAGCACTGTGAAGGTCAAGGCTCGAGCCGTACGTGCTGCGTAGCATCTCGGCATGAGAACCGCTTACTGCCGATGTTCGGCCTACGTCTCACCACACCTCAGCTCGAGCTGAGGCCTCTGACGGAGGACGACTTGCCGACTGTCGCCGCGCTGATACCGCCCGACGCCGAACAAGACCCGGCGGCGACGACGTACGACGGACTCGACTCGGTCACGAACCGAGGCATCGTCGTGCACCAGGGCTACTGGAAGAGCTGGGGCAGTTGGCGTCCGGAGTCCTGGGCCCTGCCGTTCGCCGTTCTCCACGACGGTGAGCTGATAGGCACTCAGGAGCTCGAGGGCGAGGACTTCCCGTCGTTACGGACGGTGGACTCGTCCTCCTTCCTGGCGGTCCACGCGAGAGGCAGGGGTTTCGGCAAACAGATGCGCCGCGCGATCCTGTCGCTCGCCTTCGGGCCACTGGAAGCGCAGGCGGCGATCACCTCGGCGTGGCATGACAACTACGCGTCGCTCGCAGTGAGCCGCGCACTGGGATACCAAGCCAACGGTGTGTCCCTACACCGACGAGACGCAGGCCGCGACGAGATGCTTCACCTGCGGCTGACCCGGTCGCGGTGGTTGTCTTCCGAAGCCGCAGCGCAGGTGACCATCACGTCGTTCGAACCATGCAGAGCCTTCTTCGGTCTCTGACTCTCAGTCGTGGCGGAGCTACAGGAGGACGCCGCGACCGGACGTTCATTTCGATGCACCCCGAGACGTCGCGACTACCAGCCCACGAAATGGCGTCGGGCGTCCTCGAGACCTTTGACGTTCTCGCTTCCGTCGGTGATCCCGGTGAGGTTGCGGGCCACGAGTCGGCGGCATACTGGCGCGCAACCACCTGTCGCGTCGAGAAAGGCGTTCCGTCTCGGATGCGCTCGACGTCGTAATCCCGCTGCTGGCAGTAGTACTACTAAACACATCCCATGGAACCGGCCCGGGACCCGATGCGTCGTAGTGGCATGCCTAATGGACGCATAGGTGTGCTGGTCGCTGAGCGAGGCGCGCATTTCGGGTGCCGCTGCTAGCGGTAGTACTACTAAACACGGGTCTGCCCCTGAGGCGTCCTGTGGCTGGTGCGCTCATGGCTATGAGGAGGAGATGTTCACCATGGCGAAGACCAGCATGGTGCACCGCACGACAGCCGCAGTTGCCCCGGCTGTTCTTCTGCTACTAGGAGGGTGCGCCTGGGGTGAAGCGCCCCCGAGCGATCCTCAACGGCCTCGAACGGGACGGTAGCCAGCGATCTCCCAGTTGTTGAGATGCACGTGGACGAGGATGGGCCAGTTGATGTCGAAGGTGCGTGGGAGGCCAGCGACTATGCCGTCCTAGCCACGATCGCCGGCTCGACGGACGGTGCCCGCTTCTACGGCGGCGGCGATGCTGAGGACATCGGCGCGTCGCCGTGGACTGAGGACATTGAGTTGCGCCTCGAGGTGCTGGATTACCTGAGGGGCTCCGGTGGGGAGCGGCTGGACATCCGATGGCCGACATACTTCACGAGCCAGCCGTCGAGCGATACCCGGACGGGTGTTCTGGAGATCGAAGGGGTCCGGCGAGACCTGAGCCGCGACGGGAAGTATGTGTTCTTCCTCAAAGACCAAGGCGAGCCCTGGGGCCTCACAAGCGTCTCACTCGGCACCAGTTTGATGGAGATCGGCCCAGACATGAAGGTCCAGGGTCAGGTGTCGACAGTGTTCTCCAAGCATCGGGGCGAGAAACTTGTCGACGTGCTCCCGAAGAGTGCCCAATTCGGTGGTCGCTGACAGGACCGGATGACGACACAGGTCGTCCCAGGAGCGTGAGGTCACGGCCTACCCACCGTGGCGGCGACGTCGGGCGGGATCCCGTCCTACCCACCCAGAAGGTGGCGTCGAGCGTCCTCGAGACCCTTGACGTTCTCGCTTCCGTCGGTGATCCCGGTGAGGTCGCCGGCCGCTAGTCGGCGAGCGAAGTAGTCGGCCTGCACGGCCCACCTGAACCGCAGGAGTGGACCCAATCCCACGGCCACCTCCTGCGGGCTCACCGTCCCTTGCTCCAGGTACGCCGAGATGAGCGCTGCCGCCTTCTCGATGCCGCCGACGTACATGACGGCTGAGGCGACGTCATACAGCAGGGGGCCGAACACCGTGCTCGACCAGTCGATGAGTCCACAGGTCCGGTGACCGACAGGTCGCAAGAAGGCCTCGGGCGCCGGGTCACCGTGCAGCAAACCCCAACTGGTCACCTCGTCGGCGACCGCCTCCCACGAGCGCACGGCCGACTGGACCGCGGGACGCACCCAATCCTCGATATCGAGATGTCGGGACTCGGTGTCGACCCAGTGGAACTGTGGCGCATCCGGCGAAGCCACACCCTGGAGAGCCGAATGCGCTGCGCCAAGTACGCGTCCGATGAGGAGCTGGTCGTCCTCGTCGCCCTGCAAGGGCACGCCGTCGACCCAGGAGAGCACCGCCAGCCATCCGTCTTCAACGCGGACGAAAAGCTCTCCGGACCAGGTCGGCCGCGGTGCGCCGGCAGGGATGCCGGCCTTGTCCACGGCGTCGGCTGCGACCAACCCCGCGCACAGAGCGCGGCGCTGCTCATTGGCAACCACCTTCGCGACATAGCGCTGACCGGGGAGACCGATCTCCCAGACCCGAGAGTTCATCCCACCGGTAAGCCGGCGCATCCGAGCCGGGCTCAGCCCCCACTGGACAGCCAGGACCGATTCGAGATCTGAAGGCTCCATCCAGACACCGGTTCCCAACCCATGCGCCACCTATGCCTGCGCAGGGCGGTTGCGGGCGGGGCAGTCAGCGCTGCCCCACCCACTTCGCCAGAAACCGCGCCTCAGTAGACGCTGACGCCGTACGCGTTCAGCGCCTCGGTCACGGGCTGGAAGTACGTCGTTCCCCCGGTTGAGCAGTTTCCGCTGCCACCGGAGGTGAGACCGATGGCGTAGTTGCGGTCGAACAACGAACCACCGCTGTCACCGCCCTCGGCGCACACGTTCGTCTTGATCAGCCCGTACACAGAGCCCTCGGCGTAGTTGACGGTGGCGTTGAGCGCCTGCACGTACCCGCCGCGCAGCCCGGTCGTGCTGCCGCTACGCCGGACGTACTCACCGACGTACGCGTTGCCCGCCGCGGTGATGTCTTGGTAGCTGCCGTTGTACAGATAGACATTGCCCGGCTTCGACACGCTGCTGTTGTAGCGGACGATCCCGTAGTCGTTGCCGGGGAAGCTGGTCCCGGCGCGGTACCCGAGGTACGTCGACTGGCTTGAGTTGGCGTACCAGTAGTAGGCGATGTTCGTGCAGTGCCCGGCGGTGAGGAAGTAGTACGTGGTGCCGCTGCGCACATTGAACCCCAGCGAGCACCGGGAACCGCCGCCGTAGATCGCCTGTCCGCCGGAGATCGTCGACTGCAGCCGGCCGGGAGTGCGCTGAAGGTCCGTCCGGGCGGCGAACCGGCTAGTGACAGCGCGCAGCCGGGCCATCTCCGCGCGAGACACGGTGCTGTCGGCGGTGACGTCGACCTCGTTGCCGCGCGGGTCGATCGCCCAAGCCGTGCCGGGGATGGATGCCCGAGCCGTCAGTACGTCGGTGACGCGGTCCAGCTGACGGGTGCTGAACCGGACCAGCCGAGGTCGCGCCTCCACCGTCCGCACGGCGGCGAAGTCCCGGCGGCTCGTGACGTTCACGACCATGCTGCCGGTGCGCGCGTCGTAGTAGGTACCGCCGGCGTCACTGCCGACCTTCCGTTCGAGCGCGGCGGCGGCACGTGCACGCGCCATCGTGGTGTTCTCACGGTCGGTTTCGCTCACGCTCGAGGTCGGGGCGGCGCTCTTGGCGTCGGGGCTGGTCGCCTGGGCGGTCGGCGAACCGAGCAACGCGGCTGTCAGAAGCCCTGCTGCAGCGGCCGTCGCGACAGCCGCGGGTCGCATGAGGATATGAGTCATCGGTGGGACCTCTCTCAGAATGGGGTGGCAAACGGAGCGGTGAGCGGGCCAGTCGGCACTCCCACCGAAAACGTGATGCCCCTGCCTACCGAATCAAAGGCTCCCCGTCAAGGTGCTGACTCGCATTCGTGAACGCTCGCCAGCTTCGCCGGGAGCTTGATTCGTCGGCCCTTGAGACCGATCGTCGCGACGAGTTGGCCGACCGTCGTACATTGAGGTGGTGAGCTACGCCGCATCCGCACACCTCACCAGCCCTCCCCCTGAGCTCACAAGTCTGGGACAGCTTCGTGCCAGCGCTCACGTGCACCGAACCGTGAAGGCGGAAATCCGCGCCAACCTCACGGCCAAGCTGCGGTCCGGCGTGACCGCCTTCCCGGGCATCATCGGCTTTGACGACACCGTACTGCCGGAAGTGGAGACTTCGCTGCTCGCCGGACACGACTTCGTGCTGCTCGGTGAGCGGGGCCAGGGCAAGACCCGGCTGATGCGGACGCTCGTCCAGCTCCTTGACGAGTGGACGCCGGTGGTGGCGGGCTGCGAGATCAACGACCACCCGTACGCGCCTGCCTGCCTGCGCTGTCGCAGACTGGTTAGGGAGGTCGGTGACGACCTCCCTGTGGGCTGGCTGCACCGCGCGCGCAGGTACGGCGAGAAGCTCGCGACGCCCGACACCAGCGTCGGTGATCTGATCGGCGATGTCGACCCGACGAAGGTGGCGGAGGGACGCACGCTCGGTGACCCGGAGACGGTGCACTACGGGCTGCTCCCCCGGGCCAACCGCGGCATCTTCGGGATCAACGAGCTTCCCGACCTTGCCGAGCGCATCCAGGTCGCCCTCTTCAACGTGCTCGAGGAGCGCGACATCCAGGTCCGCGGCTATGCCTTGCGGTTGCCGCTCGACCTGCTCCTCGTGGCGTCGGCGAACCCCGAGGACTACACCAACCGCGGGCGCATCATCACACCGCTCAAGGACCGCTTCGGAGCCGAGATCCGCACTCACTACCCCCTCGACATAGCCGACGAGGCCGTGCTGGTCGCACAGGAGGCCGAGCTTGTCGCCGACGTGCCCAGCCATCTCGTCGAGGTCGTGGCTCGGTTCACCGACGAGCTCCGCGGATCGGCTGCGGTCGACCAGCGCTCGGGGGTGTCGGCTCGGTTCGCGGTTGCGGCCGCCGAAGGGATGGCCGGTGCTGCGCTCCGCCGAGGCGCCCTGCGTCAAGAGGACAACCCCGTCGCCCGGATCGGTGACCTGCCGGCCGTCCTGGTCACGTTGCAGGGCAAGGTCGAGTTCGAGATGGGTGAGGAGGGACGGGAGTCGGAGGTGCTCGAGCACCTGTTTCGGCTGGCGGTCGCGTCGACGTACCGCGAGCGTCTGTCGGGTGTCGATCTCGCGGGTTTCACCGCGCACTTCACCGAAGGGGACACGGTCCAGACCGGACCACTGGTGACCTCGCACGACCTCCTGCAGCAGCTCGGCACGGTGCCAGGCTTGGCGGCCGTGCTCGACGGGCTCGGCGTCGGCGAGGACAACGTGTCTCCGGGTCAGGTGGCCGCCGCGGTCGAGTTCGTGCTGGAGGGGCTGCACCTGACGAAGCGGCTGTCGAAGGACAGTGTCGACGGACTCACCGTCTACGGCGGCTGAGCATGTACGGCAGCAGCGGTCGGCATAGCCGCAAGAGTGTCGCTGGCGGTTACCGCTACGGCGCCTGGCGCGGTGGGGCTGACCCACTGGCAGCGCCGTACGACGTCCGCGAGGCCGTGGATGAGCTGGGCCAGGACATGCTCGAGGGAAGGTCCGTCGGCGACGCACTACGCGACCTGCTGCGCCGCGGCACCGGCGACCGTAGAGGGATCGCTGAGCTGCGTCGAGACATCGGCCGCCAACGACGACGTCTCCAGCGCCGAGGCGACCTCGGCGGCACCCTCGACAAAGTCCGGCAGCAGCTCGACCAGGTGCTGGCCGCCGAACGAGAGCAGCTTGCCGGCGCCGACGATGACGACGCCCGCCTCGCGGAGATGTCGCTCGACGACCTCCCGCCGAGCACAAGTGGTGCTGTCAGTGAGCTCAAGAACTACCAGTGGCGCTCCAACGACGCTCGAGCTGGTTTCCAGGCCATTCTGGATCGGCTGCAGCGCGAGGTGCTCGATGCACAGTTCGCAGGTATGCAGCAGGCCCTTCGCGGCGACGACCCTGAGGAGATGCAGCGGGTTCGGGACATGCTGGCAGACCTCAACGAGCTGCTGTTGAGCCACGCCCGCGGCCAGGACACGAGCGGTCAGTTCGACGACTTCATGGACAACCACGGCCAGTTCTTCCCCGACAATCCCCGCGACACCGACGACCTCATCGACTCGCTCACCCGGCGCCAGCAGGCCGCCGAAAGGCTGATGGCGTCACTTAGCCGGCAGCAGCGCGCCGAGCTGCAGGATCTGATGGCGCAGGCACTCGGTGACCCCGACCTCAAGAGCCAACTGGCGCAGCTGCGCGACAACCTGGAGACTCTGCGACCCGGCTCCGGTCGCCCCCAGCCAACCCACATCGACGGCGACGAGTCCCTCGGCTACTCAGATGCGGTGGGTGCGATCGCCGACCTGGCGGAGCTCGACGCGCTCGAGCAACAGCTGGGACAGGAGTACCCCGGTGCAACGCTGGACGACATCGACGTCGAGGCCCTCGAGCGCCACCTCTCCCCCGCCGACGTCGCTGACCTGCAGGCACTACGCCAGCTCGAGTCCGAGCTCGAACGCCAGGGTTACCTACGCCGCAGCACGGACGGCCTCAGCCTCACCCCCAAGGCGCTGCGGCGGCTCGGGGAGAGCGCGCTGAGGCGAATCTTCGCTCAGCTGGAAGCGGGCGACCGGGGCGACCACGACGACGAACGCACCGGCGCGGCGGACGAGCGCACCGGTGCGTTCCTGCCGTGGCGCTTCGGAGACCAGCGCCCCATCGACGCCGTCCGCACCGCCCACAACGCCGTCCTCCGTCGAGCGACCGAGCCACGACCTGCCGCAGATCGCCGCGAAGGGCTCTTGCACGTCAAGGACTTCGTCGTGGCAGAGACGGAGCGGCGTACGACGGCCGCTGTGTCATTGTGCGTGGACCTGTCGTTCTCGATGATCCAGGAGGACCGCTGGCAGCCGATGAAGCAGACAGCGCTCGCGCTGTCTCACCTCATCGCCACGCGCTACCGCAACGACGCCCTGCAGATCATCGGCTTCGACCGCACAGCGCGGCGGATGACTTCGCTCCAACTGGCCGAGGCAGAGCCCGAGTGGGTGCAGGGGACCAACTTGCACCACGCGCTGAAGCTGGCGGGTCGCCATCTACGTCGACATCCCGGAGCGGAGCCCGTTGTGCTCGTCGTCACCGACGGCGAACCGACCGCACACCTCGACCGAGCGGGCTACCCCGTCTTCCACTGGCCACCCCTGCCGCAAACCGTGCAGGCAACGGTGTCCGAGGTCGACGCAATGACCCGTCTCGGGGCAACTCTCAACTTCTTCCTGCTGGGAGACGACCCTGGCCTCGCCCGGTTCGTCGATGCGGTCGCGCGGCGCAACGGCGGCCGGGTCCTGACGCCGGGTCTGGACCGGCTGGG
>JAUJOO010000009.1:75354-76969 GCA_030447585.1 Nocardioidaceae bacterium | reverse complement strand
CCGAGAACCAGGCTGACCAGGCGCATGCTCTGCCAGATGACGTCGAATGCGCTGAATACCCGGCCACGGATCGGCGAGCTGACTCGAGACTGGATGAGCGAGCTGAACAAGACGCTGCCCGTCGATGTGCCAAGGCCGTAGAGCACAAGCACGCCAAGCGCGGCGGGTAGCGCGGTGAAGGTGGCCAGGATGAGGTCGACGACACCTCGAAGCCCGAATGCTCCGAAGATGACTCCTGGTCCTCGGACTCGGATGGACACCCGGGTGAGGATGAGCGGCCCCAGGAAGGCTCCGACGCCGATCGCCGCGATCATCGTGCCGTAGCCGCGGCCGTCGACTTGGAGGTGTTGGGTGGCCAGCACGACCAGCAGCGCGCTGGTGGCCCCTGCGGACAGTGCGGCGAGGGCCTGCGCGACGGCCAGCGCCCGCAGGAGGCGGTCTTGCCCGAACAAGGTGAGCGCCTCGAGCCCTTGTTTCCAGCCGCCTCGCGATGTGATCGGCAGGGGGTGTTCGCTGGCTCGTAAGCCACGAAGCAACACGGCGCTGACTGCGTAGCTGGTGGCATTCAGCGCGAAGGCCCATTCGAACCCTGCCGTGGCTGCGAGGAGTCCGGCCACTGGTGCGAAGGCGACCTGGCCCAGCACGGCTGCTGACCAGATGGCGCTGTTGGCGGCAACCAGCTCGTTGTCCTCAACCAGCGTCGGAAGCAGGGAGCTGGCGGCAGGGTTGAAGAAGACGGCGCCGGCGGAGAGGCCGAAGGCCACGGCGTAGACGACCAGCACCTGGTCGTTCCAGACGACCAGGACGCTAGCGAGCAGCACACGGACAGCGTCGGAGGCAATCATCACCCGGACGCGTGGAAGTCGGTCTACCAGGGGTCCCGCCAGCGGGGCCAGCAGGAGCACGGGTGCGATCTCGGCGAGGACCGCCCCGGAGACGCCCAGGCCGGATCCGGTCAGCTGTAGAACGAGCAGTGCGACGGTGGTGAACTGAGCGACATCCCCGCACTGGCTGACCGTGCGGGCGGCCCAGAGTCGTCGGTAGGACGGCTTGGCGAGGACGACCCGCAGGCCCGGTGGGCGATCGGTCCCGGCTGTCACCGACTCATCATGCCGGGAGTCAGCACCCTCTTGCGCAGCGCTGCCGTCCGCTGCTCCTGGAGTCGCCGACCAGCCGTGGTGGAGTCTCCGGTCTATCTCGCGTCCACATTGCAGCCGTGGTCGAGCAGGTGGTGTCCTTGTACAGCGTCAGTCGCAGGCAGCAGGAGGCGGGCACACCCAACCTTTCGACGCAGTGCGCTCGTCAGGTCAAGTAGGGCTGGCTCGAGTGGCCCGCGAGCAGAAGGGGTCACCATGGCGGGTCGAGACGCCTCAGCATTCGCGGAGTTCGCCGCTGCGCGGTCAACCGCCCTGTTCCGGGCGGCATACCTCATGGTGGGCGACCACGCCCTCGCTGAGGACCTGCTGCAGGAGGCGCTGACCAAGACGTACGTCGCCTGGCCGCGGCTGCGCGACGTCAACAGCGCCGAGGCTTACACCCGCAAGGCCATCACCACCACCGCGATCTCGTGGTGGCGGCGCAAGTCGTGGCAGAAAGAGAAGCCGCGCGACGACGT
>JAUJOO010000009.1:5333-75254 GCA_030447585.1 Nocardioidaceae bacterium | reverse complement strand
CCCCACTCGATCTCGGCGTTCGTGCAGACCGACGACGGGTTCGTCTTCACCGACAAGGCCGGAGCCGTCTTCACGGCGGACGGTAGCTCGGTCGACCGGGTCGGCCAGACCAAGCAGCCGTACGGCACCTTGCTCGCCGCCGGCGATGACGGTTCCTACGTCACCTGGCTCGACACCGAAGCGTCGACGTTCAAGGTCTATGACACGGCCACCCAGAGCGAGGTAGCGAGCGTCAAGCAGCCGAAGCCGGGTGTGAACGTGGGCGAGTTCAACCTGCTTGCGGTGGAGGCCCTCGACGGGTCGACGGCGTACTGGCACACCGCTGACGGGGTCGTCAGCTACGACATCGAAAGCGGCCAGACCGAGGTCGTCAAGGCTGGGGCCAGCACGACCTGGCTGGGAGACGTCGCGAACGGCACACTGGCCCGGATGTCGTCCGACTACCAGAGCATGGTCATCAGCCCGGACCCGGATGCCAAGGGGCCTGTCGTGCGTGGATACGGTCGCGCCGACCTTTCTCCCGACGCCCGCTACGTGGCGACCGACGCGCAGGACTCGGAGCAGGTGTTCGAGGTCGCGACCGGAGAGGACGTCACGCCGGCGACCGACGGCTACTCCTTCATCGCTGTCGTGCAGTGGTCAGACAACGACTCGTTCACGGCGGTGGGGATCAAGGAGGGCAACAGTGGAGACGACCCCTTCGACCTGCTCACCTGCTCTGTCTCCGCGGGCACGTGCGACGTGGCGGCAGCGTCCGTCGCACTGCCGAAAGACGTGCAGCTTCCTGTCGGTGATGACTTCTCGGACGGCTGAGCCGGCATGCGACGAGCCCGTCCGGGAGCCCAGCTCCCGGACGGCTCGTCGATATAACGCGGCACCCGCGGTGAGCCAGGCTGAGCCGGCGGCGGAGCCCTAGGTCAGGCGGAGTCAGCGGCCTTGTGTTCGGCCGTGTCGGCTCCGTCGAGCGCAGCCACCCGGGCGGTGATCTCCCTGGCCAACGGCTGGGCCGTCAAACCGATCTCCTCGAGGATGACGGCCCGCTTGCCTTGCTCGAGGAAGCGCTGCGGTATGCCGAAGACCATGGTCGGCCGCTGGACGCCCGCGTCGGACATGGCCTGCGCCAGCGCACCGCCGCATCCTCCCACCCGCCCGTTGTCCTCGACGCTCACGACGAGGCGGTGCGCCTCGGTGAGTGCGACCAGGTCGGGGCTGACAGGCTTCACCCAGAGCGGGTCGACGACGGTCACGCCGATCCCCTGCGCGCGCAGCCGCTGAGCCACGTCGAGACACGTCGCCACCATGGGGCCGACAGCGACGATCAGGACGTCGCTGTCTCCCGAGCGCGCCATGACGTCGTACGAGCCCACGCGTTCGAGTGCCTCGAGGTCAGGCTGCACCGCCCCCTTGGGCACCCGCAGCACGGTGGGTGCGTCGTCGACATCGACAGCCTGGCGCAGCTGTTCGCGCAGCCTGGCACCGTCGCGGGGGGCGGCGAGCCGGAGGCCGGGGACCACCTGCAGGAACGACATGTCCCACATGCCGTTGTGTGACGGGCCGTCGTCGCCGGTGACGCCCGCCCGGTCGAGAACCAGGGTGATGCCGCACCGGTGCAGCGCCGCATCCATCAGCACCTGGTCGAATGCCCGGTTGAGGAACGTCGCATAGATCGCGACGACGGGGTGCATACCCGCCAGCGCCATCCCGGCCGCGCAGGTGACCGCATGCTGTTCGGCGATGCCTACGTCGAAAGTCCGCTCCGGGAAGGCCGCCGCGAACCCGTAGAGGCCCGTGGGGTAGAGCATGGCGGCAGTAACCGCGACGATGTCATCGCGCTCCGCACCCAGAGCCACGAGCTCCTCGCGGAAGACGTCCGTCCAGATCGTCGCAGCGCTGGCCAGCAGCTCGCCGGTCTCCGGGTCGAACGCCCCACCCACGGAGTGCAGGTTGTCCTCGTCGTGCTTTTCTGCCGGCGGGTAACCGAGTCCCTTCTTCGTGAGCACGTGCACAATGACCGGACCGCCGAAGTTCTTGGCCAGCTGGAGCGCCTGCTCGACTGCCGGCTCGTCGTGTCCGTCGACCGGCCCGACGTACTTGAGCCCCAGGTCCTCGAACATGCCCTGGGGAGCCAGCGCGTCCTTGAGCCCCTTCTTGATCGCATGCAGCACGTCATAGAGCGGGGGTCCTACGAGCTTGGTCCGCTGCAGGCGACTCCGGACGTCCGCAAGCACCTGTTCGTAGCGGGGATCCGTGCGGAGACTGGCCAGGTGCTCGGCGAGCCCCCCCACCGTGGAGGTGTAGGAGCGGCCGTTGTCGTTGACGACGATGACAAGCTTGCTGTTCTTCGCCGCCGCGATGTTGTTGAGGGCCTCCCACGTCATTCCGCCCGTCAGGGCGCCGTCGCCCACCACCGCGACGACGTGGCGGTCCTCGCCTTTGATGACGTACGCCTTGGCCAGGCCGTCGGCGTACGACAAGGACGTGGAGGCGTGGGAGTTCTCGACGATGTCGTGCGCCGACTCCGCCTGGCTCGGGTAGCCGGACAACCCACCTTGCTGGCGGAGCTTCGTGAACTCGTCGGCTCTTCCGGTGAGCATCTTGTGCACGTATGCCTGGTGCCCGGTGTCGAAGACGATCCGGTCATGCGGCGAGTCGAAGATCCGGTGGATGGCCAGCGTCAGCTCGACGACGCCCAAGTTGGGACCGAGGTGACCTCCAGTCTTGGACACCCGATCGACTAGGAACGTGCGGATCTCGCCGGCGAGCTCGCGTAGCTGCTGGTCGTCGAGATCACGCAGGTCGCGCGGACCGTCGATCTGGTCCAGCAGACCCATGCGGGTTCCTTACTCGTGTTCGCGGCGGCTCACTGCCAGGGCTTCGACGAGTGTAGCCGCGGCCTCACATCGGAGCCGCCCGGCGCGGTCAGAGCCGGGCGTGGAACTCCTTGCCGCGAAATGCCTCCTCGATCAGTCCGACCGCCCGTCGGACCCGCATCAGGCGCGCGCCCTCACGCTCCCACATGGCAATCGCCCCCTCGACCGACTCCGTCGGCAGGACGTCGCGCAGGCTCGTGCGGGCCTCTGAAATGCCTCGACGCGCGGCCTCCATGCTGGCTTCGGTGTGGAGCGCCGTGAAGCGGGCCAGCACCACCGGATGCCGCTTGAGCCCTTGGTAGACCCGGTAGTCCGGGGGACACTGGTCCAGCAGCCAGCCGACCGCACTGTCTTCCCACCACGGCGCTCCCGGAGGCCGGACTGTCTCGGGCCAGCCAGGTGGCGAGTATGCCGCGGTCATGTCCACAGTCTACCCATATTTCGAACACATGTTCGACGCGCCCAGACACCAAGTCGTGCACGACGGCGTGGAAAGGCACCACTAGGGTTGGTTGGTGGCCAGCGACTGCTTGTTCTGCGACATCATCTCTGGCGCGGCGTCCGCTCACCTGGTGGTCGAGACGCCCGAGGCGGTCGGCTTCCTCGATATCCGCCCGGTGTTCAAGGGCCACGTGCTGCTGGCTCCGAGAGACCACGTACGGACGTACACGGACCTGCCTGAGACGCTTCTCAGCCCCTTCTTCTCCACCGGGCAACGGGTGGCGGCGGCGATGACCTCGGTGCTCGGCTCCGAGGGGTCGTTCGTCGCCATGAACAACGTCGTTTCGCAGTCGGTCCCCCACGTTCACCTGCACGTGGTTCCCCGGACGAAAGGCGACGGTCTGCGTGGCTTCTTCTGGCCACGCACCAGGTATGCCGACGATGCCGAGGCCGCAGACTACGCCGGCAGACTACGCACCGCCCTCGACGCCGCAGTGGCTGAAGGCTCGTGACCGTGGCCTCACGCGGTCTCAGCCACCCGCCCGGGTGATCCTGACCGGCGACCGTGTCAGCCGCTGAGACTTCTGACCAGCAGGGCACCAGCCGACAGCCCACATACGCCCAGCACTGCGTAGCGGATATGGCCGGGGTCGACCCGCGGACGCAGCCACCGCGACACCGCAAAGCCCCCCACGAGGAACGGGACCATCATGAGCGCCAGCAGCAGCTCGCGCTCCTCCAGTGCACCGCCGATACCCAGGCCCGCGAGACTCATGGCGGAACCAACGACGAAGTAGACCGCCAAGGTGCAGCGGATCTCCCGGGGCTCCCGGTGCTGGTAGAGCAGAGCGATCGGGGGACCGCCGATGGACGTGGCTGTGCCCGCCACCCCCGAGACGAGGCCGGCGGCGACCAACGAGGCGGGATTGACCGGGACCCGCAGCGTCCGCACGGTCAAGACGACGGCAACGAGGACCATCAGTCCGACCGCAACGCCGAGCGCCCTGTCGGAGAACCATCCGACCAACAGAACCCCGACCACGGTGCCAGGGATGCGCGCCGGCACAGCCCATCTCAGACCTCGCCAGTCGATGGCGTCGTGTTCGCGGAGCAGCGTGACCAGAGTCATCACCACCGCCAGCCACAGCAGCAGCCCTGGCATCAGATCAGGCGCTAGCAGGGTCGTACCGGGGGCTGCGACCAGCCCTAAGCCGAGACCGACGAGCCCCTGGACGGCCGCGCCCACGAGTACGAGGACCGCCAGGGCGACGAACACCCACGGAGCCAGGCCGAGAACCATCAGGACCGGTCGGACCAGATCAGAGCAGGCTCCTCAGCACGTACTGCATGATTCCGCCGTGGCGGTAGTAGGCGGCTTCGCCAGGAGTGTCGATCCGTACGACCGCGTCGAACTCCACACTGTGCCCGTCGTCTTTGACTGCGGTCACCTTCACCGTGGCCGGCGTAGCTCCTTCGTTGAGCTCGGTGACACCGGCGATGTCGAAGGTCTCCTCGCCGCTGAGGCCGAGCGACTCCGCGCTCTCACCGTCGGGGTACTGCAGTGGAAGCACACCCATGCCGATCAGGTTCGACCGGTGGATCCGCTCATAAGACTCGGCGATCACCGCCTTGACACCCAGCAGCGCTGTCCCCTTGGCGGCCCAGTCACGGGAGGAACCGGAACCGTACTCCTTCCCGGCAAGGATCACCAACGGGACGGCCCCGTCGGCGTACGCCACTGCCGCGTCGTAGATCGTGCACACGTCCGACTCCGCCGGGTCGCGGTCGCCCACGAACGCCCTGGTCCAGCCGCCCTCGGTCCCCGGCGCAAGCTGGTTGCGCAGGCGGATGTTGGCGAAGGTGCCGCGGATCATCACCTCGTGGTTTCCCCGGCGTGACCCGTAGGAGTTGAAGTCGCGCGGCTCGACGCCGTGCTCGGAGAGGTAGCGCCCAGCCGGCGAGTCCTTCTTGATGGCGCCCGCCGGTGAGATGTGGTCCGTGGTCACCGAGTCACCCAGCTTCGCCAGTACGCGCGCGCCAGAGATGTCCGCCACGGGCTCGGGCGTTGTCGGCATACCGTCGAAGTACGGCGGCTTGCGCACGTACGTCGACTGCTCGTCCCACGCGAAGGTGTCGCCTGTGGGGGTCGGCAGTGACCGCCACCGCTCGTCGCCGGCGAACACGTCTGCGTAGTCCTTCGCGAACATCTCGGCGGTGATAGCCGAGCCGACGATCTCCTCTACCTCGGCCGGTGAAGGCCAGATGTCCTTGAGGAAGACGTCGTTGCCGTCCGTGTCCTGACCGAGCGGCTCGTTGAACAGGTCGACGTCCATCGAGCCGGCCAGCGCGTAGGCGACCACCAGCGGCGGTGACGCGAGGTAGTTCATCTTGATGTCGGGGTTGATGCGCCCCTCGAAGTTGCGGTTGCCGGACAGGACCGACACTGCGGCGAGATCGGCGTCGTTGACGGCCGCGCTCACCTCGGGGATGAGTGGCCCCGAGTTGCCTATGCAGGTGGTGCACCCGTAGCCGACGAGGTTGAAGCCGAGCTTCTCCAGGTACGGCGTGAGCCCCGACCGCTCGTAGTAGTCGGTGACCACCTTCGAACCGGGGGCGAGGGTGGTCTTCACCCAGGGTTTGCTGCTCAGGCCCTTCTCGACGGCGTTCCTCGCGAGCAGTGCCGCCCCGATCATGACTGAGGGGTTCGAGGTGTTGGTGCATGACGTGATCGCGGCGATCGCGACAGCGCCGTGGTCCATCTCGAAGGCCGAGCCGTCCGCCAGCCGCACCCGGGTAGGCCTCGACGGCCTGTCGCTTGCTCGCCCGGCGGCATTCGGTCGTCCTTCGCCGTCTCCGGCGGTCCCGACGGCCAGCGGGTCAGACGCCGGGAACGAGTCGGCAGATCCCTCGTCGACCCGCGAGGCGACACCGTGCTCGGGCTCGTGCCCAGCCGCCGGCGAGCCGTCGTGGTCGACATAGTCCATCAGGGATGCGCGGAACCCCTCTTTCGCATCGGTGAGCGAGATCCGGTCCTGGGGGCGCTTGGGACCGGCGAGGGAGGGCACCACGCTGGCCAGGTCGAGCTCGAGGTACTCGGAGTAGCGCGGCTCGACGTCGGGCTCGTGCCACAGGCCCTGTTCCTTGGCGTACGCCTCCACGAGCGCCAGCTGTTCGCTGTTGCGCCCGGTCAGGCGCAGGTACTTGATCGTCTCCTCGTCGATGGGGAAGACCGCGATGGTCGAGCCGTACTCGGGCGACATGTTCCCGATCGTGGCGCGGTTGGCGAGCGGTACGGCGGCCACGCCAGGACCGTAGAACTCGACGAACTTGCCCACCACGCCGTGCTGGCGCAGCTGTTCGGTGATGGTTAGCACGAGGTCGGTCGCAGTCGCGCCTTCGGGAAGCTCGCCGGACAGCTTGAAGCCCACCACCCGAGGGATCAGCATGGACACGGGTTGGCCCAGCATCGCCGCCTCGGCCTCGATGCCACCGACCCCCCACCCCACGACCCCGAGCCCGTTGACCATCGTCGTGTGGGAGTCGGTGCCGACGCAGGTGTCCGGGTAGGCAAGCCGTACCCCGTCAGCGTCTCCTGTGCTGTGTCCGACCGGTGAGCTCTCGCTGAGCTCCCGGGTGAAGACAACCTTCGCGAGATGCTCGATGTTGACCTGGTGGACGATGCCGGTCCCTGGCGGCACGACCAAGAAGTTGTCGAAGGCCGACTGGCCCCAACGCAGGAACTGGTAGCGCTCCATGTTTCGTTCGTACTCGAAGTCCACATTGCGCTGGAAGGCAGCTGAGGTCCCGAAGACGTCGGCGATGACGGAGTGGTCGATGACGAGTTCCGCAGGCGCCAACGGGTTGATCTTCGCGGGGTCCCCTCCCAGCTCCTGCATGGCCTCGCGCATGGTCGCGAGGTCGACGATCGCCGGCACACCGGTGAAGTCCTGCATGATCACACGGGCGGGGGTGAACTGGATCTCCTTGCTGGGGACGGCGTCGGCGTCCCAGCCCGCCACCGCTCTGACGTCGTCGGCCGTGATGTCGGCACCGTCCTCGGTGCGTAGCAGGTTCTCCAGCAAGACCTTGAGGCTGTACGGCAGGCTGGCGGCGTCGAGCCCCCCCGCTGACGGCGGACAGCCGGTAGATCTCGTATGACGTCCCGCCCACCTCAAGCCTGCTCTTGGCGCCAAAACTGTCCGAGCTACTCATTTCTTCTCCTTCAACGGCTAGCCACGCCCGTGGCCGACCCGTGTAATACCCCGACTGGGCGGGCATACGGCAACTATCTTGATATCAAGATACACGCTGCTGCCGGTTGAGTCATCTTCCCCGACGGTGGCGCCAGCCGCCCGCCGGCTCCGCCGCTCTGGTCCTCGGTCTGCTCTCGGGCAGGTACCGGCTGCGTTGCTGCGACGCGCTCTGCCAGTTCGTCGCGCTCGGTCTTGAGGTCGCCGAACAGCCGGGTCATCCCGGCCAGTCCCTCGAGGGCGGCGGCGAGCAACTGCGTCTCGGTGACGTCCTCCGGGCGGAACCGCGGTAGTGGGCCCAGTCGAGATCCCGGGTGGAGGCGTTCAGCCGCCGCATGAGCTCGGCCGAGACCGCGCCAAGCGACGAGTTCGCGGCTCGGGGCAGGTGGCATCGGCCGGCAGGTCGACGTCGAGCGCAGCAGGGTTACGGTCGAGCGCGTGCTGCAGATAGGTGGTGCCCGACTTCATCGTGCCGACGTGCAGGAACACCGTGCCCATGGGGTGACCCTAGTGCTCGGCCAGCACTCGTGCGGTCAGCTCGGCTCCCTGACGCAGATGGCGACGCATTCGACGTGGTGGGTCATGGGGAACAGATCGAAGGCCCGAAGTGAGTCGAGCCGGTAGCCGTGCGCCACGAACGTCGCCAGGTCGCGGGCCAGTGCGGCCGGGTCACAGGCAACGTAGGCGACCCCGCGCGGACGCTGACGACAGATGGCCGTTACGACGGTGCGCCCAGCGCCGGACCGTGGCGGGTCCAGAACCACGAGGTCGAGACGACCTTGGGCGGCGCGGCTGCCTACGAAGCGGTCGACCCGCTGCTTGACCGGCCGGACCTGCGGAAGGTCGGCGAGATTGGCACGAAGGTCAGCCGCGCTGCGCCCACGGGACTCGACGGCCAGGACGGCACCTGTCTCCCCGACCCGGTCGGCGAGCATGCCGGCGAAGAGGCCCACACCGGCGTACAGGTCCCAACAACGGTCCCCTGGCAGTGGTGACAGCCCTTCGAGCACGGCGGATGTCAGGATCTGCGCGGCTCCGCGGTGCACCTGCCAGAAGCCGTCGGCGTGGAGCCGAAAGGTTCGCCCTCCCACCGTCTCCTGGATGAGCGGCGCCGCGCTCGGATCGGTGACCACGACCGCCTCGTCGGTTGAGCTGACGACCGCCTGCGCTTCGGCCGCACCGGTCTCAAGAGCCCGGGAGACGTCGGGGAGGCGGGGGTCGGCGATGAGACAGCGGTCGATCGGCACCACGTCCTCGGACCGGTGCCGACGTAGCCCGGGCCTGCTATCCGCGGTGGCGGCGTACTTCATCCGGGTCCGCCAACCAAAACCCTGGCTGTCGCCGGGAACGGGCTCCACCCGACCGCTCCAGGCAATCCCGGCCAGACGTTGAAGCTGTTCGGCGACCACGTCGCCGAGCTGAGCCCGCTGACGGGGGAGCGCGATGTGCTGGAAGTCGCAGCCTCCGCACAGGCCCGGCCCGGCGTGCGGACACGGCGCCTTCACCCGGTCGGGCGACGCCGAGAGCACCTCCACTGCGTCGCCCCGCAGGAACCGCGAGGTGGTGTTCCCCTCGGTGACTCGGACCCGGACTCGCTCGCCGGTGATGGCGTGCCGGACGAAGATCACCCTGCCTTCGTGCCGGGCGACGTGATGGCCACCGTGGGCGATCGGCCCGACGTCCACCAACAGCTCGGTGCCGACGAGCGGTTCAGCGGTCGTCATCGTCGCGGCGCCTCTGACGTATCAGACCACGCCGTACGCCGCCTGCCACGTGCAGCTCGCGCTCGGCCCGCTCCTCGGCCGCTGCAGATGACCGCAGCTGGAACGGCACCGAGGTCACCATCACACCGGGCGTGAACAGCAGCCGGCTCTTCAGCCGAAGCGCCGTCTGGTTGTGGAGAAGCTGCTCCCACCACCGTCCGACGATGTACTCCGGGATGTAGACGGCGACGATGTCGCGGGGAGACCGGCGTCGGATGTCGCGGACGTATTCGAGGATCGGCTTGGTGATCTCGCGGTACGGCGAGGCCAGCACCCGCAGCGGGACCGGCAGCCCGGTCTCGTCCCAGCGGGCCATCAGCTGCTCGGTCGTCTCGTCGTCGACGTGCACGGTAAGGGCTTCCAGAGTGCTGGGCCGCGACGCCCGGGCGTAAGCGACAGCACGAAGGGTCGGTTTGTGGACCTTCGAGACAAGCACGATCGCGTGTATTCGCGAGGGCAGGGACGTGTCTCCTTCCCCGGCCGCGAGCTCGCTGGCGACGAGCTCGTAGTGGTGACGGATGCCCCGCATGATGAAGAAGAGAACTGCCATCGCCGTGATGGCGATCCAGGCTCCGTGCGTGAACTTGGTGACGAGCACGATGACCAGCACCAGGGCGGTGACGCTGAGTCCGATGCTGTTGACGACGCGGCTGCGCCGCATCCGCATCCGCTCAGCGCCATCGGTCTCGGTGCGCAGCAGACGCGTCCAGTGCCGGACCATGCCCGTCTGGCTGAGCGTGAAGGACACGAAGACACCGACGATGTAGAGCTGGATGAGCTTGGTGACCTCGGCGTCGAAGACGTAGATGAGCAGGATCGCGAACCCCGCCAGCAAGACGATGCCGTTCGAGAATGCCAGGCGGTCGCCGCGGGTGTGGAGCTGACGCGGCAGGTAGCCGTCGCCTGACAGGATCGAGGCAAGGACAGGGAACCCGTTGAAGGCGGTGTTGGCCGCCAGCACCAAGATGATGCCGGTCGCGGCGGCGACGACGTAGAACCCGATCGGGAAATGGTCGAAGACTCCCTTCGCCAACTGCCCGATCAGGGGGTCCTGATGGAAGTCGACGGGCACCAGATCGCCTTGCGGGTCGACCAGCCGAACCCCGTTGTGTACTTCGGCAAGCCTGACGTGCATGAGGTTGCCTAGCACGAGGATGGACAGGCCCATCATGACCGCGATGACGCCGAGGAGCAGCAGTGTGGTGGCGGCGTTCTTGCCCTTCGGCTTGCGAAATGCCGGCACACTGTTGCTGATCGCCTCGACTCCGGTGAGCGCGGCCGATCCCGACGCGAAGGCGCGCAGGACCAAGAAGACCAGCGCCATACTGCCGAACCCGCCGGCGATCGTCTGGGTTCCCTGGATGCTGTAGCCGGCAAGCTCGGACTGCGGCAGCGTCCCACGGAAGTAACGGAAGAAACCCCATATCGCCATCGAGAAGACCGCCACGATGAAGACGTACGTCGGTATCGCGAACACAGTGCCGGACTCCCTGACGCCGCGCAGGTTCATCGTCATCAGAAAGACGACGGCAAGGATCGCCACAGTCGCCTGGTGGCCTTGGACGGGCTCGATGGCGGCGGCGGCGTACTGGGCTGCGGAGGAGATGGACACCGCCACCGTCAAGACGTAGTCGACGATCAGCGCACTCGCCACCGTGAGGCCTGCCGTCGAACCGACGTTCGTGGTGGCCACCTCGTAGTCACCGCCGCCGGACTGGTAGGCCTGGACGTTTTGCCGGTAGGACGCAATGACGACGAGCATGACCAGCGCGACGCACAGGCCGATCTTCCAGGACAGGGTGTAGTAGGCCACCCCCGCCGCTGAGAGAACCAGGAAGATCTCGTCAGGAGCGTAGGCCACCGACGACAGGGCGTCGCTTGCGAAGACGGGGAGCGCGATGCGCTTGGGGAGCAGCGTCTCCCCCAGCTGGGTGTTGCGCAGCTTGCGGCCGATCAGCAACCGCTTGCCCACGTCTGCGATGCTCACCTGGCGATGCTAGACCCCGAGAGCCACCCAACTGCTGTCGCCTCGGTGTAGCGTCAGATGAATACGGAGTCACCGACATGGCGCAGTGGCTCGCCGGTTCGGACCAGTCAGCGAAGACCAGGAGAGCAGACGTGCACGTCGTCATCATGGGCTGCGGCCGGGTTGGTTCGACCCTGGCCAGGGCACTCGAGGACCGCAGCCACTCCGTCTCGGTGATCGACGCCGACCAAGACGCCTTCCGCCGGCTGGGACCGGGTTTTGGCGGGGAGAAGATCACCGGCTACGGGTTCGACCAGCTGGTGCTCGAGGCGGCCGGGATCAAGGAGGCGGGCGCCTTCGCCGCAGTCAGCAGCGGGGACAACTCGAACATCATCTCCGCCCGGGTGGCGCGCGAGACCTTCGGCATCGACAACGTCGTGGCACGCATCTACGACCCAGGACGGGCCGAGGTCTACCAGCGGCTCGGGATCCCCACCGTCGCCACGGTTCGCTGGACGGCAGACCAGATCATGCGTCGGCTGCTTCCCCACGGCTCCGAGCCGGAGTGGCGAGATCCCTCGGGCGCGATCCGGATCACGGTGATGGACGCACCGGAGGCCTGGGTCGGCCGCCGCGCCACCGAGCTGGAGACGACCGGCGCTCGGATCGCCTTCTACACACGCCTCGGGGAAGGCAAGATGGTCGCGCCGGAAACCGTCCTCCAGGACGGCGACCGGCTGCATCTCGTCATAGCCGACGACCGGGCCGAGGCCGTCGAGGCGGCCATCGCGGACCGCTCAGAGGAGGCCTGACGTGCGCGTTGCCATTGCAGGGGCGGGGGCCGTCGGCCGCTCCGTCGCCACGGAGCTACTGGAGAACGGACACGAGGTCCTCCTGATCGACAAGAACCCTCGTGCCATCAAGGCCGCCACGGTCCCAGCTGCCGAGTGGCTGCTCGCGGACGCCTGCGAGCTGTCGTCACTGGACGAGGCTGGGCTGCAGCGCTGCGATGTCGTCATTGCCTCTACCGGCGACGACAAGGCCAACCTTGTCATCTCGTTGCTGGCCAAGACCGAGTTCGCCGTGCCGAGAACCGTGGCAAGGGTCAACCATCCCTCGAACGAGTGGCTGTTCAACGAGTCGTGGGGGGTGGACATCTCCGTCTCCACCCCGCGGATCATGTCGGCTCTGGTCGAGGAGGCGGTGACCGTCGGCGACGTCGTCCGGCTTTTCACGTTCCGTCAGAACGAGGCGAACATGGTGGAGCTGACACTGCCCGACGACTCCCCGTACGTCGGCTCGCAGATCCAGGACGTGCCGTGGCCGGGGGACACCTCGCTCGTGGCGGTCCTGCGAGACGGCCACGTGCACACGCCCGACCCCGATGCCACTATCGAGGCCCACGACGAGCTGCTCTTCGTGGCGACCACCGCGGCCGAGGACGACCTGGAGCGGCTGCTCGCCCCCACCGAGCACCACTAGCCGGCGGCGGTCTCAGGGTGCCGTCTCGGCCCGGGGGAGCGGAGTCGAGTCCCGGCTCAGCATCCAGGCCATGACGGCCAGCGCGCCGAGCTGCAGCGGCCAGCCCATGGAGATCTTGGCGATGCCCAGCCAGCCTGCCTGCCCCGCCTGGTAGAGGGGAAACTGCACAACGACCCGGACGACGCAGGGAGCGGCCAGGATGAGGGTCAGGTATGAGCACAACTTCACCAGGTTGCGGTCACGGCGCCACTCGGTGGGCTGGCCGGTCACGCTGCCGATCATGAAACCCACCAGCGGCCATCGCACCAGCACCGACCCGGTCAGCAGTGTTGCGTACACAGCGTTGTAGATGAGCCCTGGGAGGAACGCGTCCTCAGCCTTTCCCGACCGGAGCGCGAAGATCGCGGCGATGGAGATGCCGATCATCGCGTTCACGACGAAACGAACTGCACCGACGACCGCTGGACCACCCGGACGATGAAGGCGGTCACGGCAAGAGCGCCGGAGATGACCAACGACAGCCTCAGGTCGTGGCTCGAGATCCACGTCACGGTGAATCCAAGGGTGGGAATCGCCCCCTCGAGCATGCCTCGCTTCCCGCCGAGCGCCTTCGACAGCTGTGCCCGCACCAGTGCCTCGACGGTGGTGGGTGCGGCGGTCTGCGCTGTCAGACCTGCCTGAGTGCTCGGCGTCTCGGGCAACGTCAGACCCGGAGCTCGTAGCGTGGGTTGTAGATCACCCGGCGGTGGTCATGGCAGGAGACGCGGCCGGTGGCCACTAGGCCCGCGCCGGGCTTGATCCCTGGGATCGTACGCCGCCCGAGCCAGACGAGGGTCACCGCGCCTGAACCGTCGTACAGCGTCGCCTCCAGGCTGGGCGTGCCGGCGCGGGGCGCCAGCGAGACGTTCTTCAGATGGCCATACACGGTGACGAGCTCCCGGTCGCGGACGCCGTCAATCTTTTGGCAGCCCTCCGACTCCGAGGCTGACTGCAAGTCCTCGGCATCCAGCTCGTCGGGGGTGGCAGCGAGCTTCTTCAACGCGCGACGAAGTCTCCCGGGAGCCGCCTCGCTGGTCATCCGCCCAGCGTACTTCGTCGTCATCTCAGTCGATGGCTGCATCGTCGTCCGTCACCGACCGGACGCCGTCTGGCATCTTCAAAGGGAGCATGACCCGCGGCGCCATCGGCGCGTCCCCGCGAACCACGATGACGTCACGCAGCGCCGACTCCAGCGCTCCGGTGGGATCTGCGCCCGCCGCACTCTTGCCGAGGAACGTCGCTCGCAGCAGCCACCGGGGGCCGTTGACGCCTACGATGCGGGTGGCCTGCGTGGCGTTTCGACCATCGGGGGTCTTCACGTGCACGACCACCTTGAGCTCTGTGCCGTACTCGCCCTCCGTCTCCGTGGCGGTGCCCCCGCGCTTGGCAGCCTCCGCAGCGATGTCCGAGCGGATGTCGTCCCAGAGGTCCTCGTGTCGAGGAGCGGCGAACGCTCGCAGCTCGAGGCCTGACTCAGGCCCGGCGAACAGGACGGAGGTGACCGTCTGTGTCTGCTCATCTACCTGCAGGCGCAGTTCGAGCCCCTCACGGCCGCGTACGACGAGGCCTCCGAGGTCGATGTAGTGGGGGTCGTCCTCGTCGGCCTTGGTCTCGCTGCGATCCCAGGGACCGTGGGGGCGCCCAGGCGGCAACGCGGTGACGTCCACGACGGAGTCGTCGCTGCCTGATGCGTCGGCGCTCGCCCCACGGTCGTCGGTTGGCCTGGGCCGGCGACGAAAGATCACGACTGTGCCTCCTGAGGTGCCTGGGTCGGGGAGGTGAACCCTCCGGTGGATCCGTGGCCCCCCGACCCGCGGTCTGAACCAGGAAGGTGGCCCACCTCGACGAACCGCACCCGCTCCACCCGCTGGACGACGAGCTGCGCGATGCGGTCCCCTCGGCGTACCGTGAAGGGCTCCGCAAGGTCGAGGTTGATGAGCAAGACGTTCACCTCCCCGCGAAATCCCGCGTCCACGGTCCCGGGCGCGTTGACGACGGAAACTCCGTGCTTGGCTGCCAGACCGGAGCGAGGATGTACGAGGCCGACAAAACCAGCCGGCAACGCGATGCTGATTCCCGTCGGCACCATGGCCCGCTCCCCCGCCTGCAGCTCGACGTCGACCGTGCTCATCAGGTCAAGGCCGGCATCTCCCGGATGCGCGTACGCAGGGAGCGAGATGTCTGGGTCGATCCGCTGGATCAACACCTCGACCATCGGCTGCGGCGCCCCTCTCCATGTTCGCCCGTCGGGTCATCGGACCCGGCGACCAACCCTACTCGGCGCGATGGTGGCAGGCTTGCCAGCATGACCGTCAGCGCCGCGGAGTACCGGGAGACACTGCATGTGCCAATGGGCTGGTGGGTCGTCGGTACCGTGTTCGCGGTAGCTGTCTGGTGGGTGCTCTTCGTAGCGGTGACCTGGGAGCTCGCCCTGGTGGCAGGCATCGGAGCGTGGGCTCTGGTGGCGGTCGCCCTTTGGCGGTACGGATCGGTGCGTGTCGTAGTCGATGACGCGGGCCTGCAGGTGGGACGAGCGCGGCTGCC
This sequence comes from Nocardioidaceae bacterium, assembly GCA_030447585.1. GTDB lineage: Bacteria > Actinomycetota > Actinomycetes > Propionibacteriales > Nocardioidaceae > JACDHG01. Next base: position 59,899 of record JAUJOO010000009.1, on the reverse strand, counting down.
CCACCGATACATCGGAGCCGTCACGGCACTCGACGAGGCCTCGAGCCGGGCGCTGGCAGGGGTGGATGCCGACGCCCGTGCGTTCCTCCTGCTGCGCGGCTACTGCCGCGGCGCGGTCAAGGTGGTGGTCGACGACGACATGGACCCGGTGCCGTACTGGTTCGTGTCGAGCCGACGACCCGATGCGCTCGCCCGCTGCCTCACCGCGAGAACCATGCAAGACTGACGGGGTTCAGCCAGCTCACCGGAGGAGTCCCGCCGTGGCCAAGAAAGGCTCTGCTGAGAAGCCGCCCGCCGAGAAGGGCAAGAAGACCTGGAAGCTCATGGGTACAGCGTCGTACCTGCTGGGTGGAATCGCCGCCACGAAGGCCCTTGACGCAGCCTGGAAGTCGGCGACCGGGCGCGAACCGCCTACATCCCCGGAGTCGCCCGAGATCGGCAACAACGAGGCGTTTGTCTGGGCTGCGATCAGTGGGCTGTGCGTCGGGCTGGCGCGGATGTACGCGACGCGAAAAGCTGCGAACTACTGGTTCAGGTCGTTCGGGACCCTGCCTCCTGGCATGAACAAGGGTGCGACGAAGGAGACGAAGGAGAAGGTCAAGTAGCGCGTCGGCCTCAGCCCGACCGCGGACGAGTCAGCCAACGCACCTGGGTCGGTCGAGGACGAGGGCCGCAGCGCCTTCGCTTCGCTCTTTGACGGCGCTGCGAATCCCCTCGTCCTCGCCTATGGCGCACGAGAGCCGGGCACACAGGGGAGGGGAACTCGCAGCGCCGTCAAAGAGCGAAGCGAAGGCGCAAGAGATCCTCGGCCTCGACCGACCCAGCTGAGTGGCGGAGGGTGAAGGCCCGAGGGCGCCACCGCCGGGGCCGAGACACCGCAGGGTCGGTCGACTCGGCTTGGCCCGGCTGTCAGGCCGCGCAGTCCCGGCAGACCAGAACCCCGTCCTTCTCCGAGGCGAGCTGGCTTCGGTGGTGAACCAAGAAGCAGCTCGAACAGGTGAACTCGTCCTCCTGACGGGGCAGCACCTGCACGCTGAGCTCCTCGTGGGACAGGTCGGCGCCCGGCAACTCGAACGCCTCGGCCGCTTCCACCTCGTCCTCGTCGACCTTGCCTGAGTTCTTGTCGTGACGTCGAGCCTTGAGCTCTTCGATCGAGTCCTCGTTCAGCTCTTCTTCGGTCTTGCGTGGTGCGTCGTAGTCAGTAGCCATCTGTCCCGCTCACTCGTCCTTCGCCTCGTCGGTGCGAGGGGTTCAACGCAGCAGTCCCGCGTTTTGTGCCCGCTCGGCTGCGCGATTGTGCCGGAAAAACTGCGCGCGCGCCACGTCTACTCAGGAGCGTCTCAGCAGAAGTGTCCTCGGCCATGCCTGAGAGCGGCCCCGATGTGGCGCAGGACACGAACGGTGGAGCGGTGCGGCGAGCCGGGTCAGCGGGCAGGGGGCCAGCCGTCGAGCGGCCAGGCTCCGAACCCGGCCCCGACGAGCTCCCTGTGGAGCCGTGCGAAGAGCGCCTCCGGGGCAGCGATGACGAGCAACTCCGACGGTTCAGACCCGTTGATGCCCTCGACGCGGACGCCTGCCTCTCGGGCGATCAGCCCGCCCGCGGCGAGGTCCCAAGGTCTGAGGCCGCGCTCGACGTAGGCGTCGTACCTGCCACACGCCGTGTAGCAGAGGTCGAGTGCGGCCGAACCCATCCGGCGCACATCCCGGATGCGTGGGAGCAGCCTCGCCGTCTCCTCAGCCTGCGCCGCGCGGACATCTGGACGGTAGTGGTAGCCGGTGCCGACAAGTGCCTGTGCCGGGTCGAGGCAGCTCGACGGGCGGATGGGGAAGCCGTCAAGCCAGCAGCCCTCCCCTCTCACGGCGGTGAAGGTCTCCCCCGAGTTGGGGTCGTGGACGACCGCGACCAGCATGCCCGTTGTGTCCGCGGCCGCCAACGACACCGCGAACTGCCTGATCGAGTACAAGAAGTTGACGGTGCCGTCGATGGGGTCAACCACCCACGTCACCCCCGACGAGCTCCTGCGGTCCTCACCCTCCTCGCCCACGAAGCCGTCCTCCGGGCGAGCCGCGGCGATCGTCTCGCGGATCAGGCGCTCGGAGGCGAGGTCGACCGCGGTGACGACATCCGTCGGACTGCTCTTCGTCGCCGTGACCTCCACCCGATCCTGCCGGCCGGCCACGACAAGGCGGCCTGCCTCCCTCGCGGTCCGCTCTGCCAGCTGCAGCAGTTCGCGCGGCGCTGCCATCAGGTGACCTCGCACAGCGCCGGCCGTTGCCGGCGGGGGTTCGGGCAGCAGGTGGCCGGACACAGGTCCCAGGTGGCACCAAGAGGTCCCGTTGCGGTTCGCTCCACAGGGTCACCGGACTCAACGGCAGCGCGTTCGACGAGCAGGTCCCGGACGATGGACACGAACGCCGGATGGACTCCTGGGGTCGATGCACGACCAAATCCGAGACCGAGTCGTCGAGCGGTGGCCGCCGCCTCCGTGTCGAGGTCGTGGATCACCTCCATGTGATCCGAGACGAACCCGATCGGGACCACCACCACAGCCTTCACCCGATCGGCCGCGAGGCCTACGAGGTGGTCGTTCACGTCGGGCTCCAACCAGGGCGTCGAGGCCGTTCCCGACCTGCTGCAGTAGACGAGGTCGAAGGCGTGCGCCGCTCCCGTGCGCTCCCGCACTTCGTGCGCGACAGCCTCGGCCACAAAACGGTGCTGGTCCACGTAGGCATCTCCTCGCGGTCCGGCAGCGGCGGCCATCGCGATGGGGATCGAGTGCGTGACAAAGACCAGCCGTGCACCGGGCTGCAGGTCCTGCGGCAACAACGCCAGCGCTTCACAGGTGGTGTCGACGAACGCTCTTACGAAACCCGGGTGGTTGAAGTAGTGGCGCAGCTTGTCGATTCGCGGCGCGTCTGGTGTGCCGGCGACGGCGTCGTACAGGCTCTCGCGGTACTGGCGACATCCCGAGTACGACGAGTACGCGCTCGTCACGATCGCGGCCGCCCGGCGTACGCCGTCATCACGCATGCGGGCAACGGCGTCGTGGAGGAAGGGCTGCCAGTTGCGGTTGCCCCAGTAGACAGCGATGTCGATGCCATGCTCCCCCAGGTCGGCCTCCACGGCCTTGAGCAACGCGCGGCACTGGTCGTTGATGGGGCTGCGGCCGCCCAGGGCGTAGTAGTGCTCGGCCACTTCCGCAAGGCGCTCGGGCGGGATGCCGCGACCCCGGGTGACGTTCTCGAGGAAAGGGAGCACGTCCTGCGGACGTTCTGGCCCACCAAACGACACGAGGAGGACGGCGTCGAAGGGGTCGACGCTGGGCCGGTCCGGCATGGGTCGAATCCTGCCAGCACGACTGTCCGCGGCCGTCGGCGGCGGCTCATAGACTCCACGAGATGTTCGCGTCGTTCCGCTCCGTGCTGACCAAGCCCGGGGCGTTGGCGTTCTCGGTTGCCGGGTTCGTGGCCCGGCTGCCGATCTCGATGGTGACGCTGGCGATCGTGCTGCTGATCGCCCAGCGCTCCGGGTCCTACGGGCTCGCCGGCACGGTCTCAGCCGCCTACATGCTTGCCGCGTCCGCCTCGTCGCCGCTGCTGGCTCGCCTCATCGACCAGTGGGGGCAGCGACAGGTTGTTCTGCCGGGTGTCACCTTGTTCGCGGTCGGGCTGCTCGGACTGGGGACGTCGGTCGAGCTCGAGTGGTCCTCCCCGGCCCCTCACCTGTTCGCCGCGTTGGCCGGTTTCGGCTACCCACCGGTTGGCGCGTGTGTGCGAGCCAGGTGGACCCATCTGCTGGGTCCTGGACGAGACCTGCACACGGCATTCTCGATCGAGGCCGTGGTGGACGAGTCGATTTTCATCATCGGTCCGGTGCTCGTTACCGTGCTGGCACTTCAGCTGCACGAGATGGCCGGCATCGTGAGCGTCGTCGCCTGCGCCCTCGCGGGAGGCTTCTGGTTCGCCGCCCAGCGAGCGACGCAGCCCCCAGTGCACCGGACGCGTCGGCGCCGGGCAGACCGCGACCGGCTCGACTGGGCCTTCGTGGTGCCGATGACAATGGTCGCGGCGTGTCTCGGGTCGCTCTTCGGAGCGACGGAGGTGGTCACTGTCGCGTTCGCCGAGGAGCAGGGGCACCCGAACGCGGTCGCGGCCCTGCTCGCCGTCTGGGCGCTGGGGAGCCTGCTCGCCGGTGTGCTGACCGGCCTCTACGGTGGCGGCTCGTCACCCCTGCGCCGGTACCGACTGGGCGCCGTCGGCATGGCCGCGGCGATGACTCCGCTGCCGTTCCTCGACAACCTGCTGGTGGCTGGGGCGGTGCTCTTCCTCGGCGGTTTCGCGATCAGCCCCACCATGGTGGCGGCGATGACGCTCGTGGAGGCGAACGTCGCCGCGTCCCGGCTTACCGAGGGCATCACGTGGTTGACCACGGGCATCGGGCTCGGCATCGCCCCAGGAGCAGCCGTTGCCGGTGCGCTGATCGACGAGTTCGGTGCCAGCACCGCCTACTTCGTGCCGGTGGTCAGCGGCATCCTGGCTGCTGCCATCGCCGCTGCTACGAGGACGCCGGCAGCGGCGCGCGCACACATTCTCGACAAGGTGTGACGCTGGGCGCGGCGACCCATCGGGAGCGGGTTTGGTGAATCGGTCGAAGGTAATGAAGGCATTTGGGCTCGTCACCCACATCGACGGCGCTCAGCGGTGTTGAATAGCGGAACGGCGGTGCGCGCTCGCTTTGTGCCCGGTGCACCACAGGACAGACTGGGCATGCATTCGCCGGTGACCGGTGCAGGAGGACATGTATGCGCAACCTCGAGCTCGTTGGGTTGAGCGCGGACGGCCGCAAGGTCGTCTTCGTGGACGACACAGGTGCGGAGTTCGTCACGCCTGCAAACGACAAGTTGCGTGCGGCGATGCGTGGAGACCGCACGCGACTCGGGCAGTTGGAGATCGAGATGGAAAGCGCTTTGCGCCCGCGTGACATTCAGGCCCGCGTCCGCGCCGGGGAGACACCGGAGGCGGTGGCTGCCCTGGCACAGGTCACGGTCGACAAGATCATGCCGTACTGCGTTCCGGTGATCGCCGAGCGCCAGCACGTCGCCCAGCTGGCGCAACGGAGCCACGTTCGACGAAAGAACGTCGAGGGCCCGTCTCGCCGACTCATCGACGTGGTCAGTGAGCGGCTGAGCAGCCGCGGCGTCGACGCTCGAGGGTCGGAGTGGGATGCCTGGCGCCGAAACGACGGCAAGTGGTCCGTGCAGGCGACATACCAGTCCGGCGAGCGGGAAAGGACTGCCTTGTTCGTCTTCGACACAGTCGGCCGGTACGCAGTCGCCGACGACGACGAAGCGAAGTGGCTGACCGGCGAACAGCAGAGCACCCGCAAGGGGCCGCAACCGAGGCCGAGCTCACGGGCCGACAACGCGCGGGGACGACGGTTGGCGTCCGTGCCCTCCGACGAGGACGACCTGCTGAACCTCCACCCGGACGAGGAGACCACAGACGACCTCACCGCTGTCGTGAGGGCGGTGAGCGAGGGACACGACGGGCCTGGCCAGCTCGACCCGCCGGGTGTAGAGGACAGCAGCCCGCACGACCACCGGCGGTTCATCGGCGACGAAGCGCGAGCCAGCCAGGTGCCAGGTGCTGAGCCGGCTGTCGACGAACCGCCCGTCGGTGAGCACGCGGCCGCCGAACAGGCGGTTGAACAGCCGGCATCGACCGGGCGCAAGCGTCGAGGGAACCGGCGTGCAAGCGTCCCCAGCTGGGACGAGATCATGTTCGGGAAGGGCAAGAGCGACTCCTGACTCCTACAGCGGTAAGGAGACCGATGAGCTACTTCGTGACAGGTGGCACCGGTTTCATCGGCCGGCACCTGGTCGAGGAGCTGCTCAAGCATCGACGCGGCAGCATCTTCGTGCTCGTACGAGAGACGTCGCTCGACCGCTTCGCCCTCCTTCACCGCATCCACTGGCGGTCGTCGAAGCGCGTCATCGCGGTGCCGGGAGACCTCACTTCTCCGCTGCTCGGTGTCGACCAGAGCATGATCGACGAGCACGGCGCGTCCATCACGCACTTCTTCCACCTAGCGGCGCTGTATGACATGACCGCCTCGACAGAGCGCAACGAACAGCTCAACGTCGGCGGCACCCGGGGCGCGCTCGAGCTGGCCGCCGCCGCCGGAGCAAAGACCTTCCACCACATGTCCTCTGTGGCAGTGGCGGGCGATTACGTCGGCGCATTCGACGAGACCATGTTCGACCAGGGCCAGGAGCTGCCGTCGGCGTACCACCAGACGAAGTACGAGTCGGAGCGTGTCGTACGCAGCTACTCCGAGCTGCCCTGGCGCATCTACCGTCCTTCGATCGTGGTTGGGCACTCTGTCACCGGTGCGATGGACAAGGTGGACGGCGCGTACTACTTCTTCCCGGCGCTGAAACGACTGCGAGACTCGTTGCCGCAGTGGGCGCCACTCGTCGGCATCGACCTCGGCGACACCAACATCGTGCCCGTGGACTACGTCGCTCGGGCGATGAGCTACCTCGCCCACGTCGCAGGCCTTGACCAGCGCACCTTTCACCTGGTCCACCCCGACCCCCAGCCGACGATCGACGTGGTCAACACCTTGGCGAAGGCAGCCAACGCGCCGACCTTCGCCGTGCCCGTGCAGCGCCGGTTCACGAGCGCGCTGCCGCCTCAGCTCATGCCGATCAACCTGCTCACCGGTGTGGCGCGTACGCCGGTGGTGCAACGCGCCCTCGAGCAGACCATCGGCCGGCTCGGGGTGCCGCCGGAGGCGCTCGGCCACCTGTCGCTGTCCGCGACGTTCGCCTCGCGGCATACCGAACAGGCGCTGGCAGGGTCGGGAATCGTGTGCCCGACCTTGGACAGCTACGCCGCGGCCTTGTGGGACTACTGGGAGCAGCATCTGGATCCGACATCGGCACAGGACCCGGCGCTGCGGGAGGCCCTGGTGGGAAGCAAGGTCGTGATCACCGGTGCAACCTCTGGCATCGGGAAGGCGACGGCGTTGAAGGTGGCGCAGGCCGGCGGCGTCCCGCTGCTCGTCGCACGCGGCAAGGATGGCCTGCTGCAGACGCAGGCGGAGATCGAGGCTGCCGGCGGAGTGGCGCACAGCTACCCCTGCGACCTCACGGACCTCGACGCGATCGACCGGCTCACCACCAAGCTGACGAAGCAGCATGGGGCGATTGGCTTCGTGGTGAACAACGCGGGCCGTTCCATCCGCAGATCGCTGCGGCTGTCGTCGGACCGGTTCCACGACTTCGAGCGCACCATGCAGCTCAACTACTTCGGCGCGATCAGGCTGGTGATGGGGCTGCTCCCGCTGATGGAGGCGAACGGGTCCGGCCACGTCGTCAACATCAGCTCGATCGGCGTGCAGACAAACCCACCGCGCTTCTCGGCGTACGTCGCTAGCAAGGCCGCGCTCGACGCCTGGAGTCGGGTCGTCAGCTCGGAGGTGATCGGCGACGGGGTCACCTTCACGACGGTCCACATGCCGCTGGTCCGGACGCCGATGATCGCCCCGACGAAGATCTATGACGCCTTCCCGACCATCACTGCGGCCCAGGCGGCCGACCTCGTGATGTCTGCGCTCAAGGACCGCCCAAACGAGATCAACACGACACTGGGGACAGCCGGCGAGGTCGCGCATGCACTCCTGCCCAAAGCGGTCTTCCGGATCCTGCACATGGCTTACCGGGTGTTTCCCGACTCCACCGCCGCAAACGATGACGGCACCGAGGCAGAGGTGACGAACGAGCAGCGGCTACTTGCCCGAATCCTCAAAGGCGTGCACTGGTAGGGCGTGGGACCGCTGCCACGCTCCCCTGGGGCGAACGATCCGACTGTGGCGGGAGTCCTGGCCACCTCGGATCGTTCCGCTATGCGGCGGATGGCATGATCGTCATCCGTGGCTGAACTCCAGTTTTTCACCGGCACCATGGACTGTGGCAAGAGCACTCTCGCACTGCAGATGGACCACAACCACAAGGCGCGTGGACGCGTGGGCCGGATCTTCACCAGCCTCGACCGCGCCGGTGAGGCGCGCCTGTCCAGCCGGCTCGGTCTCACCGTGCACGCGATCGAGGTGACCAACGACTTCCACTTCTGGCGTTTCGTCGTCGACAGCCTCACCGGCGGTGGGCGGATCGACTACCTGATCTGCGATGAAGCCCAGTTCTACACCGCCGACCACGTCGACCAGCTCGCCAGACTTGTCGACGAGCTGCAGATCGACGTCTTCGCATTCGGCATCCTGACGGACTTCCGGACGCGTCTGTTTCCCGCGTCCTCGCGGCTCGTCGAGCTGGCCGACCGGGTTCACCCTTTGCAGATGGAGGCGTTGTGCTGGTGCGGTGAGCGGGCCACCCACAACGCCAGGACCGAGAACGGCGAGATGGTGGTCGAAGGCGAGGTCATTGTGGTCGGGGACGTCGACGACCCGGTTGACGAACCCGACAAGCCAACACCAGTTGTCGGCTACGAGGTTCTCTGCCGCCAACACCACCGGCGCAGGATGACGGCGTCCCGCGCCAAGGCGGCGGCCATGTCACCGGCCGTGCTGCCGTTCTGAGAGTCGGACTGACTGCCGCTACGTCGATCGGGGATCGGGGCTTACCCGGCGCGCGCGTCGACCAGGAGGGGGACGAACATCTCGTCTGCGGTGAGGGAACCGTGGAACCCGACGAGCTTGGTCTCGTGCCAGAACCGACTCGTGGAGACGATGGCCGTGCCAAGCCCGCTGGCGACGATCACATCGCCGAGGCGCGGACGCACCGCCGAGTCGACAGAGCCGAACCAGCCCTCCCCCACCGCCTCGTCCCTTGTGACCACCCACGCGTCGGCGCCGAGCCTTTCCCGCCAACGAGCAGCCACGTCGTCGACAGCGCCGCCCTGGCAGTACAGGTGCCTGAACCGGGCCTCGCCTCCGAAAACGCTGATGCCGTCGAGCAGCTCGGGCTCGTCATCGACGTCCAGCCGGTCCTCGAGGGCGACGTCGACCATGCCGTGGTCTGCTGTCACCACCAGCGCACAGCGGGCGGGTAACGCCTCTCGCAGCCGGGCGGCGAAGGAGTCGGCGATCGCCAGCTGCCGTCTCCAACCCCACGACGAGGAGCCGAGCCGGTGACCGGTTGCGTCGAGCTCTCCGACGTACACATAGGTCAACGACGGAACATCAGCAGATGCGGCAACCGCTCCAGAGATGCGCTCCTCGACTGTGTCGGCGCCGACGAAAGCCGCTCCTCGCTGGCTGGCCTCGGTCAGACCAGAGCCTTCGAAGGCGCGCTCGCTGACGACGCTCGCCGCCACCCCGTCTCGTCTGGCGCGCGCGAAGACGGTCTCGTGCGGTTGCCACACCCGTGGATCCACCCTGTGGTCCCAGCGCAAAGCGTCGAGCAGCCGGTCAGTGCCCGGGATCCGCGAGGTGAAGCCGACAACGCCGTGCCCACCGGGAGGCAACCCCGTCCCCAGGCTGGTGAGACTCGTGGCCGTCGTTGACGGCACTCCAGACGTGATCGGCTCGTACCCGTCCGCGAGCGAGTTGAGGTAGGGCGCCTCGTCAGGGTTGGCGCGAAGCAGGTTCCACCCGAGCCCGTCGATGAGCAACACGACGTACGACTCAGCCGGCGCCAGGCCGAGCGGGTTGTCCCAGCCGGCAGCCCCGACCGCCGAGACGACGGAGGGTAGGACGTCGACGAGTGAGCGCGAAAAGTAGTGCGGCAGAACCGCAACGTCACCGCCCACCGTCAGGCGGTCACGGTAACGGTCGCGGCGCTGAGTGCCCGAGCGAACTCAAGCAACGCCTCCACCGCCTCCGAGCCCTCGGCGCTCGAGCTGATCCTGACAGCGAAGTCCTCGGCGGTCAGCACTCCGCTGTAGCCGTGGTCCGCCTCGCAGTCGGGGTCGGGGCAGCCGGCGGGCTCGATGTCTACCCGTTGCACTGCGCCCCAGCCGACGGTGAGCACGGCCTCCGCGACGCCTTCTCCGGGGGCCGGGCCTGACTGTGCAGCCGGGTTCGCCACCATCCGCGTCACCGACACGCTCCCGATCCGACTCAGCGGCACGGCCTCGGTGGTCGTCGAGGCGTACGGCGCCGGGAGCAGGTCGTCGGGCGGGTGCTCGTCGGTGTGCGCCACGAGCAGCCGCGAGGCAGTGAGGACCAGCACGGTGACGTGGCGTCGCACCTCGTCGTGGTCGAATGTCGGCTCGTGGTGGATGACGAAGCTGAGCACTGACTCGCCTGCGACGGCTGACTCGACAGCCTCACCCACGACAGACGGGTAGTAGCCCACCCGGTTGATAGCGGCTCTGAGGTCGCTGGCCCGGTCCTTGAGGCTGACGTTGCGCATGGCCACATCCTCGCATGCGGGCCGCGACCGCACCGTCGCCTCACCATCAGCCGACCGGCAGGCTGCGTACGCTGACGTTTCATGTCGCCCTTGCCCTCGAAGGCCGTTCTCGTCACCGGCTGCTCGTCGGGGGATCGGACGCGCCACTGCCGACACCTTGAGCACACCGGCTGGACCGTCTACGCCACCGCACGCCGCACCGAGACTTTGGACGATCTGGCGGCGATGGGATGTCGCACACTCCCGCTCGACGTCACCGACGAGACCTCCATGCAGACCGCGGCGAGCACGTCCAGGAGGCCGAGGGCGCCGTCGGCGTAGTGGTCAACAACGCCGGCTACAGCCTCGCCGGCTGGGACGTCCTCTTGCGTAGCCAGTTCCCCCGACCGGGACGGTAGCGGCCCTTCTGCTTGTGCTTCGGGTAGCTGGGGGCTCGCTACTCGTGGCCGCGGCGCGGAACTACCGGCTTCGATGCCAGACGGGGACAATGTCAGGATCAGACGACCCGGCAAGGAGCGCTGGATGGCGAACGCTGATGCCGTGACCAATGCGACGAGTGCCTTCCGCGCGGCGTGTGACCTGTTGCAGGCGCACCGAGAGGACTACCCGACAGCACGTCAGCTGTTCCGATGGCCGGAGCTCGCTTCCTTCAACTATGCGACCGACTGGATCGACGTGCTGGCAGCGGAGCACGGGTCGGCGCGAGCATTGTGGATCATCGAGGAGGACGGCACCGAGACTACTTTGACGTTCGCGGAAGTCTCGGCGCTCTCGCAACGGTTCGCGAGCTACCTGCGCGACGCGGGAGTCGGCGTCGGCGATCGGGTGCTCTTGCTGCTCGGCAACTGCGAGGCGTTGTGGGTGGCGATGCTTGGCTGCATCCGGCTCGGCGCAGTGATTATCCCTGCCACGACGCTGCTGTCGGTCGCTGACCTCCCCGACAGGTTGGCCCGCGGGCAGGTGCGAGCCGTCGTTGCCGACGCTGCGGACACCGCCAAGTTCGGGCCTGAGACGGCTTCGCTCGTGCGTGTCTGTGTGGGGACCGTGGATGGATGGCTGTCGTACGACGACGCGGTCGCCGAGGGCGTCGTCCCCTATGTGGGTGGTGGCACGGCTGCCGACGACCCGATGCTGCTCTACTTCACCTCGGGCACGACGGCGACTCCGAAGCTGGTCGAGCACACCCAGACGTCATACCCCCTCGGGCATCTGTCCACCATGTACTGGATAGGGCTTCAGCCCGGGGACCTGCACCTCAACATTTCGTCGCCTGGGTGGGCCAAGCACGCCTGGTCGTGCTTCTTCGCACCCTGGAACGCCGGAGCGACCGTCGTGGTCTACAACTACGCGCGTTTCGACGCGAACGGCCTGCTCGACGTGATGGAGCGGGTGGGCGTGACGACGTTCTGCGCCCCGCCGACGGTGTGGCGGATGATCACGCAGGCTGACCTCGGCAGCCGCCGGATGTCTCTTCGCGAATGTGTGGGAGCGGGCGAGCCGCTCAACCCTGACGTGATCGTGCAGATCCAGCGGGCCTGGGGGCTGACGGTGCGAGACGGTTACGGTCAGACGGAGACGACCGCGCAGATCGGGAACCCGCCGGGCCAGCAGGTCAAGCTCGGGTCGATGGGCCGGCCGCTGCCAGGCTACACGGTGGCGCTGGTCGACCCGGTGACGGATGAGGTCGGCACCGACGGCGAGATCTGCCTCGAGTTGGCCAGGCGGCCGCTCGGGCTGATGAGCGGCTACCGCGACGACACGGAGCTCACGGCCGAGGTCATGCGGGGCGGCTTCTACCGCACCGGCGACGTCGCCTCGCTCGACGGGGACGGCTACATCACCTATGTCGGGCGGGCGGATGACGTCTTCAAGGCGAGCGACTACCGGATCAGCCCCTTCGAGCTGGAGAGCGTGTTGATCGAGCACCCCGCCGTCGCGGAGGCGGCCGTCGTGCCCTCACCCGACCCGGTGCGGCTTGCGGTGCCGAAGGCGTTCGTGACGCTGACCGCCGGGCATGCGCCGACGGCGAGTACCGCGCTCGACATCTTGCGCTTCGCGCGCGAGCACCTAGCGCCGTACAAGCGGGTGCGACGGATCGAGTTCGCCGACCTGCCGAAGACGATCACCGGCAAGATCCGCCGCGTCGAGCTCAGGACGGAGGAGGCGGCCCGGGTGGAGTCGGGCGAGCGGGGTGAGGCGGCCTTCACTGAGGACGACTTCCCCGACCTCAGGTCCTAGGGCCCCTCCGCACCGCGATACGACGTGACTGGGAGGGGTGGGTTTGCGATGTAGACAGTCCATTTGGACTGTGAACATCGCAAACCTGCGATGCAGAGCATGGGTTTGCGATGTCCACCTGGCCGACAATGTGATGTCACTGCGAGAGGACAGAGGCGGGGCCATGTTCGAAGGGTTCACCACGGAGCAGGTCGATGTCGGTGAGGTCGTGCTGCACGTCCGGCACGGCGGCTCAGGGCCTGCTGTGTTGTTGCTGCACGGCCATCCGCGGACAGGAGCCACCTGGCACCGCGTCGCTGGCCGCCTCCTGAACGCCGGGCTGACGGTCGTCGTGCCGGACCTGCGCGGCTATGGCCAGTCGTCCAAGCCGCCGACGACCCCCGACCATGCGCCGTACTCCAAACGCGCCATGGCCCGCGACATGCTGAGTCTGATGAAAATCCTGGGCCATGAGGCGTTCATGGTCGCCGGTCACGACCGGGGCAGCTACGTCGCGTTCCGGCTGGCCATGGACCACCCAGAGGTGGTCACCCGGCTGGCGCTGCTCGACAGCGTCCCGATCATCGAGGCACTCGAACGTTGCGACGCGAAGTTCGCGCGACTGTGGTGGCACTGGTTCTTCGCTACGCCCGAGACGCCCGAACGCGTCATCAACGCCGACCCCGACTCCTGGTACCGCGGCACCCCTGGGGCGATGGGTGAGGAGGCGTATGCCGAGTTCAGGGCTGCGACGCGTAACCCCCAAACCGTCCACGCGATGCTGGAGGACTACCGGGCCGGCCTAGTAGTCGACCGTGAGCACGACACGCAGGACCGAGAGGACGGTCGCCGACTCGCGTGCCCCTTGCTCGTCCTCTGGTCGACGCGCGACGACCTGGAGGAGCTGTACGGCGACCCCTTGGATGTCTGGCGCGCTTGGGCAGCCGACGTGCGAGGTCACGGCATCGAGTCCGACCACCACATGGCGGAGGAGGCCGCCGATGACCTCGCCGACGAGCTGCTGCGTCACTTTGTCCCTGACTGAACTCGCTGGTCGAGCCTGAATTGCCGACCTCGCCGTTGATGCCCTCGGGTACGACGCCGAGCCGCTCCGCTACGGTGGCCGTAGTCCGGCATAGGGCCTGGAAGCCGTCGTAGTGCGCCACGTCGCGCGAAACAATGGGTTGGCGCAGTCGGGGGCAACCCACCGCTCGGTCGGACCGCTTCTGCGCCAAACCGGCGGACGCTGCGTCACAGTGAGACTCGTCGCGCCGAGCAGCGCCCGTCTTAGACGTCTACTCGCCGACCTCGCCGTCGATAAGCTCGCGGACGATGTCGAGGTGGCCGATGTGGCGGGCGTACTCCTGGAGCAGGTGGAACAGGACCCGCTCCAGCGTGGCAGGCTCGCCACCGGCCCAGCGCTCCCCCGGACGGCCCACCTCGTCGAGGGCATGTGACTCGACGACCGTCCTCGAGCGCGCCGCCTGGGCGTCGAGCGCTTCGAGCAGGTCGTCGGGTGTCTCGTCCGGTCCGACGTACCAGCGTCCGTCCCGGTGGTCGCCCCACGGGTCGGCCACCTCGCGGCCCTCGAACCCCCACTCGAGCCAGCGCAGCTCGACGTACGTCAGGTGTTTGACAAGCTCCAGCGGTGCCCAGCCCGAGACCAGCCGACTCTGGCGGAGGTCATCCTCGGACAGGCCGCCCAGCTTGTCGGCGACCACCGACCGGAAGTAGTCGAGGTAGCCGAGGAACACCTCGGCGCGAGAGCCGATGGGCTCCGTGGGCGACGGAAAGGGAAGGCTCATAGCCGGCGAGTATGCCGGGTGCGATCGACGTACCCAAACCGGTTCCGGACCGCTCGACCTGACTCGCCGCGTCACCCTGGGCGAGCCTCTGCCACGGCGTCGGCGCCACCGGAGACAATGGGCCTGCCCCGTCGAGCAGGAGATACCCCAGAGCCCATGGCCCGCCGAACCAACACCATCCCCGATGACTTCGACGAGCACATCGTCGACATCGACGTCCAAGACGAGATGCGCTCGAGCTACCTCGAGTACGCCTACTCGGTGATCTACTCGCGTGCGCTGCCGGACGCCCGTGACGGCCTGAAGCCAGTGCAGCGCCGCATCCTCTACACGATGAACGACATGGGCGTGCGCCCGGACCGCGGCCACGTCAAGAGCGCACGTGTCGTGGGCGAGGTGATGGGCCGGCTCCATCCGCACGGAGACACGGCGATCTACGACGCCCTCGTGCGCATGGTGCAGCCCTGGTCGATGCGGCTGCCGTTGATCGACGGGCACGGGAACTTCGGCTCTCCCGACGACCCGCCGGCCGCGATGCGCTACTCCGAATGCCGGATGGCGCCTGCCGCGCTGCTGATGACGGCAGGCATCGACGAGGAGACGGTCGACTTCAAGCCCAACTACGACAGCCGCGAGCTCGAGCCGGCGGTGCTACCGGCGGCCTTCCCCAACCTCCTGGTCAACGGCGCCTCCGGCATCGCTGTGGGGATGGCCACCAACCTGGCTCCGCACAACCTCATCGAGGTCGTGCAGGCGCTACGCCACCTCATCACCCATCCCGAGGCGACCCTCGACGACCTGATGCGGTTCATCCCCGGGCCCGACCTGCCTACGGGTGGCAAGATCGTGGGCCTTGACGGGGTCCGAGACGCATACGAGTCAGGCCGCGGCTCCTTCCGGATGCGGGCAAGTGCCCGCGTCGAGAGTGTTACGCCGCGACGAAAAGGCATCGTGGTCACGGAGCTGCCCTACAACGTCGGGCCGGAGCGCGTGATCGAACGCATCAAGGCGCTCGTCCAGACCAAGAAGCTGCACGGCATCGCCGACGTCAAGGACCTCACCGACCGCGCCAAGGGCCTGCAGCTTGTCATCGAGGTGAAGAACGGCTTCAACGCCGAAGCAATCCTCGAACAGCTCTTCCGTCAGACACCGATGGAGGAGTCCTTCGCCATCAACGCGGTCGCGCTCGTCGACGGGCAGCCGCGCACCCTCGGCCTCCGGGAGATCCTCGACGTCTACCTGCATCACAAGTTCGACGTCGTACGCCGTCGGTCCGCCTTCCGGCGTACCAAGGCGCAGAGCCGGCTCCACCTTGTCGACGGCCTCCTCATCGCCATCCTCGACATCGACGAGGTCATCCAGCTCATCCGGTCGAGCGAGGACCCTGACCAGGCACGCCGACGACTGATGGACGTCTTCGAGCTGAGCGAGATCCAGGCGACGTACATCCTCGACATGCCGCTGCGTCGTCTCACCAGGTTCTCCAGGCTCGAGCTGGAGACCGAGAAGATCGAGCTGGAGCGCACCATCGAGCAGCTCACGGCAGTCCTCGAGGACGATGCGCTGCTGCGCACGGTCGTGACCGACGAGCTCGCCGAGGTGGCCAAGCAGCACGGCACCCCTCGCCGGACGGTGCTGCTCGAGTCGGCAGGGCAGCTCGTCACCTCCGCCGTCCCCCTCGAGGTTGCCGACGACCCGTGCCGTGTCCTGCTGTCGTCCACCGGGCTGCTTGCGCGCACCGTCGGCGAGGAGCCGTTCGGCAGCGACGGCCAACGGGCCAAGCACGACACCGTGGTCGGGCTGGCCCGCACGACCGCTCGAGGGTCCATCGGTGTCCTCACGTCGGCTGGTCGCCTGGTCAAGCTCGGCGCGCTGGACCTGCCGGCATTGCCGCCCACCGCGAACGCTCCGCATCTGCAGGGCGGCGCGCCGCTCAGCGAGTTCGTGGCTCTCGAGCCTCGAGAGCGGGTGGTGAACATCACCGGGCTCCTGCCTGAGTCCCTGGGGCTCGCGCTCGGCACGGCGCGTGGGGTCGTCAAGCGGGTACAGGCGGAGGTCCTCGGCAGCCGGGACTCCTGGCACGTCATCCGCCTCGAGGACGGCGACGAAGTCGTCGGCGCGCAGGAGCTCGGGCACGCGGACGACGAGTTCGTGTTCATCACCAGCGATGCTCAGCTGCTGCACTTCCCCGCCTCGAGTGTGCGGCCCCAGGGCCGCTCGGGTGGAGGTATCGCCGGCGTACGACTGAACCCCGGGAGCCGGGTGATCTTCTTCGGCGCCGTCGACCCCGGGGAGGACAACGTGGTCGTCACAGTCTCCGGATCTAGCGCGGCGCTCCCAGGTACGGAGGCAGGCAGTGTGAAGGTGAGCCGCTTCGCTGAGTACCCGGCTAAGGGTCGGGCCACAGCAGGAGTGCGGTGCCACCGCTTCCTGCGCGGGGAGGACCTATTGATCACCGGGTTCGCCGGCCCTACGCCGGTGCTGGCAGCGGCCGCCAGCGGCTCCCCCGTCGATCTGCCTGCGGAGCCGGGGCGTCGCGACGGGTCGGGAGACCCGGCCTCGCAGCCGATCGCCGCCGTCGGAGGCAGACCCGGCAGGTGAACGTCGCGGCGAGCCGCTGACATGGCAGGCTGTACCCGTGCCCACCGCGATGACCCGACCTGTGCTCCTCACCGCCGCCGTCCTGCTGACGATCTCGGGCTGCAAGGGCACCGACACCTCGTCCAGCGACCAGACCGCTGAAGAACGGCTCGCGGACGCAAAGCAGAGCTTCGACGAGGCAGAGTACATCGAGTTCACCCTCGCCACCGACGACCTGCCTGCCGATCTCGAGGGCCTGCTCAGCGCGCACGGCGTCGGCACACATGACCCTGCCTTCGACGGCGAGGTCAAGGTGCAGACGAATCTCGACATCACCGCTCCGCTCATCGCGGTGGACGGAGACGTCTACATCAAGCTCCCTTTCTCGGCCTGGAGCACGATCGATCCGGCCGCCTACGGCGCCCCCGACCCGGCGCAGCTGCTCGCCGACGATGGCGGTATCTCGTCCCTTTTCACCGCCACCGAGGACCTCGAGGTCGGCGACGAGTCACGTGAGGAGAGACGGTTCTCACCGACATCCACGGGAAGATCCCCGCGGACTCCGTCGTCCAGGTGTTCCCGTCTTCGGGCGACGACGACTTCGACGTCACCTACTCGCTCACGGACGCGAACGACCTCGACAGCGTAGAGATCACCGGGCCGTTCTACGGCGACACCGGCGACGTGACCTACTCCATCGACGTCAACCTCGACGGCGAGCCGGTCGACATCAAGGCGCCGATCTGAGGACTCTGCAGGGCAACGGACCGACAGCGCGCGTCGGCTTCGGGCCACGCGCGCTGCGGTCGTCGCGGCGGTCGCGGTCGGGTTCGCGGCCGCCGACACGTATGTGGTGGTTCTCGCCCTCCCCGACATGATGGCGTCCGTCGGGCTCAACATCGACCAGCTGCAGCGGGCTGCGCCGATTGTGTCGGGCTTCCTGCTCGGCTACATCGCCATGCTGCCGTTGATCGGTCGGATCGCCGACATCCGTGGACGGGTGCCCGTTCTCATCGGCTCTCTCGTCATCTTCTCGTTGGGCTCGCTCGTCACGGCCGCGGAGTACGACCTGGTGTCGATGGTGGTGGGCCGCTTCCTGCAGGGAGTCGGCGGCGGAGGTCTGGTTCCCGCCACGCTGGCCCTGGTGGCCGACATCTGGGTGGTGGAGCGGCGCGGGCTGCCGCTCGGCGTGGTAGGGGCGGTGCAGGAGCTCGGTAGCGTCCTGGGGCCGTTGTACGGAGCCGTGGTGCTGAGCTTCTCCACCTGGCACACGATCTTCTGGATCAACATGGCGGCGGGTCTGGTGCTGGCTGCCGCGCTGCTGGCACTGGCGCGCTCAGCACCAGAAGGAAGCGCCGCGCCGATCGACGCCAGCCGGCCAGACATTCTCGGACTCCTGCTCGCCGTCGCCGCAACGGCGGCCCTTGCGCTGGTGCTGATCGAACCGGAGCGGCTGAAGACCGGACTCACGACCGGGCTGGCCTTCATCCCCTATCTTGGCGACACCCGGTGGGCGACACCCGTCGCTTTCACGCTCTACGGGCTCGTCGGGTCGTTCGTGGCCCGCGAGCTGACGGCCCGCCGACCGCTCCTCGACCTGCGCGCTCTTCGTGGCATCGGTACGGCGGCTGACCTGCCCGGGGCCGGTCTGCTTGGCATCGCCCTGGCCGGGATCGTGCTGGCGTTTGCCACTGCCGACCCGGAAGTGCAGGTCTTCTCGCCGCTCGGCCCTTGGTTCCTGGTCGCCAGTGCTGTCGCTGCGGGCCTGCTGGTATGGCGGCTGAGGACGGCGAGGACTCCGCTGGTCCCTCGTGGAGCCCTCCACGACCGAGCGGCGTGGGGCTCCATCGCCGTCTCATTCTTCGTCGGCGCGTCCCTCATCGCGGCTCTGGTCGACATCCCCATCTTCGCGCGCATCACGACATACCCGAACTCCCAGCTCGGCGCGGCGCTGGTGCTCGTCCGGCTGCTGGCGGCCCTGCCGGTCGGCGCCCTGCTCGGCGGTTACCTGATCCGTCGGCTCCCGGTCGGTGTCTTGTCTGCTGCCGGCATGCTGCTGGCCGCCGGTGGCTTCGCCTGGATGGCGACCTGGGGCATGACATCTCTGGACCGGCCGGCCGCGACGATCCCGCTGGTGATATGCGGGCTCGGATTCGGGCTCGCAATCGCTCCCGTCAACGCCGCCTTGCTGGCCGCCACCCGCTCCGATGTGCATGGTCTCGCTTCGGCCCTGGTGGTGGTCGCCCGGATGGTCGGCATGCTGGTCGGCATATCCGCCTTGACCACCATCGGCCTGCGACGGTTCTACGCGGTCACGGCCCAGCAGCCGAGCATCGACGAGGTCTGCGACTCCAGCACGGTGTGCGACGACTACGTCAACATCCTCAAGGAGGCAGGGATCGCACAGCTGCACGCGATCTTCTTGGGGGCGGCCGTCTGCGCGGTCGTGGCCGCCGTCTTGTCGCTGGTCCTGCTGCGAGGCGCCCCAGCCTCCAGCCAGAAAGGGATCGCCGCTAGCGGTCTGTGATTCGAGGTACGTTCGAGGCGCCTTTTCCTGCCGCGCGGGCAGAAAGGAGCGTGAACATGACCGCGCTGTAGCATCGGCTCACAACGGTCCGACGCTCGAACGGGGAAGACCATGGCTGCTGCGGCAGGAATCATCAACAGGAGCGGCCCCTCCGATGACGCAGCATTTCGCCAGGTGATCGAGGCCTCGACTGAGGAGGTCCAGGAGATCGCTGCCGCGGTGCGTGACCTGGTTTTCGAGGTGCTACCCGGAACCGTCGAAGTTGTGTGGCCGAAGCAGCGTTCAGTCGGGTGGGGAACTGGCCCGAAGAAGTTCACCGAGCAGTTCGCCTACCTGATGCCGTTCAAACGCCATGTGACCCTCGGCTTCTACCACGGCGGCGAGCTGCCCGACCCGACCGGACTGTTGCCGGCCTCAGGCGGCAAACAGGTCTCCGGCACACTCACGATGCGCAGCCTCAGGATCACCGAGATCGGCGACATCGGGCAACCCGCCCTGCGGTCACTGATCGAAGCCGCAGCGCATTACCGACCTCCACCATCGAGCACCGAACCGACCGAGGCATAGCGGCGCCCACATTCAACTCCTGCGCAACCTCCCCTAGGCGTCGATGGCTTCGGCGTCGACCTCATGGGCACCCTGGACGATGAAGTAGTTATCTGGCGCTCCCTCGGGCGAGGTGCGCGTCTCTGTCAACAACATCACTACCACCGGATTCACCCTGTGGGGCTGGCGCAACACCACCACGGACGTGGCGTGCACCTGGGTCGCGGTGGCCTAGGCGGAGACAGCCGCCAACATTAGACCCGCTTGCCGGGCTTTCTCCGTCAGCAAGGTGACGAAGGCTGAGCAGGAAACGAGCCTTCTTGCCTACGATGGCCGAGCACAGGGACTCGACCGCCGAGATCGATTCCTTGATGCTGTTTTCTTCGTCGGGGTTGTCGCGGTCAGAGACAAGCGCGAGAGCCTTGGAGAGATGCCCACGGACCTGCGCCAAGGGGTTGCCGAGCGCGGCTTCGAGCCGAGATCTGCTCCTCATCAGTGATGGGCACGAACTCGCGATCGATCCACCGGTAGGCCGACATGTGACGCTCAAGAACCTCGTTCAGGGCCTCGCCAACGCGACTCGGGTTCAGGCCTGGTCGAGGAGCACACTTCGTAAGGACGAACTCAACCAAGTCGTAGACGCGGTTCCATTCAGAACCGAAGAACCAGTCGCGTAACGTCCTCGCAGCGTCGTCGGCTCAGTCTGGAACCTCGTCGCCAGCCAACTTCAAGAAGTCAGTCCAGATCCGGTCGTAGTTTCCTCCGAGGTGGTGGTTCTCTAGTCGAACCGTCGCGGTGGCCAGGTATCCACCCCGCACTATGTCCCAGAGCCGATTCATCAGCGGCTGATCGATGGACTCGCTCTGGATGACATCACGGGGCTTGATGATCCCCATGCGCTCCGAGAATGTTGGCATCTCAGACTCCCGGTCAGGCGTCGATGGCCTCGGCGTCGACCTCGTAGGCACCTTGGACGATGAAGTCCTTGCGCGGCGCGACGTCATTGCCCATCAGCATCTCGAAGACCTGCTCGGCGCCCTCGGCGTCATCGATCGTGATCCGACGCAGGGTGCGGTGTCGAGGGTCCATCGTCGTCTCGGCCAGCTGATCGGCGTCCATCTCCCCCAGTCCCTTGTAACGCTGGACAGGATCCTTCCAACGGATGCCTTTCTTGGTGAGCTCGGCGAGCCTGCGTTGCAGCTCGTCGTCGCTGTACGTGTAGACGTACTTGTCCATCCCCTTCTTCGGGTTGGACAGCTCGATGCGGTGCAGCGGTGGGACGGCCGAGTACACGCGCCGCTCCGTCAGCAGTTCGCGCATGTGCTTGTGGAACAACGTGGTGAGCAGGCACCGGATGTGGGCGCCGTCAGTGTCGGCGTCTGCCATGAAAATGATCTTGCCGTAGCGGGCCTGCTCCAGGTCGAAGCTGCGGCCGCTGCCGGCGCCGACGACCTGGATGATGGCGGCGCATTCGGTGTTCTGCAGCATCTCCCCCGACGACTTTTTCTGGGTGTTGAGGATTTTTCCTCGGATCGGGAGCAGTGCCTGGTACTCGGAGTCCCTTGCCAGCTTGGCGGTGCCGAGCGCGGAATCCCCCTCGACGATGAAAAGCTCGCTACGCTCCACGTCGTTGCTGCGGCAGTCGGCCAGCTTCGCCGGCAAGGCACTTGACTCGAGAGCGTTCTTGCGGCGTTGGGTGTCGCGTTGCTGGCGCGCTGCCACCCGAGTGCGGGCAGCGTTGACCACCTTCTCCATGACCGCTCGCGCCTGCGCCTTCTCGGCTTTTCGGGTCGAGCTCAGGAACGACTTCAGCTCCGCCGCGACCACCCGTGACACGATCCGCGAAGCGGCAGGCGTTCCGAGCACCTCCTTCGTCTGCCCCTCGAACTGAGGCTCAGCCAGCCGGACCGTTACGACGGCGGTGAGTCCCTCGAGCACGTCCTCCTTGACCAGGTCGCTCTCGCCTGCCTTCATCAGACCGCGGGTCTGGCGTACGGCGTCGTTGAACGTCTTGGTGAGTGCCCGCTCGAAACCAAGGAGGTGACTGCCTCCCTTGGGGGTGGCTATGACGTTGACGAATGAGCGGACCTCGGTGTCGTAACCCATCCCCCACCGCAGCGCCACGTCGACGCCGAGCTCACGCTCCACATCCTGCGGCGTCATGTGCCCTGCCTCGTCGAGCAGCGGAACCGTCTCGGTGAAGTGGTCCACGCCTCGTAGTCGCAGCACATCGGTGACCGCCTCGTCGGTGGCAAGGAACTCACAGAACTCGGCGATGCCGCCGTCGTGGCGGAAACGTTCCTGCCGGACCTCGTCGCCGCGCTCGTCGCGGATGGAGAGCTCGAGACCTGGGACGATGAACGACGTCTGACGCGCCCGGGTAACCAGCTCGTCGTAGGCGAAGTCGGCATCCCTGGTGAAGATCTGCCGATCCGGCCAGAACCTCACCCGGGTACCGGTGACGCCCTTGTTGACACGGCCGACCCTGGTCATCCCCGAGGACGGCGCAAAGGCATCCGCAGGCCTAGGACCGTCAAAGGCTCCGGCCACCCCCGCTGGAACGACATCGCGTACGTGGCCGAGCCTCGGTCGACCTCGACGTCCAGGCGCGCGGAAAGCGCGTTGACCACCGACGCCCCAACGCCGTGCAAGCCGCCCGTTGCGACGTACGACCCGCCCCCGAACTTGCCACCGGCATGCAGCATCGTGAAGATGACCTCGACGCCTGCGAGCCCGGTCTTCGGCTCGACGTCGACGGGTATCCCGCGTCCGTCGTCGCGAACCTCGGCGGAGCCGTCTGCGTGCAGGATCACCTGGATCAAGCGGCAGGCACCGGCGAGGGCCTCGTCGACGCCGTTGTCGATGATCTCCCAGAGGCAGTGCATGAGCCCGCGGGTGTCTGTCGAGCCGACGTACATGCCGGGCCGCTTGCGCACGGCCTCGAGTCCCTCGAGCACGAGTAGGTGGCGCGCGTTGTACGACGCGTCCACGGCAGAGACTCTGGCTGGCACTGAACTCCTCGAGGCGAGAAACGGTCGCCGAATCGGCATCTCGACCAGTGCCAGGAACGATACCCTCGGCCGCCGACGCGCCCCCGCCGCCCACGCCGAGACGCACGACACGCGTGAGGATTTGAGTACAGGTCCCCCAGATGGCACGGTGGAAGGTCCACGATGCTCCTATGGTGGACATGTACCGCCGCAGCACGTGAAGAGGATCGAGAAGGGGAATCAACCGGCTCCGGTTACGTGTTGACTGGAGTGACAGCGCTTTACGACGACGAGAAAGGCCCGCTGTGATCACAGCAGTTGCACCGAGCCAGCCGTTCACGGCTCTAGACCGTTGCGACAGGTGCGGTGCTCAGGCATACGTCCGTGTCGAGCTCAGCACCGGTGGTGAGCTTCTCTTCTGCGCGCACCACGCCCGTGAGCACGCCGAGAAGCTCCAACAGATCGCCGCCGCCATCCAGGACGAGACCGGCAGCCTCCAAGCGCGTCCCACGGCACCGAGCAGCGACAAGCGCTGACATCACCCCACGGGCTTGATGCCCGCCCCTGCTTCAGGCGGCCACCTTTCGGTGGCCGCCTTCATCGTTCTTGGGCTGCTGTCGTGGAGACTGTCCGCCTCTAGGTGCTGTCGGGGATACTGTCGCCCGTGAGTGACGCCGCAACCTTCCTTGTCGGGCTTGCGATCCTCGCCGGCGTCGTCGGTGTCGTGGTGCCGGTTGTGCCTGGGGGCTTGCTGGTCGTGCTCGCCGTGCTGGTGTGGGCGGTCGCCGAGAGCAGCGCCACTGCCTGGACGACGTTCGCGCTGGTCACCGGGCTGATCGCGGCGTCGCAAGCGGTCAAGTTCGTCCTCCCCGGCAGACGACTGCGTGACGCCGGTGTCCCCTTCTCCAGCCTTCTCGTAGGGGCCGTACTCGGCATGGTGGGGTTCTTCGTCATACCGGTCGTCGGTCTCTTCCTCGGGTTCGTTGTCGGTGTGTACGGCGCCGAGAGGAGGCGGTTGGGACCTCAGGCCGCGTGGCCGTCGACGAAGCTTGCCGTTCGAGCAGTCGGCCTGTCGATCCTAATCGAGCTCGCCGGGGCACTCCTCGCGGCAGCTACCTGGCTTGCCGCCGTGCTCGCGTTCGAGTGAACCCGGTACGCCGGCTGATCGCCATTCCCGGCGCGAGGACGCGCGTCGGCTCAGGTCGCTTCGGTTGCACTCACTGTGAGCTGGGCGGCGGTGACGAAGCCTCGAGGTGAGGGTGATGTGGTTCAGGCTGCACCGGCTTGTTGATGACGTGGAACCCCCGCTCGGGGCGGATGATGCCGTAGAGCACCCCCGCCGACTCGATCAACGACCATGCAGGGACGAGCAGGACTAGGGGGAGATAGAGCCAGGGGCGCCGCTCATCACGCTCGCGCAGGTTGATCCACAGCCCGAGGACGTACTGCATGATGTAGGTGGCGAAGGCCAAGGCGCCGAGGAAGAAGATGACCGGGTTCACCAACAGCCCGGCGTACAGATTGAACGCCGTATAGGCGACGGCCAGCCACGAGATCGACCACAGGGAGACCGAGAGGGTCAGAGCGGCCCGCCAGCGGATGTTGACGGGAGCGTGACGCACCACCAGCCACAGGCCGTTGAACCACCGGCGACGCTGCTTGATGAAGTCGCGGACTGTTTCGGGCGCCTGCTCGGAGACGTAGCCGTCCACCCATCGGCACCGACGGCCCCGCTCCATCTGAACTAGGGCGAAGAAGGCGTCCTCGGTGATCGAGCCTTCCGGCCCGAAGTCGAACCCGACCTCGTTCACGACCGAGTTGCGGGCCAGGATGAACGAGCCGTGTAGTCCGAACAGGGTCACGCCGAGACGGTGCTGGAGGGCGAAGCGGCCCAGGTCATCGCCGGTACGGATCATGTCAGCCAACGTCAGGAACCGATGCCGGTCCAAGCTCCGGTGGTACAGGATGCAACCCTGCCCGATCCGGTGCTCGCCACTCGCCTCCTCCTCGGACACGGCTCGGGCGATCCCCGCCACGAGCGACGGCGTGATGTGAGACTCCTCGTCCAAGAACATCACCCAGGCGTCATCGGGCAGGTCCGACGCCTCCTGGGCGTACTGGAGGGCGCGAGCCTTGTAAAGGGCGCCGTTCGGCGTCTCGTAGTCGTCAGGCACGACGACGGCATCCACGCCGTCAGGCAGCGCCACGGCCATGTCGGTCACGGCTTCAATCCGGTACGGGAACAGCGGAAAGTCTTGCATCGTGGCGGCGATGTTCCGAGCGGTCTGAGCGAGCACCTCGGCGTTTTGACCCCGAGACACGATGCGGAAGCAGACCAGACGGTCGACCGGCTCGGCGGTGTCGGCGGGGCGGCGGTAGGCAGCCCAGCCCACCAGCGCTCCGACGGCGGGGATAATCGCCACCGCCCACAGGATCGAGCCCCAGGCAAGCACCCGGTCCAACCAGGTGTGGTTGATGCCCTCGTCCCAGATCAGGTCAAGGGTCGCTACGAGGATGATGAACGTGAAGACAGTGCCGAGGAGGGAGGCGGCCAGAAACAGCAGACGTGGAGGAGGCTTGACCGGCTCGGCCGAAGCGGCGGCATCCTCACGCAAGGCGGGCTCGGTGAGGGAGGCGTGAGCGGCACCTGACGCAGCTCCTCGGGGACGCGTCAGCGTCGCCGACCCAACCTGGGTCTTGCTCAACACGGGACCCCGCGCAGCGACACTCACGCGATCGCGCCCAACACCGCCCGATTCGAATGCGCGACAAGTATGGCTCCCTTCCCAGAATTGCTGACCACGTTAGAGTGTCTGAGTTGTAACGGAATAGAGCCATTTGCGTAGTCGTCTGCGGAGCCTCAGCGTGTCCGCCGCGTTTGTCCCCCGAACTCTTTCGCATACGCCGCGGCCACTTCTGGCACACAGGCTAGCTCCGACTTCAGCGCCAGACGGGCGAAGTGTGCTTTACGCAGATGCGACGCGAAGGGTCACCCGTTGACCCGCTCGAAGAACTTGGCGTCGAGCGCAGCACGCGCGGGACGCACACCTAGCGCCGACCAGCCTCAGTCGAGGTAGTCGCGCAATTAGGGACGGCTTAGCGCTGTGCGTGTGAGCGTGTTAAACGTGCAGGTCAGGAGCGGTGTGGGTCGAAATATCCTTGACTGAAAGGCGACATCCCATGACCACCACAACCGAGCGGGCCATGAAGTGCCCGTCCTGGTGCACCAACCATGACGACATCAACCGGCCCGGCGGGTCTCGTGCTGATGCTCCCGGCTACGACGAGGTGGCGCAGGGGCACTTCGTACACTGCGCTGACACGACCATCGCCGGCGTCGAGGTCTCTGCAACCATCTGCACAGACTGGGACGGCGACGACCTGGACGTGCCGTCCGTCATACTGAACGGCGTTACCGAGCTGACGCCGGCGCAGGCTCACGAGCTCGGCATGGCGCTGCTGGAAGCGTGCCGCCTCGTCGGCGTCGAACTGGCTCCCCGCGACTGACCAACGGCGTGCCGGACCGTTTCGGGACCTTGGCGGTGGGTACCCACACCTTCCACATCCAGAGGGTGAGGGTCGTATGTCCGTTGACACCACCGAAGAAAGGGCCAGCATGGAAGAGAACGAGATCCAGGAGAGACTGCATACAGTAGAGGTCGCCCAAGCGACCGGGGCTGCCACTCTGGCAGGCGCACAAGCCACCCAAGCCGCAGCGCAGGCCGGGACCATGGCCGCCATGGCGGCTGGCGGAGTGGGACTGATCGCCGGCATCTTCATCGGCATCGCCATACGCTCGGCTCGGTAAGAAAGGCCTCGGACACAGGGACCGACTACCCTCTCCACGAGGCGGCGGCGTGGCTTGAGGCGGTCAGCGACTGACCAAACCATCCACGACGTACAGCGACCCCCGCTCGATATAGGAGCGGGGGTCGTTTGTTCGGGTGATGACTTACTTAACTCACCCTTGGGCGGGTCTAACTTTTGCACTGTCGGCGGTTGCTGAGACGGTATCTGAGTGATGCGTGTACGGTGGTTAGACCGGCGCAAGGGAAGGGCGAGACCATGCGTGGAGCAATGGCAGACGCGGCGATCGAGGTCGAGGAGTTGACTCAAGCGGAAGGGCGCAAGATGTTCGCGGCTCAAGTGAGAGACCGTTTGGGTATGCAGCCCGAGGAGTTCCTTCAGCGTCTGGACAGCGGTGAGTTTGATGACACCGACGACGAGGGCGTCGTCCGGTTGATGATGCTTGCGCCCTTCGCCCGGTAGACGCCCCGTTCTGTGCCAGGGCGCACCCCTGCTGATGCGTTCGAGGCGTTCATTGCGCCGCTGAGGCGCTCTGTCTCGTGCCTTGGTCAGGCGAAGATAGTTACGAGCGCCGGAGGCCGACAGCCCGGGGGTGTCAGAGCGTGGACGCTAAACGGCTCGACGGGTTTCGCGGTCAGGGGCTCCCACTTTGAAGCTGAGATGCACTACGAGATTATCCGGGTCAACGAGCATGAGTGGCGCGTGACCACGCGTGCATACCGTACAAGCTCAGCGCTCTAGGGCAGGACATTTTTCGTATTCACTGGCACCCGTACAACCGCCGCTACCAAGCTCTGCACATCCACGCAAACTTCCAAGTGCCGAACTCGGACGCACCAACGGCTGAGAAACACATGCCTACCGGGCGCCTGACCTTCGAGGACGCGATCGAGTGGGCGTTCAATCTTGGAGTCGAGCCGTACAGAGACGACTGGGAAAGCGTCCTGTAAGAGTCTAAGGCCAAACACATCAGGCACCGGACGTGGCATAACACCCCGCCCACGCCCTAGACGGCGCCTCACACTCGGTTTCGGCGGCTAGTGCCAGCGGGCCTCTCGGGCGTTCGCCACGGTGAGCAACTGCTCGCGCCGGTAGATGCGCCGTCCGTCAGCGTGGACCTCGAATGGCACGAACCCCTTAGCGACGAGCTGGTTTAGCCGTGCGACGTTCACTCCGAGGATGCGTGAGGCTTGTGTGGCCCCGACCCAGTACGACGTGTCACGGTCGAACGGCACACGGGACGAGGGCAATTGCAGTGCGAACGCTTCGGCCTCGGCGCGGGAAACCTTGCGCGGCTGGCGCTTCGGTCCCGCTGGCAGGCGCCCCGCCTCGATGTGGCGGGCCACCTGTCGGAGCGAGCACCCGACGATGTGCGCGGCCTCGTCGAGAGTTGCCGTCGACGGGTCTCATCAGTCAGACGGTAGACGCTCAGCAGGCTGGCCGTGCGGGTTGTCCACAAGGGTTTTTCGGACGCCGCCTAGGCGGCGTCGTAAGGGTGCCACTGGCTCCACGAGTTGTTCGCCCAAAGCAGGACACGCTGGCTCCACGCCGGCGCCAGCCACAGGTGCGTGACCTTATCGGTGGGCACCGGGGGAGGCTCAGAGGGGAGCGCACGGCCAACGATCAGTCCGTCGATGACGGGGAAGGCAAGGCCGGTGAGTCCTAAGATCAGAAACAGGTGCCGTTCCGTCTGGGCTGCGCGTCCCAGCTTGCCGATGCGGCGGCGCACGTGGTCAGCCTCGAAAGCGCGATGCAGTGCATCTGGCAGGCCGCTGAGCGCCTCATCCACCGCGCCACCAACGGCGCCGCGCACGACCATCACGTCGCGCACCTCGTCGTCGGTGCGGCTTGGCACCTCAGGATGACCGACCATCCGAACCGATGACTCTGCGAGCCACTGCAAGTCCTCGTCGTCTCGCGCATGGTCGGTCCAACCCAAGCTGTCGGGTCGTTGGACACCCAGCGACTCGCAGGTCTGGAGGATGGATGCGTAGCAGCTCCTGAGTCGTGGGATGTCGGCCACACTGTCGACGTTGATAGTCCACCACCAGTTCCCCGGGTTGGGCCACGAGTGTCCCTGACTGCCCAAGATCGAGTCGAGCTGTAGTTCACCCGGACCGGCAAGCCTGGTCACCTCGAACGCCGCTGTGCGCCCGTCAGGGTAGTGAAGGATCGCGTCGACCGCGCCTTGTCGACCCGCGGTGTCGTAGTGCTCGACGGTCACCCCCAGCACCCGGCGAGCAACCTCGAAAGCCATGGCTTCGGATCCATCCAACGTGCCCACAGCACACAATGACAGCACAATGCGCTAGCGGCGCAGGTCGTCCTAGCGCTGGGGCTCAGGCATTGGTCCCGCGCGACGCCGTGACGGTGGGGAGAGATGCCTACAGGCGCCCCTGTGCCGTTTCTGAGGCCGTGGCGTCGGAAGGCGGACCATGACAGCCGCCCAGGTCAGCGTCGGGGTCGTCCCCATGGTTTTCCGGCCGTGCGTACGCTGTGGGCTGACCTGCGAACCCGCGACTGAGGAGGACTGCCGATGACTGTGACCGAGGAGTACCTGAAGAACAACGAGGCCTACGCTGCTGGTTTCTCCGGCCCGCTGCCAATGCCGCCCGCAAAGCACATCGCGGTCCTGGCCTGCATGGACGCCCGCCTCAACGTGTACGCCGCCTTGGGCATCGAGGAGGGCGATTGCCATGTCATCCGCAATGCCGGCGGCGTGGTCACCGATGACGCGATCCGTTCCCTGGCGATCAGCCAGCACCTGCTGGGCACTCAGGAGATTGTCCTGATCCACCACACCGACTGCGGCATGCTGACGTTCACTGACGACCAATTCGCCGACAAGCTCGAAAGCGAGACCGGCCAGCGGCCGACCTGGCAGGCGGAGTCGTTCACCTCCCTCGAGGACGACGTGCGCAAGTCCCTCGGGCGCATCCTCGACAGCCCGTTCGTGCCGAAGAAAGACGCGGTCCGCGGCTTCGTCTTCGATGTGGCCACCGGGAGGCTGGACGAAGTCAGCCAGGTTTGAGCGGCAGCCCCAAGCGGGAATGCTCAGCGCGTCCTATCAGAGCGCGCGTACAACTTCGCAGGCCGCTTCGGCCCGACCATGCGGATCCTTGCGGCTTGGTCGTGCGCCATCACGCACGCCACGGCGGCGTCGATCCGTCTGGGAGTCCTTCCATGCCTTCGACAACCGGGAACCGCGGGCGTCCTCCCCGCAACACACAGTTGCGAATGTGCCGCGCGAGCCTTGGGTCGCCCTTGCGGTCAGGGCGCCGTTGGTGACACATTCGTTGCCTCGCTGGCAGACCCTGAGGCACTTCGCGAGACACTCCGGGAGGCCGCTGAGCTGCTGCCCTAGTACTCGATCTTCACGATGCGCCGCCCGCGAGGTGGCGGTCCTGGCGTCCTTGCCGAATCACGGCTAGCGGGTCGACATCGTGTGCCCGGCACCAGTCACCGCAGGCGGTGTTGTACCGCCTCCGTGCCTCATACATCTCCAAGCTGTCCCGGTCGGCGTCCGCGTTGGCTCCCCAGTCGGCCGGGTGAAACGCACGCAGCCATGCCGGCATCTCCGGTGGCGGTGGCGGTGGTCGGCGCCTCACGACACTGACCTGGGCTTGCCGTAGAACCCCCGTGTCGGCCGCGCCGGCAGATGCTTGTCCTCGACCGGGATACGCAGCGACGCCAACAGCCTCCCGAGCGTCAGCCGCTGCAACCGAAGCTCAACCAGGGCCGGCAACGGCTTGCCCTCGGGCGTGACCGGCCCATCGCGGTCGACTATGGCTTGCAGGTCGGCGCACGAGTCGGCTGTGTGAGCCGCTGAGTCGAGCAGCAGCAGCTCGTGGGGTTCGAGTTCGTACTCGTCCAGCACGGCACTCCTCAGCGCCTCACCGGCCGTCTGAGCGGGTTTACGGGGCATCAGAGCCTCCAAACTTCAAGTGATTCGGGTCCGGGGAGTCGGACGGCGCTAGCCGCGAGGTCTCCGTTTGAGCGCGGGTGGGGGTGTCCCCCCACCTCCTGAGCGGGGCCACCGGTCGGCATAGGGCCTGCCTGACTGTATGAAACTAAAAGGTCCGATGATGGACACTCTTCGGCGCCCATCGGTGGGAGTGCTGACCGGCACGGAAGGGATTTCACATGCCGGCCAGCACGCGGCGCAGGCAGGTCTAGGCGCGAGAAAGGAAGGAGAAAGACGCGCTGGCTGCCTTCGATCTTCACATCGGTGACCATGGCTCCCACCGACGAGAAGCGACGTTGACGCCGCTGTCATATTGGGTCTGTCAGCCATGCACGTACTCGGCTGCGCCGCACTCAAGACACCGATGCGTGGTGGCGAAGCCGATGCGTGTCACGTCGTCCGGCCCGTACTTCGGCACGGTGAATGTCTCGGTGCGTGGCTCGTCTGCCTCCGGTCTCGGCCGGCAGAAGGGCTCGTGCTTGATGGGTGCTGTAACGGGGGGCACTGGTGTCTCCATTCGGTTGTGGGTCGGTTAGGCCGCGGACGGTCCGCGGTCGTCGGGAATGACGCCGCGGTCGACCGCTTTGCGGTAGAGGGTGCGCCTGTCGCGGTACAGGCCGGACGCGTCCTGCAGTTGCACGGGCAGCTTGAGCCACGCCTGCGGGTCGGACTCGAACAGGTCGGCCGCTCGGTCGAGGTGCTCGTCGTACCGGAAGAACTTGGCCTCGAGCCGGACGGCGTCGGTGTCGATTTCCTTTATGGCGGGGAAGTCGATCTCCATTTCGTTCACTTCTCGTTCTCCTCAGGGATTGTGTCGCGGCGGGTGTGGAAGCTGCCTCGAGCTCGAGGCGGGCGTCGGTGCCGGCGTTCGCTGCTGTGTTGACCATGAGGCCGATGACGTCGATCGGCATGGTCTCTGGGTGCCGGACGCCGGTGATGTCGCGGCCCTGCCGTCCGAGGGCGCCGATGCGCTGGTCGAACAGCTCTCGGCGGCGAGCGCCGGCGATGTAGTAGCGACTGAGCGCCTTGGTGAGCGGATGGTCGACGACGGCTTGCACGACGGCTTGTCTTGCCTTCTCAACCTCAGCGTCGAGCGCCTTCCGGTCATAGGCGGCGACGGCCTCGGCGTCGACGGCTTTGTGGTGCTGGGCTAGCTTCTCGGCATTGGCACGCTGCTGACGGTTCTGTTCCGCGTACAGCTCGGCCATCTCCCCCTGTACACGCGCGGCGCGTTCCTCGAGGGTTTCCTTGGTCCTGGTGGTCATGGTGCTGCCTGCCCTTCTTCGTCGGTCGTTGCGGGTGCTTGCGTCTTCGGTGCTGGCCGCCAGCCGAGGATGGCGGTTGATGCGAGGTGGCGGCGTACGAGGTTGCGGGCCAACTGGTCCGGTATCCGGTTGGCCTCCGGTTCTGGTGGTCGCGGTTGCGGCGGCGGCACGAAGCGCCGTGGATGAGCGTTTGCATTGCGGCGCGGCACGACAGTCACCTCCCCTTCCGGCCGTGCGTACAGGTGTCCCCGCAACACGAGCGTCCGCTGAGCCAGCGCCTCCCGTCACAGCTGACGTACGACGCGCCGCACGCCTTACACGCCGGCAAGGGCTCGCGGCGTCGCGCTTCGTTGGTGGCGGCGGCAATCACGACGTGACCTCGTCTCGGGATGTGGCGTCGTCGGGCCAGGTGGCATCGGCGCGGATGATGGCGCGCAGCTCGCAGATGGCAGCAAAGATGTCGTCGACCGGCACCACGAGTTGACCCTCGGTGGCGGCGAGCAGTTCGTCGGCTCTAGTGCGGGCGACGAGGATGGCGTGCTGGCCGCTGACATAGTCGAACTGGCGCCGTGCTTGTAGTCGCCGGGTGATGTCAACGAGGTTGGTCATGTTCCGGTCCGTTCGTCGTTGTCAGGCATGGCGAAGCGGTCGGCCGCGAGGCGGATGAGGGACGGCAGTTCACGCTTCCATTGGCGCTGGTCTTCGAGGTCCGGTTCGGTTTCCGTTGGCGGCGGCCAGGTGGGTGGCTGAGCGGGTGCCGCGTGTGTACTTATAGTGACCGGATTTGCGGTCACTACACGCGGGTTAAACTTGTGCTCGTCGCGGGTGCACAGCTCGCCGCACGGGTTGGTCGGGAAGATGGCTTGGTACCGAGTCGGCTGCCCGTACGCCATCTTCGTGACGAGTGTCAGGTGCTCGAACAGCACGGCCCTTGACCATGCCTCCGTGACCCTCTGCGGGTGCTTGACGCCGGACATCCACATGACCTCTTTGCGTTCGACCGCGAACTTGCCGTCAGCCCTCATCCGCTCGGCGGTCGCCGCCAGGATGAGCTTGTGAGTAGGGCTGTAGTGGGGTGACGAGAGGATGTCCTTGCGCCACCTCGGGCGCCGGTCATAGCGCCATGCCCTACGGCCAGTCACGCCGCACCGCCCTCGGCCGAGGAGGTGTTCCCGATCAGGATCTCCTCTGTGTTCCCGATCGAGATCTTGATGTCGTGGAGATCAAGATCTTCGCTGTAGGTGACGGTGTATCCGCGGTGCTCCGCGAGGGCCATGACGTTGCTGGCAATCCTGCGGTTGGTCATGTATGCATGTCGCTGCCTTGACCAGAACACCTTGCCGCCGGCCTCGATGATTGAGCTTTCCTGAGCCAGGGCCGTTGATCGCGGCGAAGTCGTTGCGCTCGTTGACGTGCACGCGCAGCCAGCGCCTAGACATCGGGCACCTGCTCGCCGTACAGGGCGACTGCGGCGCGCTGGCGGCACGCTAGGGCCGTGGTTGCCAGCCGTTCGTCTCTGGCTCTGAGGTCGGCGCGCGCAGCCCATCCGGGAAGTCTCCGACCTTCGGCCGCGCAGTCTCGAACACGGCGGCACGTCGACGCCAGTAACTCGCTGTGGCCTCACTGAGGGCGTCCTGGATGACACGGGCGCCGAACGACTCCAGGTGGTCGTTTCTGTCGGCCGCGCGGTGTAGATTGGTTCTGTTCTTGCCAGCCAGCGAGATTCCAGAAGGCGCCCTCTCCCCGTAGGGCGCCTTTCTCGTGCTGTCAGGCGGCATGGTCGCCCCGCTGGTCAAAATCCCTGCCAGTTCGGCCTCGGCGGTCTCCGCGACGGCGGTGAGGCTCCTGGGCTTTGCGGCGCGACTGTGCCGACTTCAGCGCGAGGCGTGCAAAGTGGGCCTTGCGAAGGTGTGCAGCACGAACAGGGTCACCGCCGGCCTGTTCGAGGAACTTGCGTCGAGCGCAGCACGCGCCGGGGCGGTTCTGGCTGAGCGATTGTCAGTGAGCGCCCAGGAAGTGTGGGCTGCGATGCGTGAGCGAAGGATGCGCTCTGAGTCGGTACTGGCCACGTTCGGACCACCCCTCCGAGGGTTGGTCCGCAGTGAGCCTTAAAACTGCGGCTCTGGTCGCCGAGCGACACAGGCACCGTTGCTTGCGTTGTGCTAAGCAGTCTACGGCAACACTGTGCTTACCAGCGAAAGACGGCGCCGCGTGTTGCCCGATTTGCCCTCACGAAACTGCGCAACTCCTCAACAGCAGCGACCTACTCATTCCGTGCTTGCACCCCAGCATGCATCTCTCGTCAAGCCTCCGGGTCGTCGAGGGCTTCTTCGAGCAGGTCGACGTGCGCTGGGCCACCCTGCGACGAGCGCTCTCGACCGCTGGTGACGAGAAGCGGCCCGTGTGGTGTCGGGTACACCGCTGCGCGGTAACAACCCTTTGGGCATGGGAGCTCAGCGATTGCGTACTTGGCTGGCAGTGGCCTGACCCGGTGAGAGGTGCCGTCGCCCCACCGAACATCTGGCCGTCTTAGTAACTGCTGCAGCGCAGCAGGAAGCGTCCCGGTGGCGCTCATAGGCACTCACAACTCCCCCAGGTTCAGCGTGCGGGCTTCGTCGGCGGCCCGTGCGGACGCCTGAGCCTTCGTGTACCGCATGAGCATGTCGGGCCTCGTCCAGCCCGCTACGGCCATCAGGCCGCCCTCGGAGCCGCCAGCGGCCAGCCAGCGGTGCGCGGCAGTGTGTCGCAGCCGGTGAGGGTGGAACCCGTCGACACCAGCCATCTTGGCTCGCATCCCCAGCGACTTGTGCAGCCCGTCATAGCGGAACGGCTTGCCGCGGTCCCCCAGCCATAGTGCCGGACTGTTGGCGAGCCGGTGCGTTCGGCGCACTCGGATGTACCGGTCGATGGCGCGGGCGGTCTGTGACCCGAACGGGACGGTGCGGCCCTTGCCGCCCTTGCCGCGTCTGACGATGGCGGTCCCGGCTAGCAGGTCGACGTCGGCCAGCTCTCGAGCACGGCAACCTCGCCGGCCCGGGCCCCGGTCTCCACCATGAGCCGCAGGATCGCCTCGTCTCGCCGGTCGCGTAGTTCCGGGCCAGCGCAGGCTTTCAGCATCGCCTTGAGCTGTGCGTCGCTCAGCGGCTCGATGACCTTGGAGTCGAGCTTTGGCGGCTTGACGCCGAGCAGCGGGTCCGTGTCCTGCTCGCCCTCCTCCTCGAGCCAGAGGGAGAACCGTCGTACGGCGAGCTGACGCACCCTGGCAGTGGCCGGTTGCGCGTGGTCGAGCAGGTGGTCGACGAAACCAGAAAGCTGGCGGCGATCGATGGTCAACGAAACCAGAGAGCAGCGATGGCGGCGATCGAGAACCGGAGGCAGGTCGGGTAGCGTGTCGCAAGACAGAGACCCTAATCCGCCTCTGAACTGCACAAACGCCTTTAGCGTCCGACGAGCCTCAGTCGAGGTAGTCGCGCAGCACCTGGCTGCGTGAGGGTGGCGGAGCTTTGACATTGTCTTCGACTCGATCTGGCGGATGCGTTCACGCGTCACGCCGTAGACCTTGCCGATCTCGTCAAGCGTCTTCGGCTGACCGTCGGTGAGGCCGAAGCGCATGGACACGACCCCCGCCTCCCGCTCCGAAAGGGTGTCGAGCACTGCGTGCAGCTGCTCTTGCAGCAGGGTGAACGACACGGCGTCAGCAGGAACGATCGCTTCGGAGTCTTCGATCAGGTCACCGAACTCCGAGTCACCGTCCTCGCCGAGCGGGGTGTGCAGCGAGATCGGCTCACGACCGTACTTCTGTACCTCGACGACCTTCTCAGGGGTCATGTCGAGCTCCTTGGCGAGCTCCTCCGGGGTCGGCTCCCGCCGAGGTCCTGGAGCATCTGGCGCTGCACGCGGGCCAGCTTGTTGATGACCTCGACCATGTGAACCGGGATGCGGATCGTGCGGGCCTGGTCAGCCATCGCTCGCGTGATCGCCTGCCGGATCCACCAGGTGGCATAGGTGGAGAACTTGTATCCCTTGGTGTAGTCGAACTTCTCGACTGCTCGGATCAGACCCAGGTTGCCTTCTTGGATCAGGTCGAGAAACAGCATGCCGCGGCCTGTATAGCGCTTCGCGAGGGAGACGACCAGCCGCAGGTTCGCCTCGAGGAGGTGGTTCTTGGCGCGGCGTCCGTCCTCGGCGATCCAGGCCAGCTCGCCGAGCATCTTGGCCGAGAGCTTGCCGTTTCGGGCCAGCTTCTCCTCTGAGAAGAGGCCGGCCTCGATGCGCTTGGCCAACTCGACCTCCATCTCCGCGTTCAGCAACGGCACCTTGCCGATCTGCTTGAGGTAGTCCTTGACCGGGTCGGCAGTAGCGCCCGCGACTGTGACGGTCTGCTCCGGCTCGTCCGCCTCGTCGGCCTCGGAGGGTGAACCCCTGCTTCTCGTCTTCCTTCAGCGTCGGGTCTGTGGCGAGGTCCTTCTCGAAGATGGTGTCGTCTATGTCGGCAAGGGTCTTTTTTGGTGTCCGCGTCAAGATCCAGCGCGACGGCAGGGATGTCGACGACGAGGTCGGGTGACGCGCTGGTCGTAGGGTCAGTGGAGGGGACGGCCTTCTTCGCCGGCGCCTTCTTCGCCGACGCCTCCTTGACCGGCGCGGTCTTCGCCGCGGCCTTCTTGGGCGGTCTCTCGGTTGTCGCAGGCGCAGCCGGACCCTTCTTGGCGGGCGCCTTCGCAGGCGCGACCGACTTCACCGGCGATGCCCTCTTGTCGACCGGCTTCTTGCTCTTGGCGTTCGTGGGGCTCACCGCCGAAGCGGTCACGGTCGCTCGTCCGGCGGCAGACGTTGCGGCGGCCGTGGTTCGTCGCTCGGGCGGCGAGAGCGGGGCGGATCCTGGCACAGTGGTGGGTGTGCTCGGCGACACGAACAACCTCTCGTAGCGGGTCACGGGCGCGGCGAAGCCCGTTCATGTCAACAGCCGCGTCCCTATTGTGACATGTCCGCGAGGAGTCTCAAATCACCCCCGCCGCCCGCCGCCGCGCCGCAGCCCAGACTCGACCGCGTCGAGCGCTCGCCGCAGCTCGGTGTCGCTCACTCCTCCGAAGCCAAGCACGATGCCGTGCCGGTCGCAGGTACGACAGTAGTCTGCCAGCGAGGGCAGGAGGAAGCCCGCCGCGCCGGCGGCAGCCACAGCGTCCGATGCCATCGACGCCGACAACTCTGCGGTGACATACATCCCAGCAGACCCGACGCTCTGCCCGGCCAGCACGGCGGCGAGTCGACGCGTCACCACCGCGCTGCGCTCGGCGTAGATGCGTCGGGCGGAGCGCACCGCGCGGTCGAGGTGGCCCTCCCTCATCATGGTGAGCACTGCTTGCTGCAGCGGCCAGCTCGGGTGGTCATGGCGTGCGGCCCGCCTCTCCACGAGGCGGCGCACCAGGGCGCGGTCGGCCGCGAGCCAACCGAGGCGCACCGCTGGGTGGAGCACCTTCGAGACAGTCCCCAGGTGGACGACCTGCCGCGGGTCCAGTGACGCCAGTGCCGGCAACGGCGCGACGTCGTAGCGGAACTCTGAGTCGTAGTCGTCCTCGACGACGTACGCCGAACGCCGGCCGGCCTCCTCGAGCAACGCCACCCGCCGGGACGCGGACAGGCTGACACCTAACGGATGCTGATGAGCCGGCGTGACGTAGATCGCCTGGACGTCGTCGCGCCCGACAGCAGCCAGAGCGGCAACATCGAGCCCGAACACGTCTACTGGTACGTCGACCACGCCGAAGCCCGCGTCGGCCGCCACCGCCACCGCCGCCCGGTACCCAGGGTCCTCGATGGCGACGCTGCCTCGCCGGTCCAGGACGTCCAGCAGAAGTGCCCAGGCATGGGTCGTGCCGGAGGTGATGACGACCTCGTCCGGCGTGCGCCTCACTCCGCGGCGGCGGGCCAGGTACGCCGACACCTCCTCGCGCAGCTCCGCCATCCCGGCAGGATCGGGATAGCCCTGGGCCGGTCGAGCCACGGACACCTCCCGCCAGGCTCGTCGCCAGCCGAGGCTCACCCGGTGGTCCTGCCATGGAGTGCCCGTGTCCAGCGAGAGGAGGCGGTGGGAACGTGAGCCTTCTGAGCGTCGGTGGGCTGTCGCGCTCGGCCGGCTCGTCGACGAAGGCAGATCGGCAAGGTAGGTGCCGGCACCTCGAACCGACGTGAGCCAACCCTCCGCCTGAAGCTGGTCGTAGGCCTGCTCGACGACCGAGCGGGAAACCGAGAGCTCGGCGGCCAGCGCGCGACTGCTCGGCAGCCTGGTGTGGGCAGCAAGCACTCCGTTCGCTGCGAGCTGACGCA
Source organism: Nocardioidaceae bacterium (assembly GCA_030447585.1). Lineage (GTDB taxonomy): Bacteria > Actinomycetota > Actinomycetes > Propionibacteriales > Nocardioidaceae > JACDHG01. The sequence goes on along the minus strand of JAUJOO010000009.1, from coordinate 21,498 downwards.
CCTGACGCGCCAGCTGAACCCCCAGGGGCTCAGCGACGTCCCGGCGCAGCTCGACGGGCAGCGGTTCGGCCGAGCTGCGCGGCATACACACCCCATAGTGGCTTGGAACACTTAGCGCGAATTGGCTGGTTACAGCATGCCACTCCTGGTGCACACTCGTTGCGTGAGCACCCTCTCACCGACCAGGCGGACGACGGTGCGTCGAGGCACCGCCCGGGCGCTGCGCGAGCGCAGTGCCCTGTTCCAGCTGCTCGACCAAGCCCTCGTCTGCCACCTCGGGGTCATCATCGACGGCGGACCGCTCGTCGTACCCACGGTATTCGCAACGGATCCGGACGGGCCTGATGAGGACGGCACGCTCTACGTGCACGGGTCGGTGGCTGCGCGGTCGTTGGGCGCCGGAGTGGAGTCAGACATCTGTGTGACGGTGACGCAGGTCGACGGCCTCGTGCTGGCCCGGTCGGCCTTTCACCACTCGATGAACTACCGATCCGCGGTGATCCTTGGCAGGGGCCGGCTCGTGGACGACCCAGTCGAGAAGGCCCGCGCGCTCGACCTCATCGTCGACTCCGTCGTACCCGGACGAGCGGCGACGCTGCGACCGCACCACCGCAAGGAGCTCGCAGCCACCGTCGTGATGGCGCTGCCCCTGCACGAGGCATCGGTGAAACAGCGGGTCGGCGACCCGGTGGACGGCGCCGACGACATCGCCGCCGGCGGCTGGGCAGGGGTGCTCTCCTTGAGCCTCGCGGCCGGACAGATAACCACGTCCGCCGACGCTCAAGGCCTCGAGGTGCCAGAGCATGTACGGCGTCGGGCAGCGGCCCTGACTGTCTCGGGGTGAGGGCGCTCAGCTGTCTCGGGCGGAGGGCGCTCAGCCGGCAGGTTGTGCCCTGGCGGCGGCCTTCTGCTCCTTCTTGAAAGATCTCACCTTCTCCAGCGACGACGCATCACGCACGTCCGCCACCGAGCGGTAGCAACCCTCCTCGGAATAGACTCCCGCGGCCTGCTCCCACCCCGGCGGCCGAACGTCGAGCTGCTTGCCGAGCAGGGCGACGAAGATCTGTGCTTTCTGCCTGCCGAAGCCTGGCAACGCCATGACGCGACTCAACAGCTCCTCACCGCTCTTGGCTGTGGACCACAACGCGGTGGTGTCCCCGTCGTACCGGTCCACGATGTGCGCGGCGAGGGCCTGAATCCGTCCAGCCATCGCGCCGGGGAACCGGTGCACCGCCGGTGGTGTCGAGCAGACTTCCGCGAACTCCTCAGGTGGCGCCCCGGCGATGATGGCGGGATCCAGGGTGTCGAACCTGTCGAGGATCTTGGCCGGGCCTGCAAACGCGCGCTCCATCGGGTACTGCTGATCGAGCAGCATGCCGGTCACCAAGGCGAATGCACTGGTGGACAAGACCTCGTCGGCCGCGACGTCCTGCGCGATCTGGAGCGTCATCCTGCTGCCTTGACCGCCAGCACCGGGCAGGGTGCGTCGAGCAGGATGCGTTGGGCGCTGCTGCCCAAGATGAGCTTCCCAACGGGTGTGCGGCGGCGTAGTCCGATGACGATGAGATCGGCAGCGACTTCGGCGGCGACGTTCATGAGATCCTCCGCTGGGTCGATCCCAGGAGCCAGCTGACGTACGTCGTGGTCGACGCCCGCTTCCTTGAGCTGACGAGAGACCTGCTCCAGGTGTGACTGCCAGTCGGTGACGTCCTCGGCTTCGCGCTCAACGGGTCCGCGGTGGGAGTTGACCACAACCAGGCTGGAGCTCCTGCGTCTTGCCTCCTCCGCGGCCAACCGGAGGGCGGCCTCACCTTCTGGCTTCGGTACGTATCCAACCACGATGGCGCCCATCGGCTACTCCTCTTCACGTGTCAGTGTTGCCGCACGCTACCGGAGTTTTGCACGTCTTGGCATGCGCCCGACGTTGTTGGTGGCGCCGCCGAGCGAAGAGACAGTGACTAGGTGTCCAGCGGCCATTCGTGCACGGGGCGGTTGCCGTGCATGTGGGCTGCGTAACGGTGCACAACTTCGCGCAGCGCGTCGAAGCGGTCCATCTCGCCGGCGTCGAACAGCCGGTGGAACATCAGCCGCTGCCAGGTAGCACCGTTTCGACCGGTGAGACAGCGCTGCTCGATGATGCCGAGCAACCGTTCGCTCTCCGCACGGTCGACGCCCCAACGGTCGAGCCCCTCACGGGCCTTCGGCAGGAGCCGACGCAGCACCAGCTCAGTGGCCCGGATGTTGCCGATCCCCGGCCAGTAGACCTCGGCCCCGATGCCGTCACGGGCACCGGCATGGAAGTTCTCCTCGGCCGCCCCGAACGACATCTGCGACCACAGCGGCCGCTCGTCGTCAACCAGCGCCCGGACCAGTCCGAAGTAGAACGCAGCGTTGGCGAGCATATCGACGACCGTGGGGCCGGCTGGCAGCACGCGGTTCTCCACTCGGAGGTGCGGCACGCCGCGCACGACGTCGTACACCGGGCGGTTCCAGCGGTAGATCGTGCCGTTGTGGAGGCGTAGCTCGGCCAGCGACGGAGTGTCGCCGCCGTCAAGGACGGCCACCGGGTCCTCGTCGTCGATGATGGGCAGGAGAGCGGGGAAATAACGAACGTTCTCCTCGAAGAGGTCGAAGATCGAGTTGACCCAGCGCTCCCCGAACCACACCCTCGGACGCACTCCTTGAGCTTTCAGCTCTTCGGGGCGCGTGTCGGTCGCCTGCTCGAACAGCGCTATCCGGGTCTCGGCCCACAGCTCCTTGCCGAAGAGGAACGGGGAGTTCGCGCCGATCGCGAGCTGAACACCGGCGATGCTCTGGGAGGCGTTCCAGTACGTCGGGAAGTCGTCGGGGCTGACCTGGGTGTGGAGCTGCATCGAGGTACAGGCCGCCTCCGGCATGATCGAGTCGACTGTCACGCGTAGCCGGTCGGCGCCATGGATCGAGATCTCCAGGTCCTCCCCCCTGGCGGCGATGATCTGGTCGTTGAGCAACCGGTAGCGAGGATTCGCTGACAAGGTGTCGGGGTTCATGTGTTGCAGCCGAAGCGTCGGCAAGATTCCCACGATCACCATGTGGGCGCCCACCTCGCAGGCTTTGTCCTCGGCCGCGTTGAGACTGTTGCGGACAGCTGTCTCGAACGACGCCAGCCCGCCACCGGGGAGCCTTCTCGGTTTGACGTTGATCTCGAGGTTGAATCGCCCGAGCTCGGTCACGAAGTCTGGATCGGCGATCGCTTCGAGCACCTCGGCGTTCTTCATCGCCGGATCGCAGGCGTCGTCGACCAAGTTGAGCTCCACCTCCAGACCAGTCATCGGCTTCTCGACGTCGAAGCGCGACTCGCGAAGCATCCGGGCGAAGACGTCGAGGCACCGGCGGACCTTCTCCCGGTAACGGGTGCGGTCCTCGCCGGTGAACTCTCTGCGTTCGACCTCTTGGCCCATGAACGCTCCTCCGGTTTGCGGTGGACTGTCGGGACGAGGCATGCCCTCGCAGTCCAAGCCTGCCCTGCTCGGGGCCGGGTCGCCACCAGTCGGTCCATGGATGTCCAGTCGAGACCTAGCCTCAACCGGTCAAGGAACCGCCTCCGCTCGACGACCTCAGCCCGTCCAACGCCAGCTCGTCCCAGCGGCTGGGGTTGATGCCCGACTGCAGTATGCGCCCGATCAACAGCGCCATCGAGTACCGCGGATAGACCGCCAGGACGCGGTCGACGGCATGCGAGGCCAGCACACCGCTGCCGTTGAGCCAGGCGGCAAACGCGGTGAGCGATCCGACCGGCGCCAGCAGGTCATCTGGCACGCACCGCATCACCTGCGACCAGACAGCAAAGTGCGAGTCCGCGTTGTCGCGCGACATCTGCATCCAGGCCAGGTCCCTCAGCGCAAGCTGCTGAACCCCGGTCGCGACACTGAGCAAGTCCATGTCGCTGAGCGACCGTGCGTCACCGACGCCTTTGTCAAGGATGCGGACCAGCTCGGCCTCCGTCGGCGCAACGACCTCGCGCTCCGACCGCAGCCGGTTGACGGCGGAGCGACGGACGGGGAGCGGCTCGAGCTGGAGCCGCAGCGAGTCTCGGCTGGGCAGCCTCTGCAGGCCCGCCACGACCGCCTCGGCAGCCACTCTCGACGTGCTGATGTCGTACGGCGTGCCGTCAGGGCTGCAGCAGTCGGGGTCGCAGCAGGTGTAGGACCACCAGCGTTGACCGTCGGCACGAAGAGCCTCCTGGACAGTGATGCCACGCGCCGCCAGCTGGGTAGAGACGTCCCGAACGACGGGGTCGGCACGACCCGGATCATCGCCGAACACCACCACGATGACTGTTGCGCAGCCCAGCTGAGTGACGAAGCCGACCACGGCGGCGGCTTGCTGGGCCGCGTCGTCCGAGGCGGCCAGGTCCAGCCTGAAACAGGGACCGAACCGGTTCCGAGGGCCTTCCAGAGCCACCACGACGATGCTGTCCGCCGGGTCGAAGCCCAGCAGATACGGGATGATCGCGATGACCTCCGACGGGTCCTTGACCACGGTGGTGGGACGGGAGTCTGGACCTGGCCCGAACCGCTGCGCTTTGCTCTTGCTCGTCATACGAGGAGCCTGCGCCGACGTAGGGCCAACGCAAAGGCATGGATCGCCACTTGTGGACGGCGCTCGTGGATGATGGACGGGTGAGGACAACCCCCTCGATCCTGCATCTCGACCTCGACGCCTTCTTCGCCGCCGTCGAGCAGCGCGACAAGCCGTCCCTGCGAGGCAAGCCGGTGATCGTCGGTGGCGTCGGCGGGCGGGGCGTCGTCGCCACGGCGTCGTACGAGGCTCGTGTCTTCGGGGTGGGCTCGGCCATGTCGACAGCCGAGGCGCGCTCCCGCTGTCCGCATGCCGCGTTCCTGACCGGCAGGTTCGACGCCTACCAGCAGGCGAGTCGCGAGGTGATGAGTCAGCTGCGAGCGCTCTCCCCGCTCGTGGAGCCGCTCTCCCTCGACGAGGCGTATGTCGACCTGGCCGCCCCCGGGTCGGACCTGGACCTGTCGGAACGCGGCCTGGCGGAGACGGTGACACGTCTCAAGGCGGCGGTGGGCGAGGTGACGGGAGGGCTTACCGCGTCTGTGGGGATCGCCACCTCCAAGCTCGTCGCCAAGATTGCCAGCGAGCTCGACAAGCCCGACGGTGCCATGATCGTGCCGGCGGGAACCGAGCAGCAGCTGCTCGCACCCATGCAGGTGACGGCGCTGCCTGGGGTAGGTCCGGCGACGGCCGAGCGACTACGCCATATCGGCGTCCGAACCGTCGACCAGCTCCAGCACATCGGTGCAGACGAGCTGGTTCGCGTGCTCGGCCAGGCTCACGGCGCGAGCCTGTTCGCGCTGTCGCGTGCTCACGACGACCGCCCCGTCGTAGCAGAGCGTGCCATCAAGTCCGTTTCGGTGGAGGACACCTTCGAGCAGGATCTTGTCGACCCTGTTCTGCTGGCCGCGATCGTCGACAGACACGCCCGCAACGTCTGTGCTCGGCTGACGAAGGCGCGCTTGTCGGGGCGGACGGTGACGCTCAAAGCGCGGCGTCACGACTTCTCCACGGTGACGAGGTCAGCCACCCTGGCCGGTCCCACCGACCGCCCCGCCCTGGTCAGCCGGGTGGCTCGCGGGCTGCTCGACGACCTCGACACCTCGAGCGGCGTCCGGCTGCTCGGGGTCGGTGTCTCGGCGCTCGCCGACTGGATCCAAGATGACCTCTTCGCAGCGGAGGAGGACTCGGCGGACGAGGCCATCACGGCGCCCGACAGCGGCAGCGATGGTGCACGTCGGCACGGGCGGGCGTGGGCTCCGGGAACCGACGTCGAGCACGCCCGCCATGGCGCCGGCTGGGTGTGGGGCTCGGGACTCGGCCGGGTCACGGTCCGGTTCGAGACCGCCTACACCGGTCCTGGGCCGGTGCGGACGTTCCAGTCAGACGACCCGGAGCTGCGTCGGCGGACCGTCATGGTCGATGACGAGGAAGCGAACTCGGCGGCGACAGCCGAAACCCCAGCCGGTCCCCCGGGCGCAGCTGCGCGCACGCCATCAGCGCCTGCCGGTCGATGACGCCTAGGACCGGGTAACCGCCCGTTACCGGATGGTCCGCCAGGAAGATCAGCGGCTGGCCACGGCCGGGGATCTGGACCGCACCGGTCACCAGCCCCTCGCTTGGCAGCTCGTCGTCGAGCCGCCGATCGAGGCGGCCCTCGCTGCCCCCGTCAAGGCGGACGGCGACGCGGTTCGACGAAGGCGTGACGACATACTCAGCGGTCAGCAGCCGTTCCACGGCAGCAGCGGTGAACCAGTCGTCGCGCGGCCCCAACGCCAGACTGAGCCACGCTCGAGCCTCGGGGGACGAGCCCGACGGTACGGCGGCGGCCGCGACGCCGGGCGCCGGCAACGGACCGACAGGCAACCGGTCACCGGCCGCGCCAGTGGGCGGACCGAGGCCGGTCAACGTGTCGGTGGAACGGCTTCCCAGCACCGGATCCACGCACACCCCGCCGGCAACGGCAAGCCAGGACCGAAGCGCCGCCGCGGCGGTGCCTACCTCGATGGTCTGCCCGGCTCGCACCGGGACCGCCTCACCCCACGGTTGCGGCCGACCGTCGACGGTCAGCAACATCATGGCGCCAGTGAGGGCAACCCGCCCCGAGCCTTCGCAGACCAGTCGCATCCCGCCGAGCAGCACCTCGAGGCCGGCGGCGTCCTCGGGGTTGCCGACGAGCCGGTTGCCGAGCGCCAGGGCCGACTGGTCGAGCGCGCCGGAGGTCGGTACGCCGAGATGCGCCGAGCCGCGTCGACCTTGGTCCTGCACCAGCAGCTGCGGTCCAGTCTCCACCACCAGCAAGCTCATGTCGCCGCCTCGAACGTCACACGATCCCCGGGCTGAAGCAGAGCAGGCGCCTCTCGGGCGGGGTCGAACATGACCGCGGAGGTGGTGCCTATCAGCTGCCAGCCACCTGGCATGGTGCGTGGGTAGATTCCGCAGTACTCCCCCGCGAGCGCCACGGAACCGACCGGCACGCTCTCGCGCGGGTTGTCTCGGCGCGACACCTGCGGCTGTGGTGGCTCGGCCGTGCAGTAGGCAAACCCCGGAGCAAAGCCGCTGAAGGCAACGGTGTAGACGCTGTCCTGGTGACGTCGCACCACCTCGTCGGGGTCGCAGTCCCAGGCCTGCGCCACCACGTAGAGGTCGGGACCGTCGTAGCTGAGCCTGATCGTGACGTCGGAGCCCGAGACTGTTTCCGTCGGAGTCCGGTCTCCTCGAGACGCCAGTCTCTGTGGCAGTGCGCGCCGCCAGCCGTCCTGGTCGCCGACACCGTCGATGAGGACAGTACGGGCACCGGGGACGATGTCCAGGGGCGCGCCCAGTCCACTCTCGCCGGCCATGGCCAGGATCTGCTGGTACGCCGCTCTGACCTCGCCGACGTCACCGACCTCGACGAGAAGTGCGTGAGCTCCGGCCGTCAGCACTCTCATGGCGCGCGGCTCGACTCGTCGAGCGCCTCCCGCACGGCTCTGGCGATGGCGGCGGCTTCGGGGGTGTCGCCGTGTACGCAGACCGAGTCCGCCTCGACCCCGAGCACCGAACCGTCGACGGTCTCGACTGTGCCGTCCCGCACGAGCCGTCGTACCCTCGCCGATACGGCCTCGGGGTCGTCGATGACTGCCCCGGGATCGGCGCGGGGTACGAGACGGCCGCGGGCGTCGTAAGCCCGGTCGGCGAAGAACTCGCGCATGGTCGCGACGCCGGCCGCAGCAGCGAGCTCCAGCAGCGCCGAGCCAGGCAGGCACATCACCGGCAGCGTACGCGCGCGACACACCTGGACCACGGCAGCCGCCTGACGCTCGTCCCAGACCACCCGGTTGTAGAGCGCACCGTGGGGTTTCACGTAGCTGACGAGGGTCTGTGCACCGGTCGCGATCGTCGTCAGCGTCGAGACCTGCTCGCTGAGGTCACGGACAAGGGTCGGCGAGTCGACCTCGAGCTCGCGACGGCCGAAGTGCTCGCGGTCCCGATACGACACCTGCGCCCCCACCAACACCCCCCGCGCGGCGGCGAGCAGGCAGGCGTCGCGCATGGTGGCCTCGTCACCTGCGTGGAACCCGCAGGCGACGTTCGCCTGTGTCACGAGCCTCATGAGCTCGTCGTCGTACGGGAACCCCTCGCCGACGTCGGCGTTGAGGTCGTAGCGCCTCACCATGCCGAAGATTCTCTCAGCCCCACTTGTCTCAGCTCCGGTCCTTGCTGGAATGTCGCGCCGGACCGCAGTGTCCGGTTTTGGGGAGGTCTCCACCGGTCCTGAGCCGCGGGAACCTCCCCGAACCCGTCTGCCCGCATCTGCGGGAAAGGTGAAACGGCGCCCCGAACCTGGAGAACGGGCGGCACCTAGCGACTACCAAAGGGTTCCTTGACAGTCGGGGACAACATCACCGATACTCTCCAACGTGTCTTTGGAGGACAGTTCGAGACTGCGCGCGGTGGCTCATCCACTCCGGTTACAGATCCTCTCCTTGCTCACCGGCGCCGAGATGAGCGCCGCCGAGGTCGCTCGCGAGCTCGACACCAGCCAGGCGAACGCGTCGTACCACCTGCGGGTACTCGCCGCCGCGGGCCATGTCGTGGACGCCGGGGAGGAGAAGATCCGGGGCGGCGTCGCCAAGCGCTACCGCCACCCGTGGAATGACGACAGCATCCGGGATGAGGCAACACCTGCTGCCGTCGAGGACAGCCGGATGTTCGTGGAGGCGATCTGTACGGAGCTCGTCCGCCGCCAGGCCTACGCCGGTGGCGGTCCCGGTTGCACCGTGGATGCAGAGATGTGGGTGACGCCCGAGGTGTGGGGCCAGGTACTCGACCTGACGCGCGAGGCCAGCGCGCTCATCCACGACCGCGCCAGGCCGCCGCGAACCGAAGGTGCCATCCACGTCAACCTGACCACTGTCGCCTTCACCATGATGCGTGAGCCGCGAACGGCCTCGGCCAAGGTCGGGTTTGTCCCTCCCCCCACCCGGGGAGGGGATACCCCGGCAAGCCCGCAAAGGAAGGGGACGGCAGGCACCGGCGGGGAGCAGCAGGGCCCCGAGGGCAAGGACGGCAAGGAGACGCGCGAAAGAAGCGAGGGCCGGTGGTGCCGATGAAACTACCTGACTCGCTGACGCCGCTACGCGACTCCCAGTTCGCTTGGTACTACGCCGGCCGGTCCATCTCGACCGTCGGCTCGGTGATCGCCCCCGTCGCCCTCGTGTTTGCAGTACTCGACATCAGCGACTCAGCAACAGCCCTCGGCATCGTCCTCGCGGCTGAGTCGATTCCACTCGTCGTGTTCTTGCTCGTCGGCGGCGTGATCGCTGACCGGATGTCCCGTTCGCTGGTGATGCAGCTGTCCCACCTGATGTCCGCAGCAACCCAAGGTGCCGTGGCGACGCTGCTCCTCACCGGTGTGGCGGAGATCTGGATGATCGCCGTCCTCGTAGGGCTCCATGGAACCGTGCTGGCGTTCACGTTCCCCGCCATGCAGGGCATCGTCCCGCAGGTCGTTCCCAAAACCCACATTCAGCAGGCGAATGCAATGCTCGCGTTCTCCCGCAACGGTCTGGCGATGATCGGACCGGCCATCGGCACGCTGCTGGTCGTCACCGTAGGGTCCGGCTGGGCTGTGCTCCTCGACGCGTGCACCTGGCTCGTGGCCGCGGCCTTCATGGCAAGGGTGAAGCTCCCCGCGGCGCTGGCAAAGAGTCCCATCGAGGCGCCCTCGATGTGGAGTGACCTGCGAGACGGATGGTCGGCGTTCACGTCCTTGACCTGGGTCTGGGTCGTCGTCGTCGCGTTCACCTTCCTCAACGCCATCCACGCCGGCGCCTGGTTCACCCTCGGGCCGGTGATCGCCCGCGACACGATCGGGATCAAGCCATGGGGGTGGGTCCTCGGAGCTGAGGCGGCCGGCCTGCTCCTGATGACGCTCGTGATGATGAGATGGCGGCTGCGCTACCCGGTGCGAGCCGGCATGATCGGCATCACTGCGCTCGCGGCACCCATCTTCGTCCTCGGTCTTCATCCGACCGTGCTTCCGCTGATGGCCCTGGCGTTCGTCGCCGGCTGTGGAACTGAGGTGTTCTCCATCGGATGGCAGACGGCCTATCACCAGCACGTCCCGAACGAGCTGCTGTCTCGGGTCGCGTCGTACGACGCGCTCGGATCGTTTGCGGCGATCCCGATCGGCCAGCTGGCGTTCGGTCCGCTCGCCGGTGTGTTCGGCGCGCGCGACCTGCTCGTCGTGGCGGCGTGCGCGTACGTCCTCATCGCACTGGTCACGCTCCTTTCCAAGTCGGTCCGCAATCTGCCGGCCAGCGACCCCCATCCTGACCCGACGACTGGGGCCGAACCGCCAACAGGGATACCTGCCTCGTGACTCCCGGTGGTTCGGGCTCGACGGTTTGAGGACAGTTCAACTTCGAGGTTTGGGACGGTTCGACTTCGAGGTGAGGCGGCTCAAGGTTCGGGGAAGAACGTGCGGCCCAGGACCCGGAGAGACCTCCCCGAGCCCGGCAGCGCCAGCCGGGTAGGGTCGCCGCGTGACAGAGACCACCACAGACGACGCCGCCGGCAACACCACCGGCGGCCCACCCACCGCTCGGGTCGAGACAGCGATCACGGCGGACTCTCCCAAGGAGGCCATCTCCAGGCCCAGAGCCTCGTCCACCGACGTGAAGCCCCCCGTGGCGGACAAGCGACCGATCGAGAGGGTGCATCACGATGACACCTTCGTTGACGACTACGAGTGGCTGCGCGACAAGGACAGCGCGGACACCGTTGCGTATCTGGAGGCCGAGAACGCCTACACGCGGTCGCAGACGGCGCACCTCGAAGCGCTGCGGGAGGCGATCTTCACAGAGATCAAGGCCCGGACTCAGGAGACGGACCTGTCGGTCCCCTCTCGCATCGGCGGCTACTGGTACTACCGCCGCACGGTCGAGGGCCAGCAGTACCCCATCGCGTGCCGCACCAAGGCAGACGCGGACGACTGGACGCCACCGGAGCTCAACCCCGGCGTCGAGGTCGCCGGTGAACAGGTCCTCGTCGACTGCAACGAGCTCGCCGAAGGCCACGACTTCTTCTCCCTGGGAGCGCTCGCTGTCAGCGTCGACGGGAACCTGCTGGCGTACTCGACCGACGTAGTCGGCGACGAGCGATACACGATCAACTTCTCGGACCTACGCACAGCGCAGCCACTCCCCGACCAGATCGAGAACACGATGGCTGGTGCGACCTGGTCCCTCGACGGCAGCCACCTGTTCTACAGCACGGTGGACGACTCGTGGCGGCCGGACAAGGTCTGGCGCCACGCGCTCGGCACCGACAGCTCCGACGACGTACTCGTGCACCACGAGACGGACGAGCGGTTCTGGTCGAGCGTCGACCGTACGACGTCTGACCAGTTCCTCGTCATCAACGCGCACTCCAAGGTGACGTCCGAGGCGCGCATCCTCGAGGCGGACGACCCGACCGGCGAGTTCCGCGTGGTTGTCGCGCGAGAAGAGGGGATCGAGTACTCCCTTGACCATGCCGTCGTCGGCGACAGCGACCGTCTGCTGGTGCTGCACAACCGCGATGCCGTGAACTTCGCCCTCGGGTCGGGGCCGATGGACCTGTCCTCGCTCGACCAGCTGGAGACCGTCATCGCCGCGAGCGACGACATCCGGCTCAGTGACGTCGACGTGTCCGCGACGACCGTGACCGTCAACCTGCGCGAGGGCGGGCTCGCCCAGGTCCGCGTCGTCCCGGTCACCGGTGAGGGCATCGGGGAGGGAGCCAACATCGCGTTCGACGAGGAGCTCTTCGCGGCCGCCGCGGCAGGCTTCTCCGACTGGCGGCAGCCCTTCGTACGCCTCAGCTACGGGTCATGGGTGACGCCTGCCACCGTCTACGACTACGACCCGGCCAGCCGCGACCTGCATCTGCGCAAACGTCAGCCCGTCCTCGGTGGCTACGACCCGGCCGACTACGTGCAGAGCAGAGAATGGGTGACTGCCAGGGATGGCGCTCAGGTGCCGGTGTCGCTGGTGCGCCACAAGAGTGTCGCCGCCAGAAGCGATGCTCCACTCCTCCTCTACGGCTACGGCTCGTACGAGATCAGCATCGACCCGTCCATGAGCATCGCCAGGTTGTCGCTGCTGGACCGAGGCGTGGTCTTCGCGCTCGCTCACGTCCGAGGTGGCGGTGAGATGGGCCGGCTCTGGTACGAGCAGGGGAAGCTGCTGCGGAAGAAGAACACCTTCACCGACTACATCGACGTCGCCGAGCAGCTGGTGACGACGCGGTGGACCAGCCGCGAGCGGCTCGTCGGGATGGGAGGAAGCGCCGGAGGTCTGTTGATGGGGGCGGTCGCGAACATGGCGCCGGACCACTTCGCCGGCATCGTCGCGCAGGTACCGTTCGTCGATTCCCTGACCACGATCCTCGACCCGTCCCTGCCGCTGACCGTCATCGAGTGGGACGAGTGGGGCGACCCGCTGCACGACCCCGAGGTGTACGCCTACATGAAGTCCTACACGCCGTACGAGAACATCGAGCCCCAGCAATATCCCGCCATCTACGCTCTGACGTCGATCAACGACACCCGCGTGTACTACGTCGAGCCGGCCAAGTGGACAGCCCGTCTACGTGCCACCGTTCCTGACCACAGCGCCATCATCTTCAAGTGCGAGATGTCGGCAGGTCACGGAGGAGCCAGCGGCAGGTATGACGCCTGGAAGGAGACAGCGGACTACTACGCCTGGATCGTCGATGTCGCCGGTGCGTCGAGCGCGCCGCTTGCCGGCCAACCGAGCAACTGAGGCGAGCGCCGCAGGCCGGACCCCCGCCAGGTGTAAGAAGCTCCTGAGAGGGGCAACTTTGTGTCGGCTGTTGCGCGTTTACTTGATATCCCTCACCGCAGAGGTGGGTGGTGAGGTTCCGGTCGCTCGCTGGAATCTCCAGTAGGACTGATGCGTTGGAACTCATAGACCACAGCTAGGTGTCGGTAGAGAGGGGTAGATGTGGCTACTCGTCGTACGTCGGCCGTCGAGTCGCGCGATGGCGCCATCGAGGGTCGCGACAGCGTCGGGATGTATCTCGATGAGATCGCCCGTACGCCGCTTCTCGACGCGGCCACCGAGGTCGAGCTGTCCAAGGCCATCGAGTCCGGACTGCTCGCCAAGCATCTTCTCGACAGCGGCCGGGTCGGCCGCGCCAAGGGTGGAGCGCCGGATCGAGCCACCCGCGAGGAGCTCGAGTGGCTCGTGGCCGATGGCGAGCGCGCCACCCAGCAGTTCATCCAGGCAAACCTGCGCCTGGTCGTCTCGATCGCCCGCAAGTACGGTCGCTCGGCCATGCCGATGCTCGACCTCGTCCAAGAGGGAAACACCGGCCTGATCAGGGCCGTCGAGAAGTTCGACTACGCCAAGGGCTACAAGTTCTCCACCTACGCCACGTGGTGGGTTCGCCAGGCAATCACCCGCGGCATCGCCCAGCAGGCGCGAGTCGTCCGCCTGCCCGTGCACGTCGTCGAGGAGCTCAACCAGATCGGGTCGGCGCGCCGTACGCTCGAGCGGCAGCTTGGCCGTGACCCCGAGCCGGAGGAGATCGCAGCCGAGCTTGACATGACGCTCGAACGTGTCCACGACCTGATGAACTGGGGCCGCGACCACGTCAGCCTCGACACGCCCGTCGACGATGACGGCGACACCTCTCTCGGCGACCTGGTCGCCAAGGAGACGACGCCGGGGCCCGACTCCGCGTTCCTCGACGTCGAGTCGCGGCAGCGGCTCGACGAGCTCGTGGAGCTGCTCGACGAGCGCTCGGCCGACATCGTCCGATCGCGCTACGGGCTCGTCGACGGCCGGCAGGAGAAGCTCGCTGAGATCGGCGCGCGCCACGGTGTGTCCGCAGAGCGAGTACGGCAGCTGGAGCGAGAGGCGCTGGCTCAGCTGCGCAAGCTCGCCGACCCTGACCTGGCTGCCTGACCGCTTGGGTCATCGCTCGCTTTCACCGACCGACCGGTCAGCTATGCCTGGCGGCCGACTCGCGCAGCTTGCGCCACAGAGCTGCGACGTCTGCCCGCAGCCTCTCCCGTGACCCGTCGTTCACGAGGACGTGGTCGGCGGCGGCGAGTCGCTGCTGCCTCGTTGCTTGCGCGGCGATCCGCGAGCAGGCTTCGTCCTCGCTCATGCCTCGCGTGCGTATCAGCCGGTCGACCTGCACCTGTTCGGGCACGTCCACCACGACCACCTGGTCGAACTGGTCGTACTGACCGGTTTCGACGAGCAGCGGTATGTCGTGCACCACGATGGCGTCGTACGGCGATGCCGACTCGATCTTTGTGGCGCGCGACCGCACGCGCGGGTGGATGATCGCCTCGAGCCTGGCGCGTGCGTCGGCGTCGCCGAAGACACGCCGGCCCATTGCGGCCCGGTTCAGCTCACCGTTCTCGGTGAGGATGTCGGGACCGAATGCAATGACCAGCTCCGCCAGCCCCGGAGTGCCTGGTGCGACGACGTCGCGGGCAAGGACGTCTGAGTCGATGACGACCGCGCCATGCTGCTCGAGCAACACGCTGACCGTTGACTTCCCCGAGGCGATGCCACCGGTCAGTCCTACCCGCAGCATGATCTGAGCCTCTCGTCGTCGTCGCCGCAGGCAGCCCGGCGTCTCCACACCAGCCACTGAACTGCCCAGAGCCGCACTGGTCAGCGCATCTACGAAACCGCAGCCGGAGCCTTGAACGACTGGCGATAGCGTTGCGGAGTCGTCCCACGCAGCCTTGTGAAGTGGTGCCGAAAGGCGGTCGCGGTGCTGAACCCTACCCCGGAGGCGATACGTTCGATGGTCTCCTCAGACTCCTCCAAGAGCCGCTCCGCCAACAGCACGCGTTGGTTGGTGACCCAGTGGTACGGCGTCGTGCCGGTCTCCGCCTTGAACCTTCTGGCAAAGGTCCGCGGCGACATCATCGCCCGAGCGGCAAGAGCCTCGACACTCAGGTCGTCCTGCAGGTGTGAGGCCATCCACTCCAGCAAAGGCTGCAAGGTGTCTGCGGTGGCCACCGGCACTGGAGCCTCGATGAACTGCGCCTGTCCGCCGTCACGGTGAGGTGCCACGACCATGCGCCGAGCCACCGTCGCGGCAACGCTGCCCCCGAACTCCTTTCGGATGAGGTGTAGGCAGGCGTCCAGGCCGGCAGCGGAGCCGGCAGACGTGATGACCTGGCCGTCGTCGACGTACAGGACCGCCGAGTTGACCTTGGCGAGCGGAAACCTTCTCTCCAGCTCGTCGACATGGAGCCAGTGGGTCGTGCAGAGTCTTCCGTCGAGGAGACCGGCCTCGCCCAGGACGAAGGCGCCGACGCACACCGACAGCAGCCGGGCTCCGCGTTCGGATGCCTGTCGCAAAGCGTCAACCACCGCTGGTGGGACTGGATCGCTGAGTGGCATGGCAGGCAGGCAGATGAGGTCTGCCGCCTTGAGCCTGTCAAGACCCTCGCTCACCTCGAGCGCGAAGCCAGGAAGGCTCGTCTGCACCCGACCCGGCTCCGGACTACACACGGCGAACTCGATCCGCGGAACGCCTTGGTCCTGTCGGTCCTCGCCCCAGGCCTCGCACAACACTCCCAGCTCGAACAGGGCAACACCCGGATAGACAAGGACCACGACATTGGTGAGCACCTGGTCATCATTGCAGAAAGTTGGCAGCAAATCGAGGTAGAGCGGCTGTTCTGCCACTCCCGACGGTCGGTCCCGGCGTGCACACTGGACTCATGACGACATTCGCGGTAGTGCTCCTCGGAGCCGCCGTGGTCGCCGTCGCTGCCTGGTTCGCAGTCCGGTTGATCACGGTCATCAGGGCCGACGGCTACGGTTTTCGGGCGGCCTCGGGCCTGCCACGCGACTGGGCACCGCCGGAGCTGCCAAGTACGCCCTACAGCCAGCAGGCCCAGATCTGAGCCGGCGTTCGGTGATCATGGCGCCAACCGCATCAGCGGGGTGCCGTCGGCGGCAAGCTGATCCGTCGGCAGGCAGCGGGCGGAGCCGGTGACCTCGCGCACGATGACCTTGCGCACACAGTCCTGCTCGGCACGCATACCCCAGTAGTTGGGATGCAGCGACTCCTCGATCCGCCA
>JAUJOO010000009.1:0-5233 GCA_030447585.1 Nocardioidaceae bacterium | reverse complement strand
CGTCGCTCGCGTAGCGCACTTCGGCACTGGTCGGCAGCGGAGAGGGATACGTCAGGACGATCACGGTGAACTCGTCCTGCTCGTACCCGGCCCGGCGCATGGCTTCGCCAACGCGCGAAAAGGACGCGGTGATCTCGCGGGTGACCGAGCCGGCACTCGCCGCGTCGAAAACCGACTGAACGCCCGGGTCAGCGCTGCAGGCACTGCGCTCGGGGCGCCCGAACCCGATGAACCCACCTGCACACCTGGCCACCAACGAGCCGAAGCTGAAGTCATTGCCTCCGATCGACACCACCACGTGGCTGATGTCATGTGAGGTGGCGAAGCGTTGCAGGGCCAACAACTGTCCGACGTTGCCGCGTGCGTCGCGGTAGAAGTCGAGACCTGGCGTGAACCGGGCACCGTCTCGCTGCGAGCGAGTCGTTGCTCCCGAGCAGGCGAGGTTCTTGGCCTTGTGGTCCGCCAGGCCCAGGGTCGCGATCGACTGCTCTGCCCGGTGACAGCCCGGCTGGCCCCTCCCCCGGCGGCCATCGTCATACGCGTCGGGGCCGAGCGCGTCGACACGGCGGGCGGCGCGGTCGGTGTTGCCGGCCCAGCGAGCACCTTGACCCGAGATATAGCTGTCGCCGAGGGTCACCACGTACGACGGTCGAGCGGAACCGCCGGGCGGCGGTGCAGGACTCGTCGCCGAGCCCGCGCCCCCAGTAGTGGATCCGGCCGTCTCCCCCCTCGAGGTGCAGCCACCAAGCAGCAACCCGACGACAACGACGACCAGCCAGCCGGTCCTCGCCAGCGACTGGGGCCGAGATGACATCTAGCCAGCGTAGTCACGGCGCTCAACCGCACCGTCACCAGAGCGACGGCCCCGCACCGAGGCGGTACGGGGCCTTCGCCAGTGAGAGCAGCTATGCGTTCACTGACCGCCGGTGAGCTTCTCACGCAGGGCCTGCAGCGCCTCGTCGGACGCCAGCGAGCCGTCCGCGGTCGCCCCCGGGCTCCCAAGCGTCGGTGCAGGCGTGACCTCGCTGCTCGAGTCAGCGTCGGTGCCGGCGCCATCGGAGGAGTAGTTCGACGTAGCGTCTACCTCGCCATCGGCCTTGTTGGCATCCACGACCTGCTGCTTGTGCGCCTCCCAGCGTGCATGCGCCTTCGCGTACTGCTTCTCCCACGCGGCCTTCTGGTCGTCGTAGCCCTCGAGCCACTCCCCGGTCTCTGCGTCGAAGCCCTCCGGGTAGAGGTAGTTGCCCTCGGTGTCGTACGCCGCCGCCATGCCGTAGACCGTGGGGTCGAAGTCGTCGGAGGTGTGGTCGACCCCCTCGTTGGCCTGCTTGAGCGACAACGAGATACGCCGACGCTCGAGATCGATGTCGATGATCTTGACCATGACGTCGTCGTTGACCTGCACCACCTGCTCCGGGATCTCGACGTGGCGCTCGGCCAGCTCGGAGATGTGCACCAGTCCTTCGATGCCCTCGTCGACGCGGACGAACGAGCCGAAAGGTACGAGCTTCGTCACCTTGCCGGGCACGATCTGACCCATCTGGTGGGTCCGGGCGAACTGCTGCCATGGGTCCTCCTGGGTCGCCTTCAGCGACAGCGAGACCCGTTCGCGGTCCAGGTCGACGTCGAGCACCTCGACAGTGACCTCTTTGCCGACCTCGACCACCTCCGACGGGTGGTCGATGTGCTTCCACGAAAGCTCGGACACGTGCACGAGGCCGTCGACCCCGCCCAGGTCGACGAACGCTCCGAAGTTGACGATCGACGACACGACGCCAGGTCGGACCTGCCCCTTCTGGAGCTGGGTGAGGAAGTTCTGGCGGACCTCCGACTGAGTTTGCTCGAGCCAGGCCCGGCGGGAGAGCACCACGTTGTTGCGGTTCTTGTCGAGCTCGATGATCTTCGCCTCGAGCTCTTGACCGACGTATGGCTGGAGGTCGCGAACGCGGCGCATCTCCACCAGGGAGGCGGGCAGGAAGCCACGAAGTCCGATGTCGACGATCAGGCCACCCTTGACCACCTCGATGACCGAGCCGGTGACGACGCCGTCCTCCTCCTTGATCTTCTCGATCGTGCCCCAGGCGCGTTCGTACTGAGCGCGCTTCTTCGAGAGGATCAGCCGGCCCTCCTTGTCCTCCTTCTGCAGGACAAGTGCCTCGACCTTGTCACCGACGGCGACCACGTCCCCGGGGTCGACGTCGTGCTTGATGGACAGCTCCCGCGAGGGGATCACGCCCTCGGTCTTGTAGCCGATGTCGAGCAGGACCTCGTCGCGGTCGACCTTGACGATGGTTCCGTCGACGATGTCGCCGTCGTTGAAGTACTTGATGGTGGCGTCGATAGCGGCGAGGAAGTCCTCCGCCGTTCCGATGTCGTTCACCGCTACTTGCGGGGTCTGCTGCGCAGCAGGAGGGGCTTCGATGCTTGACGTCATGTAGGAGGGACTCCGATAGATGGATAGAGGTCGTACGTGCGCGCGCAAGGCCTCTTTTCGCTTACCACCGAGGGACCGAAGTCGGCGATTGCCGTCTGGTCGACGAAAGTACGAGCATGAGCCTGCTCCGTCTGAGGACATGCAGGCCTAAAGCGCAGCTGTCAGAATACGGCGTCCGCGCCTCCGGGGTCAACGCGACGCGAGGCCCACGGCCAGGCGTGCAGGTCTCCGCTGCGCGCCTGCGCGAGCAGCAGTGTCGTCGCCAGCTCCTGTACGGCGTTGGAGCCGGTTCGCCCGGCGAGCTCGACAAGGGCCCACAGGTCTGCCGCCCGCGCCATCGTCAAAGGGTCCTCGACCAGGGCGGGTGCCTTGGTAACGAAGGTGTCGACCACCGTGGAGACGAAGTCCGCGTGCCGCTCGAACCGCGTCAGGTTGCCGAGGTCGGTGTACGGGGAGCCGGCGTGGGCGAACTCCCAGTCCACCAGGGCGGTGATCTCCTCGGTCTCGGCGTCGACCAGCAGGTTCTTGGGGTTGAAGTCGCCGTGGGCGAGGACCACCCTCGTGAGAGCTGGCCCCTCGAGGCGCTCGCCCGAAGGGAGCTCACCGCCCAACGTCTCGTCGGCGGCCTGGAGCAGGTCCACGAGAGCGTCGTAGTCGGAGTCGCGCCACGCGGCGAGGCGCCCTGTGTCGCGGAAATGCTGCCCCCAACCCGCGAGGCCGTTCAACCCGGCATCGGCGCAGATCGTGAGGTCGGCGCCGGTGTAGAACCCAAAACGCAGCTGCGGGATGCCCGACAGCTGTGCGAGCAGCGTCCCCACGCTGGAGGCGAGTCGCACGCGCGATGCCGGCGACGCGGTCGCGAGCAGCACGTCCAGCCGAAGCCCCCGGACCCGCTCGGTCACCAGGACACCGGGGCTTGCGCCCACGGGTGGTCGTGACTCGATCACGTGGGGCACGGGGAGGACCCCCTCGACGAGCCGCAGGAGGGCCGCGTCGACGACGCAGCGGTCCGGGTCGCGGGCGTAGATGCGCAGCACCTGCTGGGCGCCGTGCTCGCCCACCAGGAACGTCTCACCGCTGTAGCCGCCGGCCAGCGGTGTCAGCTTCGTACCGAACCAGTCTGTCTGCACCGTGCCATGGTGCCGCACTCCAGCCGAAGCTCGTCAGCTGCAACGATCCGGCAGATCCTCCGTCGGCCGCGTGCAATAGCGTTCCGAGCTGGGAGTGGAGGTTCCGTTAAGGGAGACAGCATGGGTGTTCGGTGGTACTCGGTCGTCGTCGACTGCCACGACGTCGCTGCGCAGGCTCGCTGGTGGGCAGAGACACTCGGATGGCGCGTTGTCTACGAGTCCCCGGAGGAGGTCGTGATCGTTCCTCCGCATGCTCTGGACGAGTCTCGGACGATCCCCGTCGACGAGCGTGGACCGGGACTTGTCTTCGTGCCGGTCCCGGAGCGCAAGGCCGTCAAGAACAGACTTCACATCGACCTGGCGCCGCGGGCAGCCGACGACCAGCAGGCTGTGGTGGCTGGGCTCGTCAGGGCGGGAGCGACCGAGATCGATGTCGGACAGCAAACGGACGCGACCTGGGTGGTGCTCGCCGACCCCGAGGGCAACGAGTTCTGCGTGCTTTCCCCTCGAGACTCCTGACCCGACGCCTTGCGTGGGCCAGGCAATGCTGTGCCAGCTGGCCAGTCTGCCGGCGGCGAACTGCTGGGCACGCCGATGGGTCCATGCGGACCTGGCGCGGAGCCGCTCCAGCGGTCAGGGCTGAGATGGGCGCTGGTAACGGCCGCGGCGGTGGACCAGAGGGGCGACCTCGGTTCCCACGTGGACGTGCTCGATCACCGCGTCGACGAGGACCGACCAGCCGGCCGCTGTCGGCTGCCGGTCCACGAGTCGTACTCCCGCCCACGCGCTGCAGCCGCTGAGCAGAGGTCCCCACTGCGTCTCGCTCCACTGTCCCAGCCGGAACGCGCCGCCAGGCGCGGGCGCCTGTCCGGCGAATGCGTCAGCAAGGCCGCGGTGCTCCCACTCCAGCAGCTGCACCACTGCCACGTGATTGGTCTGCAGCGCGGCCGCGAGCGCCGAGTCGGGGTCGAGCAGTGCCAGCGCATGTCCCGGTTCGCCGGGAGCCACCAGAAGCGACGAGACGGTCAGCCCCGCCCGCTCAGGAGCGGATCCGGTGGTCCACAGAGACACCGTTCCCCCGAGTCGGCCCCGAAGCCGGCGTACCTGGTCGCGCTCGGACTCCGGACCAAGGAAGGGGTGCTGCGCGTGGATGGTCACGACCGCAACCTTACGGATTCTCAGCGGACGCTCAGGCCCGGCGACACAGTTGTCTGCCACTCTGGCAGTGATGCCGCCATATCCCCTCGGGAGCTTTCACACCTTTGTTGGTCTCCACCTGCCGCGACTGGCCCAGCTGGCCGACCTCCTCACGGGTGACCGCGCAGAAGCCGACCAGGTGATCGTTGAGGCCTTCGTGGGGATGTACGGCGTCTGGCCAAGTGTCGCCGGGTCTCGAGACCCTGTTGCAACTGCCCGGCGAAGCCTGGTGGCGGCACACCGCCGTAGCTCCAGGCGGCGAGGCAAGGCGCAGCGTGAGCCGGCCCTGGACCTTTCCGACGGCGTCGACGCGCCGCCTGAGCGGCCTCGCCCCGATGACGCTGTCTGGCAGGCGCTGCTCGACCTCACACCGCGTCAGCGAGCCGTTCTGGTGTTACGACTGTTCGAACATCTTTCCGACCGGGAGATCGCTCGAGCTTTGACCACACCGGAACGCGTTGTCGCTCGCTCT
>JAUJOO010000023.1 GCA_030447585.1 Nocardioidaceae bacterium | reverse complement strand
CTGCGGGGCCGGGACGACGACGCCGAGGTGACGGCGGTGCGCGACGAGGTGGCCACGCTCTGCTCGAAGTTCACTCCCTACCCGGATCGGTAGTCCACGGTGGCCTCCCCTTCCACTGAGGAAGGCGGCCCCGCAGCTTCCAGCTGCCCGAGTCGGTTCCGATCGACGGTGATCTCGCCGCTGGTTGGGCTGGTTGGAGCCGGGGCAGGAGTGGCGCAAACTCGGGGTGTCACCTCGCTTCGACGTGACCGCTCCTTTGGCGGCGCGCATGTGGACCGAGGCCACGGGTCGGAATGTGGACGGAGTGCTGGCCGTGGACGTGCTGGCGCTCGAGGCCGTGTTGATGGCGACGGGACCGGTGGTGGTCGAGGATCAGACGATCGGAGCCGACACCGTGGTCCAGGACCTTCTGCACGACCAGTACGTGGGTCTGGACGGCCAGGACGAGGCCGCCCAGGCCGAGCGCCGCAGTCGTCTCGGTGGGGTGGCGCGAGTGGCGCTGGAGGCCTTGGAGCGCCCCGAGCTCGATGGCGCCCTCCTCGCCGAGGAACTGGCCTCCGCTGCCGCCGGTCGCCAGCTCCTGGCGTGGTCCAGTGAAAGGGAGATCCAACAAGGGTGGGAGGCGATGGGGGTCGACGGTGCCGTGGATGCCGCCGACCTGATGGTGGCGGTGCTCAACAGCGGGGGCAACAAGCTGGGCCCCTTCCTCGACGTCGTCAGCGACATCACCGTCGAACCCGGCCCTGACACCACTGCCGTGTCGGTGGCGGTGGCCCTGGAGAACACCGTCAGCGCCGACGAACCGCCCTACATCCTCGGACCGACGCCGCCGCTCCAGGTGGCGCCCGGGACCTACGTCGGCCTGGTGGCCGCCACCTTGCCCGGCGCCGCCGGAGCGGGCCGCTTCGACGGCTACGACTCGCTGGCGGTGGCCGGGGCCGACGGGCCTTCCCGCGTGGTGGCCGTCCCCGTTGAGGTCGCTCCCGGCAGGAGCAGGTTCTCACCCTGCGCTTCGAGCTCCCCCCGGGCCGGGGACGATGAAGGTGCTCGCCTCCGGTCGCATGCCCCCCGTCTCCTGGCGGTGGCGGGATCACGCGTGGCAGGACGACCACACTGAGGAAGTGGTCTGGTGACTGTTGTTCTTGAAAAAGACGCCGAAACGTCATAGTGCAGCCATCGAGCCGTCACTATCATCAGCGCAACGCTGCAGCTTGGGCACGACACGACAGCCCGGGTGAGACGTCGAGTCGATAAAGGGGCGGGGTCCAGATGCACTGCATGCAAGAGCATTGCCTCGGCGGCAGTGCCACGGGAGTCTCGTACGAGGCGGCTGCTCTTCGCCACCGGAGCGCCGACGGACGCCCAGATGCGTCGTCGGCTCACGGTATCGATCTGACCGCGAAGGTCATTCTCGGTGTCGTGGCCCAGCGGGGATCAGTCACGGGTTCGGAGGAGCGCTCATGACCCTTGTGTGGGCGCCACTTGCCGGTACCGCTGTTCCCGACGACACCTATATCGGCCCGGGACTCGAGGTGGCGGCCGCCGCGCCGCCGCGACGAGCACCCATCGATGCTGTCGGCCGGTCGGATGCCGGTATTGGTTGGCGACGGGCGGTGCCCGTGGTCCTCGCCGGTTCCGACCTGCTCGCCCTCGGCGCCGCCATGCAGCTGACGGCGGGGCATCTCGGTGGGGCGGCGTGGATCTACGCGTCGCTGGTCCTCGCCCTGCTGGCCGTTGGAGGGGCGTTCAGACACCGGCTGTCACTTCGACTGGCCGACGAGATCCCCTCCCTGGTCGGCTGTCTAACCCTTCCCCTCGTCGCCCTCTTACCTCTCCTGGAGGACCGTTCGGAATTACTGGAGGTCGTGCACGCCGTGCCGGTCGCCGCCCTGCTCGTCCTCGCCGGGCGGGCGGTCTCCTACGCCGCCATTCGAGCGGCACGAGCCCGTCACCGCCTCAGCGAGCGCACGCTGATCGTGGGAGCCGGTCGGGTGGCGGTAGATCTTGCCCACGTACTTCTCACTCACCGCGAGTACGGGCTGATGCCGGTCGGCTTCCTCGACGGCTTCCGCAACGACGGCCTGCCCTTGCCCCTGTTGGGTGACGTCCACGAACTCGACCAGGTGCTACGGGGCTCCAACATCCAGACCGTCATCATTGCCTTCGGGTCTCGCCGCGACCCCGACATGGTCAAGGTGCTCCGCGCCTGTGACCGGGCGGAGACCAACGTCCATGTCGTGCCCCGGTTCTTCGAGCTCGGCGCCGCGCCACAGAGCAAGAACGTCGACAGCCTCTGGGGCATCCCGGTGGTCCAACTGCGCCGAGCTGCGCTTCGGTCCAGGACATGGCGGCTGAAACGGATCTTTGACCTTGTCGTCGTCTCGCTCCTGCTGCCCGTAACCGCACCCCTGTTCGCTCTCATCGCCCTCGGGGTGCGCTTCACCAGCCCCGGCCCCATCTTCTTCCGTCAGAAGCGGGTCGGCCAGGGCGGCCGGTTGATAGAAGTGCTCAAGTTCCGGACACTCCACGTGAACGACGACTCCGACACGACGTGGTCGGTGACCGACGACTACCGCCAGACGGTGATCGGACGCTTTCTCCGCAAGAGCAGCCTCGACGAGCTTCCGCAGCTCATCAACGTGCTGCGGGGGGACATGTCCCTCGTCGGCCCCCGTCCCGAACGCCCCCATTTCGTGAGCCGGTTCGACGCCGAGATCCCTGCCTACGAGGCGCGCCACCGGGTCCCGGTGGGAATGACGGGGTGGGCTCAGATCCACGGACTGCGGGGGGACACCTCGCTCGAGGAGCGGGCCCGATTCGACAACAACTACATCGAGAACTGGTCGCTCTGGGGCGACCTGGTGATCCTGGCCAGGACCTTCACCGCGGTGCTCAGGGACCTGGCGTCCAAGCGCCGTCCAGCAGACGTGGCAGTAGCGGAAGGGGAGCACCATGAACCCGGGAGCGGCGATATGACGGGGTTTGCACGGGAGGACCTGGTGACGGTGGTCATCCCGGCCCGCAACGAGGAGGGCTTCATCGGCCGGTGTCTCGAGTCGGTGCTCGCGCAGAGCCACCGAGCGCTCGAGGTCATCGTGGTCGACGGTGATTCCGCCGACCGCACTGCCGATGTCGTCTCCGAGTACGCAGAGGATGACCCACGGGTGAGGCTCCTTCGCAACGAGCGGGCCATCATTCCCGTCTCGATGAACCTGGCTCTCGCCGCGGCGCGGGGCAAGTGGCTGGTCAGGATCGACGCCCACGCGGCCATACCCCCTGACTACGTGTCCACCGCGGTGTCTCACCTCAGCACGGGTGAGTGGGGCGGTGTCGGGGGCCGCAAGGACGGGGTCGGTCAGACACCTTCGGGTCGCGCCATCGCCGCCGCGATGGGCTCCCGCTTCGGCGTGGGAAACTCCACGTACCACTACGGGACTCAC
The DNA here is from genome assembly GCA_030447585.1 of Nocardioidaceae bacterium. Taxonomy (GTDB): domain Bacteria; phylum Actinomycetota; class Actinomycetes; order Propionibacteriales; family Nocardioidaceae; genus JACDHG01. The sequence continues at coordinate 11,968 of JAUJOO010000023.1, read as the reverse complement.
ATCCAGGTCGTCGAGCACATCCCGTTCGGTGCCTACCCGGTGTCGGTGGCGCGATCGATCGGTGGCTGGAACGAGGAGCTCAGAGTCAACCAGGACTTCGAGTTCGACTACCGCCTCCGGCAGGCAGGCCACAAGCTGCTCTTCGACCCTGCCCTCGTGATTCGCTGGCACTCACGCCAGTCGCTTCGGGACTTCTTTGGTCAGTACCACCGATACGGGCGTGGAAAGGTCGTTGTCATCCGCCGCCACCCTCGGTCGGTCCGGCTGCGGCACCTCATGGCCCCCGGCCTGGTGCTCATGTGGGCGGTTGCATTGGCGCTTCTTCCGGTCGCTCCCATCCTTTCGGGCCTGATGGTACTGCCGTACGCCGGGGCCCTCTCGCTCGCCTCGATGGCCAATGCGAGACAGGCGCGGGGTTTGGTGGCCAAGCTCTGCCTTCCGCTCGCCTTCCTCTCGATGCACGCGGCGTGGGGAATCGGGTTCTGGCAAGGCCTGCTTCGTTCGGGCGGCAACCGCGTCGGGACGGAGCGGGTCGACACCAGCGCCCAGGTGGCTGTCTCGGGTTAGGGCTGCACCGCCGACTGCGTCTTCCTCGTCCGACGCGCCAGTCGCCCTCAGTGACACCGGTCTGAGCCGGCGTCGACGACCTTGTTGCCGGCCACCGAGATGAACTGCCATTCGTAGCCGTCGGAGCGAAGCACCAGACGCAGCACACCGAACGATTCGTTGTACCGGAACTCACTGCCCGTCACCGGCGGACCGAACGGGTACAGCTCGCCGCCGCCGGTGCCGACGACGAACTGGCGAATGCCGCGGGCGGCATCCGGCTGACCGCTGGGATCGAGTGGCGAGAAGCGTTCGTAGTTGTGTTCGTGACCGGTTAGGACGATTTCGGCCCCCGCCTGGAAGAGTACGTCCCACATCCGGCGTACCCGCTGCGTCTCCCCGTGGGTGGCGCCCGAACTGAACCGGGGGTGGTGCCAGTAGGCGAGTGTGCAGCGCGAGGGATGGGTCGCAAGATCTTGAGCCAGCCACCTTTCCTGCGCGGACCCGGCCTCGCAACCACCGATATCGTCGCAGTTCGAGTTCAGGGCGACTAGGTGCCATGGGCCCAGGTCGAAGCTGTACCACCCTTGGCCTGGCGAGCCCGCCGTACCACCAAAGTGCTCAAAGTAGGGCAGCGCCGACGGCTGGTGGTACTCGTGGTTGCCGGGCACCGGGCGAGTGATGGCGGGGTAGGCGCCCCAGCTCGGCTGATAACACTCTTGGAACTCCTTGGCGGTCCCGTTTTCGTACGCCAGGTCGCCGAGGGCGAGGATCGTTGAGGCTGGCTCCAGCAGCTCGGCGGTGGCCTCGTCTCCGGCGCTGTCGCAGTCGGCGATGTCGCCGGCCGCCAGGACGGTCGCAGCCCGGCCCGAATCGGTCACGAGGACCGCTTCGTTGCCGCTCTGACACGCGGCCAGCATGCCCAAGAGGACAGATACGGCACCGCGGACCAACCAAGGCTTGTGGCCCATCCCTATCCCGCCCGCCTTGTCGGTGGACGGCTGCCCCGCACCGCGAGCCTCAGCCAGGGGTAAGCGCGACCCGTCCGAACGGGGAGGTAGCAGCGAGCTGTCTTGAATCGGAGGGTTCTGGGGCTCGTGCCGGGATAGACCCCGACCCGCGGAATGGCCTGAGGCCCCACGGGCTCGGGACTTTCCGGCAAGCTGAAGCTGTTTGCGAATCCGGCGTGGGCGGCAGCCCGGCGCACCGAGGCGTCGTGGAGGCCCCTGGGGTAGGCCAGGAAGGGAACCGCACGACCCAGGAGCGTCTCGAGAAGCTCACGGCTGGAGCGCAGATCGTGCTCGCACTCGTCCTCGGAAAGACTGGGAAGAATTCGATGCGAGTAGCTGTGCGATCCCACGCTCACGCCAGCCTCCTGCAATGCCAGGAGCTCGTCGAGGGAGAGGGTCTCGAGAGGCCACGGCGGAGGGGTGTCGACCCAATCGACCGCACGCCTAGGAGCAGTAAGGGTTTCGCCGACGACGAAGACGGTTGCCGGGAGGTGATGGCGCCGCAGTATCGGCAGGGCATGGGTGAGGACGGATCGGAAGCCGTCGTCGAAGGTGATGGCCGTCTCCCCGCGGGGAAGCCGGCCCGATGCGTCGAGGCGGGCAACCACCTGATCCAGAGAAAGGACGCGTCGGTTGGCAGCAAGCCATGCCATCTGCCGTTCGAACTCGCAGGGCCGCAGGGCAAGGGGCGAGCGCCAATCCGGATCGATCGCGTGGTAACAGAGGATGGTCATCGGTCAGCGCCCGCATGCTCACTGTAGATGTCGGCGATCCGGGCGATCGTACGCTCCGCGTTCCAACGGGCGGCCACGGTCTCCTGGCCCGCCAGGCCAAGCTGGCTCCGCCGATCGGAATCCCCGAGCAGCTCGACGAAAGCGGTGACCAGAGCGTCGGGGTCGTGTGGGGATACGATCAAGCCGTTCACCCCGTGCTCGACCAGGCGGCTGACGTCCCCCACGTCGGTCGTCACCACCGGAAGACCCACGGCCATAGCCTCCAGGACGGACAGCGGCATGGCCTCCCACCACGACGGCAAGCAGAAGACGTCGGCATCCCGGTAGACCGCCGGCATCTCCTCGGGCGACTTCGGCCCCGCCAGCCTTACCCGCGTGCCCCGAGCCCTCGCAGCGATGACGACCTCGTGGCCGGTAGCCGCCCCCTCGTCCGGCGGCCCCCCGACGAGGAGAACCTCATGGGCCAAGCCCCGGGCCTCCAAGCAGTCGCTGGCCGCGAGGAGGTCGAGGACACCCTTTCTGGCGGTGAGGCCGCCAACGTAGAGGATACGCACAGGAGCCGTCCCGGATCCCTCGCGCTCGCCATCCATTGCGAACCGGGCGACGTCGACGCCGTTCTCGACCAGGCGCACCGAGCCGGCCGGGAGCGCCTCCGTGAGGGCGGCAGCCGCGCCTTCCGACACAGCGACGAGTGTGTCGACCATTCCGAGCGCGAAGCGGGCAACACGGCGGCGCCCCGGCGTTGTCAGCCACAGCTGTATTCGCCCTCCGTGACCGTGCACAATGGTCCGAGCACCAGCGAGCCGGCCGGCGAGGGCCAGGGTTCCGGCCCGGACGAGAGTGACGCCAGGCGCCAAGGCGGAGTGGATATGCACGACGTCCGCGTGCCGTGCCTCCTTCCACACACGGATCGCATCCACTGCGGTGCGTGCGATATTGCCCGCTGCCAGACGGCCCCCGACGAGAGACCTACCGGCGAGGTTCAGGAACCGCAGGTCGTAGTCACTCGTCAGACGGCTCTTGAGGAGCAGGGCGAGGAATGACGGAATGCCACCTCTCTCGGGGCTGCCCTTGCCGACGAGCAGCACACGCGTCATGGGGAGATGAGGCGGTGGAGAAGCGGCATCCTCTCGAGGCCGGGGTATACCTGACGCTGTGCACACGACGGCCGTTGGTTGCGGCCAGGAGAAACGCATGGCGGCGACGGGCAGGAAAGCGAACAGCAGATGAGGGCCGAACACCCACGCAACGACGCCGATGACGGCCCAGCCTCCACGATCAGACACTGTAGACTTGCATGCCTTGTCCCTGGGCTTCGGGTGGCTGGGGCCCTCATGGGGCGCCAGCCACCCGGCCTCCGTCAGGCTCGCGCTGGAACTCGCCTTTGGCCTAACGGGTTCGGAACGTGGCACCGAAGGCCGCCGCCATGCGGTTGCCGGCGACGTCCTGGGCGGCGGTGGACAGTGCGACGCTGTACGTTGTCTTAGCCGCCAGGTCGGCACTGGGGTTGAAGGTCATAACGGTGGAGCCGCTGTTCCACGAGAAGGTGCCGGACACGTTGGTTGTCGTTCCCCCCTTGCGCAAGGAGAAGGCTGACCGGGCAGCGGTGCGGTTCATGGGCTCCGAGAAGGTGACGACGACATTGGTGTTGCGGTGTACGCCGGTGCTGGCCGGAGCGGGCACGAGGGCGACGACGGTGGGGGCGATGGCGTCGGTCGTGAAGATCGAGCCGAAGGCCGCCGCCATTGCATTGCCGGCGACGTCCTGGGCGGCGGTGGAGAGTGCGACGTTGTACGTCGTCGCAGCCGCCAGGTTGGCGCCGGGGTTGAAGGTCATCACTGTGGATTCCGAGTTCCAGGAGAAGGTGCCGGACACGTTGGTGGTCGTTGCCGCCTTGCGCAAGGAGAAGGCTGACTGGGCAGTGGTGCGGTTCATCGGCTTGAGGAACGTGACGATCACGTCCTTGGCGACGTCCGTGCCGGTGCTCCCGGCGCCCGGGACGACGGTGGTGACGACCGGCGGTGTGGTCGTCGTGTCGTCCCGGTTGCGGGCGGGATCGACGGCTGCATAGGAAGAGCCGATGCGCACGTTGTCGAAGTAGGTGGTGCGGACGTGGTTGATGGCAGTGGTCTGGTACTGGCCGATCCGCAGGCGATGCCGGCTGGTTCCCACGGCGTTCACGCTGGTCTTGCCGCCCATATAGACGCCGTCGCTTCCAGACCTCACGCAACGTTGGTGGACGTGGTACTCCACCGAATGTGGACGACGAAGTCCATCCACTGCCCCTTGACGATGGGACCAGCGTCGATCTTGTCCAGCCCCAGACCGTCTGTGTAGAAGCCCTCTTTGTCCTTGACCGTGTTGCGGCGAAGCATCATGTGAGGGGTTGTGCCAACCAGGTCTCCGGAGAGTTCAGCGACCCGTTGTCACCATCCATCCGCCACACCAGCGGGTTGTGCCAATACGTGCCGCTGATCTGGTTCAGGTCCCAGTCCTGGTCGTAGTACATGGAGACGCCATACCACTCATCCACGCTTCCCACACCGCGTCAGGGAACCACGAGTGGGTGGAGACAGGCTGCTCCCGCTGGCTGCCTGCCGGCATGGTCACCTTCAACGACCGGGTGCTGTCGGGGGTACGCCGACGGTCGGTGACGATCTCGGTTAGCCCGGGACCACCGTCCTGGAGGATCGAGAGGTACTGCGAACTGGTCGTTCCGCCGCCGGTGATGTTCCCGGCCGGCAGCCCGCCCGTCTCGACCCCGCCATCCCAGATGACGCCGTCGGCAGCAAACGCCGGGCTGCTCGTAGCAAGGACGCCTGTCAGGGCCAGCGCAACCGCCAGGACACCACCGCGAACCTTCGCAGGCGAGGACTTCTTACGGCTGGATCCCCACAAGAGGTGGAGGCCGCGGCGATCTGATGAGCAAGTACGGTCATGGGTCATGCTTCTCTCATCGGCGGTCCCGGTACACCGCTTGAGATAAGTTTTGGTCACGGCGGCACGGTGGAGGGCAGGCCGTTACAGAACCGTTACCGGCTCGTGTCGGCGACGCCTGAATACTGGGCCCACATGCCCGGCTCGGGAATCCACGGGCGATACACCCGGCGCCGTCCCCGGCGGTGGTTGGCCTTGACCTCGGCGACGCCACGTCGCACCGTTCGCTCCGAGCCGGCGAAGCCGAGGGCCATGAGCTTGTCGAAGCAGACATTCGCGCACCTTGGCGTCGCTGCGCTCCACCCACTCCTCGACCTTGGCCATGAACGGGTCGACGAGGCGCTCACGGCGCTGCGGCCCTCGCCCGGCAACTTGCCAGCGTCGCGCCAGGTAACCCAATGCGCCACGGTGTGATGCGAGCAGCCGGCCAGCTCGCCGGCGTCTCGGAACGACTTGGTTAGATCAAACGCTTCAAGTATCTCCATGATCTCCTCGCGAGACTTCACCTGCTCCTCCTGGTCGACCGTCACGGTTCAGCGACCGGCAGTTGACCGGGAGGGGCGCCCACGCGGGTGGACCCCGGGCGGGCATGGACATCGACAAGGGCAGATCAGCTGTCCCTGGCTGGGCAGAACTGTTGGCCGTCGGGGCTGGTTCGTGACCGCTACCGGGCAGGATCTCATGGCCGCCGACACGAGGCCGGGCGGGCGAGCCTCTCAATCAGCACGTTGCTCAGGCGTGTCGCGACCGCTCCACATCCGTCCGATCTCGCGAAGCCCGTGCCACTTCACTGCCGGACCTCCGCTCCAACTCTGGGGACAACCGCTTCGGCATCTCGCCTCCTCGATGAACCAATCGACAGCTCACCGAGCCGTTGCCTGGACTTCTTGGACCGGACGACCTCAAGGTGGTCCTTCTCACTGGCGGGCGAAGATCGTCTCAGAGTCCCGCGAGCCAGGCTCGCGCGTCGGCAGGGACGGTGGAGGATTCAGGAGGGGGCGGTCACACCGCATGGGCACCGCTCAGCACAGCCAGATCGGCAGTAGAATAACGAGGGACCCTTGTCGTCGCGGGGAGGGACAAGGCGCATTGGGGCGGGCGGTGAAGCTAGCGGTACTCGTAACCGACGGCGGATCTGGCCAAGGTCGGTCGGCGGTGGCGGCGGTACGGGCGTTGGCGCTCGCAGGATATTTGCCGGTGGTCACCACCTTGGCGCGGCATTCTCTCGCCGCCGCTTCCCGATGGTGCGCCGGGGCGATGTCCGCGCCGCCCGCTGAATCAGAGGAATACGCGGACGCCGTGCGCGACGCTGCCGAAAAGATCGACGCTCTAACCGTCTTGCCGGCGAGCGATGCCGCGCTGCTGGCGCTCGACGTGCCCGGCGGTCACCTGGTTGATAAGGTGTTGCTGGCCGAGCGCGAGGGCCGCGGGACTGGAGACACCGCCGACTGTCGAGTACGACACGGTCGAGAACCTCGTGGCCGACGGTGCCATAGGGGACGGGCGCCTGCCTGTCGTCGTAAAACCGGCGATTTCCCGGCTGCCGGCGCGGCTCGTCACGAGCATCGACGACTTGGCCGGGCTGGCGAACGAGGACGGTCGGCTCTTGGTCCAGCCCTACCTGCAGGGGACCATTTCAGCGATCGCTGGCGTCATCAGCGACGGAGATGTAACGGTGGCCGTGCAGCAACGCTATTTGCGGATCTGGCCCGCCAACTGCGGAACTGCGTCAGCTGCTGTCCGGTGCCGGTCGACGAGCACCGCTTGCTCGCACTGGCGCGCGTTCTCGACGGCTACAACGGCATCTTCCAGGCACAGTTCTCCGGAGCGACGCTTCTCGACATCAACCCCCGGGTCTACGGCTCTCTCTCCCTGGCCGTTGCCGCGGGCGTCAACCTCCCGGCCATCTGGTGCGCCCGGGTCGCGGGAAGCATCGGACCGACTCGCCTCCGGGGCCGACCTGGCGTGCGTTACCGATGGCTTGAAGGCGACGTCCGGCACGTGATGAGCGCACTTCGGCAGGGCCGCGTCACGGTGACCGGCGCGGTGGGCGCATTGGCCCCTCATCTCGGGACGGCCCACAGCATCGAGGCCCTGTCTGACCCCGGGCCGCTTGTCGCCCGCCTGAGGTACGCGTTAGGGGCGGGTCGTGGTGCTTGACCCGCTGGACGCCGAGCTCATCTCCCGCCTGATGCCCGAGGAGCGGGTCCGGCACGGCGTTCCAACCGCCGACGACATCTCTCGGCGGGAAGCTGCTGCCGTTGCCGCCCGCCGCATCCTCGGCGGTCTCCTCGTCGAGGGAGGCCTCAGGGTTTCGCCGCTGGGACCGGGCTGGTCGAGCGACATTGACCTTCACGTGACCACGTCACCCCCGCCCGACCTCCTGCTCGCCAACGATTGGCTGCCACTGCAGCAACTGCTGCGAAGGCTCGGAAGCACCGGTAATGGTCGCTGGGGCGTGGTCGTCGATGGCCGGATGCTGACCGGTGCCGACATCACGACCGAGCCCGTACCGGACGCGCTGGCCAGCGTCCGTGGGCGCGCGCTTCGCCGCGGTGAGGTGAGACTCCGCGAAGTCCTCGAACTGCGGCTCCTTCAGCGGAAGGGACTTGTCTTGCCCACTGGGGACGTGGTCGTCCAGGCAGCAGCGAACCTAGAAACGGCGCTCGGCGGTGACGAGCTACGGGCGTTCGCAGGGGCGGCGCCGGCGGTCACCGGGAGCGCCCCCCTCCCTGTGTCCGCCGATGTTTTGGCACGTCTGCGCCGCGAGGTGGGAGCTTGCCGCACACGCCGGCGCGTCGTGGTCGGGGTCAATGGGGTGGATGGGTCGGGGAAGTCGTCGCTGACACGGCGGCTCGCAGATGACCTGATCGCCGCCGGGGTACCCGCCTCCGTAGTTTGGACCCGGCCCGGGATGCGGCTCAGAGTGCTTGCTAGCTCCGCCCGACTCGTCCGGCAGCTGCTCGGCCACGGCAAGGCGCCCACCGTCCGGGCGGTGGCCGGTGGGGCGACCGACCTCCCTTCCCGCCGAGGAGTGGTGGGTTGGCTGTGGGCAATGTGCGTGAGCGCCGCCTTTTGCGCCGATGTACGCCGCCGTCACGTCCGAGCCCACGGGGTTGTCCTGTACGACCGCCACCTGCTCGACGCGCTCGTGACCATCGAGTTCGTCTACGCTGGCGTGAGCTTGCGACTACCCAAATGGCTCGCTCGCCGAGCCGTCCCTCCGGCGCTTCTGTCCCTGTACTTGGATGCTCCGGTTGAGACGGTGCTGGCCCGGAAACCAGGCGACACGTTTGGTGAGCACGCCATCCGACGCCAACTGGAACTCTACGCCGCTCATCTCAGCGAGTACTCACCTCTCATCGTGTTGGACGGACGTCGCTCCCTCGACCAGCTCACACTCGACGCCCTGAAGCATTTGACTCTGCAGCCCGCAGGACCGTGAGGCGTCGATCTCGCGAAGGTCTTCTCTGGAGAGGGAGGAACCACCCAGTTTCACCGCGAGTCTCTTCGTGAAGTGCGAGCGGAGCAGAGCTCGACCTGCATACTCGTCGTGGGCGTTGAGCTGTCGGGGTAAGGCGACGACCCAACTCGGAGGTGAGGGAGCGTGTCGAGCGTCCTTGTTGTCGCAGTTCTAGGTACTGTTACGGTCGTTGCGGTCGCCGGCGTCGTCATGGGCGTCCTTCGCATCCCACCCCACATGATGCTCGCCGCGTACGCCTTTTTCCTGCCGTTCGGGTCTACGCTGAAGGTTCCGGTGGGCCCCCCCCCGTTCAACACCGTCTCCACGCTGCTAGGGCTTGCCGCCGCCTTCGGCCTCCTCGTCCACCTTCTCGGAACTCGCCGCAGCGTTCCTGAATTGCCCGCGACGGTCTCCTTCTGGCTCCTGTTCCTGGCGTGGTTGGGCCTCACTCTGCTCTGGTCAGTCGACCCTGCGGTTTCCTTGAGCAAGCTTCGCATCCTGGCCAGCTTGATCGGTCTCTACACCCTCGCCTCGCTGATCCGGTTCGATCGGCGAGGGCTTCGTTGGATAGAGCTAGCCGCGGTGGCGGGAGCCATGGTGGTCGCCGTGCAGGCGCTGCATTTGGCGGCTGCCGGCCGATTGCACGAAACCGCTAGCCGCCAATCCAGGTTCACCTTCGAGGAGGGGGACCCCAACATCACCGCCGCCACGCTCCTGCTGCCGTTCGTCTTGGCGCTTTGGTGGGCTATGCACGCCCGGACAACGGCGCGCCGCCGCGGCAGCCTTGCGCTTGCTGGCACAATCCTGGCCACGATAGTGGTCACTGGATCGCGCGGTGGGTTGGTATCGGCGGGCATCTCGGTGCTCATCCTGGTGGTTCAGAGTCCGTCCCTAACTTGGCGTCGGTCGGCTGTCTATGGAGGCGTGTTCTTCCTTAGCCTCACCCTTCTCTTTATTTCATTGCCCGCCCCCCTGACCAGTCACCTCACTGCCAAGGACTCGACTGGGCGTGCCGACATTTGGAAAGTCGGTCTTGCTGCCTGCCCGCAGGTATGTGACATCGGCAGCGGATGGGGAACGTTCCCGACGGTCTACCGAAAGGCATACTACGACCATTTGGGTCTCAAGGGAGCCGGCGATGTCGACTGGTCAGCTCACAACACGTTTGTATCGACGTTGATCGAAGCCGGGTTCGTTGGCCTCGTCCTCATGGTCCTGGCATTGGCAATTCTCGTGCGTCGTCTCTTCGATTTGCCAGCAATAGTCCGGGGTCCACCAATTGCCGCTGTCGCCGGGTTGGTGACCAGCAACATGTTTCTGAGTAACGTCAACTTCAAGTACTTTTGGTTCACAATGATCTATGCTACGTTGTACCTGACGGCATACCGTGCGTCTGCCTCAAGCAGGACCACCAAACCTTCTTTCGATATGTCCGGATTCCGGGAGCTGCCGCGTCAATGAATCACCGTGTGCCTGCTCGAAGGGATAGTCGATGTCGGGGCTTGTAGCTGTCATTGCCGCGCCTCACGCACGCGCGGTTCAACGCGCTGAGATCTCCGATCTGGTTGACGGTTATCTCCGACTTCGACCCTCAGCATCTCCCGCGGCACCTCTAGGCGACGACCGCGCTCGAGCGGTCAGCTTCAACCCCACATCCGCGCCGCTCGGACACACACCGTCATGGGTGGCGATCGCGGGCCTGGCGCATCCATCCAGGCCTTGGACCCGTTCCCACGCCCAAGAGCTCGAGGACAGCGACGGTCAGTTCGCGGTGGTGAGCTATGACGCTGGTTGCGACGAGGTTCTGGTGGCGAACGATCCGATGGGGATGCGTGCTCTGTTCGTCGCGGAAAAGGCTGACCGGCTGTACGTTTCGACGTCAGCGGTGGTCCTCGCGCGCCATCTCCGATGCGGGGCGAGCAGGTTGGGACTGCAGGAGTTTCTACTCTCGGGGTATCAGTTCGGCTCGCGGACGCATTGGGATCTCGTGCGACGCCTCGAGCCGGCAACGTCCCTCATCGTCAGTCCCACGTCGATCGACCAGCGAACATACTGGCGTCCCGCTGTCGATCGCAAGATCACCGTGTTGTCCCTGGAAGAGGCCTCCCAGCACAGCATCGAGGTGGCGACGAAGACCATTCAGGAAGGCCTCTCGGGCTCCCATCACTGGGCCGATCTGACCGGTGGGTACGACAGTCGACTTCTTTGTCTCCTCTTGGAGGCTGCCGGTCTGGACTTTGCTACGAACACGCGCTCAACCGCCGACTCGATGGATGCGGATGTTGCCGAAGACATCGCTCGTGAGAAGGGATGGGAGTGGTTTGACAACAGCCTGCCATCCGACTGGCCGCTCGTGCTGCCGGACTGGCTCGACACCGCCCTCGTGTGGGGAGACAGCCACCTGGAGGTCTTACAACTTGCTCGGGTGTTGTTCGCCCACGAGCGACTGACTCTTCGGCGGCCGGGGCCACTGCTGAGCGCAGGAGGAGGAGAACATTTCCAGTATTACGGATGGCAATCTGAATTTTTAAATGCCGGTCGATCCAATCGATTCGACATGCACCGTTGGATCGACATGATCGCGCTCAAGCCAACAGATGCTACTGTACTCAAAGGTTCTCCTCGTACCGCGGTGCGCGAGGACTTCGCTGCACGACTGGCCGCATGGATCGAGCCCTACGCCGATGCGCTGAATACGACGCAACTCGAATTGATGTATGCCTATAAGAGCGTGGGGCACTTTGGTGCGTATCGCTCGGCAGACGGTTGCTTTCTCGAGGCACAGCTACCGTTCTACTTCAAGCCCGTGTTCACGACGGCTATATCGGTGGACCATCGGCATCGCAACGGACACAAGCTGATGAGACACATGATCAACGTGCTGGATCCGCAGGTCGCTCGGCTGCGAACGACCCGCGGCGGACCTGCCCTACCATGGCGCCCTTGGCGATGGCACCAGTACCTTCCGTACTACAAGGTCGTCGCACGGAAGGCGGTCGACAAGGTTAGTGAGCGTGCATTCGGGTCCCCGCTCTCACGGCCACGCACGTCGTTCGCTTGGGAGCAGGCAGCGCATGGCGCTGTGCTTGCCCAGCTCCGGAATGCCGGAGCGGTGGACTGGCGCCAGATGCGGATCGGATCGCTCCTTGACCGCAATCGGTTCGAAGCTCTTCTAACCCGATCGCTACTTCCGGACTTCAGTCAAGGCGCCATGCTCGGCCGCATCATCACCGCCGAGATGGCTCTGCGAGTGACCGAGACATCGATCGTGTAGGCCA
>JAUJOO010000022.1 GCA_030447585.1 Nocardioidaceae bacterium | reverse complement strand
TGATCTCGCACGCGCGGATCACGGCAGGAGCGGACGCACAGACCGGTCGCCCGAAGCGGCGAAAAGACGCAAGTCCGCCGCGCTTGCTGACCTTCCAGACTTTGGATGCGGAGAGGATCTCGAGCGCCCTTGGTCTCGATCATTGGCGACGGGCCCCGCGGGCTTTGGAAGGGAGCAGGCAGGGGCGTCTCAGGTTATGTACCACCCGTCGCCGCCCAGCGGCGTGCGCTCGACCTGGTGCGGCAGGTACTGGTCGAAGAACATCCGCGAGGTGAGTTGTGCGCGGTTGCGGACGTCGAGCTTGGCGAAGATGGCCTTCAGGTGGTCTTGGACGGTGTACACGGACAGCCACAGCATCGTGGCGATCTCGCGGTTGGTGTGGCCGGCGACGACCAGCCGTGCCACCTCGCGTTCACGTGGGGTGAGGGCGTAGGCGTCGGCGATGACCTGCGCCAGCTCGTGCGGCCGGGTGGGCTCGATCACGAGCGACACGCGTCCGGTGGTGGGCCTGGGCTGCGGTGTCCCCGGTTCGACGACCTCGGCGTACAGGGTCAGCCAGCGGCCGGAGCGGCCCCGCAGCCTGAGGTCGGCGGCGGCCACTTCCGAGCGCAGTGCGCGCCGCGCGAGCGTGACGACGGTCAGCGGAATACCGGAGGGCTGTACCCGGCCGTCGGGGATGTCCTCCAGCCAGCGGCCCACGGCACGGCTGGCCATGTCGAAGGCCACGTCCGTGTCGTCCACGGTGAGCATGGCCACGCCCGGGCCATCTGCGTTGTCCCGGTGCTCGTGCTCGGAGTGCAACAGGCAGCGACGCACGGCCCTGGCCAGGTCTGCGCCGACCTCGACCATCAACGTGACGTCGTCGTCACTGAAGTCAGGGTCGTTGCTGGAGCGGAAGAGCACCAACCCGCCCCAGACGCTACCGCGGTCCCGCAGGACCGCCCGCATCTCGCGGCCCAGGCCGACCGGGGCCAGGACCTCCCGGAACCGCCGGCTGTCCGTTGGCCGGCCTCGGGTGGCCCGGTCCAGAGTGGAGACACCGGCACGGCTCCTGTTCAGCGCGAGCATTGCGTTGGCGTCTGTCTCACCGACCTCGATCTCGAGCAGCCTTGGGAGCACCTCGACCGGGAGCCCCTCGTCGTGGTAGCCACCGGTGTTCATCAGGGTGGCGGGGTCGAGCAGCAGACCACACCAGCGGTCGAACCGGAGCGCGGGCTCCAGCATGGGGACGGTCGCCTGGAAGAGGGCGATCGGGTCCACTGCAGCGCCGCAGGCGCGGCGTACGGCTTCTTGGGCGACGGACGGTCCCACCAGCACAGTATCGCCGGGGTCGGGGGCGTGGAATACCCCTCACTTCAGGGATGGTCGAAGCTCACGGGAAGAGCGATGATCGATGTCGGGGTTCCATCGGGACCTCGACGGAACGGGGCCCGTCACCGCCCTGCGAGGGGAGAAGCCGGATGCCCGATGCCGATGTCGAGCCGAGCCGCCCGTTCATCACCCGAGCAGGTGAGGGGCAAGCCTTGTGGCATCTCGATAACCTGATGGTGTTCAAGGCGGTTGCTGCAGTGACCGGCAACCGGTTGGCCGTATGGGAGCAGTTGCTGCCTCGACACTCCTCACCGCCCTTGCACGTGCATCACCGCGATGACGAGGCGTGGTACGTGCTCGACGGGTCGATCACCTTTCGAGTCGACGAGAACGAGATCACCGCCGACGGCGGCGACTTCGTGTGGGCCCCTCGAGGGCTCCCACACACCTTTCGAGTGGAGACGCAGACCGCGCGCGTGCTCGGGCTGGGTATCCCAGCCGGTTTCGAGGACTTCTTCCTCACCACCGGTCGGCCGGCCCCCGAGCTGGTTCTTCCGCCGGCACCGGAAGAGCCACCGGACCTGCAGCAGATGCTTCCTGCTGCACACGCCGCCGGATGCGACATCATCGGCCCCCCGATGAACGGCGCACCGTAAGCACAGGCTCCTCGCACCGGCCGTGTAGGCCTCCTCGATCGCCGGATCGTTCCGATTGGGCTGGTACCCGCCCTCGTCGTCATCGAAGGACAGCAGGTCGTCCTTGCGCGCCTGGTCTGCGTCACCGGACTCCGACGACGGCCACTCGGGACGGTAAAGCTCGTCGTTCCCGTAATCCTCGTAGATGGCCAACCTGACGGCCCGCGGAAGATCAGCCAGCACTCGCTGGGATGCCTCCACCGCAGCCGTGAATCTGGTGATCTCGTCATCCGGCGCCATCGCCTCGTCAGCCTCTTCGGCGGTTTTGGCGGCGTGGAGCTGACGGTTCTGCTTCCGCAGCCGCTCAAGCTCCGTGGTCAGCGTGTCAGCGCTTTCGGCAAGAGCTGCTGCCTTGGCCTCAGCGGGGCACTGTTGCGTTGACGGATCACCGCGGGTAGTGGACGGTGATTCGATGAAGCGCAATCCTCGTCCGAGGCCGCCCGTCGGAGTACCGTCGGGGTTCACTGGGTTCCGTTTCCCACCGGAGGTGATCCTGCTCGCGGTGCGCTGGTATCTGCGGTACGGGTTGTCCTATCGGGATCTGGAGGAACTGCTCGCCGAGCGCGGCATCGAGGTCGACCACGTCACCCTCTACCGGTGGGTGCAGCGGTTCACGCCGTTGTTGATCGACGCGGCCCGGCCGTGTCGGCACGTGGCGGCGGATCGTTGATTCGTCGACGAGACCTATGTCAAGGTCTCCGGGGTCTGGTGCTACGTGCATCGGGCGGTGGACCAGCAAGGCAGGTGATCGACGTGTACGTGTCACGGCGTCGAGACATCGCCTCGGCGCGTACGTTCTTCACCGCTGCGCTGGCCGTGCACGGTGACCCGGCCGAGGTCATCACCGACCGGGCGCCGGCGTTGGCGAACGTGATCGAGGAGCTCCTTCCTGCTGCTATGCATAACACCGGGCCAGTACGAGAACAACCGGGTCGAATGCGACCACGGCCGGCTCAAGGCCAGGCTCCGACCAATGCGTGGACTGAAGACCCATCGAACGACGGGTGTCGTGATCCGAGGCCACGCGTTCATCCAGAACCTTCGCCGTGGCCATTACCAGCTGGCAGTCGACGCCACGCCCTCGTTCCGCCTGGCCACCGCAATCGGCGAACTCCAGGCTGGCGATCTGACCACAACAGTCCCCGAGTCTCGGCTTGGCATGTCCCGCGACCAAACAACGCAACAGAGCCTTCGCGTCCACCAAGCGCTTGACCGGAATGATGACCTCCCAGTCGATACTCATTCTGGCCGCCCCGTCGGGTCGACGTCGCCGTAGGTGGTGGTGCGTTCCCGGACCGGACGGCCGATTCCGGCGGCGATGTCTGTGAGCTCCGCGACAGTCTTGGCCGAGCCGTGCTCGGAGCCGGCCATCCGGGAAATGGTCTCCTCCATGAGGGTGCCGCCGAGGTCGTTGGCGCCGGCCCGAAGCATGGCGCGGGTGCCTTGGACGCCAAGCTTCACCCACGACGTCTGAATGTTGTTGATCCGGCCGTGCAGCATGATTCGCGCCATCGCGTGCACAGCGAGATTGTCGCGCATTGTCGGGCCCGGGCGAGCGACGCCGGCGAGGTAGATCGGTGCGCTGGTGTGCACGAACGGCAGCGGGACGAACTCGGTGAACCCGCCGGTCTCGTCCTGGATCCGCGACAGCACGCGTAGGTGGGTGACCCAGTGGGACGGATTGTCGACGTGGCCGTACATCATCGTCGAAGAGGAGCGGATCCCGACCTGATGTGCGGTGGTGACCACCTCGATCCATGTCGAACTCGGCAGCTTGCCCTTGGTCAGGATCCAGCGCACGTCGTCGTCCAGGATCTCGGCCGCGGTGCCGGGTGTGGTGTCGAGCCCGGACTCCCGAGCCTGACCAGCCAGTCGCGAAACGACAGCCCGGTACGGGAAGCGCCGTTGACGATCTCCATCGGCGAAAAGGCGTGCACATGCATGCCGGGCACCCGCGCCCTCACCGCGGCCGCGAGGTCGAAGTACGCCGTCCCAGGCAGCTCAGGGTCGATGCCGCCCTGCATGCACACTTCGGTCGCCCCAGGCTCCACGCCTCAGCGGCCCGATCAGCGACGTCGGCGAGGGACAGGGAATAGGCGTCGGCATCGGTGCGACGCTGGGCGAACGCACAGAACCGGCAACCCGTGTAGCAGACGTTGGTGAAGTTGATGTTGCGGTTGACCACGTACGTGACCGGGTCCCCCGCCACCTCTCGGCGAAGGTCGTCGGCGATCGTGCACACCTCTTGCAGCGCCGCACGGTCAGCGGTCATCAGGGTCAGCGCCTGGGCGTCGCTCCAGACTGGCAGGGTTCGCGGCGGCGACCCGCAGCGCGGAGAGCTCGTCAGCGGACAGTCGACCCGATAGTGTCCCCGGGCCGCTGGCCGCGTCACGGCGGTTCCCGGGGTGCTCCTGCCTGGCAAGCGCGTCCCGCGCGGCCACCGTCTCACGCAGGACATCCCAGTCCCCGTAGACGGACATGAAGTCCTCGCGGCGGGCGGTTCTCCGCCCCTCAGTGTCGATTGAGGCGTGCAGGTCGGTACGTCCCACCGAGGCGAACCCGCCGTCCGGCTCCTGCCAAGGCCGCCCCACCGGAAGGGCACCCGCCCGACCGAGGCCGTCCACTGTGGCTAGCGCGGCCACATGCCCCGAGACGCGCGGATCGATCCACGGTTCACCGGCACGAACGTACTCCGGGTGCACCGTCAACCGCTCAGCCAGAACGAAGCCCGAGGACTCAGTGATCTGACGGAGCCGCTCCAGCGAGGGCCACGGACGTTCGGGATTGACGTGGTCCGGGGTCAGCGGGGACACCCCGCCCAGTCGTCGACACCGGCGGCCAGCAGCGCCGTGCACTCGGCGAGGTCGACCAGGTTCGGCGGCGCCTGGAGGCGCACCCGGGGGCCAAGCACGAGCCGGGTGACCGCGATCGCCGCTAGGTACTCCTCCAGCCCGAGGTCAGCCGTTGCGCGCATCGCAGTGTCCGGCTTCGCCCGGAAAGTTCTGAATGATGACCTCCTGGACGTGGCCGTACTGCCGGGCCACCTTCCGCAGCGCGAAGATGGAGTCAGTCCGCTCCGTTACGGTCTCTCCGATGCCGACCAGCAGTCCTGTGGTGAACGGCACGTTGAGTCGCCCAGCGTCCTCGAGCACCCGTAGACGTACGGCGGGGTCCTTGTCCGGCGACCCGTGATGCGCTTGGCCTTTTTGGGTGAACAGTCTCGTCGAGGTGGTCTCCAGCATCATCCCCATCGAGGGGGCGACGGGCTTCAGCCGGCCGATCTCCTCCCATGTCATCACCCCGGGATTGAGGTGCGGCAGCAGGCCGGTCTCCTCCAGAACCAGGACCGCCATAGCCCGCACGTAGTCCAGTGTGGAGTTGGTAGCCCTTCTCGTCCAGCCATTGCACGGCCGCGTGCCACCTGTCCTCGGGTCGGTCGCCCAGTGTGAACAACGCCTCCTTGCAGCCCAGGGTGGCGCCCGGGGCTGCGATCGCCAACACCTCATCCGGCGAGAGGAACGGCGCGTGCCCGGCGGACTCGAGCTTCTTTGGTGTCGTCACGAAGGTGCAGTAGTGGCACCGGTCGGCACAGCCTGGTCAACGGGATGAACACCTTTGGTGAGTACGTGATCACACGCGGTCGCCCTGCGGCCTCGAGTCCCGCGTCACGAACACGGGCAGCGGCCGCGCAGAGTTTCTGCAGCTCCTCGCCTCTGGCGGCCTGCAGCACTCGCGCCTCGGCCTGGTCCAAAGAGACTCCACCGGCCAGCCCGGGCAACCGCCCGGCGGACCTGTTGTGCCGTGGGCGCGCTCTCGTCGACACGCTGGAATGGTGCTCGTCCCGCTGGTGTTGTCATCTGGCCGAACGCTTCATGCCGTGTCTGCCTCCGGGTCGCTGGTCGAGGGCTGCGCCGAGCTTGGTCGATGTGCCCTCGTGGGCTGGCTGCCACCTTAGGTGAGGTCAGATACAAGACCCTGGCTTAATTCTCGGCTGGGCGCCAGCCCCAGCACAGCTGGCGGCACCACGGCAAATCCTCAGCGAGGTACTTACGAAGGCACTGTTGCATTAAGACCTCTCCATGCGCGAGCACCGTAAATCCTCCGGTCGACGGAGCAAGAACCCCGTCCAACCGTCCCTCAGTGCGCCGCGCGCAGGCTCGGCGCAGCCTGGAACACTCCTAGACGCAGCGGTCCACGGGAAATCCTCCTGCGGCATGGTGGCCCGGCCGCTGAATGCAACAGTGCCTAAACGATGCCGCGAGTCAACTCGAACTCAACTCTGAACTCGATCATGCGATCTGGAACTACAGCGCACCAAGCGGAACTGACGGGTCGACACCTACGCAGCCCTGAGTGCGGCTCCGCCAAACGACGAGTGCCGCACCACCCTGGGTTGAGCTCATCGACCCCTGCCAAGCGTCTCGCGGTTCTCGCGGTTCAAGTGCCTATCAGGCGGCATCGCCGCCGTCAGATGCGAGAACAATCACGGCACTCCACCACGTCTGACCAGAACGGCACCCTCGGATAGACCGTGCGCGGATGCTCCTCGAACGGCTTGGCCTCGAAGTCATGGGCGAGGTAGTCGAGCAGGTCGTCGCCGTAGTAGACGACGTCGGTCTGCCAAATCGAAAAGACAGGCGCCCCAACCGGCGCCGGATCAGCGACAAGGTACCGATGACCGAAAAGCGGCACCATCGTCGGCACCTCCAAGAGACGTCGACGAGCAACCTGCTCAGCGACAGCGTCCACCCCAGGACGGCTCCCCCACGATCCGGGCCAAAAGTCGTTGTTGAGAACGTCGAACACGACACCCTCACACAGCCAGTCCAACCGCTCGCGCAGATCCTGCTCGTCGCCCCGACGCCAATCCGGCCACGACCTTGCCCGTCCCTCAACCTCCCCGTACGGCAGCGCCACCGACAAAAGCTCACGATGGACGCCGAGAACCGGAAACCGAAACGGCGCTCGACTGAAACAACCTCCACGTCCGACAACCCCACGTCAAGCCGCACGCCAGCTCGACGCAGACGACCCACCACCTCCCGAGCCATTCCCACGACACACAGTCTGGCAACGAACAAACCACACGGCCAACCCGTTAAGGGAACTCCCAGTGGGGTCGTCGAACTGGACCGTTCAATAGTCGATCCATGGGACCGGGTAGCGCCGACGGCTCTGTTGCGTTGACGGATCGGACGGTGGCGGTGAGGGTGACTCGATGAAGCAAGCCGCACGCCAGCTCGACGCAGACGACCCACCACCTCCCGAGCCATTCCCACGACACTCGCCGTCCGGGACCGCCTGTAGAGGATGCCCTCGGGGTTCACTGGCTTCCATTCCCACCCGAGATGATCTTGTTGGCGGTGCGCTCGTGACCTCCGGTATGGGTTGTCCTACCGGGACCTCGAAGAGCTTCTCGCCGAGCGTGGCATCGAGGTCGACCACGTCACCCTCTACCGGTGGGTGCAGCGGTTCACGCCGTTGTTGATCGACGCGGCCCGGCCGCGTCGGCACCTGGCCGGGGACCGCTGGTTCGTCGACGAAACCTACGTCAAGGTCTCCGGGGTCTGGTCCTACCTCTACCGGGCCGTCGACCAGCATGGCCAGGTGATCGACGTGTACGTGTCACGGCGCCGGGACATCGGGTCTGCGCGCATGTTCTTCATCGCCGCCCTGACTGTTCACGGCGACCCGGGCGAGGTCATCACCGACCGGGCACCGGCGTTGGCGAACGTGATCGAGGACCTGCTTGCCGCCGCCTGGCCAACAGCGGCCAGTACGAGAACAACCGCGTCGAATGCGACCACGGCCGCCTCAAGGCCAGGCTCAGGCCCATGCGCGGGGTGAAGACGAATCGCACAGCGAGCGTGGTGATCCGAGGGCAACGCCTTCATTCAGAACCTGCGTCGTGGCCACTACGAGCTTGCAGTCGACGCCACGCGCGTGTTCCGGTTGGCCACCGCATTCGACGAACTCAGACCCGCCATCTGACCAGCACAGGGGGCCCAAGTCCCGCCACAACATGGCCGGCAATCGAACAACGCAACAGAGCCCTATTTTCCGCGCAACGTCCGCCACTCGAGCGCTTCTCTCGCGGCGGCCACCGCCGGCTCTTCGGCCGGGTCGACGATGCCGGTGACCGGCGCCTACTCGCCGCTGTCGGCGTGTCGTACCAGCAGGATGTCGTCGCCGCGCGCCGGATCACCGCCGTCACTCCCGGCAGCCATAGCTCGGTGTGGCCGACCATCCGGCGCAGGTCGACGATGAAGTTAGGGATCGGCATCCCGACGGCTACGTGGGGGACCTCCACGCTGGCCTCACGTAGCAGTGCACCGGATCCGTGTCCCCCCATGACACGCCGCGGGTCATGGGCCGGGGTGTGCGGTCCCAGGCAGTTGACTGCCGGATAGAACGCGTATTATCTTCTTTCTGACGAGCGGACACTTATTCTTCACAGAAGAAGAGTCATCCCAACAGGAGGAGAGCAACGTGCGCATCCGACACCTCGGCATCGTGGTTCAGGACCTCGAGCGAACCGCCGAGTTCTACGAGAATGTCCTCGGCTTCCGTCGTCTCGGCGAGGAAAGGACGCCGGGCCACTTCCCCGGGAAGGCCCTCGACCTCAGCGACGGCGAGGTCAACTACTCGCTGCTGCAGCCCAACGAGACGGTCACCCGCTCCGAGTGGTCGCAGGGCGTGATGGGTCCCAACCACATCGGCGTCACCATCGAGGACACCGGGGCGGTCGTCAAGGCCCTCGCGGAGCGCGGCGTCGAGGTGTACGGCGCCGAGGAGGCGGACCCGCCCCGCTTCTTCAAGTTCCGCGACCCGGACGGCGTCGAGGTCGACGTGGCCACCCCGGACCGGGGCTGGAAGTACTGACGACGGGTCGGCTCGGCGCGTGCGCGGCCGCGGTGTCCGTGCACTTCCTCCTGCCTGGCTGCTCGGGGCGCTGGGGGGAGTCTTCGCGCTGCAGGTCGCGGTCACCCTGGCCCGGCCGGTCTCGACCTACCGCCTCCTCGCGCTCGACGCCGGGGGGGCGGCACTCGGCCTGACCGCCGCGTCGTTCGCGCTCCCGCCAATCGTCCTCGGGGTCGTGTTCGGCCGGTGGACCGAGCGCCACCACCCCGGGGCGATGCTGGCGGGCGGGCTGACGCTCACGGCGCTGTCGACGCTCGCCCTCCTGTCCCGCCAGCAGGTGCCGGTCATCGCTGCGGCCACGACAATGCTCGGCGTCGGCCACATGGCGGGGGTCATCGGGGGGCAGAGCATCATGGCCCAAGCGCACAGCAGCGTCCCGCGCCTGACCCGCTTCGGTGTGTTCACCACCTCCTCATCCCTGGGCCAGGTGGTAGGCCCGATCCTCGGCGGATTCATCGTGAGCAGCTCCGGGGAGCCGACGGTTGGCACCACCTCTACGGCCCTGTGGGTGGCGGCCCTGCTGGTCACCGTGGGCATCCTGCCCGCCCTGATTGCCCTGCGGACGACCATCCGTCCCTCCACCCAGCGGGTGGGCAGGGCACAAAGAATCTGGGTGCTGCTGCGGATCCGCGGCATGCGGTCGGCGCTGCTGACGAGCTTCTCCGCGAAGGGCGCGTCCGACCTCCTCCTAGTTTACATGCCGGTGTTGGGGGTCGCTATCGGCCTGAGCTCCCGGGAGGTCGGCGTCCTGCTGGGGATCTCGTCCGCAGGGGCGATGGTCGCCCGCGCCAGCACACCCTTGCTCGTCCGCCGCGCGTCGGCGTTGCGCCTCACCAGCCGGGCCACCGTGGTATCCGCCTTGTGCGTGCTGGGCCTCCCGGCCACCGACCGTCTCGTCGTGCTGGTCCCCCTCTGCGTCGTCCTCGGCTATGCGCTCGGGCTCACGCAGACGACCACCATGGCCTGGGTGGTCGATCTTGTCGACGACACCAGCCGCGGCTCCGCACTCGGACTGCGCGTGGCGACAAACCGGCTTGGCCAGGCCGTGGTCGTCGCCGCCGCAGGCCTAGTCGCAGGCGCGCTGGGAGTGGCGAGCGCCTTCGTGATGCTGGGCAGCGTGATGCTCGTGACTGCGGTGGCCGGCGCCCGCAGCGACCACCCCGGCAGCGCCGGTCACCCCCCGGGGCTCTGAACACCTGACGTCGGCGACTCATCGAGCCTTCGCGCCCGCTCCATGAGCATCTTGCCGAGCGCGGAGATCCGCGAGTTCCCCAGTCGGCTCGTCGGCGCGGCGACCGCCAGGGCAGCCGGTCGGCCGGCGAAGTCGTGGAAGGTCACCGCAACCGAGCCGACGCCCTCCTCGGACTCACCCGAGTTGATGGCATAACCGCGGGTCCGGACCCGCTTGAGCTCCGCCGCCAGCTCGGCGCTCGTGGTGATCGACTTCCGCGTGGGTGCGGCGAACGGTTCGCTCGTGGCGGGGTAGAGGGCGGCGACCTGGTTGTCGGTCTGCAGCGCCAGCAGCGCCTTGCCCAGCGACGTGCAGTGGGCGGGCATCAGGCTGCCCGTCCGAGCGGAAACCCGCAACGCCCGCTCGGACTCGATGGCGTCGACGTACCGCACCTGGTTGCCGTCCAGCACGCCGAGGTGCACGGTCTCCTCCAGCTCCGCGGCCAGCTCCTCCATGAGCGGTCGGGCCTGGTCGCGCACGCTCAGGGTGCCCACCACCGCCAGGCCCACCTCGATCAGGGCCGGTCCCGCGATGTAGGCCCTGGACCCCGCCTCCTGCTGCACGAAGCCGTGGTAGGCGAGCATGGCGAGAAGCCGATGTGCGGTGGAGTGCGCGACGCCCAGGTACTTGCAGGCGTCGGTCAACCGTAGTCGAGGCTGCTCCCGGAAAAGCAGGAGCAGGCGCAGCGCGTTGTCGACGGAGGCGATGGGGTAGGCCGGCGAGTCCTGCCCGCCCTCAGGACGTGTTTTCTGCATAGAAGATCATAGCCACTCCGCACACCGGCCCCGAGCCCGGTGCGGCTAGGCGCCCGCGCCCCGGGGTCAACCCTTGACATGGCACGGACGGCGCCTTAGTTTCTTGTGATCAGACATATATTCCACAGGGAAGAAGACGTAAATCTTGCTGATCCAGGCGGAGCCGAGGAATGCGCGGATGACCCGTTGGGTGCACGTGGCTCTGGGTCTGGTCGTGGCCGCGGCCGGGGCCGTGCTGCTCTACCTGAGCCTTACCGGTCTCGACTTCCTGGGACCCGACGGCGAACCCGGAGCCGGGTTTTCCCCGCCGCGGTCAGCGGCATCCTCGTCGCCCTGGGACTCGCCCTGGCCTTGGCCTGGCTGGTCGGACCCAAGATCCGGAACAGCGACGTGACGGAGCTGTCACTGGAGCCGGCAGACCTCGGGCGTGCCGCCGTCGTGTGGGCCACCCTGGCCGGCTTCACCGCCGTGATCGAGCCGCTCGGTTTCCTCCTGGCCGGCGAGCTCTTCGTGCTCGTGCTGGTCACCTTCGTCGAACGTATCCGCTCGTGGGGTCTGGTGCTGACGCTCGTCCTGCTTCCTCCCGCGACGTACTTCCTGTTCGCGACCCTGCTCCAGGTCCAACTCCCGGAGGGGACTCTGTGGTCTTGATGCGCCGGCCTGCGGCACCCGGCGGTGCCCTGTGAACTCGCTCGACCTGCTGCTTGCCGGTTTCGAAGCGGCGTTGACGCCGACGAACCTGCTCTGGTTGCTCATCGGCTGCCTGCTCGGCACCCTGGTCGGCATCCTTCCCGGACTGGGTCCCCCGGCGACGATCGCGATCCTGCTCCCGCTCGCCACGGGCTTCGAGCCCGCCACCGGGCTGATCATGATGGCTGGCATCTACTACGGCGCGAAGTACGGCGGTTCCACCACCTCGATCCTGCTCAACATCCCTGGGGAGTCGGCGTCCGTCGTCACGTGCATCGACGGGTACGAGATGGCCAAGCAGGGTCGCGCCGGGCCTGCCCTCGGCATCGCCGCCATTGGGTCGTTCGTGGCCGGCACCATCGGCGTCATCGGGCTCACCTTCCTGGCGCCGGTGGTCGCGGATCTCGCCGTCGACTTCGGCCCGCCGGAGTACTCCGCCCTCATGGTTTTCGCCCTGATCCTCGTGATCATGCTGGCCGGCGACTCGATCCTCAAGGGCTTCATCGCGATGTTCGGTGGTCTCTTCCTCGCCACCATCGGCACCGACCTGTTCTCCGGACAGCAGCGGTTCACCGACGGTCGGATCGAGCTTGCGGGCGGGGTCGAGTTCATCGCCCTCAGCGTCGGCGTCTTCGCCGTGGGCGAGGTCCTGATCAACATCGAGAAGGAGAACCAGACGCAGATCTTCCAGGTGCCCCGCGGTATCCGGAATCTGCTTCCCTCTTGGAGCGACCTGATGAAGTCACGGTTGGCCGTCCTCCAGGGATCGGTGGTCGGCTTCTTCATCGGCATCCTGCCCGGCGCGGGCTCCACGGTCGCCTCGTTCGTCTCCTACATCCTGGCCAAGCGCATTTCGAAGACGCCAGATGAGTTCGGCAAGGGCTCCATCGAGGGCGTAGCCGCCCCCGAGGCGGCCAATAACTCCGAGACCGGCGGCGCCATGATCCCGTTGCTCACCCTCGGGATCCCGGGCTCCGGCACGGGCGCGGTGCTGCTGGGAGCCTTGGTGATCTACGGCCTGAACCCCGGCCCGCTGCTCTTCACCGACAACCCCGACGTGGTCTGGCCGATCATCGCGAGCATGTACCTGGGCAACGTGGCCCTGCTGGTGATGAACCTGCCGATGGTGCCTCTCTTCGCCAAGCTGCTCAAGACGCCTTACAAGGTGATGTACCCCGGCATCCTCCTCATCTCGGTCGTAGGCGTCTACAGCGTCAACTTCGCGATCTTCGACGTCTGGCTGCTCGTCGTCTTCGGGCTTCTGGGCTACGTCATGAAGAAGCTCGACATCCCGCCCGCTCCCCTGGTGCTGGCGTTCGTCCTCGAGCCGATCGCCGAGAACGCCGTCCGCCAGTCCCTCCTCCTGTCCGACAACAGCCCCGTCATCTACCTCGAGCGCCCCATCTCAGCCGTGCTGCTGGGCTTGGCCACCCTCCTGATGCTCAGCCTCGCCTTCGGGCGGTCGAGGAACGTTCGAAAGCAGGTCATCGAGATCGACAACTGAGTCAGCAGCCCTTAACCGGAATCAACGAAGGAGAGCACCATGTCCACACTCATGAGACTGAGCACCGGCCTCGCCGTTGCCACCGCGATGGCCACCTTGGCGGCCTGTGGCAGCGGGAGCGACACCGCCGACGATGAGACGCCGACCAAGACCGAGGTCGTGACGCACAACGCGGTGGGTGGCGGCAGCGACGTCTTCACCCGCCAGATCATCAAGGTGATGTCCGACAACGACGTCATCGACCGCCAGTGGCCGGTGCGCAACGTGCCGGCGGGCGACTCCATCGGGGCGATGTCGTACATGATCGAGCGCGAAGGAGACGCCAACATCATCGCCCAGATGACCCCCACCTGGATCGCCACACCGATGACGGTGGAGGACGCATCGGTCTCCGTCGACCAGCTCACGCCGATCGCCATGCTGGCCACCGAGCCCCAGGTCGTCGCGGTCAAGGCGGGTTCGCCCTACACCTCCCTCGCCGACTTCATCGACGCGGCCAAGGCGGCGCCGGGAACCCTGGTCCAGTCCGGCGGCTCGAGCACGGCCAACGACGCCCTCACCCGCCTGGTCCTCCAGGACACGTCACAAGCGGAGTGGAAGTTCCTGTCGTTCGAGGACACCGGCTCCCGCATCACCGCACTGCTGCGGGGGGACGCCGACATCATGATGGGGAGTGCCTCCGACTTCTCCGAGCTCGTCCGTGCAGGAGACCTGGAGGTCATCTCGATCATCGGCAGCGAGGGCCTGGACATCTTCCCCGACGCCGGCACCAGTGATGAACAAGGCGTCGACACCACCAACGTGCCCGTCCAGTTCCGCGCGATCGTCGGGGTCCCCGGGATGTCGGAGGAGGCCGTGTCGTATTACCAGGACGCGCTGTCCGAGATGGTCGAGACCGACGACTGGAAGACGCTCACCACCGACGCAGGTCTGGTGACGGACTACCGGCCGGGCGACGAGTTCGAGTCCTACCTCTCGGAGCAGACGACGATCATCGGCGATCTCCTGGACCGTCTCGGGCTCCGGATGGATCAGTGACCGACGCGGGACGGTCGGAGGTTCTGGCCCGCTTCGTGTCCAGCTACGAGCGATCCGGAATCCCGGGCCTGGTCCTCCACCAAGCACGACGGTCGCTGGTGGACCACCTGGGCGTCCTGCTGGCCGGAGCAGACGACCCCGTCAGTCGACGGGTGCAGGAGGTCGTCGCGGGGTTCGACGCGTCGACCTCCGCCACGGTGCTCGGGACCTCGATGCGCGTCTCGGCGCCGTACGCCGCGTTCCTCAACGCGTTCGCGTCGCACGTGCTGGACCTGGACGACGTCTACAACCCCCCCCGGACGACGGTCCACGGCAGCTGCTCGGTGTGGCCGGCGATCTTCGCCATGAGCGGGATCGTGCCGGTCAGCGGCGCCCGGGCGCTCACCGCCTTTGTGCTCGGGTTCGAGAGCGAGACGCGAGTCGCCGAGGCCACGGGTTCCGCCCACTACGACGCGGGCTGGCACGTCACGGGGACGGCCGGGCACGTCGGCGCGGCTGCGGCCGCGGCGCACGCGGCCGCGCTGGACTCCGCGTCGACACTCCATGCCATGGGGGCCGGTGCTACCCAGGCAGCCGGTCTCCGGGTGATGGCTGGCAGCGACCTCAAGAGCCTACACCCCGCCAAGGCCGCGCACGACGGTGTCATCTCCGCCCTCTTTGCGCGCGCCGGACTCACAGCGGGGGCACATCCGCTCGACGGCAGCTACGGCTACCTCGACGTCATGAGCTCCGACCCCGCTCCGGGGCTGCTCGTCTCCGGGCTCGGTGAGGAGTGGGCGCTATCGGCCAACGGTCACAAGCTCTATCCCAGCGGCTCGCTGACCCACCCGATGATCGACGGGGTCATCGCCCTAGTCACCGCGTCCGGTGCGACGAGCGTCGACGTGGTCAGCATCACCGCTCGTGTCTCCCCTCCGGCTGCTCGCTTCACCGACGTCCGCGACCCGGCCACGGGCATGCAGGCGAAGTTCAGCCTTGCGCACTGCGCCGCGGCCGCGGCGGTCTTCGGACGGGTGGGTCCGGTCGAGCTGAGCACCGAGGTCGTCCGGCGTGCCGATCTCGTCGCCCTGCGCGACCGGGTGGTCGTGGTGCCGGACGAGACACTGGGCAAGCAGGACGCTGTGGTCGAGCTCAGGCTCCACGACGGTCGGACCCTCCGCCACGAGGTCCGCGGCAACCGCGGAACTCCGACCTCTCCCCTCACCGACGGCGAGCTCGAGGCCAAGTTCCGCGACCTCGTCGAGGAGCGGTTCGGCGCCCCGGTCGTCGACCGCCTGCTGGACGCGTGCTGGCACGTGGACCAGCTGCCCGACGTCGCGTCGATCTCCGCACTCACCGCCGAGGTGGTGCATGCCTGACGTCGCTGTCGTCACGGGTGCCGGCAGCGGGTTGGGCGCCGTGATCGCCGAGCAGCTGGCAGGTCGTGGGCTGTCGATCGTCGTCAACGTCCGCTCCGACGTGGCCGGGGCGGAGGAGGTCGCGGGACGCATCCGGGCTTCCGGCGGTACCGCCGTCGTCATCGGCGCCGACGTCACGAGCGAGACGGAGGTGGCCGCCATGTTCGGGCGCGTGCGCGCGCTGGGTCCGCTGCGGGTCCTGGTCAACAACGCGTCCCTCCGGCGGCTCCAGCCGGTCGAGCAGATCACGGTGGAGGACTTCGCCCAGGTCCTCGACGTCACCCTGGTGGGTGCGTTCACCTGCGTGCGCCATGCATTGCCACTGCTCGGCGAGCACGGACGCATCATCAACATCCTGGGCAGCAACGCCCTGGCGGGCGACGCCCGTCGGGTCCACGTCTCAGCCGCCAAGCACGGGCTGCTCGGGCTGACGCTGGCGCTGGGAGAGGCCCTGAGACCCCGGGGCATCACCGTCAACGCCGTCTCACCGGCGATCGACGTCACCGACCCCGTCGACCTGCTCGAGTGTCAGCAGCGCATCGCGCAGACCGTGGCTCTGCTCACCGCAGCCGACGCCGTGCACGTGACCGGGACGATCGTGGGCGTCGACTGCGGCCAGCCCAGCGGCCCCTGACCGCTGCCGGCGAGACCCGAGGCTCCCCCGGCGGCTCGACGCCGGCGTCAGGCCGGCGCTGTGAGGGCGACCAGGTCCCGCACGTCGTCGGCTTCGGCGATCGACCACACGGCCGCCTCCAACCGTGCGGCGCGTTCCGCACCGAGCACCGGGTCGACCAGGTCGTGAAACTTCTCGGCGAACTCCTCATCGGTGAGGCGATTGCCCGGGGTCCCCCGCGCGTCGTCCACCACGACCTCGACGACCCGACCATCCCGCGTCGTCGCGGTTGCCCGCGCCTTCGTGTGCTCCAAGGTGGCGTCCGGGACGACGGAGAAGCGCGCCATCAGGCGACGTACGTCGTCACGTCGGACGTAGTCATCGGAGAACTCGCGCTCCGCCGCCCGACCCTCGATCAGCGCGATGCTGCAGGCGAACGTGACCGAGAACTTGCCCTCCAGCCCGGTGCGCGGGTCGGTCTTCCCGGTCAGCTCGGGCACCAAAGGGTGCACCCGCAGCTCGATCGACTCGAGATCGTCGGGGGCGAGCCCCTCGGTGACCCGCAGGTTCCGCACCGCGTCGATCGCCGGATGGATCACCACGCCGCACGCGTAGGGCTTGACGCCGTTGCGCTCGATCTCCCAGCGCTCGCCCAGTCCGTCGACCAGGTCCGAGACCGACGACGAGCTCGACATGACCGAGAACATCGCCCGCCGCCCCTGCCACGGGTCCGGAGCCGCGGTGAACCCGTCACGCGCCAACAGGCCCGCCCACAGGCCGGCCTTGGCGGCATGACCGGCGTGGAACGGCTTGGTCATGGTGCCGAACTGCTCACGGTGACCGGCGGCCTGGGTCGCGGCGATGCCGAGGCAGTGCATGGCCTGGGCCCCCCGGAGGCCGAGCAGCCGGACCGCGACTGCCGCGGCGGCCAGTGCTCCTGTCGTGCCGGTCATGTGCCACCCCGCGTCGTAGTGCTCGGGGTAGAGCGCGAGGCTCGCCCGCGCGGACACCTCGTAACCCATCGCGTGCGCGGCGATCACGTCGATCCCCCGCCCGCCTTCCCACTCGGCCAGCGCGAACGCCGCCGCGTACAGCGGTGTCGTGGGGTGCAGGATGGTGGGCACGTGGGTGTCGTCGAAGTCGAGCGCATGCCCGGAGATCGCGTTCACGAAGGCGGCGTCCGTGGCCCGCAGTCGGGTACTCGAGCCCAGGACGTGCGCGTGCTCGCCTCCCCCGAGCAGCTCGCACTGACGAAGGGCGATCGCGGCGGCGGGCTCGGTCACTCCCGCGATGGTGAGTCCGACGAAGTCGAGCAGACATCTCGTGCTCTCGTGCAGCACCTCGGCCGGGATGTCCGTCATCGACCGGTCCTGGAGGAACTCGGCGAGAAGCCGGGTCTCCGGGGAGGTCCGGTCGTCGAAGTCTGTGGGGACGGGCGTCATGCTAGTCTGTATAGCAGACGTCCCTTCCGCCGTACAGACGAGGTCTCAGATGGCGCGAGCCCCCAGGGTGTCCTCCTCCCTGGCCAGTCTGGCGTCCACCCTGAAGGCCGCCGACGTCCCCGGCGACGTCGTCCATCAAGCCCAGCGGTGCTTGGTCGACTGGATGGCGTGCACGCTGGCCGGGTCGGCGGAGCCCCAAAGCCGACGGCTCCGACGGACGGTGCGGACCCTCGACGGCTCCGATCCGGGCACTGCCGGAATCCTCGGCACCCCCCACCGCACGTCGGCGACGTTCGCCGCCCTTGCCAACGGCTTCGCCGCCCACGTGCTGGACTTCGACGACACGTTCAATCCCGGCGACACGACCGTCCACGGTAGCGCCCACCTCTGGGCGGCGCTCGCGGCGGCGAGTGAGCTGGTTCCCGTCAGCGGGACGGACGCCCTCCTCTCCTTCATCGCCGGCTTCGAGGTGCAGACGCGCGTCGCCCTGGCCGCCGGCCGGGGACAGTACGACGCCGGCTGGCACGTCACGGGCACTGTCGGCCACATCGGGGCCGCGGCCGCGGTGGCCCGCCACCTCGGGCTCACGCCCGAGCAGACGGTCGTTGCCATCGGCACCGGAGCGACCCAGGCGGCGGGGATGAAGGTCGTCTACGGCTCCATGGGCAAGGCACTCCACCCGGGGAAGGCAGCCATGGACGGCGTGCTCGCGGGCTTCCTGGCTCGCGACGGCTTCACCTCCAGCACCGAGCCGATCGAAGGACATCGCGGGTTCCTGCACCTCTTCTCACCGTCGCCGTCGCCCGAGCGTGCCGTCGAAGGGCTCGGCGAACGCTGGACGCTGTCGGACAACGGGTTCAAGCCCTTTGCGTGCGGCTCCCTCACACATCCGGCGGCACAGGCGCTCCTGGAGCTGCGCGAGCAGCACGGCTTCCGCTCCGACGACGTCGCAGCGGTCCACGCCTTCGCCCACGACTACGTGCTCACCACGACGGGCAACCGGTGGCCCACCACTGGCCTCGAGGGGAAGTTCAGCATCTACCACGTCCTGGCCGTCGGCCTCGTCGACGGCGCCGCGCTCCCGGCCCAGTTCACCGACGAACGGGTGGGCGACCCGACGCTCGAGTCGGTGCGGTCACGGGTCGTCGTGGAGCAGGATCCTGAGCAGACCAAGGAATCGGCCCGCGTCGACGTCACGCTGCTGGACGGACGCGTTCTGACCCGGGTGATCGCCCACAACCTCGGAACCCCAGCGGCTCCCATGACCGACGCCCAGCTCGAGGCCAAGCTGGTGGCGCTCGCGACCCCGATCCTGGGCGAGGAGCGCACCGCCAGGCTCGCGGCCACCTGTTGGGAGGTCAGCGAGCTGCCCGACCTCCGGCGCCTGCTCGACCTCGCCGTGCCGGCGC
>JAUJOO010000021.1 GCA_030447585.1 Nocardioidaceae bacterium | reverse complement strand
CGAGCCGGGTGAACGGCACCGCCCGGGCGCTGGCCTTCTTCCGCAGCCACGTCTCCGGCACGTGCAGTTGTTCGGCGGCTTCGGCGAACGTGTAGAGCTTGATGGGCATCGCGGTCCTCCGCGTGGAGCTGTCGGACCGCAAGAGCGTCGCTGGACGGCGTCCCGGGCAACGTCCCGAAGGGCGCCTGTTCCAGCGCGTGCGGTGTCTTCGGCGGAGACTCGGGACATTTCGCGGGACGTATCCCGGGACGTTCGGTCCGGCCCGGGGGGCGCCCGACAGAAGTCGCGCCCTACCGAGTCCGGAGCTCGACCGAGAAGGACTGCGGCTGTGGGACCGTCTGCGCACGTTCCGCCGCGTCCACCAGAGCGCCCCAGCCCTACGCAGCCAACCGGTAGCCGCCGGGTAGCGCCTGCGGGTCCTGAGCAGGCGCCCCCACGAGGGGGCAGAGTGGGGGCCCGGGCGACATGCGCAGCGCCCGCGTATCTGTAGATACAAGGGTGTGTCAACTGCTCTGGTGCGTGAACTGCTCTGGTGTCGCTGGGATCTTGCACGGAACGCCTCAGCCGGGCGACAACCCGGGACGGTGGAAGGGAGCGCAGCACGGCGCACGCTGGAGTCAGTGGGTTTTGCGGGCTGGGCAACGCCCCGGTTCACACGTACCACGCCAAGATGGCACTCTCGCCTGTTCGCCGGCACGGTCGGGAACCGGGTGACGACCGTCATCCAGGGCAGTCGGGTCAACGACAACTACACGACAATCTGCGACCGGCGCGAACATCAACGACCTGACCAGCCCACTCCGAGTCACGTACGACGAAGCCTCGGATGCGGCGTACATCTACCTGTCCGACGACATTGGCGGCGGCGGGTCGCCGAGACCTTGCCCGTGGACCCTCTCGCTGTACGAGGAATGATCAAACGTGACTTCGATGTCGACGGCCGGCTGGTCGGCGTCGAGGTACTCGCGGCAAGCAAGCGGCTTCCCCCAGCTCGTGCCGCGGGCGTTCGCGCTAGGCCTCCTAGCGCCGTCATAATTCGTCTAAAACCGCCCACATTTATGACAAAACTGCTAGAAAACAAGGGCTAGTCATAGATGACTAGCCCTGCTACGGTCACGTCAGGCGGCATTCACAAGATTGCTCGGCACGGGCCCCGTGGCCCTTACGGGCTCCGCTCCTACCGACGGCCAGGCTGCCACCCGGGCGTCGGCACCCTTCCCGTCCTGGAGGACCGTCGTGCCTCTCTCCGTACCTGCTGCACCCATGAGCCGCCAGTTCATGCGGCTCTCAGCGCTGCTCACAGCCATCACGCTCTGCTTCTCGCTGCTGTCTGTCGTCTCCGGCTCCGACGCGCAGGCGTACAGCTGGTCCCGGACCCTGCGCGAAGGCGATAGCGGCAGCGATGTCCGCGAACTTCAGATCAGGGTTTTGGGGTGGGTGAACACCACCGCTGCCTCACACCGCACTGCGTCGCTCGATGGCAACTTCGGCCCGATCACCACCCGGGCAGTGAAGAACTTCCAGTCGTTCTACGGCCTCACGGTTGACGGGATCGTCGGCCCTCAGACGCACGCCAAGCTCAACAGCTTGGAGGACGGCAACGGGACCATCCACTTCAACTTCGGCGAGTTCGCCGACAAGGGCTGCGGCTGCTTTACCGGGGGCAAGGTTGGCCAAAACACCGTCCGCGAGCACCTCCGACGGGTGATGTACCGCATGGAGGTCGTGCGAGCCAAGCAGGGCAACAACCCGGTGTACATCAACTCGGGATTCCGGACGTCGGCGCGCAACTCCTCCGTCGGCGGCGCCGCCAAGAGCCAGCACACCTACGGCACCGCCATTGACAACCGGATCCCAGCCCGAGGCAACCGCTCGGCGCGAAACAACGCCCGCGCGAGCGCTTTCTCCGCGATCTTCTGCTACAGCGGCGCGAGCCACAACCACTTCGACACCCGCTCCAACAACAACTACGACGGGATCACCAACTCGCAGACACAGGATCCATACCGCGCCAGCCGCGACAGCCGCGACCGCGACATCAAGACCCGGCAGCTTTGTCAGGGTGAGGGCACCAACAGCGCCGCGGCCACCAACCCTGACCTCTACGACGGTGCCGTCACCTCGCCCGACATCCAGGACACCAACCTGCTGTACCTCGACACCGACGAAGACGGCACCGCGTCGCTTCCGGACCCGCAGGAGCTTCTCGACGCAACTGCGACGCCCTAGGTGACGCAAGACGACCGCCGCCGCCCAACACCACCAAGGCGGTTTCAGTGAAGTTCCGTCTTCGGATCATAGCTGGGCTGCTATGCCTCACTGGCTGCGGCGCGCAGACCGTTCCGTCAGGCGCATCTACCCGCACCCCGCCACCGGCGGCCTCGACCGTGACGGCTCCTCCCGAGGCTGCCAGCCCGACGGGGCCGGCGGCGGTCGTTCCATCGGCCACGCTCTCCGCCACGCTCCCGGTTACACCCCCCGCTTCCAGCAGTTCGTCAGGCAGCGGGGACTACCTGATCGTCCAGCGCAACGACGGCATCTTCCGGATGTCCCTGCTCGACCCGAAGGCCGAATTGGAGAGGCTCTTCAGCGCCGGTGTTGAGGCGCTGGCCGACCCGCGCGGGCGCTATGTGGCGGCACTGGGCACCGCCGACGTGAAGATCTACTCTTTGAAGACTCGGAAGCAGGTCGCTGCGGTGCCCGGCGGCGACTACGTCGCCTTCCGCTCCGACGACACTGCGGTCGTCGCGCAGCGCAGCGCCCCACCCCGGTTTGAGGACGACTGCCACCGCCCCACCACACTGCTGGAGGTCAACCTGCGCGACGGCACCCTTCGCGAGATCTACCGCAGCCCGGACTTCGTACGGCCGTTCGCGGCGACCGCAAAAAAGGCGGTGATCACGGTCCCGAACGGCGGCAGCTGCGAGACCAGCAGCGTGCAGCTGTTGGACCTTGCTAGCCGCCGCAGTGTCCAACTCGGTGCCGACGCCAGTGTCAATGCCGCCGACCAGGACGTGACACGCGTGCTGGTTCAGTTCCCGCGCAACCAGCAGTACGCACACGGCTACAACGTCCTGTTCGACAACCAAGGCAAGCGCCGCGCGACCCTGCCCTACCACGTCGACAGCGCCGCGTACAGCCCGCAACAGCGCCTGCTCTACAACGAGCAGATCTTTGACGAGGAGGGCTTCACCACCGACAGTCGCATCCATCTCGGCGGGCAGGACCCCAACACGTCGGACCGCGTCAAGCGGCTCCGGAACGAAGGTCAGCTGGTCTGGAGCACCACCGGGGACGGCTTCTCGCTACGGCTGCCCGACGCCGAGCAGCCTGACCGATTGCAGGCGGCCCACTGCGCCACCCCTGCTCTTGAATGCAGGCGCCTGCCCTTAACCTGGACCGACGAGATTACGCTCCTACTCGTCGTGCCAGCGGCCGCAGTCACGCCTTAACTTCAGCAGCGAGCGGACTCCCTACTGCGCCGCCGTCATTTCTACGCCTTCGCTGTGGCGCAGAGCGAGGGGGACATTGAGTCGACGCCGACACCTGGCCGATCTACCTGCCATGTCGAACCCCCCGCCTCCCGCTCCAGATAGCCCAGCGCCCAGGATCGGGTGTCATGTTGCGCACACATGAGCCAAGTGAGCGTTGCGTAGGTCGGGCAACGCATCACCCGCACGTGCCCAGCGCGACTTGCAGTCGCGAGCCGCTGCTTTTGAGTAGCCCGAACCGCAACAACTAGGCCGTCCCTGCGACCGTGAAGCTCACGCCGACGCTCTGCTGATGTCGCGCAAGCTGCCCCATCCGTTCGTGGTGTCGCGCATCGGCACCGCCGAAGGCCGTCCGACTAGCGAACCGATCGCCGCCGCTACAGCACCGGCTGCTTGTTGTCACCCCGAGCTCTGGTCGCGGAGAGGAGGGGTGGCCGCGAGGGTCGGCCAGGTTGCCCAGCTGATGCGCACTGTGGTCAGTGCCACCGCGAGGGCCCCCACGAGGGCGACCGCTATCAGCACCGATGTGGGCGGACGACATGCGCCTGGTGCCCGCAGCAGACCTCACGCCGGTCGACGGGTGCTCTTCCGACGCCATGACGGTAGTGATTGGCTCCGTCAGTCGGGGGACCAGTGCCGTGCGGACCTCATCGATCAAACCGCTGCGTCAGCCCGCGTCACCTCCACGAAATCGTGGCGGCCGGCGAGCAGCCAGTGCTCGGGTCCCGAGCGCGGAAGTCGCGGGCGGGGAGGCGGCTAGGCGGCGCGTGAGCGCATAGGCGACCCTTGGAGTGGAGGCGTCAGATCACGCGTCCGGCCCCTCTAGTGGCACCGAGCCCATGCTCGGGACAGGAATGCTTCGACAGCGGGTTTGGTGTCGGCATTGGGACAGACCAGCCGGTGCTAGCGCTCAACCTTGGCGCCTCAGGCATCGAACTTTCGGGGTTGTGGCTCGTCGGTCGGTGCTTCGGCGTTCGGATTGGTTGCCCGTCCAGCCTCGAGCCAGACCATCAGCACATCTGCCGGGATCAGCAGAAGGGTCTTCGGGTGGTCTGGATTGACCTGCAGGTAGACCTCATCGCCCGGTAATAGTCCTACCGCCTCCATGATCACCTTGGGGATGCCGACCTGGCGGACCTTCGTGATCCTTTGCGTCCCCTGCGGCGTGTACACGCTACAAATACTACAAATATTCGTAAGATCCAGCGGTGGAGGTACCACCATGAGGTTCCGGAGGCTTTGGTCGCGTGTCGCCCGTGGTAACTACACTTCCAGCGTGGGAGTCTCCCGCCGGCCAGCCGGCACGATGCGGCCCGTCGCCAGGCTGCCCGCGCTGGACGGATACGTAGGCCTCTGGGTGGCGGTCAAAGGCGATCGTGTTGTCGCCGTGGCGCCAACGTCACGTGAGCTAGTGCGGCAGCTATCTCAGCTCGGGAGCGAGCGGCGGGGTGCCGTTATGCAGTTCGTTCCGCCGCCTTCCGCCGCCGTGATGGTCGGAGTGGGGTAGCCGCGGGCAGCCTG
Source organism: Nocardioidaceae bacterium (assembly GCA_030447585.1). Lineage (GTDB taxonomy): Bacteria > Actinomycetota > Actinomycetes > Propionibacteriales > Nocardioidaceae > JACDHG01. The sequence goes on along the minus strand of JAUJOO010000021.1, from coordinate 12,259 downwards.
TATCACGTCTTTCCTTACCGGGAGGAGGACACGCGCGTCCTTCCCGACGGATCAATAGAGGCGATACTTCGCCCCACGGTCGACATGACGGTGAGCAACCAGGACTGTGACATCACCGTCCGGGCTCTGATTGACACGGGTGCTCCAAGCACGATCTTCACGCGGTCGGTCGCGGAGGCGATCGCGCTCGACCTCAGGAGCCCTGAGTTTCCGACGGTTGGCCATCACCTCGCGGGCCAGCTTCGGACAGCGAAACATGCTTTCGTGCACCTCACACTCCCTCCCTTTGAAGATCTTTCGTGGGATGCCGAGGTCGCCTTCCTCCTGGACGAGTGGGAGATGCCATTTGCCGGCCTTCTTGGGCACGACGGGTTCCTGTTGCGCTGGGTCGTCTCGTTCAACAGCTACGGCAACTACATGGTTGTTGAGCCGCCCGATAGTTTTGCGGAGCGAACTCCCGTCGGCCGAGAGGATCAGGAAGTGTGGTCCAACCCGTCTTACGACAGCGAGTGGGACAGACCCACCCGGTGGTAGTCGAATCGCCTTAAGGGGAACCAGAGTCAACTGCCCCCAGCGGCAAGGGCGGTAGTCGCGATTCGGCAGCTCTGGTGTTCTCACGCAAAGGCTGTCGTGAGTCGTCGCTCGGTCGCTTCGCAGATGTGCTGGGCAGGATACCCGGACTCAACCGGTCGGAGAGCCTCAATGGGGCTCTTCCTCAATGAAGCCTGGTAGCTGGACGACGTGGCGCTCGGCCCGGGTTTGAAGAAAGGCCGTTGTTCGGCTCGGTCCGCCCAGCGTGGATGCCCGGCCCATGCGCGAGCAGAGGTGTGAGCCCGCCGCCCGCCGACTCAGCGAGCGACCGCGCGAGCCAGCGCTTGGGCTCGTGCGGCAGTCTGTTGTCGGCCGCCGTCGCGACTGCGACTGTAGGTGCCAGTGCCGCACTGCTTGACGCGCAGTCGCCGACCCACTCACCGAACCGCAAACGCCATGAGCCCTCTTGCAGGCAGGGCCAAATCATCAGAATGCCTGCCCTAGCGCTCGGCATTAGACGGCAGATGAGTACCAGCGGGGCGGGTCACGTTCCTCAATCGACGATCACAAGCTCGACGACCGGCAGACCGCCCGTCAATCTTTCGCTCTCACAGGCATGGACCTTGCGCCGACGATGATCTGGGGGTGCAATGACGCGAGGACGTGAGTGCCGCCGGAGCTGATGGCCCGGACCAGGCGGGCAAGGAAGGCGGTCTCTGCCGCGCGGAGCGCGCCAACCCCGGACGAGGCGGGCTGGGTGCGTCAACCAGTGTTTGCCCGTAGTGGCGTACCGCGGTCTCGGACGGACGCCGGACGACCCCGGCAAGTGACCCCGTCTGATTCGAGGAGGGACGCTCTGCAGTCCCAGTGAGTACGATTCAGGCAGTCCGCTTGGGCGTTGCCCACTCCTCGTCGACGAACACCGGCCTTGCCGGCAGTCGAGCAGCGTACCCCTGATCCAACTCAATGCGTCGTCTTACACTCGCGTGAATCTTGGCGCCTTCTGGAGGCCGCCTCCGACGGGTACCCAGCAGGGCCCACAAGCGGTTCATTTGGTGGATGCGGCCCGTCGCTTCGGCCTCAGTGACCCTCTGAACAGCAGCGTAGGGGCGCCGCCGAACCAGAAGTCCAGCTTGCACAGCCTCCTCCGCCATCCACTTCATCGGAAGGTCGGAGAGACGAGGCTCCCGTTCGGACACCCCGCCGACGTCTGAGTGCACCCCGGCGAACCACACCTCCTGCAGGTCCTGGGAGGGAGGAATGCGGTGCGCGGGGTCCGGATCCTCCACCAGGTACTCCATGTAGGGGCGCCTCTTCTCGTCAAGCGAGACGGCGTGCCGTACCACGCCGACGTGCGGCAGCTCCCTTGTGTACGGCCACCTCAACTGCCGCCACAGGTGGCCGGCCGCCTTCACGGTGTCCCAGATGCCCATGAAGTGCACGGGGGCGTGGTCCTTGTCGCGGAGCTCGTGTACCGTCGAGCGCCAAGGGCCTCCGTGCATGCGAGCGTACTTGCGCAGCAACCGCCAGTCCTCCTCCCGCTTCTCCCCCTGCTTGGCGTACTCGCTCACCGCATAGGGCACAAGGTTCTCGCTTCCAGGGCGAAAGATTCCGCAAAGCTCCAGCATCCCGGCTAACGCTCGAACTGTATAAGCCCCGACTAAATCCAAACAGGAAGATGCGATCCCCTGGTTCGTAAGTCGCCATAAGGTAGGAGTACGCTTCCCCGAGGTTATGACGCAGACCAGCGCCGAACAGCAATCCCGCGTACCGCGAAAGAGTTCGTGCAGGGGAGTCCAAGCTGCTGCCGAGTTAAACGTGCCAACTCCGGGATCGTAGTAGGCGACTTGGTTCGCAGGTTCACCGAGATCCAGAAGATCGAACAGCCGTACGACATTGGTGCTGCCTTCTGCCTGCAACTTGTTGTTTGTGCCATCGAGGCACAGAACGATGTTCTTGGGCATCTCCCCCCTATAAGCACCCGTGGCCAAGCGGGTGACGCCTCTCCGCCGCTACTGAGCACTAGTTTGTCCGCTCATCGACGAGGCGTTCATGCTAGAACATCGCGGTCCCTGGCCGCGGTGGGCGGTGCCGGGCGGCGCGGTGCACAACCGTCGTCGTCTCGGGGAGTGCGGGCCGCCGATATGGCGATCCTGGCCGCTCGCTCACTCTAAGCGACCGGCCTCCGGCCGCTGGTGGCAGCGTTGTGTTCTGCGAGGATGGAGGGCACGACTCCAGGGACACGATGCTTCAGCTGACCGCGTTCGATGCCGGCAACGGCGATGCCCTCCTCGTTGAAGTCCCGGAATCGGGCGGGAGCTGGCTCGCCCTCATCGACGGTGGAGTTGGACGCACCTTCCAGGATCGGGTGGCGCCCTACCTCGAGTCACGCGACAAGGGTCACTCGCCGAACAACCCGACTGGGCTGGATCTCGTTGTTTGCACGCACATCGACAGCGACCACATTACCGGTCTCCTCGCCCTGGTCGAGACCGCACAACCGACCGGAACCGAAGCAGCGTGGTGGCCGTCGACGGTCTGGCACAACTCATTCGAGGACATCGTCAGCCATCAGAGCACCCACGCAAGCCGGGCCCAGTCGCTGGCCGCTATCGCGTCGGTCCCGCAGGGGGAACGGCTTCGCCGAAGGCTCCGCGAGAAAGGAATACCGCTGAACGCGCCTGACGGCCAGTTCATCCGCGCGCCGCGCGTCTACCGCTCGGGCAGCGTTCACATCGACGTGCTGGCCCCGGATGACGCCGCCATTGAGAAACTGCGCAGCTACTGGAGGAAGAAGGGGTCGAAAGTGCGTCCCCTCGTCCAGGAAGTCAAGCCCGACGACTCACAGACGAACTTGGCCAGCGTGGTCCTCCACGTCTCGCAGGGCGGACACAAGCTGCTGCTCACCGGCGATCAAGTCGCGTCAAGCATCATTGAGGGTCTGGATGCGGGCGGTTTCGGCCACCTCGCTAGGCCGCACCACGTTGACGTGATGCAGATCCCCCATCACGGGTCGAGGCGAAACAGTAGTCTTGCGCTGTACAAACGTGTGACGGCGAGGCATTACCTTGTCTCAGCGTCTGGTAAACAGGAGAAGCCCCACCCCGACGTCGCGGACCAAATCGCGGAGGCACGTCGTGGCCACTCATTCGACGTATGGCTTACCAACGAAGCGCCGGCGTTCACGGAAGCTCTGATCGACCGAGCTGCGGCGCACGGCTCCAGGGTGACGATTCACCACCGTGAACCGAGCCAGAGTACATTAACAATCGCACCCGGGTGAGAAGCGCAGTTCGTCGTCTAAGGCGGCGCTGGGATCGCTCGGAGGTCCGGCCAAGTCGCACCGTATCGAAGTAGAGGCCATCCGACGGCAATTGACGGTCGAGCCGCCACTACGGGGCCCAAGACTAAGCGTCGGCGCTCCTCATGACGTGGACCTCGACGATTGGGCCCCGTAGCGGCATGTCACCGCGTCGTCGTGGCGGCGGGCGCAGGCGGGGGCTGCGCTGCAGAGCTCGCCACCCAGGCTGAGGCCAACATCAATAGAACGCGAGTGGTGCCTTTCACGGCAGTGGAATCCGGCGAACTGACGACCGGCCCACCAGAAATGCAGTGCCGTCACCATAGGCGAGGATCTGCGAGGGATCTCTCTCGCCGCCTCGCGTCAGCGCGGAAGGCCGCCACGTCTCGCCTGCGTCGCTGGACGCCAGCAACTCGCCCGCCAGGGTCAGCATCAAGCCGTTCCGACCATCCTCGGAGAAGACGGTCGAAAAACACTGGTGGCCGTCTAGAAGTTGCAACGGCTTGAGGCGCGATCGACGGTCCAGGAGATAGAGCGTGGAGACGTCGGTTTCAAAGGCTCTTACGCAGAGAATCGCCCCGCGGCGCGTCGCCGACAGCGACTGTACGACAGTCCCCTTGCGAAGCGGAACGGTTTGCGTATAACTACTCCCCAGACCGATCAATACTCGCGGGGCGCCTTCCGATGTGACAGGCGCAATGACTGCGTAGGACCGTTCCGCGCTCTCTTTGAGAAGAGTGACCGGTCCGCCGCCTCCGGGCGAAGCCCGGATGAGGTTGCCGGTCCATGTTTGCCCCCCGTCCTTCGTCCCGTAGATGGCAGGGCCGCTGGTGTCCTCGCCTGCCAGCGTTAGTCGATCGCCTAACACGGAGAGCGCCTGGACGCTGGTCGATCCAGGGGGGAGCCGCAGACGGGCCCAGGACGCTCCTGCGTCGGTGGAGGTCACCATCACTTCCCCTGCGCCGTGGCTGCCACTGCCAGCGACAAACCAGCGGTTGCCCATGGCAACCGCTGGTCCGGGAGTCTCAACTCCGACGACCTTGCCCGAAATCACTTGGCCGTCTGAAAAGTCCACGAGCACCGAGCCGACTGGGCCGTCGCCCGTTGGGACGTAGAGCAGGAGCACACGGCAGCGCGAGATGATCGCGAGGTTATCTACAACCGCGGGAGAATCGAGCCCAACCTGGTCGGCACAGCCGCCTGGATGAGTCGCTGGTGAAGAGGGTGGTCGAGACGCAGCCGTGCGGCCAGCAGGCGAAGCCGGCGGCCTTGACGCCGTACACCCAGCGGCGACGAACAGTGCAATCGCCAGTCCGGCCCGCCCCGCGCTGCCCGACCTAGCCAATAGCCTGCAGTGCTCCGGTCGACAGCTGGTATCCGTAGTTCTGCCCATTGACGGTGCTCTGCGCCGTGACGACATCGCCCGCGCCGCCTGTGCACTGCAAAGCGGTGACACCAGCCGGCGCCATGACGATGGAGGACTCCAGCGGCTGCGCGCCGTCCAGAGATGACGGCGTCACTATCAGCGCCCCTCGTTGCTCTTGCTGTTCACCGCCGACGGCATATGTGCTCCCGCACATAACGCTGTAGTAAGCGGAGGTCGTTGCGGCGACCTGGAAGTTGATCATGTCGAAGGTCTGATCGACTGACGGCCTATAGATCTGAGGTCTCGGCAGTCCGGGTGTGGGGTCGCTTGGATTGTCAGGGGGTGGCGGGAGCGCACTTGCTGCGGAATCCTGGACTCCCTGTACCGCCTGCGCGGTATATGACGTCAGCGGCGCAAACGTTTGAAGCACCATGTCGTACCCCAGAATGACCCCGTTCTGCGAGGCGAGGGCCAATACATTGGTCTGATAGCCGATTATCGTCTGCTGGTCGACGCCGTGTGGAGCGGGAGAGATGCTTATGTGTTCCAATTCTCCCGTGTCCATGTCGAAGATGTCGACCAACACTCCGCCCTTTGACGGATCCTGCCCATCCACACCGGCAAAGTACTGCGATAGCCGGCTTCCTTGAGCGACCTGGTAGACGTTGACCGCCTGAAACTGTTCGCTGGATACCCGGGTCTCACGACCGTCAAATAGGCCAGTAGGGGGCGGAAGCGCCGGATCCAGGCTCTCCAGCGGCCCCAAGACTGACTTGTCTGCTGGCGGTAGCAGTTCATCCTGCGCTTCCAGCTCGCTCTGATAGTCCAGGGCCTGCTGCTTGTCCAGCGGGAGCGGCGTTTCAGTGCCACTCCCCGCGAGTGACGGGCGGATGGCCATGACTCCGAGCACTGATGCCAGGATCCCCGTGACTGCGCCCGCGGAGACCCTCTTTGTCGTTAGGAGCATGACCGGCCTCCACAGGTGTATTTATCGATTCGACGGATGTCTGAGGAGAATGGCAAAGTTCCGGGAATTGAGTTGTACAGTTGCGTCCAGCCGGTATTGGGGTGATTGTCCATCCAGAAATTGGTGTTGCTACCCTTAAAACAATCGTTGGGCAGCTGTCTGCAAGCGCCCCGCTGGGTGAGGGAGCCGAGGAAGTTCATGCTATAGCCCAGAGTATCCCGCACGGCGGCGTCAATGGCGGACCACTGTTTCGCCATGTTTCCGTCACGGCGATAGCTCTCCGGAAAGGGGTATCCCCACCTGTTCTTGTAAGTGACGTGGGCGACATCGATGACCCTCCAGTCCCTAGCCGTCGGCTGATAGGGACTGGTATAGACCCGTGGACATCCGTCACAGGTTCCGAAGTTGACCCAGGTCCTTCTCCCCGTAGCGTCGTAGCCCTTCGTCCAATCCCACGCGGGCCTTCTCGGGGAGAAGTTAGGTTCGATATCGTTCGCTCCGCCGACTTTGACCTGCCGTGAGAAATATCTGACGCGATAGGCTAGACTATTGACAGCGTATCCAAAACGCCGCCCGTGCTCATAACCGACCTGCAGGCTGTTATTGGTGCCAATTCGGACCGTGAGCTTAGGTTTGTCGGTAGTCTTGTGCCAGAATCCTTCGATGAAGTTTGCGGCCACCTTCACCACGTCCCGGTTAGAGTAGCATCTTCCTTTGCGGAAGAAGGTGACACCGGATCCACCGTCGCACTGTCCGCCGAATGCCAGGATGACGGTCAGATTGACGTACTGGTCATGAAAGCGCCACCCGAAAGCCGTGCCCATGCTCCTTGCAACCGTGAGATTGCGGGTGTTCATGTAGAAGCTGTAACTGTACGCCGGCGGGGTGGCCGCTTCAGCGTGTTGAACGGAGCCGAGGGGTATCACCGACAAGAACAGCCCCGCAACCGCAGCAATCGCCATCCGGCGGAATCCGTACCGGTGTCCGCCTGCGGCCCTCTGTGTCTCGTGCTGCGAACGTGTGAGCAACGGACCCTCCGGGGGCACTCGGCTCGAACGGCTCCTGCCATTCGCCGTCCCCGACGTCGCCGCCTCGGCACGGTGTCGGCAAACTAGTTCTTCTTGACTAGTCACGTCAAGACCGCAATTCCGAGAAATTATGACCCGAATTGGCAGGAATTGGTATGTAATCGCCCGCCACCTGCCATGGAGAGCCGTCCGCGCACTTGGACCTGCGCCCGCCAGCGTCGGTTGGTTCCGACGACCAGGCAAGTGCGCGGGCGCTGCGGGCCGTTGCTCTAAGCGGACAGTCTGGCGGCCGTCCGGAGGGGGTCGAAAGCAATAGTGCGGCGTTCTTCGGTCGTCGTCGTCTCGCCTTGGCGCTCGGCCCTGGGACCAAATCCGAGCAGCGCGGGACGGCTAGGTCAGCCATCCGGTGACGAACACGGTCGGGAGCGCGGCGCTGGTGGGCAAGGAAGGCGGTCTCTTCCACGCGGAGCGCGCCAACCCCCAACGAGGCGGGCTGGGTCGTCAACCAGTGTCTGGCCGTAGTGGCGCACCGCGGTCTGGGACGGACGCCGGACGACCCCGGCAAGTGACCCCGTCTGATTCGAGGAGGGACGCTCTGCAGTCCCAGTGAGTACGATTCAGGCAGTCCGCTTGGGCGTTGCCCACTCCTCGTCGACGAACACCGGCCTTGCCGGCAGTCGAGCAGCGTACCCCTGATCCAACTCAATGCGTCGTCTTACACTCGCGTGAATCTTGGCGCCTTCTGGAGGCCGCCTCCGACGGGTACCCAGCAGGGCCCACAAGCGGTTCATTTGGTGGATGCGGCCCGTCGCTTCGGCCTCAGTGACCCTCTGAACAGCAGCGTAGGGGCGCCGCCGAACCAGAAGTCCAGCTTGCACAGCCTCCTCCGCCATCCACTTCATCGGAAGGTCGGAGAGACGAGGCTCCCGTTCGGACACCCCGCCGACGTCTGAGTGCACCCCGGCGAACCACACCTCCTGCAGGTCCTGGGAGGGAGGAATGCAGTGCGCGGGGTCCGGATCCTCCACCAGGTACTCCATGTAGGGGCGCTCTTCTCGTCAAGCGAGACGGCGTGCCGTACCACGCCGACGTGCGGCAGCTCCCTTGTGTACGGCCACCTCAACTGCCGCCACAGGTGGCCGGCCGCCTTCACGGTGTCCCAGATGCCCATGAAGTGCACGGGGGCGTGGTCCTTGTCGCGGAGCTCAGTACCGTCGAGCGCCAAGGGCCTCCCGTGCATGCGAGCGTACTTGCGCAGCAACCGCCAGTCCTCCTCCCGCTTCTCCCCCTGCTTGGCGTACTCGCTCACCGCATAGGGCACAAGGTTCTCGCTTCCAGGGCGAAAGATTCCGCAAAGCTCCAGCATCCCGGCTAACGCTCGAACTGTATAGGCGCCCCGACTAAATCCAAACAGGAAGATGCGATCCCCTGGTTCGTAAGTCGCCATAAGGTAGGGGTACGCTTCCCCGAGGTTATGACGCAGACCAGCGCCGAACAGCAATCCCGCGTACCGCGAAAGAGTTCGTGCAGGGGAGTCCAAGCTGCTGCCGAGTTAAACGTGCCAACTCCGGGATCGTAGTAGGCGACTTGGTTCGCAGGTTCACCGAGATCCAGAAGATCGAACAGCCGTACGACATTGGTGCTACCTTCTGCCTGCAACTTGTTGTTTGTGCCATCGAGGCACAGAACGATGTTCTTGGGCATCTCTCCCCTGTAAGCACCCGTGGCAAGCGGGTGACGCTCTCGCCGCTACTGAGCACTAGTTGTCCGTTTATCGACTAGCCGTTCATGCTAGAACATCGCGGTCCCTGGCCGCGGTGGGCGGTGCCTGTCGACAGCGCTTGATGGCTCCGTCGACGCAAGGCGAGTTCTAGAGACGGCGCCGCTGAGCAGCGCCGTGATGAGTGCTTGCAGACTGCCCTGCGCGTGCAGAGCGTCGTCCACTCTCCGTGCAAGACGAAGGCTCCTGGGCTGCGGAAGGGGTTGGAGACAATCGCCACTCCTTGGCAGGCCATCAAGCCTCGAACGGGCAGCCGGGCCGACGCAGTTAATCGTGACGACGTACGAACACGCCCTCGCGAGGCAACTAGCCGAAGACACTCCCGAGGCGACCGATCAGGTACGTCAGGCCAACTGCATGGAACCGGTAAGCCCGCAGCTGGCTGTCAGCGCAGACTGTGCAGTTCCGAAATGGCATGATCATCGGTGCTGTCGGTGTCAGCACCGGTCCTGCGTAACCCGGTGCAACCCGATGTAACATGGCTCCCGGCGACGACATTTGAGCGCGAGATGCGCATCGCTGCAGGTCAGCGGCTCGGGGTGAACGGGTTCAACTCCCCCTCGCCCACCGTCCACAGATTGCGGTTGACCTGCAGTTTCGGTCACGAGGCATCCCTAACGTCGGCTCCATGGCATCACCAGTGGCATCAGGTGATCTTGGAGGTGGCGAATGGCGACCATCGTGGCTCGTCGTCGCAAGGACGGTTCGCGCGCGTATCGAGTTCAGTGGCGGCTCGGCGGGGGTGCGGGCCCGTGGCAGTCAGAGACGTTCGACGACCGACGTGCGGCGCTGAAGTTCCAGTCGCAGGTCGAGTCGATGGGCCACCGCTGGCCCGAGGGCTGGGTGAAGGGCTGGGGCTTTCGAGCGCCCGATGAGGACATCGAGGCGGCGGGACATCCGCTGCTCGAGTTCGGCACGGCGTACGTCCGCCGTCTGACGAGCGTGGGTCCGGACACGCAGAGCCGGTACGTCCGGCAGCTCGCGTTGCTGGTCGGCTGGCTGTCCGAGGTGAAGGGCGCCGAGCCGACGCTGGAGAACGTGACAGCCGACGACGACCGGGACTGGATCAACGTGCGTCGCCGGGCCGGGTCGAGCCCGAAGACGATCGCGAACTACCACGGGCTGCTCTCGGCGATCTTCAAGAGCGCGGTGGGCAAGGGCGTGATCGGCCGCAATCCGTGCGACGGAGTGAAGCTGCCCGCTCTCGACGACGACACCGAGAACGACGACGACAAGACGTTCCTCACCGAGACCGAATTCGCGCTGGTCCACGGACTTCTGGATGCGGACTCGCAGGACCTGGTGCTCGTCGCAGTGGGGACCGGCCTGCGCTGGGGCGAGATAACCGCGCTCAAGGTCAAGGATCTCGACCTCGACGGTTCGGTGCCGACCTTGAAGGTGCGCCGGGCCTGGAAGCGCAACGGTGACGGTGAGTTCGAGGTGCAGGGGACCGGGCGCCACTACCTGGGCAAGCCCAAGACTCGGGAGTCGCGTCGCCAGATCACGCTTGCGCCCGCAGTGGTCGCCGGCCTGCGCAGATCCATCGAGGGCAAGAACGCGGACGACCTCGTTTTCGAAGCGGTCCGAGGCGGTCGGCTCGACCAGCGGAACTGGTACGTCGATCGCTGGCTGCGCGCGGTCCGCGCCGCCCGGGCGGGCGGTCTGGAGAAGAGCCCGCGGTTCCACGACCTGCGGCACACGCACGCTGCCTGGCTCATCTCCGCCGGCGTGCCGCTGCCGGTGATCCAGAAACGGCTCGGCCACAAGAGCATCCAGATCACCGTCGACGTCTATGGCGGCGTGCTGTTCCAGACCCATCAGGTCGCCGACCTGGCTGTCGAGCGCGCGCTGGGCGGTCAGCAGGTCGTCACGGTCGTCGGCGACGCTTCGGCCGAGCTGGCAGCGGCCGAGCTGCTTCCCGACGACCAGACCGCCTAGGTCACCCGGCCGCGCGACGTGCCCGCCGACTCAGACCCTGGATCGGTAGACCGACCAGTGCTTGCTGTTCGCCGACGCCGACGATGGAGGTCAGGTGCTCTTCGGTGAACCGGATGTGACGGCCGAGCCGGGTGAACGGCACCGCCCGGGCGCTGGCCTTCTTGCGAAGCCACGTCTCCGGCACGTGCAGTTGTTCGGCGGCCTCGGCGAACGTGTAGAGCTTGATCGGCATCGCGGTCCTCCAGGTGCAGCTGACGGACCGGGCAGCCTTCGCGCAGGGCGTCCCGCGCACCGTCCCGAAGGAGCGCAGACCTCCGCGCTCGGGTCTCCGGGCAGATTCGGGACATTTCGCGGGACGTATCCCGGGACGTTCGGTCCGGCCCGCAGAGCGCCGGACAGAGGCCTCGCCCTACCGAGTTCCGTGGTCGACCGAGAGGACTGCGGCGGTGGGACCGTTGCGCACGTTCCGCCGTCTTGCCAGCGCCGTCCAGGCCTACGCAGCCAACCGGTAGCCGCCGGGAGGCGCCTGTTGGCTCCTGACCAGGCGCCCCACCACAAGGGACAGCGGGCCCTGGACGACATGCCGAGGCCCCCGGTATCCGTAGATACAAGGGTGTGTGAGGTGCCCTGGGCTGGGCTGATAGGCCTGCGTCGCAGGAACTGAGCCGCAAACCGGCAGACGACGCCGGGAGGCAGTTCAGGCGGCACTGTCGATCGCAAGTGGCGGGCCTGAAGGACGCGACGGCCGGTGAGGCTAACGGTCGTCCTAGGGACCCGGGCAGGGCGGCGTAGGCACCATCTCGCTCGCCGGCAACGGTGCGAGTCGGTTACCGCGAGAACGCATAGCGCAATGTGATGTCCCGCAACGGTCGCACTGGTCGTGACGGTGGACAGCAGCGAGTGCCGCCGGCGATCGCCGATCAGGCTGTCCCCGAGCATGGGACAGGCTGCGCCGGGCTGCCTCCCTCAAGGTAACTTCCCGGGTCGCGTCCCGGATCTCGTCCGGACAAGCGTCCCCTTACCTCACGCCGTCATAGGAGAGGCGGCAGGTGTTGGGCCAACTCCTCGCGGCAGGCCCGTCTAGTGACGGGAAGGGATGGCCGGCGGCGGCGCGGCAGACGCCAAGGGCGGACCGATGACTCATGGCGACTCACGCCTTGCCGTTTTCCACTCGGCACGGTGGGTGAGCCCACCGGGCAGTGGTCAGTTCACGAGACGTACCTGACTGCAAGTAGGGGCCACGCCGCCCTCGGCCGCAGCAGCGCGGCGAGTCATGACTGCGTACTTCCATAGAGTATCTAGTCCACCGGGCACTCTCGGAACGAATGGTCGCGTCGAAACGTCAGGA
>JAUJOO010000001.1:556669-558282 GCA_030447585.1 Nocardioidaceae bacterium | reverse complement strand
GAAGCCATGCCGATCCGCCACGAAGCCAGTTGCGCACGCTGGACGCCCAGAGTGCGGCGCTGAGAATCACCTCGCTCTTGCCCGCTCTCGATCTCTGCGCCTTTGAGCTATCGATGGATGCTCCACCGCCGGGAATGTCCATAGGCCCCGCTCCAGCGGAAGCGCGCGCGTTGGCGGATCTAGACACTTCCGTCCCGCCCAGGCGGCGCTAAGACGCACCTGCAAGAACGCCGTGACGGCTCTGGCTGCGCAGGTCGTAGAGCGTCTGGACGCTCACGCAGAGCCGGACAGCCACCTCGGAGAGGGTGAGAACGGGCTCGAGCGAGTCCTGGTGACGGGCGGTGTCAGTGGCCCGGCGTGAAGGGTTGGCGTCCATGCCCAGCAGGTGCACAAGGCGCCCGGTGGGCCACCGAGACCCAGCGAGAGACGCCACTGGTGCGCCGAGACCGACATCCAAAGTGGTGACTAAATGGTGACAGGGCATCCGGAACTCCTGAGTAAGGACTTCAGACACCCTGCTGGCCTGCATGTCTGGTGGAGCTGAGGGGATTCGAACCCCTGACCTTCTCATTGCGAACGAGACGCGCTACCAACTGCGCCACAGCCCCATGCCGGCCACAACCGTGAACCGCCGGGAAACTTTAGCACCGGGAAACCGCCGAGCCGAACCTCAGGGAGGCTTCAGCCGTTGACCGCGCGGCGGGCTTCTGCGACCGGGCCGGAGGTCGCTTCAGCGGCTTCTTCGGCAGCGGCAGGAGCTGTGGCCGCGGTGCGGCTGTCGTCCTTGCTGTGTCCCGAGGACCAGATGCCAGGCTCGCCGAGCTCGATCGTGCGAATGGTGCGCCTCGCCGCCGGCTTGTCGACGTACGTCGGCAGTGTCACAGGCAGCGGGTCCCACAGCGAGCCGCCGTCGGCTGTCGTCAGCGCGACCGCGGTCACCCGCGCCTCGGTCAGCTCAGGTGCGGCCGCGGTGATCGCCTCACTGGAGAGCTTGACCGTCGGCTCCTCATCGGGATCATCGGAAGCTCCCGCACCCGCCGCGAGCTTGCGGGCGCCGTGCGAGGCGTCGACCCGGGTGGCAATGCGCCGTACGACGTTGGAGGGCTCGGGCCGCTGCTGCGAAGCGGCGACCCAGAACGACTCTTCGGCCCTGCGGACCTGGCGTCGGGCAACGACGAGAAAGGCCACGATCAAGCAGAGCGGGATGGCGACAGACCACCAGGGCACGAACGACAGAGACGACGCGGCGACAACGGCAGCAAGGATGACGAGGAACCCCACCAGCACGATGCGCCGCCGCTTGGCAGCTGCCCGTTGGGCGGCCCGACTTGGTCGGCCGACCGGCACGGCGGTGGCGTCATCGCGAGCTGCCTTGAGGCTCGGTGTCACCACTCGGTCAGTTGGACGCGGAGGGGTGATGACCATCCGCTCAGCAGTGTCCGAGCCGCGGCGAGAAAGCACACGCATGGTCGAGGAGAAACGCTCGATGGAGCGGGTGCGTGAGACCTCGTCGTGTCGTCTGAGCGCCAGCGGCACAAGGTACGCCGCCCAAGCCACCACGATCGCTGCATAGATGAGACCCGTCAAACCCACGACTCAGACGGTATGTCTGA
>JAUJOO010000001.1:555450-556569 GCA_030447585.1 Nocardioidaceae bacterium | reverse complement strand
GCAGCCGCTTCAGCATGCCGCCCTCCACCTCTTCGACAGTGAGGCCGAACAGCAGGTGATCGCGCCAGGCGCCGTTGATGTGCAGGTACCGCGGCGCCAGGCCGATCGAGCGGAAACCGAGCTTCTCGACGACGCGGAGGCTCGAAACGTTCTCCGGTCGGATCGCGATCTCGATCCGGTGCAGGCCCATCGTGAAGAAGCAGTGGTCACACGCGAGCGCGACAGCGGTTGGGATAATGCCGCGACCGGCGTACGACTCACCGATCCAGTAGCCCATCTGCGCCCAGCGGGCCGAGCCCCAGGTGATGCCGGTGACGGTCAGCTGGCCCACCATGAGCTCGTCGTACGTGACAACGAACGGTAGCGCGCGGCCCGAGCGCCCCTGTTGGATCAGTTCACGTGCCAACGTCCGGTAGCCGGGATTGCCACCACTGGCCTCCGGCGGCCGCGTCGACTCCCACCGCTCCAGCCAACGAGCGTTCTCGCTTCGCAGCTGCGACCAGCGCGACGCGTCGCGCATCGTGATCGGACGCAAGCCCACCCGGTCGGATCGCAGCGTTGCCGGCCAGCCGGGCGCGCTCAGGTCACACCGCCATCACCGGTGCGCCAGTGATCGCCGCCTCTGATCTGGTCTATCGCATGGTCAAGCAGAGGAAGCAGCACCGCCAGCCCGTCCTTCACACCACCGGGAGATCCGGGCAGGTTGACGACCAGCGTACTCGCCGCCAGGCCGGCCAGCCCTCGAGACAGCGACGCCGTCGCCACACCTTTGGCCACCCCATTGGCCCGGATCGCCTCCCCGATTCCCGGGACCTCGACGTCGATCACAGACCGCGTCATCTCGGGGGTCCGGTCGGTCGGCGTCAGCCCGGTGCCTCCCGTGGTCAAGACGAGGTCCGCACCATCTTGGACCGCCTGTTGCAGCGCCTCCCGCAACGGCTCACCGTCGGGTACGACGACGCCCCGCACGTCGGCGACACCGTGGTCGGACAGGGCGGCCATGATCCGCGGACCGGTCGTGTCGTCGTACACGCCCGCGGCCGCCCGGTTGGAGACGGAGATCACCACAGCCCTCCACTCAGGCATCGCCGCCCCCCGTGTCGCTGGTCGCCGTGTCGC
>JAUJOO010000001.1:537981-555350 GCA_030447585.1 Nocardioidaceae bacterium | reverse complement strand
CCACAGCCCTCCACTCAGGCATCGCCGCCCCCCGTGTCGCTGGTCGCCGTGTCGCTGGTCACCGTGTCTCTCGTCACCCGCTGCCACGTCCCGGACCGTCCACCAGACTTGCTGACCAGCGCTACACCCTCGATGAACGCGCTCCTGTCGACAGCTTTCACCATGTCGATGACGGTGAGCGCCGCCACTGACACTGCGGTCAGCGCCTCCATCTCGACGCCGGTGCGGTCGCTGGTGCGGACGGTCGCCGTGATCTCGACTGCGTCGTCTGTCACGACCAGGTCCACCGCGACACCGCTGAGCGCGATCGGGTGGCAGAGCGGCACCAGGTCCGGTGTGCGCTTGGCTGCCATGATCCCCGCGATGCGGGCGACAGCCAGCGCATCGCCCTTCGGCACGCCCTTGCCGCGCAGCAGAGCCACCACCTCCGGGCTGGTCAGGACGCGACCGGCGGCAACCGCCTCACGAGCAGTGACTGCCTTGTCCGAGACATCCACCATCCGCGCTGCGCCGGACTCGTCGACGTGTGTCAGCCCCGCGCGGTCCCCGCCGTCGTCTTCGCTGCCGCTGTCGGTGACCATCAGAACACCCGGTCCAACGCCATCACGTCGACGGTGCTGTCCTTCGCTACCTCGGTCTGGGCCTCTGGGACCACGATCAGCGCGTTCGACATCGACAGGCCGCCGATGAGGTGGGAGCCGTGTCCGCCGATCGGTGTCACCTGAGCACCGCTTTGGGTGACCTCGAACGAGGCGCGGACGAACTGTTTGCGTTCGCGTGGCGACCCGAACCCGCCCGTCACCTTCGCCTGGACGAGTGGGCGGCGATACGGAAGCATCCCCATCATGCGGCGGATGGCGGGCAGGACGAACACCTCGAAGGAGATGTACGACGACACCGGGTTGCCGGGAAGCGTGAAGATAGGGGTCCCGTCCTCCCCGATCACCCCGAACCCTTGCGGTTTCCCCGGCTGCATCGCCACCTCCGTGAACTCGACCGTGCCGACGCGCGTCAGCACGTCCTTCACCACGTCGTAGTCACCCTTGCTGACGCCGCCACTGGTCACCACCATGTCGGCCCGGACGAGCTGGTCGGACAGCGTGTTGGTCAGCTCCTGCGGGTCGTCCGTCACGCTGCCGACACGATAGGCGATCGCCTGCGCCTGACGCACGGCCGCCGACAGGCAGTACGAGTTGGAGTCGTAGATGGAGTCGAAGCCGAGGGGTTCTCCGGGTTCACGCAGCTCGCTGCCGGTGGACAAGACAACGACCCGGGGCCGGGGCCGGGCCTTCACCAGTGACCGACCTACGGCGGCCGCGATCGCCACCTGCCTGGGCCCGAAGATCGTGCCCTTGTTCAGCAGCAGATCCCCCGCCCGGACGTCCTCGCCGCGCGAGCGGACATGCTGCCCGGGCGACGGCTCCTGGACGATACTCACGCTGGCCCGCCCGCCGTCCGTCCACTCGATCGGCACCACCACATCGGCGCCAGCTGGGACGGGCGCCCCCGTCATGATCTTGACTGCCTGCCCCGGTGACAGGCCGTACGCCTTGCTCTGCCCGGCTGCTGACTCACCCACGACAGGAAGCCGGACCGGGGTGTCTCGAGACGCGCCGTGCAGGTCGACGAGTCGACATGCGTAGCCGTCCATTGCGGAGTTGTCGAACGTCGGCAGGTCGATGGTTGCTGTGATGTCCTCGCAGATGGGCAGACCGACCGCGTCGAGCAGCGGCGTCTCGTACGGCGGAAGCGGCTCCACCGTGTCCAAGATGGTGCTGAGGTGCTCGTCAACGCTGCGCATCTACTGTCGACTCTCGTGTGAGGTTGGGCGGCACCAGGGCCGCCGCCGCCAACCCTAACGTCCGACGAGCGTCGTGCCCTCGGCTATCACGCCGGGTGACCCCTCTTCGTCGACCTCCATGTCTCCGACGACGGTGACCCCGCGCTCGAAGGTCCAGTCACCGTGGACCACGAACGACGAGGCCGCGGACAACGACGGCGGCCCCTTCGGGAACCTCGCGTCGAAGTCGCCGATCAACTTGTAGAAGTCGCTGTCCAGGTCAACGTACGGCGCATCGCCGGGCCGCGTGCCACGTACCCCGAAGTCCTCCTCGAGCGCGTATATGTCGGAACGCAGCACCAGGAGGTCGTTAGTCGACTTCACGGGCACGAACCGCGCCCGGTCCACCTCGAGGGC
Organism: Nocardioidaceae bacterium; assembly: GCA_030447585.1. Taxonomy (GTDB): domain Bacteria; phylum Actinomycetota; class Actinomycetes; order Propionibacteriales; family Nocardioidaceae; genus JACDHG01. Next base: position 553,153 of record JAUJOO010000001.1, on the reverse strand, counting down.
CTGGGCGCCTTCGAATACCTCGATCGCCGCTCCCATCGCGGTCTCGACCTGGATGACATCCGGGGAGGACTTGTCGCGTGGGTCGACTGTCTTCTGGTTGCGGATCAACGGCAGCCCGAGCACGCCGCCGGTACGGTCCAGGGTCTCGGCGAGGCTGCGCAGATCCATCCACAGGTTGTTGGTGTTGCAGTAGCGGTGCCGCGAGATGTCACTGAGCTTGGCGGCATCCTCGGACGCTGTCTGCGCCGTCTCGCGCAACACCAGCCGGCCGTCGCTTCGACGCACGGCAAGGTGACCACCCTTGCGGTCCGCCGGTGTACGCCGGCAGACCTCGCTGGCGAACGGCGCCCCGCTCGATGCGAACCACCCAGCCACCCGCGCGTCGACGATCGCACCCAGGTTGTCGGAGTTGGACACGAACGCGTACCTGAAGCCGGCGTCGAGCAGCTGATCCAGGACTCCTGACGTCGTGAACGCCGTGTAGAGATCCCCGTGACCCGGAGGGCACCATTCGAGATCCGGGTCGGGAGGCCAGCTGACCGGCGTCAGGTCGTCGGCGCGTAGCTTCGGCTCCCGGTTCTGGACGAAGTCGAGGTCGATGCCGGCGACCGCCAGTTCGTCGTAGCGGCTCAGGGCGGCCAGCGTGGCCTCGCGGGTGCGGAAGGAGTTCATGAACAGGAGGGGGAGCCGCGCCGAGGACCGCTCACGCAGGTGGAGCACCTGCCGGACGATGATGTCGAGGAAGCTGAGGCCGTCACGCACCTCCAGCAATGACTTCGGGCCGTCCAAGCCCATCGAGGTGCCGAGTCCACCGTTGAGCTTGATGACCACAGTGGCCGCCATCGCCTCGTCCCCGACCAGCTCGTCGACATCGAGGCGGTCGATATGCGCAGGTTCAGGCAACGGCTCCAGGTCGGCTTCCGCGATGATCCCGGTCGCACCACGCTCCAGCAGGGTGTAGTAGTGGGAGAAGACGTCGATCGCGATCTGGTGCACCCCCGCCTGCTCCATCTTCGACTGGGCTGCGGCAAGACCCTCGCTGCTCATGGATCGCATGCTAGTGCGCCCCTGCCGAGCCGGCTCTTGCTCGCTCTTGCGCCGCGGCGCCGCAAGCCGCAGGGTTGAGCCGCCGGTTTGCGGGTAAGGGACAGCCGATGAGGGTTTCGGCAGCCGCAGCAAGGGGGACATGGTGAGCGCCGCAGACGAGCCTCGATTCACCAAGCAGGAACTTCGACGCCAGCTGCTCAGCGCCAGGGCACGGCGTGGTGAGCAGGACCGCTCTCGGGCGGCGGCCGAGATCATGCACCGCGTTCTCGACCTGTATGAGATAGCCACCGCCGAGACGGTGGCCGCCTACGCGTCCACGGCCGACGAGCCCGGCACCCGGGCACTCCTCGACGCGCTCCACCAGCGCGGGGTCGCCGTACTGCTGCCATGTCTGCTCGCCGATGACGACCTGGACTGGGCGCGCTACCAGCCCCACCGGCTGCAGGCGGGGAGGCGAGCGATCCCTGAGCCGGCCGGCCGACGCCTGGGACCTGGTGCCATTACCGATGCCGACGTGGTGATCTGTCCGGGTCTTGCCGGTACCGCGCTCGGTCACCGGCTCGGCCGCGGTGGCGGGTCGTACGACCGCGCCCTCGCACGCACCCGCCCACGGGCTCTTCGCGCGCTCCTGCTGTACGACGACGAGGTCTTCGACGTCATCCCCGTGGATGCCCCCGACCAGCCGGTCGATGTAGTCATCACCGACTCACGCGTCATCCGGACGAGCGGGCGCGAGCCCGTCACTTCGGCGCCGTCTGTTGGTTGGACCCGTAGCTAGCCACCCCGGTGGGCCGGTTCGCTACGGACGCAAGGTGAGCACATGCTCGCCCGCCTGTTCCACCCGGTCGCGGCTGAACACCCATGGCAACGTCTGGCCGGACGCCCACAGCTCCGTCTGGTCGGTGTAGTTGTCGTTGTACGCGTGCCCTGACGCCCCGGTCAGATTGATCCAACGGGCGGAGTCAAAGTCGTCGAGCGGGACGACCATCCGCATCGAGGGGACGGCCGTCACCTCATAGCCGACGCTCGCGTCCCACGACGTCGCATTGGGTACGGCCGGGCCGCCGCTGAGCTCGTACGGGCCGCGGTTGAAGAGTCCCGCGACCGGTGAACCCTCCGTCCCCAGCCCTTTGCTGCGCAGCGTCAGCTCGTGCAACATCCCCCATCGCCACTTCGTCGCGTTTCGGGAGATCAGCGAGGTCAGCTCGTCGCGTGCCTGCAGCATGGCCCGGTGCAGAATGTCATCTCGCGACTCGGCAACGTTTGCCGTCTCGATGTCATCCCAGAACCGGTTGTCGGGGTCGTCAAGCATGACCCGCATGACGGCCCACCAGCGCGATCCGCCCTCGGGCCGGGCGCGGCGAGGGATCTGGTCGGAGAAAGTCAGCTCCAAGATGTTGCGCCAGACCACGTTGAAGAACGCGGCACCCGAGGAGTCCGCCTCCATCTGGTACCGCCAGTTGGACAACACCTGGTGGCCGGCGTCGTAGTAGTCCCCCCTTATCTCGATGGATCTCAGGAGCGGGGTGAGCTCTTGGGCGAGGAGGCTGAAGTTGTCTAGCTGGATGCGAGACATGTCCTCGGGCGTGAGGTCGTCCTTCGCCTCGAGCAGGGTCCTGATCCGCTGAGCGCGGTAGCCGTAGTCGAAAGAGGTGCCCAGGTAGTACGGGTAGTCCGGGCCCGCCACAGACTGGTTCGCCGTGATGACATACCCGTCCGCGGGATCGAGCACGCTCGGTAGCGCCCGGTAGGGGATGGGGTCCCGGCGCCAGCCGTACGTCGCCTCCCAGCCTGGAGCAGGCCAGTCGCCACGACCGCTACGTCTGACGGGGATGGTTCCTGGTGCCTGATAACCGATGTGGCCGTCGACGTCTGCGTAGACCAGGTTCTGGCTCGGTGCCTCGAAGTCTCGAGCGGCGTCTCGGAACTCGTCCCAGTCCGCGGCCGCGTCGATGGCGAAAAGAGCGTCCGCCGTACGCCCGGGGGTGAGCGCTGTCCACTGCAACGCCACCTCGTAGCCCTCGTCAGGGCGGCGCCCGGAAGCGCCAGGCACCGGCGCGGTGGACGCGACGTCAGCGGCGTCTTCGTTGACGTCCGAGATCAGGGGTCCGTGCCGACTTTCGCGAACAGTCATGGTGACCGGCTCGTCATCGCCCGCGACCTGGAAAGTCTCCTCTCTCGTCTTCAGCCGCTCTCGCCGCCCGTCATACAGCACCTTGTCGCCGAAGACCTTCTCAAGATAGAGATCCTGTACGTCGGGATAGAGGTTGGTGAAACCCCAGGCGATCCTCGAGTTGTGACCGATCACAACGCCGGGAAGCCCGGCAAACGTGAACCCGCTGACGTTGAACGGGCAGTCGGGGCCGACCTCGTTGCAGTGCAGGCCCATCTGATACCAGGCACTCGGCATCGAGGGCTCGAGGTGGGGGTCGTTCGCAAGGATGGGAGCTCCGCTCGCTGTGTGCTCGCCGGAGACCGCCCAGGCGTTCGAACCGAGGCCATCACCTTGGCCCAGCAGCTTGCGGACGCCTTCGCCTGCCTTCCGCGCGCGTAGCAGTGCCTCGCGCTCGGCCGAGAGATAGCCGGGTCGCTCCGGCGGCCGGGTCATGTTGGCGGTGGCATCCTGCTCGAAGACGCCGTTGACGATGGCCCCCTGGTTGACGATGGGATCGTTCTCGGCGTACGGGTAAGGCGGGTAGAGGGTGGCGATCTCCCGCTTCGTGAGCGTCGTCGAGAGCAGAGAACGGGTGATCTCCTCGTCCATGTTCCCCCCGAGGTTCCATGCCATCGCCTTGAGCCAGGCGAGCGAGTCCACCGAGGTCCAGGGCTCGGGAGACGAGTCGACGCCTCGCAGGCCGAGGATGGCGTACTCGAGCGACAGCTCTGCCCCGTCGTGGTCCACGAGGTAGGCGTTGACCCCCTGAGAGAAGTGCGCCAGGTAGCTCCGTGTCCTGGGTCGCAGCAGCGGCAGCTCCTGCTCCGCGACTCGACGCCACCCGAGGGTCCGCACGAACATGTCCGTCTCGAGCGCATCCGCGCCGAACAGCTCACTGAGGCGACCAGCGGTGAGATGGCGCCGGAAGTCCATCTCGTAGAACCTGTCCTGGGCCTGGACGAAACCTTGCGCATAGAAGAGGTCGTCGGTCGTCTCGGCGTAGATGTGGGGAATGCCGTGCTCGTCGCGGATGACGGTCACCTCTGCGTCGAGCCCCTCGAGCGTGATAGAGCCCTCCGTGTCGGGCATCGGCCGCTGCACCGTCCACACTGCCGTCACCAGTGTCGAAACCAGGAGGACGACGAGGAGAAGGCCGCTCCAGCGGAGAACTGTGGTCCATCGAGGGCGGCGCACCCGGCTATTCTGCCCGTCCCCTCAGCGGTCTTTGCGTCCGGACGGTACCTGACGCACAATGGACCCGTCTGGCAGTCGACCAGGCAGAGTGCTAACAACGACGCGTGCTGCGCGTCGCAACGACAAGGAGCGTTTGAGTGCCGGTCTACCAGTACGCCTGTACGGACTGTCATGAAGAGCTCGAAGTGCGCCAGAGCTTCGCCGACAGTTCCCTTACGGTGTGCCCGACTTGCTCGGGACGCTTGCGGAAGGTCTTGAGCGCGGTCGGCGTCGTCTTCAAGGGTTCAGGCTTCTACCGCAACGACAGCCGCAGCAAGCCGAACGAGGCAGCTGGCGCCCCGTCCTCGACCGAGTCGACGAAGGAAGCTGCCTCCACGACGACCGCCTCGACCACGGAGTCTTCCTCGTCGGATTCCGGTCGGAACGCCTCGCAGCCCGCCGCCGGCAGCAAGACCGCTGCCGCCAAAGACTCGTCCTCCTCGGCAAAGACCAGCGTCGCGGGCTGAGGTCTCACTGTCTAGCGCTACCGCGGGCGAGGCTGTGGACAGCCGACGCGGAACGCCCTGGCTTTTCGTAGCCTGGCTGGGTGCCGGACCTGCGTGACATCGCCCGTCGTACCCAGCGCGCTCTGCGACGTCGCCGCCGACTGATTTCGGCGCTGTTCGCCGCGATGGCCGTCTTCGCGTTCGCCCGAGTCCTCGCACCTCCCCCACCGGATACCACCGCCGTGGCAGTCGCAGTTCGTGACCTGCCGGGCGGCAGGGTCATCGGCCCTGGCGACGTACGAGTCGTGCAGATGCCGACGTCGCTCGCTCCGACCGGTACGGCCGAGTCGGCCGAGACGCTGGTCTCCGAGACGCTGGCGGCGCCGGTGCGGGCGGGTGAACCCATCAGCGACCGTCGGCTTGTGGGAGAGGCACTGATCTCCGGGTACGCCGACGGGCTGGTAGCGGCGCCGGTGCGGATCGACGACGCCGAGGTGGTGTCGCTGCTGCAGGTGGGTGACCACATCGACGTCTACGCGGCGCAGAGTGACGAGTCCTCGAGCGCCCGGTTGGTGGTCAGCAACGCCGTTGTCGTCACTCTTCCCCAGTTCGATGACGGCAGCCGAGACGGTTCCCTGGTCGTGCTGGGTGTCACGCCGTCCTCGGCGGCCGCGGTCGCGCAGACCAGCGCACAGGGACCACTGGCGATCAGCCTGCGGGGTTGAGGTCCCGGGCCGGGAGCTCCAGGGAAGCTCAAGGTGCATCGCTTTGGTAGCCTCGCGGCGCTCAACCTCTGACCAGCCCATGCACTCACCGAAGGACAGCAACGCCATGAAGGGTTTCAAGGACTTCTTGCTGAGAGGCAATCTCATAGAGCTCGCTGTGGCCTTCATCATGGCGGCGGCATTTGCCACGGTTGTCACCGCCACGGTGGACATGATCATGGATCTCCTCGGGGCGGTCGGTGGGATACCTGACTTCTCCGGCTACGAGCCGGGGGGCATCAGCGTTGGTGCGTTCTTGACGGCCCTCATCGCCTTTCTCGTCATGTCCGCAGTCGTCTACTTCATGATCGTGACCCCGTATCTCAAGGCACGGGAGCTGATGGACCGGGACGAACCGGGCGAGCCGACGCCCGTGACCGAGGATGTGGCACTGCTGACGGAGATCCGCGACCTGCTCGCCGCTCGCGGCGACCGCCCCTGATTTTCGGCCCACTACGCCGACTCGAGGCGGAAACCGTCTACCTCGCGTGATCAGGCGGCCTGTCGGCGGGCGGCTGCCTCGCAGCCCCGGGTCGACCGCTACGGCGACTTCTCCCAGACCGAGACATGTGAAGTACTGGCGCTGGTGAACGGCTCGCGCTGCCAGCCACCCCAGCGGTCACGCAAAGTCATCCCGGCGAGCTTCGCCATCAGATCCAGCTCGGACGGCCACACGTAGCGAAACGGCATCGAGGTGGCCTGGAGCTGGCCGTCCACGACCCTGTAGTGGTGTGAGACGAGCCCTTGCGCTGCGATGTCGTACTCGTCGAAGCCGAGCCTCGTCGCAGTCACGGTGAACGGCCGGACGGTTTCCCCAGGCGGGAGCCGCTGGAGGTCCGGCACTCCTACCTCGATCACGAAGCACCCGCCGGGTTCCAGATGCGCCGCGACGTTGCGGAAGCACTCGACCTGTTCATCCTGCGCGGTGACGTTCATGATCGTGTTGTATACGAGGTAGGCGAGCGTGAACGTTCCGCTCGCCTTGGCGGCCGCGAAGTCGCCGATCGTCACGTCCACGCCATTCCCACCAGGCTTAGCGCGTAACTTCGCCACCATGGCGGGCGACAACTCGATCCCGTGCACGTGAACACCGCGCTGGCTGAGCGGCAAGGCGATCCGGCCTGTGCCAATACCCAGTTCGAGGGCGTCGCCGTCGCCGGCCAGATCGGCGAGGAGGTCCACCACCGGGTCGACAACTGCAGGCTCGAACATGTCCGCTGAGCTCGCGTCGTACCGCTCCGCTATCCGCTCGTCGAAGTAGACCTTAGGCACGGGGTGCACTGTGACACGGGGTCTCCGTAGACCGCCACCGATTTCTTACCGTGGAACGGCACCGCCACCCGGTGACGTCCCCGAGGTCTTCCAGGCACACCGCCGCTTTGCCGGGTCGTCTACGGTGGGGCCGAGCCGTACGAGGCGAGCCGATTGGGCGGGGAGGCGAGCATGCTGTCAGGGGCCCTGCAGCCGACTCGCATCGTCCCTATGGCGTTCCTCACTGCCGTGGTCGTGGGCGCGCCGTTCTGCTTTCGCTGCCGGTCGCAACCCCCGGTCCGGAGCGGCCCCCGGTTCTGACCGCAGCATTCACCAGTGTCTCGGCGGTTTGTGTCACCGGATTGACAACGGTGGACACTGCGACGTACTGGTCACCGTTCGGCCAGGTCGTGATCATGCTCCTCATCCAGGTGGGGGGCTTCGGCATTATGACGATGGCGACGTTGCTGGGACTGCTCGTAGGGGGAAGGCTCCGGCTCAAGTCGTCGCTGGTCGCCCAGACTGAGACTCATTCGCTCAACCTCGGCGATGTCCGTCATGTCGTACGCCGTGTCGCGGTCACCATGGTGATATTCGAGGCAGTCATCGCGCTCGTTCTCACCGCCCGGTTTCGTGCCAGGTACGAAGACACCTGGGGTCAGGCACTATGGCAGGGTCTGTTCCACTCGGTGTCTGCATTCAACAACGCCGGCTTCGCCCTTCACAGCGACAACCTGATCGGATTCGTCGCCGACGCCTGGGTCATGTTTCCGATCTGCGTTGCCGTGATCGCAGGGGGAATAGGTTTCCCGGTGCTTTTCGAGCTGCGGCGACGCTGGCGAACGCCGCGGCTGTGGACGGTACACACCCGAATCACCGTGTACGGGTCCACGGCTCTGCTTGTCGTCGGCATCGTTGCCTTCCTCGCGCTGGAGTGGGCAAATCCGGGCACGCTCGGTCGGTTGTCGCCGTGGGCGAAGGTCGTGGCTGGTGTCACCGGCGGCGTCATGCCGCGAACAGCCGGGTTCAACAGCGTCGACTACGGCCAGATCACCCCTGAGACGATGGCGGTCAACTACGCGCTGATGTTCATCGGAGGTGGCTCCGCCGGTACGGCGGGAGGTATCAAGGTCACTACCTTCATTGTGCTCGCCTACGTCATCTGGTCCGAGGTGCGCGGTGAGCGCGACACCACCATCGCGCACCGCAGCATCGGTAGCGGCACCCTTCGGCAAGCGCTGACCGTCGCGCTGTTGGGCATCGCAGTCATCGCCATCGGCACCATGATCATCCTCCTTGTTACCGACCTCGCCCTCGACGTCGTTCTCTTCGAGTCGATCTCGGCTTTTGCAACCGTGGGATTGTCTGCCGGAATCACTGCAGATCTACCCGCGAGCGCACAGATCACACTGATGCTGTTGATGTACGTCGGCCGCGTGGGCACTATCACCGTAGCCTCGGCATTGGCGTTGAAGACTCGGCACCACCACTACCACCTTCCTGAGGAGCGACCCGCGGTTGGCTAGAAAACTCGGAAACAACGACTCAGAGACCGTAGTAGTGATCGGGCTGGGGCGATTCGGCGCCGCCGTCGCCGAATCATTGGTCGGCCTCGGTCAGGAAGTCCTTGCCGTCGACGAGGATCACGTGCTTGTTGATCGCTGGGCTGACGAGCTCACGCATGTGGTCCAAGCGGACAGCACCGATGACGAGGCTTTGCGCCAGCTCGGCGTCGGCGGCTTCGACCGGGCTGTGGTCGCCATTGGTGCCGACATAGAGGCAAGCGTCCTCACCGTCCTGGCACTCGCGGAGGCCGGCGTACCCGACATCTGGGCCAAGGCCATTACCCGTAAGCACGGACAGATTCTCGAGCGGGTTGGCGCCCACCATGTTGTCTACCCCGAGTTCTCGATGGGGCAACGGGTCGCGCACATTCTCACGGGCAGCATGATCGACTACATCGAGTTCGATGACGACTTCTCGATCGCTCGCACTCGAGCCCCCCGACTGACCTGGGACAAGACCCTCGCCGACTCGTCACCACGGACCCATCACGGCGTCACCATCGTGGGCGTAAAGCGCGCCGGCGAGGACTTTACCTACGCCCGACCCGAGACGATGGTGCAACGTCACGATCACCTCATCGTCTCCGGTCCCACCCGAAATGTGGAGAAGTTCTGCAGTCTTCGTTGACCCCGGTCTCACCTGGCTCAACCGTGATGCGGTGGTACATCGCGCAGTAATGCTTCGCCATCCTCCTGGCTGGGGTGGCCAGGGTTGCCTGGGCGGTCGTCGCGGGTGGCTCGTGGACTGCTAACCCTGGAGGGCACGCGCGACACTATTGGTGTGATCGCGCAATGCCTGGTCGGTCGACCGGACGCCGAGCTGGTGTCGGCTGCGCGTAACGGTGACCGGGACGCGTTCGCCGAGCTCCTCGGCCGGCACCGCCGCGTCGCACTGGCGGTCACTGCCCGGCTGCTGGGCTCGGAGGATCTGGCCGGAGACGCTGTGCAGGAGGCGACTTTGGTCGCCATGACGAGCCTGGACCGACTCCGATCCCCGGAGCGCTTCGGCGCCTGGCTCTGCGGTATAGCGCTCAACGTGGCCAGGCGTTGGCTGCGTGAGCTGCGGTGGATGCCACTCTCACCGTGCATTGCAGTGGCGGACGGCGGGGCCGCGCCGGACGAGCAGGTGGAGGCGGCGGAACTGGCGGTGACCGTCCGCAACGCGATTGCGGGACTGGCGGACGGTCAACGTGACGCAGTTCTGCTGTTCTACCTGCAGGGGCTCACGCACCGCGAGGTGGCCGACGAGCTCGGCATCTCGGTTGGCGCGGTCAAGTCCCGCCTGCACCAAGCCCGGACCGCGCTGACCCCCAGGCTGGCACCCCTAGTCCATGCAGAGGAGACACCGCCAATGACTCAGCACCCCGAACACCGATGGATCGACGTGTCGGTCTCCGAGGTACGCCGCGACGGTGGCGACGACCGGACCCAACGACGCCATGTCCTCGTGCTGCGCGAGCGCAACGGGCGTCGGGCACTGCCCATTTGGGTAGGCCCGTTCGAGGCGACCGCCATCGCGCTTTCCCTGGAGGCAGCCGAGATGCCTCGACCGATGACCTACCAGTTCACCGTGAGCCTGTTGCAGGCGGCCGACAGCCAGGTAGCTGAGGTGCGGATCACCGGGCTGGCAGCGGACATCTTCTACGCCACCGTCGTCGTCGAGGGGTCGGCCGGTGCCCGGGAGGTCGACGCACGACCAAGCGACGCGTTGAACCTGGCCCTGGTCACCGGTTCACCGATCCGGGTCGACCGACAGCTGCTCGAGGACCCACGCGCTTCCAGCCGAAACGAGTGGCGGAGCTATCCCAACGCCACCGCCGACATCGCCGACGAGGTTCGACAGCTTCACGAAGCGACCTGACGGCGGCCCCTAAACTCTCGTCCCTAAACCATTCCACTGGTCGGTGAGTCAGCCGTGGTGGGGCGGGACGTCGCGCAGTAACGCGTCGTCATCCTCCTGGCTGGGGTGATCCGGCTGATCCGGGCGGTCGTCGCGGCTGGCGTCGGGCAGCACGTCGCCGAACACGTCGTCGAGGCGCCGGCGGGTCGGCTTGCCACCCGACTCATCACCGCTGGGCGGCTGCTGCAGCCCGGACTTCCAGGGTGCCGACTCGTCAGGTCTCACGCATGGACCGGATCTATCAGCCATGACGTGTCGAACTTGTCGTGAGTCGGTTTCCACCCGGTCACCTCGCGAATCCTGGCCGACGAGACACGGTGGGAGCGGGTCATCGTCGCCATCCGCTCTCCTGCCAGCTTGGTCATGAGGGTCGGCACGAAGGCCAGGTCGCTGCGACCGGCTGACTCGGCGAACACCCTGTTCATATCCAACCGGCGGACGGGATCTGCGCCGACGTTATAGACGCCGCCTGGCGCCGACAAGGCGGCGGCGACGGCGGTGCCCGCGTCGCTGGGGTGAAGCAGGTGGGCCCAACCCGACGGGTCGCCCACCGTGACCGGGCGACCGGCGCGCGCTCTTGCCAGCCGCCATCGGCTGATCGGGTCCTGGCCGACCAGCAGGCCGAACCGCAAGATGACCGCGGTGCGAGCCGCATCCCCGAACCGGGAGGCATTGGCCTCGGCGACAGCAGCAGGGTCGGTTGCCCGTGTCACGGCGACGGTGCTCTCCTCCGTGATCCAGCTGTCGGCCGCATCGGCATACATGAATGAGACGCTCTCCTGGACGAGCATCCGGACACCAGCGCGGCGAGCCGCCTTCGAGACCGCCTGAGAACCCTGGGTGCGCAGCCGGTCGTTGGTCCGCCAGGCTCCCGGAAGAACTGCGGCCATGCCCACGGGAATATGGGTGGCTAGATTGCACACCGCGTCGAACCCGGTGAACGCCGCCGTCAGAGAGTCCTCATCGAACAGCGACGTGCCCTGCACCGGCGTAGCGCCCAGCCTCTGCAGCAGCTGCGCCTTCTGCTCGTCGCGGGCCAGGCCGGACACTTCATGGCCCGCCTTCACCAAGGCCTCCACGCTTGCCCGCCCGAGCACTCCGGTCGCGCCGGTGACGAGTACTTTCACTGAGGCATCCCTCCGTGCTTGGTCACGAGACGATAACATCCGCGTCCACGGACTGAGACGAAACGGCAAGATCCCACCGCGGTGGCAGGTGGAACGGCCATCGAGCATGATGCGACACATGCCACACGACCGAGCCGGACAGCGCGCACGGCCGTCGGACTTGATCGACGTCGACGCGGTCGTCTCCGCCTACTACGACGTCACACCAGATCCCGCGAACGCCGATCAACGGGTGACCTTCGGCACCTCGGGACACCGCGGATCAAGCCTCGACGGCGCCTTCAACGAGAACCACATCCTCGCCACCACCCAGGCGATCGTCGAATATCGAGCAGCTCACGGTGTCGATGGACCGCTCGTCATCGGCCGGGACCCGCATGCCCTCTCGCTGCCCGCCTGGCACACCGCGCTGGAGGTGCTGGTCGCGGCAGGGATCACGGTGCTGGTCGACGAGAAGGACGGTTTCACCCCGACCCCCGCGATCTCGCACGCGATCCTGCGGCTCAACCGCCTCGGCCAGCACGGCACCGCCGATGGCATCGTCGTCACACCGTCGCACAACCCGCCGCGAGACGGTGGGTTCAAGTACAACCCTCCGCACGGGGGACCGGCTGACTCCGACACCACCGGCTGGATCGAGAGACGCGCCAACGACCTCCTTCGAAGTGGCCTCGACAAGGTCGCCAGGGCGACGCCGGAGCAAACGCGGCAGGCCGCCGTCGGTTACGACTTCCTCACGACGTACGTCGATGATCTCCAGTCCGTGCTCGATATCGACGCCATCCGAGGCGCCGGGGTCCGGATCGGTGCGGACCCGATGGGAGGGGCCAGCGTCGCCTACTGGGGTGCCGTCGCCGAGCGCTATGGGCTCGACCTGACCGTGGTCAACCCGGACGTCGACCCCACCTGGTCCTTCATGACTCTGGACACCGACGGAAAGATCCGGATGGACTGCTCGTCGCCGAACGCGATGGCCTCCCTCGTCGCCTCCCGCGACCGCTTCGACATATCGACCGGGAACGATGCCGACAGCGACCGCCATGGCATCGTCACCCCGGACGCCGGCCTCATGAACCCGAACCATTTCCTGGCCGTCTCGATCGGCTACGTCTTCGAAAGCCGCGACGGTTGGCCGGGTGACGCAGCGGTCGGCAAGACGTTGGTGAGCTCATCGATGATCGACCGGGTTGCGAGCGATCTCGGCCGGACGCTGCTCGAGGTGCCGGTCGGGTTCAAGTGGTTCGTGTCTGGCCTGCTCGACGGCACGGTGGGCTTCGGTGGCGAAGAGTCAGCCGGCGCGTCGTACCTGCGTAACGACGGCACCACCTGGACCACCGACAAGGACGGGATCGTGTTGGCCCTGCTGGCCGGCGAGATCTTGGCGGTGACCGGAAAGTCCCCGAGCCAGCTCTATGCGGAGCTGGTGGCTCGGCATGGCGAACCGGCATACGCGCGGGTGGACGCTCCGGCAAGTCGCGAGCAGAAGGAGAAGCTGGCGAAGCTCTCCTCGACCGACGTCCGGGCCGATCGACTAGCCGGTGAACCGATCAGACAGAAGCTCACGGCAGCGCCTGGCAACAACGCAGCCATCGGCGGGCTCAAGGTCTCCACTGAGTCAGCCTGGTTCGCGGCACGGCCCTCGGGGACCGAGGACGTCTACAAGATCTACGCCGAGTCCTTCCAAGGACCCGAGCACCTGGCCATCGTGCAGGCCGAGGCTCGCGAGGTCGTCAATGCGGCGCTCGCCTGAGCCCGGCGGAGTCACACCTGACGCTCAACCCGCTCCGGGCGTGACGATCTCGACCTCGGCATAGCCCCAGTCGTGTAGCGGGCCTTGGAGGCTCGTGGCATCGCCCACCACGACGACTGTCAGTCCCTGCGGTTTCACCACCGTGCTGTACGCCGTGTTGGCCTCTTCAGCCGTCACCGCCCGGATGCGGGCGAGGTTGGCATCCACATGACTCAGCGGCAGACCTTGGGAGAGCAGCATCTCGACCCGTCCCACGACCGCCTCAGCCCGTTCGAACCCCAGGGCTGCCGACTGCGTGGCCGCGCTGACAGCTGTTGCCACCTCGTCGTCTCTGAGGGAGCCGGACGAGTCTTTGACTATCCGCACGATGTCGTTCAACGACTCGACGGTGGCATCGCTGCGGACCGCCGTCGAGACCGCGAGCAGACCCGTGTGCCGGGTCGTGTCAAGGCTGGAGTTGACGCCGTACGTGAACCCCTTCTCTTCACGGAGCACCGTGTTGATCCGAGACGAGAAGTTGCCGCCGACGGCGTAGTTCGCGACGAACATCGCAGGCCACCGCTCGTCCGATCTGGTGATGCCTGGACCCGCGAGCCGCAGCGTTGCCTGCGGCGCCGCGGGAAAGTCGACCAGGACCAGCCGAGGCGTCGAGGCTGGCTGAGCACCGTCGTGGCCGTGAAGTGGAGCGTCCTCGGCCCGCCACTCACCGAAGCGCTGTCGAACCGAGACCATCGGGTCCTCACCGCCGAAGTCTCCGGCGACAACCAGGGTGGCTCGGGTCGGGTGCAGGTGGTCACGGGCAAAGCTCACCACGTCATCTCGGCGCACGTGCGCGACCGAAGCAGTGCTGCCGCCCACGGGCCGAGCGGCACGAGCCTCGCCGAAGATGGCGGCATTCACCTGCTCCAGGGCGACATGCTGCGGATAGGCTGCCGCCTGCGCGATCTCCTGCAGCCGCAGCCTCTTCTCGTGCTCGAACTCGTCGTCGAAGAAGTCCGGCTTGGCGACCGCGTCGGACATCAGCTGCAGAGCCGGACCCAGCTGCCTCACCGGCACCGACAGCCGCACGGCCAAGCCGTCGGGGAAGGCGGACGCGTCGAGGTCGGCGCCACAAAGGGCAAGGGCATCCGCGAAGTCCTCCGCTGAGCGACCGGCGGCACCTTGGGTGACGCAGCGGCCGGTGAGCATGGCCACCCCTTCGATGTCTCTACGCTCGGCGGTCAGTGGTACGTCGAAGAGCAAGGTGGCGGCTATCACGAACTGTCCCGGGCAGTCATAGATGAGGACCCGAAACCCGTTGTCGAGGTGGTCCTCTCGGTACTGCGGAAACGTCCAGTCGGTGGCCTCTACGACGCCGGGAGGCGTCTCGATAATCGTCATGCCGTGGCTCCCGAGTCAGCGGGGTGGATGCGCACCTGAGCGTTGACGGCTGGCACAAGCCACGCCTCGGCCGCCTCCTGAACCTCGCGTGCGGTGATCGACCTCAGCAGCGGGAGTCGCTGGTTCAGTACGTCGGGGTCGTCGAAGAGCAGCGCGCAGCCCGAGAGCGCGTCGGCCCTGCCGGCGGCCGTCCCCATCTCGTCGAGCCAGTCCCGCTCCGCCTGGACCCGAGCTACAGCAAGCTCGTCGTCTGTCGGGCCGTCGGCGGCAAAGCGCTGGAGCACATCGTCAACTGCGCTGGCGACAGCGTCCAGGTCCTGCCCCACGACCGCTCGTATGGACGCCAGGCCTAGGGAGTTGCCCGCGATCAAGGCGTTGACCCCCATCCCCGCGGAGAGCGCGGTCTTGTCACGCCGCACGAGCCGACGGTGCAGATGGGAGGTCTCGCCCTCTCCGACGATGTTGGTGGCAAGAGTCGCGGCGGCCAGGTCTCGGGAGTCCGGCGCGTCGACGGGCAACCGCATCGTGAACCAGATGGCCGGCGAGGGGACATC
>JAUJOO010000001.1:533294-537881 GCA_030447585.1 Nocardioidaceae bacterium | reverse complement strand
TCGCTCCTGTGCGACGACGTCGACCTGGTTGGTGAAGTTCTCCTGGGTCAAGACGTCGTCGAGGTAGGCCATCCGATCGGCCTCCAGCCACAACGCGAGGTCCAGCACCCCCGACGGCATCGCCTCGAAGTAGTTGGTGCGGTCGAACGACGTCGTGGCGTTGAGGGAGGCACCGTTGGCCTGCAGCAGCCCGAAGTGGTCCCCTGGTCTGACGTGGCGAGAACCCTGGAACATCAGGTGCTCGAAGAGGTGCGCGAAACCTTGGCGGTGCGGCTCTTCGTGACGCGAGCCGACGTCGTACCAGAGGTTCACTGCGACGACACCCAGCCCGGGGGTGGGACTGGTCACCACGCGGAGCCCGTTGTCGAGGATGCGGGAGGCCACGGGGTATCTGACGTCAGCGGTCACGCAGACGAATGTACCTGTCCGCTGTCCGGCGGAAGATCTTTCGGTAGCGAGTGCAGGCACCCACCGCGAGCTGCGGCAGCCAGAGGCGACTTCTGCGCCATCCGACCCCAGGCCCGCGCTAGATGACCCGACCGGGACCACCCCCGCAACCACCCCCACGAGCTCCGCCGCGAGCAGCACCACGGACTAGCACCACGTACTAGCACCGCCGCCCTGCATGAGTCCGACTCTGGCGGTGTCTTGGCCACCTGGGCGTCGGAACTTGTCGCCTGCCCTTGCAAAGAGATCCGACTTCTGCGGTGCTGTGGCGACCTGAGAGTCGGATCCTTGCGCCCCACCGCTAGCTCACGGCTGGCGGTGGACAACGAGCGGAAGCACCGCTCGTGCACCGGCTCGGCGCAATGCGGCAGCCGCGACCGTCACCGGCCACAAGCTGGCGGTCCGGTCGACCAAGAGCAACACAACCGAGCCGTCGACGAAGTCGCGAAGGTCCGGCTCGACGCCGAGTGTCTCCCGCCACCTGGCAGCCTCCTCCCCACCCGACGCCTGGCGCTCGATCACCGGTGCCTTCGGTGTCCACAGCTTCTGAGGGAGACGCCCGACAGCAGCCAGCTGGCTGCTCAGCTCGTCGGTGAGACGGTCGAAGCCGGCCGCCGGTAGCCCGACGACGCAGTCAGGCCGGGAGTCCCACGAGCCTTTCCACCTGACCAGGGTCTGGAGACAGCCGTCGCGGAGCTCATCCGGTACGCCGGTGGCTCCAACCTCGAAGGCCGCCATGAGCGCGTCACGCCACTCCGGCGCATCCGCGTAGACGACAACGCGGCCCTCATCGGCGAGGAGCCCAGCGGGAATGCGGCCCTTCGCCCCGAAGACGCCTCCCGGCCACATCTTGCGCGGCTCCACCACATGGTCTCCGCCGCGGAGAAGGCGTTGCGCCTCCTTCCTCGTTTCCGGGTCGGGGGTCGCCGTGAGCGGGTCCGGTAGCACTCCGAGGCAGACAGAACAGCGTCCACACGGCGCTGCGTCGAGGTCGTCGAGTGATCTCTGCAGGAGCATCATCAAACACTCGGCGCCGCTGATGTAGTCACGCATGATCGTTGCCTCGCGCCGGCGAGCTGACACGACTCCGGCGTAATGGGCGTCGTCGAAGCGCCACTCCTTGCCAGTAGAAGACCAGCCCTCAGTAGTCCGCTCAACCGTCCCGTCGACAGCGAGCTGCTTGAGCATCAGCTCGATCCTGCCGCGGCGCAGTGATGTCTTCGCTTCGATGCCGGGCACCGTCAGGGTCTCGCCGCCTTCGCCGAGCGCTTCGAGAAGCGTTCGGACCTCCGTTTCCACCGGGATGGTCGAGGTGGCGAAGTACTCCCAGATCGGATCATCGGCCTCGCTGGACAGCAGGACGACCAGGGCATGGTCAAGGCCCCGTCCGGCGCGACCGATCTGCTGGTAGTAGGCGACCGGAGACGGAGCAGCGCCCACATGGACCACGAAGCCCAGGTCCGGCTTGTCGAACCCCATCCCAAGTGCCGAGGTGGCCACCACAGCCTTGACTTCGTTGCGCCGCAGGCGGTCCTCGGTCGACGACCGCGTCTCGGCGTCGAGCTGCCCCGTGTAGACAGCCACCCTGTCCCTCCCGTGGCGATGAGCCAACAAGCCGGTCAGGCGCTCCGCATCGGCCACCGTGAGGCAGTAGACGATCCCCGAGCCGGGTAGCCGGTCGAGGTGGTCCACGACCCATGCATAGCGTGACAGCGGATCCATGGGAGGCACACTGACCAGCTGGAGGCTGGTGCGAGCGAGCTGGCCGCGTAGCACCAGGGTCGCCTCCCCCAGCTGCGCGGCGACGTCCCTGGTGACTCGGTCGTTGGCTGTCGCGGTGGTGGCCAGGACCGGTGTATGCGGGTTGAGCGTTCGCAGTACGTCGGCGAGGCGTCGATAGTCCGGTCGAAAGTCGTGGCCCCAGTCACTCAGTGCATGACACTCGTCGATGACCAGGAGGCCGAGGTTTCCTGCGACCGCCGCAAGCACCCGGTCAGCGAACTTCGGGTTCGCGAGCCGCTCAGGGGACACCAGGAGCACGTCAAGCCCTCCGGCCGAGACGGCCGCCTCGATCTGCGACCACGCCTCGATGTTGGAGGAGTTGAGCGTGGCAGCCGTCAGACCGGCGCGTTCCGCAGCCTGGACTTGGTCGCGCATCAGGCTCAGCAGCGGCGACACGACCAAGGTGAGGCCGGCGTCCTCATGGCGGCGGATGGCCGTTGCCGCCCAGTACACCGCCGACTTGCCCCAACCGGTCGCCTGCACGACGAGAACCCGTGCGGCCGGTTGACACAGTGCTGCGACTGCCGTCTCCTGGTCGCCCCGCAGGGCCGCATCGGGTCCGGCGAGCGACTGTATGACGTCGGTCGCGATCTGCAGGCGGGGCGGCGTCAGCGTAGCCGGAGGTCGTGTCGCGGCAGACGATGTCACGGGTACCAGTCTGAGCGGTCGAGACGTCCGTGTCCGTTGCGGCCCCGATGCCGCCTCCCCCTGCGGCTGAGATCGATAACAAACTCAGATGAGTGTTCTCGACGTTTTTGTTAGGTGTACGGCGAAGACGCCCGTACGCTGTCCCGCGAGGGCCCCGGACCGCGAGAAGCTGACAGTCGGTCAATAACCACCAGATCACCTGAGGTAGTACGCATGTTCGTCAAGATGAGCGCGGGTCTGTCTGCGGCAGTGCTGGCCGTCGTACCCCTGGCCACGACCACCTCTGCCTCGGCCCCCGCGCCGAGCGCCGTTGCCAGCTCAGCCGGACCGGCCGGGACTCACGCGTTGCCTGGCTTGGCCCGCGCCGCGCTGCCGTTCACCCCGCCGGCTGGGGCCACTTTCAACCGCCCCTCGGGAAGTCCGGAGGAGAAGCACCGGATCATCACCCGCATCAACCAGACGATCGCCAGCACTCGCAGAGGGGCTGACATCAACATCGCCACCTGGGCGATCGACGTCGGGGAGACGACGGACAGGCTCATCGCGGCACATCGCCGGGGCGTCAACGTCCGGATGGTCTTGAACCACAGCCACGACACACCACAGCTGCGGCGCCTGCAGCGCGTGCTCGGCACCAACACCAACGGGCGAAGTTTCGCGGTGACCTGCCCGAACGGCTGCCGAGGGAGCAGGCTGGCCGCGATGCACTCGAAGTTCTACCTGTTCTCGCAGGCCGGCCGGGCCTCGAGGGTCGTGATGGTCAGTTCGGCGAACATCACGCGCGGCGGTGTCTTCAAGGGGTGGAACGACCTCTTCACGGTCGTGAACAACGCCGGTCTCTACACCGGGTTCAGGGATGTCTTCGCCGAGATGAAGGAGAGGCACGCCGTCGCCAACCCGTACCGGGTAGTCACGCCGGGAAAAAGGTTCCAAGCCCGCTTCTACCCACGCCCGGGCGACGGCACGCGGAGTACCGACCCCGTCTACCGCGACCTCTCGCGGATCAGGTGCAACGGAGCGCGCTCAGGCGTGAGCGGCCAAACCATCGTCAGGGTTTCCATGTTCTACTGGAGCGGCGGCAGGGGCGAGTACCTGGCCCGCAAGCTGCACGCTCTCGACAACGCCGGCTGTGCCGTCCAGGTGATCTACGGCGCCCCCTCGCCCTCCGTGTCGCAGATCTTGAGGCGGCGCGGGTCAAACGGCGGGATCGACGTACGCGACAGCCGGTACGACTTCAGCGGTGACGGCCAGGTCGACGAGCGCGTCCACACGAAGTACCTGCTCGTCAATGGCTACTTCGGGACCGATCGCTCGTCGTGGTACGTCTTCACCGGCTCCGCCAACTGGACGAGACCCTCGTTGCGTCAGTCCGACGAGGTAACCCTGAGAATTCGCAGCAAGGGCACCTACATGCGCTATGCGAGCAACTTCAGGGACCAGTACAACAACGGCTCACGGCCCACCGGCTACAGCAACTGAGACTCCCCCACAGCGCCTGACGACTGCGCTCGGGCTGCTCACCGGGTCAACAGTGGGTTGGCGGCGGTCAGCCCATAAGGCCGAGCGTCTCGGGGCGGAAGTTCGGGTAGACGGAGGGCACGGATGCTCCGAACCGGCTGACCAGGACCTCGGACAGATACTTCGGTAGTCGGTCGTGACGTTCACGTCACCGTCGCCCGTGGCGGTGTTCAGGCCCGGCCAGGTCCCGAA
>JAUJOO010000001.1:519578-533194 GCA_030447585.1 Nocardioidaceae bacterium | reverse complement strand
ACCGCGCCGACCGCGCTGTCACTCCAGTGCAGCGGCAGACCTACTGTGGCGGACGCCGCCGCGGCGCCGGTGAGGACGCCTCGACGACTGAGGGTGACCCCGGACCGAGGGGACGGGGTGCGCTCGAGGACAAGTCGATTGCTTACTTAACGAGTGCCATTCTCACTGTGATGAGGTCGAGGTGTCTCCGAGAAGACCCCGCTGAGCCAGCTCGGCAGCCTCAGACGAACCCTCGGGAACCGGGTCCGTCGCGGGGGGTACGTCGCCAGGGGCGTAGTCCGCAACACCTGCCGCGACCCGGTCGCGTTCGGCAGCCAACGCCAGTTCGTCGTCGTCCGGCTTCAGCGGCATACCACCGTGGACCCGGGGCCGATGTGTCGGCGGGATGTCGAACTCCGGCTCGATCACGTCGTCGAGGGTCGGCTCGTCATGGTCCTGAGGTTCCGTCATGAGATCTCCTGTTCTGCCACGGTGTCTTGTGCCAGTGGCAAGGACTACCGGTGGGACGCCAGGACATTACCCCGCGTGCCGTTGGTTGAACTCCCTTCAAATTCGCCGAGCAGGTGGGGGGCTGGTAGAACCCAGCGGCTTCGTTGACCGGCGCTTGCGCGAACAACGACGTGTCTTCATCGACCTCCGGTCGCCTCAGTCGAGTTCGACGCCGCCAACCGGCCTCCGAAGCCGGAGGGAGGCCACGTAGACTCTCCGCGTCCGCCACCACAAGGGCGGGCCTGGACGAGTCCACGTTTCCACCGGGAACTCCGCACGTCCCGCCCCCGGCCCCCGTCGGACGTGCGGAAAAGCCTTCACGAGGCAGCTGACCAGCGATTTTTCTGCTGTCGTCAGAGGGTGCGGAAGTAGCAGTAGCCGGATGTGGAAGGACAGCGGCTGGGGGTGGTGCTCGAGACAAGTGCCGGACTGGTCCAGCGCGGTGTTGGCCGCTGTTGGCCGGTGTAGCGGGCGGGTCATCTGTGGCGCCCCCGCCCGAATCGTCCATCTGGGGCGGCGTCGCGGGTGTTGCTGCGTTGGAGCCCTTGGGTTTGCTTCGGCCGTTGCGCTTGGCTGAGGCGGCAGACAGCGGGTGTGGCTGGCCGCCGCTTATGCGGCTTCGTCTAGGGCTTGGGCGATGTCTTGTCGGTTGTGGTCGCCGAATGCTGTCGGGGCGGCTGCCCTACGAGACGGCGGTACGTGCGCCGGCACCAGCTCGAGGTCATCGCCAACGCCCGCAGAACGCTGCTGATCGAGGAGGCTTTGGACGCGGAACAAGGCCCAGACAGCGCTTAAGCCGCCTGGGCCTCGTTGACTCCGGCCGCTACTCGGGATCCCTCTGAATATCCAACCAAGATCGGTAGGCGGTTCCCGGAACATCGGGAGGGCGTGATGTGTCGGACTCTCCGCCTACGGTGTCACCCGAAGGGCGGCGAAGTCGAAGCCGTCCTGTCGCACCTCTTGCCGAGTGAACTCGACCCGTTGACCCCGCTTCAGTGTGCGCAGCCCCGGTACGTCAAGCTCCGCGAAGCTGGCCCAGCACCCGGCTGGAGTATCCGGTGAATCGATCACTCCCCAGCCGGCGTCCTCATCCCATGTACGGACCACACCGCGTGATCTGCTTGCAGGCACTGTTCTCCTCAGGACGGCTTTGGGCCACGGAACCACACCGAGCCACTGAAGTAGACAGTAGCGTTCCCGCCACAGTCCAGATCGTGTCGGAAAGACACCGCGTCGTTGTACTGCAACCTTGTGCCCGTGCCGTCGAAGTGGTACCAGCAGTCCTTCCCAAGGTGCGGAGACATCCTGTCCATGCGCACACCTCGCGGATCCACTGCATCCCGGGTTCGTCAACGGTGTTGTTGACGCAGATCGTCCGGACGGCAGGGGACAACGTGTGCCCGATGTTGGCAGGGTCGATCTGGTGAATGAACTCTCGACACCGACCACACGGGGGCAGCACGTGAAGGCGACCCGAGTCGTCGTCTCGCCAAACCGCAACGATCCTCTCGATGCGGTACTCACCGGCCGTAACCATTGCTGCGATTGCAGCGTGCTCGGCGCAGAAGCCGGTTCCTGGTTAACCCCGGTCACCTCTGCAGGCTATCCACCCAGGCACGCTAGCAGCGGCACGATCCGCCTCGAAGAATAGGACCGCACTCTGAGATCCGCTTCGATACCTGCACCAGTTCGAACTCGGCCGGCCGCCGATTGCCAGGGCCAATCCGATGAGTCGAGGTCTTAGGATTCGCACATGGTGGAGAGCACCCACGACGTTGTGATGGGTCGGGAGGAGGTGATCAAGCGTTACCGGTCGTGGCAGCGTGGTGAGCCAGACCGCGAGTGGGCAGCGCTGAGGCTCTTGCGCCGCTTCAGCCCTGGTCTAGCGCCGACACCGCTGAGGCGAGGATGGACAACGGTTGTCCAGTGATCGTTATGTCGCGCCTGCCGGGTGACTCTTTGGGTGCATCACCGTTGACACCCAATCAGGTGGCGGCGGTGGGCGAGGCGATGGGCACTATGTATCGAGCCGTCCCGCAAGAGCACCTTGATGAGCTGACGGACCGAATCTCTGGCCCGGCAGAGATGATCGGGGAGTTGCGTTCATGGTGTCGTCAGCCACACAACTCGCAAAGCGCATTGGTCCAGCGCGCGCTCACGGTCGGGTCACGCTGGGTGGAAGATCCAGACGTCGACGCCCTGATGTGCCCTACAGCGGACCGGGTGTTCACCCAGGGCGATGGGAACCTCGGGAACCTCATATGGGATGGCTTGCGCTGCTCCGTGGTGGACTTCGAGGACAGTGGCATCAGCGATCCGGCGTATGAGGTGGCCGATCTACTTGAGCACGTTTCGGTGTGGCTCAGAGACCTGATTGATGAGGACCAACTGGTAGCGCACCTCGGTTTCAGCCCAGCGCAACTTGGGCGGCTGACCCAGTTTCGGCGACTGATGGCGCTGTTTTGGCTGCTCATGCTCCTGCCGGGAAACCGTGGACACACCCGCAATCCGCCCGGAAGCGATGAACGGCAAGCGCAGCGCCTCCTGGACCTCCTCGCCTAACCCGGGTCTTTCATGACACAGACCCGCGCCAGGGCAATCCCTTGGCGAGAGAGGATCACCATGCACGTAGTCGTCTCAGACGACGCACCGGACGCTCCGTTGTCCGGACTGGCGGGACCATCTCTGCGAGTCTCAGAATCGCTCTAAGCAACCATCTGTGCGACCGCGCACTCCGGCGCACGTGCCCCCCGCGGCGTGGCCGGCAACCCCTTTGCCTGCGATTTCGTTGGACTAAACCGTCCCGCAGACCCGCCGCCGACCAGTCGCGGTCAAGTCGCCCCTACCGAACGGGCCGGCGGAGGGTGCCGGCGATCTCTTCCCCGACGTACGACGACGCGCGAACGTAGAAGCGGCGCGGGTGCTCGGTGATCTCGCGGACGCGCGCCGAGGTGAGTTTGGTGTAGTCGGTGCCGGTGGAGCAGCCCTTGAGCGTCCCTCTGGTGGTCGGCGCCTCGTCGTAGAGCTCGGCCACCTGTACGTTGTTGGAACGCCGCCTGAGGTCCACCAGGCGAACTTGCATCTTGTCCCAGGTGAACCGGTAGCACACCTTGCCTACGCCGGGGTACGGCGTCAGGACGGCGCGTCCGGTCGCGTCCGGATCGGCTTCGAACAGGCCGGGGTAGTCGCCGTTCAGGCTGGCCACGCGTTGCGGGTCCTCCGCTGCGGAGCTGCTGGCAGGGACGGCCAGCAGGCCGGCGGCCAAGCCAGCGACGGCGGCGTTGCGTACGGAAGTCTTCACGGGGGTCCTCCGAGATGTCAGGTGACTGTCTCCAGTGAGTACGCATACCGGCGGCGATCCGTTCAGTCGAGACAAGACGCAAATTTCAGCATCGGACTAAGTGGGATGGGCTGGCCGGCGGCGTTGGGGTCGATGCGTTTCCCTGTCGAGGGCGGACGCGCTGTCAGCGCTTGCAGTTCAACGGGATCTTGACCTGCGTGACGTTTGTGTCGATCGCCGGGACAGCGGAGACGAAGTAGTGACCGATGCTGGTCTGCTGGCTCGGCGCAATCGCAGTGGCGCCGTAGCCGATGAGGAGCACTTCACCTGCACCAGGAGCGGTAGTGGGACCGATGAACTGCTGCCGGTCGCTTGCGAGGTCGCCAGTAGGACAGCCCGGCGCATACGCGTCAGCTGGAGGAGCCTCGCCATAGATGATGCAGGTTCCGGTGACCGCAGCGGCCCCGGGAGTCGTCCGGTACAACTCTTGGAAGGCAACGACGGCCCCCCTGGAGGGCGGATAAGTGCGCCCTCCGCTATAAGTCACGCCAGCGGGGGCGGGCGTCTCGGTGATGTCACGGATCTTGTGAAAGGCCACTCCCGCATCACCACTTGGGCGAAGCGAGGTAGAGGTCGCCAACCCGCCGAGGGAGAGGCGGGCCGTAACGGGCGCTCCGTCGGCGACAAGCACCACGCGGTACCTCCCGGCGGGGAGCCTCACAGTCCTGCTGCCGTCCTCGGCGGTGGTCGTTGCCTGTGTCCCATCAACGTACTCTGAGACTTGAAGCGGCTCGCACGCCCTTGTTCCGCAGGCGTTGTAGTTGAGCGCTATGAGCACCGCATCAGGTCCTGCGCCCACGCGCTCAAGTACTACGCCGACCACTCGTCCGCGTCCGGCGACCTTGATCTGGTCTGACCTCATGGCGCCATCTATAGAGACCTTGCTCGGGTTGTCCAGGTAGATCCAACTCTCCCCGTCACTCGACCCTTCGATCCTGAGCACCCCTTTTCCATCCGCCGCAGCTACGGTGCTGGGGGTCGCAACCATGACCGCGAGCTAGGCTGGGGCGGCTCCCCGGCGGCGTTGGCTCATGCTTGTTCCTCATTCGCAAGCAGGGGCGCGTCGCCTTGCTCGACTCGAGGCGCGTGGCCCGCGACGACGCCAACGGGTGGCGGGCGTACGTGCGCTACAGCGTCGGCGCCGGACTCCAGGCCCTCGAGGTGGGTCAGCGCCGAAAGGGTGCGCGTGTAGACCTAACAGAGTTTGAGCCCTCTTTGGATCAGCGGGCCGAGATTTTTCTTCAAGCCCGCGCCGAGCTTCCGGTTCTGCCCAGATGGCGTCGATCGAGCTGGCGTCGGGGATGTGCGCCCTGGCGATTCCGTTCAGCATGTACACCTCGCCGTCCGGGTCGATGAACACCAGAGCTGCGCGTTGATTGTCAGGGCCAATGCGGACTACGTGGCCGTGGTCGACGGTCAGCGGCCAGTCCTCGCCCATGTCAGCACGGGACACCTCCCCGGCCCACATGTGGCCGCCGGCTGCTCCCATGAGTTGGGCGGCCCGGGCCGCGGCCCGGGCGCGCGCGGCGGCGGCGGTCACCCGCGCATCCCAGCCATCCGGGCGTCGTGGTCACGATGCGTGCCGATCTCCTCGACCGCGACGCCGCGCATGGTGGTGATGAGCCGGTTGTCCGCGTCGTACAGCTCGAACTTCGTCGGGAACCCCCGACCGCCCATACCAGCAACGGCACCACTGTGCCGAGAGGCCGGCGACGAACGACCTGGCTGAGCTGTCCCCGTGACGCGAACTTGTCTAGAGCGCTCGTCAAGGTGTCGAAGGACTCGGTCTGGCGGGGCGACGGCATCCGCTCAACCGATGAGAAGCGCCGTCATCGCGCACTCCTGGGACGAGGTCGGGCACCGCGGCGTAGCGGCTTCGGTAGTGGCAAGAACCGCCCACCATCACTTCAGCCCGATCAACGCCGGCCCCAGCCGGAAGCAGATCCTCTTGTGCTACTCAGTAGCCAACAGCTCGGGGGGCGGTTCCACGGTGGTGATGCAGAAGGGGTGGCCCGCTGGATCACGTTGGACCCGACGCCGCAGTCGCGGGGACTTACCGACTGGACCACTCCAACACTAGCCACCATCAATCTCGCGACGCCCGCAAACGGATCGGTGACTGGAACGCCCGATGCGGGTTCACCCGAGGGTGCACCCACAGTCCGTGCTCGGTGTAAAGTTTCTCGACCTCGACGACGTCGGCGTCCTGGGCGGCCGCTGTGGGACCGGCGACCCGATACAGTCCGCGCCAGGGAGTCGGCCGGACAAGCTACGCACGGGTCCGGGCTGCCCGACGGGCGGAGGCACGAGGCTGCGCCATCGAATCGCCGTTCACTCCCCGCGCCTGATCCGTCAACGCAACATCGTCGAGAACGACGGCGTCGTACCACCGTCCACGCGCCGTCGGAGGCGGTCGTCACAGCCACGAGGTTGCCAGTGCGGACTCTGGTCCGCGGTGACGTCGAGGGAGATCGGCGCATACCGGACGTGGCGGACCGCCGCCGCGGAGCACATCGCATTGATCTTCTCGAACGCGTGCACGACGCCGTCGGTGGAGCCGGAACTGCGTGGCGGAGACACCTCTCGAAGGCGACGCCGCCTGCTGCTCGCTCGGTCAGTCAGCTGCGCGGAAACCAGGATGGACCGGGTAGCACAAGATCACCCAGACCATAGCCATGGCTGCCGTGTCGGGCAGTAGGTGCCCCCCAGCCGACGAGCGCGCCGTACGCGACTGCCGTGGCCGTCGCCTCGAGCACGCCCTCGCCACCGGTGAGCCCGCGGCACCGAACGACCATGCGCCAGCCATGCCTTCGCGCGGCCCCCGACGCGGCGACATTCAGCGTTCACAATGGAGGCCAGCGGCGACGAGGCCACCTTGGAGTCCCGAGCGTTGCCGTGCAGGATGGAACGACGTTCACGCTCGGCGACTGCTGGTGATCTGTGGGCAGCCGACGCGCCCGGATGCGGCCGTCAGCGGTAGCAGGTACGTCGAGACATAGCCGGCGACGGCCACCCGTGGATGCGACAGCACCGGGCAACCAGGCGGCCCTTTGGGTCATCGAGCAGAACCCGCGACGGTCACGGATAGCAGAGCACCATAGCCTGGCGAGGAGTCGACCGCACCTCCATAGCATCGGCCAACAGGACCCTGGACCGCTGACCGCAGCAAGTGCGACGGCGTTGCGTTGTTTGGTCGCGGGGCACCGCGGCGCCTGCGGTCACGGTGCCGATGCGCCACAGCGCCTGGCGTCGAAGCTGGTAATGGCCACGATGAACGATCCCGGCCACCACGCATTGAGAACCGGTTGTTCTCGTACTGGCCGGTGTTATGCATAGCAGCAGGAATCGGGATCACGTTCGCCAACGCCGGCGCCCGGTATGACCGCGCAACGGCCAGCGCAGCGGTGGCAGCCGAGCACTCGACGGTGCGCCACCAGCACGAGTTGGACCAGACGCCGGAGACCTTGACATAGGTCTGCCACGAACCAACGATCCGACCTGCCGACACCCGGGCCGCGTCGATCAACAGGCCACGGCCCGCCGTCAGCCTCAGGGCCGAGCGCGCTCGTTGAACGAGCAGTTCGGATGTCGCCCAGCGCACCGCAAGGACCACGTCGGTGAGGACGGCTGGACGCCCCGTGGACGGCAGACGCCGCGGTGATCGACGTCCACCGACGACGCCCCCTGGCAGCGTCGCGTGGCTGCGTCGAGGTAGCTCGGGATAGGTAGCAGGCGGCCACGGCGGTTCGTAGGCCGACGGGCCCGTTGCTTGCAGGCCGAACCCTCGAGCGACCAACTGCCAACGCCCTGAGGGCACTCGCCACGGTCGTGGCGCGGCCCCCAGGCGACATTCAGCGGGAGGCCAGCGGCGACGGCACCGAGGGCCAGCGTCCCCCAGCAGGTACGTCGAGACGCCGGCGACGCCACCGCATGCCAGCCAACGGGCCACGCCCGACGGACGAGCCTCGACGCAGGTCGGCCAGTCCGCCACAGCACCGCGGCGCCTGCGACGGATCACGGCACCGACGATCCCGGCCACGCGGCCGGCACCAGCCTCCACAGCACCCCTGCACGACCTGACCTGCGAACCGCTCCCAGGCCACGGCCCGCAGCCACCTGTCGCCGGCCACACGCCCGTGGCGCAGCCGCGGTGACTCGACGCGCCCCCTGGCAGCGTCGCGTTGAGGAGCTGGGATAGGTGCAGGCGGCCACGGCGGTCGTAGGCCGACCAGCCCGGTCGAGCGCCAACTGTTCGTGGCGACGGTCCCCCAGTCGAGCAGCAGCCCGCACGCGCCCGAGGTCGGCCACAGACCGCTGCGCATCAGCGGCCGGACCAGCCAGCGGCTCACGCAGCCACCTCCAGCAGCACTTTCGAGCGCGCGGTCGGTGGTGTCGACGTCATCGGACGGCACCAGGAGCCACGGAGCTGCGCATCGGCGCGCAGTGACGTCATCGGACGGCACCAGGAGCCCGGGGCGCCGGCCGTCGGAGGCTGCCCCCAGCGCCTCCGGGATCCCCCCGACGTCGGTGGCCAGCACCGGCAGGCCGCGCGCCAGCGCCTCGGTGACGACCATACCGTAGGTCTCGCCGCGGCTGGGGAGCACCAACGCGTCGGCAGCCGCGTAGGACCGCTCCAGCGAGCGTCCGGTCAGGGGACCGGTGAACACCACCCGTTCGGCCAGTCCCGCCGACTCGATGACACGCTGCAGGTCCGCGACGAAGCTCGGGGCTCGTGCCACCGATCCGACGCACGTGCACTGCCAGGGCAGGTCCCCAATCCGCGTCAGCGCGGCCACCAACACGTCGTGGCCCTTGCCCGACGTCACCGACGCGACGCAGAGGAGGTTGCTCCCACCGCCACTGCCCGTCGCACGCTGCGCGACGTCCACACCCGGGGGAGCAGTGTGCACCCGCGCCGGGTCGAGAGGGTACGCCGCGAGCAGCCACCCTCGTGCCCATCCGCTCGTGGTGACAATCGCGGCCGCCGCGGAGAGGACGGCACACTCACGGTCGTAGGACTCGTCGGCGCGACGGCCGATCGGCATGTGCACGAGGATCACCAGCCGGAGCCGCCTACCCGCAGGCACCAGGAGATCGGGGACCGCAGACGCCATGAGCCCGTCCACCAGCGTTAGGGCGCCGTCGGGCGGGGTAGCGAGCGCTGCGTTCAGCCCTTGATGTGCGGCCTCGTCCGGCCACGGCCACGGGCCTGGGACGGCGTGCGTGTGCACAGCCCAGCCGTCCGCCGCCAGCCCGTGGCACACTCTGCGGTCGTAGCTGTTGCCGCCGCTGGGCTGCAGCGGGTCGTCGATGCGCTCAGGCACCAGGAAGTGGACCGTTCTCCGAGAGATCACAGCACCCGCTCGTAGCTCGCCCACGCGACATGGGACTCGTGCAGGGTGACCACGATGCCGGTCACGTGATCGGAGGTCCCCAAGGCGCCGTCACGGACCCGCTCCGCGAGCCGGTCTGCCAGGTGCCGCGCCAGGACCTCGGTGGTCGTGTTGATCCCCGCGAACACCGGCTCCTCGTCGAGGTTCCGGTAGCTCAGGTCCCCGACGATCCGGCGCACCTCGTCGGTCGCGCGGCCGATGTCAACGAGGATCCCGTCGTCATCCAGGTCGTCGCCACGGAGGGTCGCGTCCACCACGAACGTGGCGCCGTGCAAGCGCTCGGCAGGGCCGAACACTGCTCCCCGCAAGCTGTGGGCGACCATGAGGTGGTCGCGGACGGTCACGCTGAACACGTTGTCTCCTTGGCGGGGTAGGTGAGGCTGTGGCACAGCCCGGGGAGGTCACCGATCGCGAGGAGGGACATCACCCGGGGAAGATCCTCGAACGGGGGCTCGCCGGTGAGCAAGGCGTCGAAGGCCGGGTCGCTAAGCAGGTCGAGGGCCAGCGCCAGGCGGTCAGCCGACGTCCGTCGGCCCCGTCGCGCGGGAGTCACCGTGCCGACCTGGCTGGCGCGGACGGCGAGGCGCCGGGAGTGAAAGGCACCGCGAGGGAGACCGTGGTCACCTCGTGGCCGTACCGGCTGAGCTCGATCACGGTGCCCTCCGGCGCGAGCGACTCCAGAGACTGCTGGAGTCGCGAGGACGTGGCGCTGACGGTGCGGCGTCCCACAGCGCGTTTGGCGCGGGGAAGTCTCCGTCCTGGAACGGTGTCCGCATGGAGGCGTGCTGGCTGGTCGGGACGCGGCCTCGGTAGACCAGCGCTTCGGTTCCTCTGCTGATCGCCGACCGCGTCGTCCGGACGTACACCTCGTCGGGACCGGGTGGAGCGAGCGGCACCGGACGGATCTCGCCGGCGCCCGGCTCGCGGAGCCAGGACGCCAGGGCCTCCCTCTGCATCGCACCACCTCATCGGGGGTCTGGTCGAACCGCAGCAGCGCCTGCCTCGTTAGATACGTGTAGGTCCCTGCTGGTCTTCCTGAACGGAGTAGGCGTGCGTGCGGTTCAACGCGGTCGCGACGCGCGATGGCACGCCGTACGCACGGGGGCCCTGACCGGGCTCGCGGGGCTGCTGGTCCTCCTGGCGCTCAACGTCCCGAACACCCTCCAGGCGCTCCGGCCTGCCGCGTTCCTGCGTCTGCCGCTCGAGGCGCTGGTGTACCTGGCCGTGATCCTGGCGCTGCCGCGGCGTCTGGGCCGAGTCCGGAGCGTCCTGGCCCTCGTGACAGGGGTCCTACTGGGGTTGACAGCGATCTTCAGGGCCCTGGACATGGGCTTCGGCGTGGCGCTCAACCGGCCCTTCGATGCCCTGATCGACTGGCGCTACACCGCTTCGCTCGTCTCGCTGGTCCGCGACTCCGTCGGCCACCGGCTCGGCACCGCGCTCCTCCTCGCGGCGGCGGTGACCGCGGTCCTGCTGCTGGTCCTGCTGCCGCTGTCGGTGCTGCGGCTGACGCGCCTCGCCGAGCAGCACCGGCGACCCGCCGTTCGGACGGTAGCGGCGGTCTCGACGCTGTGGCTCGCCCTGGCCGTGCTCGACGTGCGGGGAGGCGCCGGCCCCGTCGCAGCCAGCGACATCGCCCCCTACGTCTACGGCCAGGTCAGCCGCATCCCCTCCGAGCTGCGCGACCAGCGAGAGTTCGCCGAGGCGGCGGAGCAGGATCCGCTGCGCGAGGTCCCGGCGCACCGGCTGCTGACCGGCCTCCGCGGCAAGGACGTCCTCATCGTGTTCGTCGAGAGCTACGGTCGCGTGGCTGTCGAGGGGTCCTGGTTCTCCCCCGGAGTCGATGCCGTGCTCGCCAAGGGGACGAAGCAGCTGCAAGCGGCGGGGTTCTCCAGCCGGAGCTCCTGGCTCACCTCACCCACCTTCGGCGCCCTCAGCTGGCTGGCGCACGCGACGCTCCAGTCCGGCCTGTGGGTCGACAGCCAGCAGCGGTACGACGTGCTGGTCACGAGCCGCCGGCTGACACTCAGCCAACTCTTCGGCGACGCCGGCTGGCGGACCGTGGCCGTCATCCCCGCCAACGACAGGGACTGGCCCCAGGGCGAGTTCTACCACTTCGACCACATCTACGACTCACGGAACGTCGGCTACCAGGGTCCCCGCTTCGGGTACCCCACGATGCCCGACCAGTACACGCTCCACGCGTTCCACCGCCTCGAGCTCGCGCGCGAGCACCGGCCACCGGTGATGGCGGAAATCGACCTCATCACCAGTCACGCACCGTGGTCACGGACCCCTCGCCTGATCGACCCGTCAGCGATCGGCGACGGCTCCGTGTACGACGGCATGCCCGAGCAGCTCCCGTCGGAGAGGGACATCTGGACCTCCCCCCGCCAGGTGCAAGCGGCGTACGCGAAGTCTGTCGAGTACTCCCTCGAAGCCCTCGTCCAGTTCGTCACCGACTATGGCGACGACGACATGGTCGTGGTGATGCTCGGCGACCACCAGCCCGCGACGATCGTCTCGGGGCAGGACGCGGGTCACGACGTCCCTGTCGCGATCGTCGCCCGCGACCAGGACGTCCTGGACCGGGTTTCCTCCTGGGGATGGGACGATGGACTGCGCCCCAGGGGGGACAGCCCGGTGTGGCGGATGGACGAGTTCCGAGACCGGTTCCTCGCCGCCTACGGATCCAGTGGCCAGACTGAACCGCAGCCGGCGAGCGCACCGTGAACCCGCACGACCCGCGCACGTCCTCAAGGAGGAGGGGTGCCGTGCCTGACGAGGACGTCGCCCTCATGCGGCGGCTCCACGAGGAGCATGCTGCTGCGCTCTGGCGCTTCTGCCTGCACATCGTCAACAACGACCGGGCCCGCGCCGAGGACGTCCTCCAGGAGACCCTGCTCCGAGCCTGGCGACACCGCGCCGTCTTGAAGGGCACTTCCCCGGCAGCGCGGGCATGGCTCTTCACCGTCGCCCGCAACATCGTGATCGACGAGTGGCGCAGCCACCGGGCCCACACCGAGACACCCGTCGTCGACGTACCGGACCGCGGGGAGGACGAGGTCACCGACCAGCTGCTGTTGTCCTGGGTCGTGGCGGAGGCCGTCACCCAGCTCTCACCGGACCACCGGGCCGTGCTGCTGGAGTGCTACTACCGCGGGCGATCGGTGGCGGAGGCCGCCCGGCGCCTGGGAGTGCCGGAGGGCACGGTCAAGTCGCGCACCCACTATGCCTTGCGGGCGCTCAAGCTCGTCCTCCAGGAGATGGGCGTGAGCGCATGAGCTGCCCCTTCGGCCATGAGGACGCGGCGTACGTCCTCGGCTCTCTCGCCCCCACCGAAAGGCTCACCTTCGAGCAGCACCTGACCGGGTGCGAGGAGTGCACGCGGGCAGTCCTCGAGCTCGCCGGTATCCCTGGCTTGCTCAGTCGGACCGGTGCGGAGGTCCTCGAGGGCTCGACACTGCAGCAGCCGGTGCCGGACACCGTCCTGCCCGCCTTGTCCCGCGCGGTACGCCGAGGGCGCCGTCGGCGTACCCTCGCCGCGGCGGGCGCGGCCGCCACCGTGGCTGCGGTGGTGGCTCCGCTGGTCACGTCGCAGCTCGACCTCGGCGGCGGAGCGGCCTCGACGCTGCCCGGAGCCGGCTCCACGCCTTCCGAGCTGACGCCGCAGCCCATGGATCCGGTCGGCGATGTCCCCGTGCAGGCGAACCTCACGCTGCAGACGGTGACGTGGGGGACGCGCCTGGACCTCACCTGCACCTACGACACCACCTGGGTGAGCTATGAGCTGCCACCGGCCGTGGATTACGTGCTGGTCGTGCGCACCCGCGACGGGCGTACGGAGCGAGTCGGCAGCTGGCGGTCGGTCAACGGCAGGACGATGCGGCTGACGGCGGGGACCGCCGCCAACCGCCAGGAGATCGCCTCAGTGGAGGTCCGCACGCCGGACGGGCGGGTGGTGCTCACCGCCGCCGCGTGACCGGAGAGGAAGGCTGTCCCGCAGCAGCAGGCCACCGGCCAGCAGCGCGACGACTTCCGCGACGGCCGCTGTCCACGCCTCCCAGCCCGCCCAGGTCGACGTCACCCCAAGAGGCCCACGGTCGTGAAGATCACGAACGCCCCAGGGTGGAGAGCGCGAAGCCGAGCGCGAGGAACTGCGTGGCCCAGTGCCCGCCGCCACCCGAGCAGCAGCGCTGCGGTGACGGCTCCCGCGATGGCATTCAGCATGAACGCCGGTCCCAGGAAGTGTCCTCGCGGGCGCCGTCGAACCACAGGTACAGGGGAACCGCTGCCGAGACGAGAACCGGTGCCGCTGCCAACACACGGACGGTCATGATGTACTCCGATCGGTCGGCGGGCGCCGACGATCCCTCGCGATGGCCCTTCGATGA
>JAUJOO010000001.1:492684-519478 GCA_030447585.1 Nocardioidaceae bacterium | reverse complement strand
GATCGCGAACTTGCGCACCCGTCCCGCTTCCAGCCAGTCGCTCCAGAGCCGGTGCGCAGTGATCAGGTCGCGCAGGGCGCGGCTCCCGACCCAGGCGGCGATGGACGGCTCCTCGGCGATGAAGGCGAGGGTCATCGAGTCGACCACCTCCAGGTGGGAGCGGCTGCACTCCTCCGCCCACCGCACGCGCAGACCAACTCGCTCCAGGGACGAAAGCATCTCCGGCAGTGGGGTCAACCACACCGTGTCGGCGTCCGGCATGCGCTCGGCCTCCGCTGCCGTCAGCGGTTGCCCCTCCTCGAGGGTGAAGGCCAGACGCCCGCCCTGGGACAGCGCCGATGAGATGACGCGGAGCAGGGGTTCCTTGTCAGGGAAGGCCAGCATGGTCTCCAACAGGAGCGCGACCTCGAAGGGGCCCGAAGGGACCGGGGGG
Source organism: Nocardioidaceae bacterium (assembly GCA_030447585.1). Lineage (GTDB taxonomy): Bacteria > Actinomycetota > Actinomycetes > Propionibacteriales > Nocardioidaceae > JACDHG01. Next base: position 519,045 of record JAUJOO010000001.1, on the reverse strand, counting down.
ACGCGGGAGACCTCGAAGCGGCAGGGAAGATCGCCGGCCCGATCCCGCGCGATCTCGACCGCGCTGCCGCTGGAGTCGACCCCGAGATAGGTGCAACCCAGCTGAGCGGTGAGGAACCGTCCGGAGCCAGCCACCCCACAGCACAGGTCCAGCACCGAGACGCCTGAGGAGACACCGGCTCGAACGGCCAGAGACAAGATCTCGGAGGCTCGCATGAAGCTCTCCTGCTCGACGAACTCGCCTGGGGGGTACGCCGACGCGCGCGCTCGCCACAGAGCCTGGTCGAAGGCGGCTCGCTCGTCCTGCCTCATGGGGTCGGCCAGGGCACCGGGATGGTCGCACCAGTGAGGGTGACGGTCTCCTCGCGCTCGGCGTGCCGGTGGCTCCACAACCAGAGCACGTCGCGGCCGAACGACTCGGTCAGCAGCGCGAGTGCCACGGCCAGACCGAGTGCGACCACTCCGCCAGGTGCGATCCCAGCCGCTGCCCAGGTCAGCACGACTCCTTGGACCGCGGCCACCACCTTGCGCCAGTAACGAGGCGGCAGCTGACCGCACAGCCACGGCAGCCCCCAACCGGCCATCCCGAAGACGTAGCGGGCCGCACCGATGGCGAGCACCCAGGTACCGATCGACGGCGCAACGTACACACTGAGGACGAGAATCAGGAAGGCGTCTGCCTCCCCGTCGAACCGCGCTCCGAAGGCCGAGCAGGTACCTGAGCGCCGGGCGATCCGACCGTCAACGGCGTCAAGCAGGAGGGCGATGACGGCGAGAGACACGAGAGTCGGTCCGGAAGACTGGTGGGAGAAGGAGTCGGCGACCATGGCCGCGACAGCACAGGCGAGGGTCGCTCGGCTCAGGGTCACCAGATCGGCCGACCCCAGGGTACTGGCGCCGGACGCGACGAGTCCACGAGCGACGGCTGCGTTTACGAGCACGCCGCAGGCGAGTCCGACAACCCAGGCCGACAGCCCCGTCCCGACTGTTGCCTCGAGTGCGGCGAGCAACGTGACCAACGCGCCCATGCCGCCGGCAAGGCAGTATCGGATCGTGATCACCGCACCTCCTGATGGTTGGGACACTCTGTTCTACGGACGTCGCTACCGTCGGGTTCACAGGCTGGGCCGGTCACCGGGCCGCGGGGAGGTGCTATGACGACCGAACCGGTGTGGGTCGACGCCGACTGGTTGGCGTTGCGCGAGCCGGCCGACGGGGCGGCGCGGTCCTCAGAGCTCGTCGAGGTGCTTCGGTCCTCCCTCCCCAGCTGCGGTCGCAAGGTCGTCCACGACCTCGGCTGCGGCACCGGGTCGATGGCCCGCTGGCTCGCGGGGCAGCTTCCCGGCGCCCAGCACTGGGTCATGTACGACCGAGATGTCACGCTGCTCGGCCTGGCCGCTGTGCACCCGCCAGGCCCGGCCTCCGACGGCGCTCCGGTCACCAGCGAGATCCGAGGCCGCGACATCACCAGGCTCGACGGGATCGCGGGCGCTGACCTCATTACGGCCTCCGCACTGCTCGACATGTTGACCGCCGAGGAGGTCCATCGACTCGTCGCCACCTGTGTCGGCGCTCGATGTCCCGTGCTCATCACCCTCAGCGTGGTCGGGCGTGTCGACCTCACGCCCGCGGATCCGTTCGATCAGCGCGTCGCCGAGGCCTTCAACGCCCATCAGCGGCGCCTCAGCGGCGCACGAAGGCTCCTCGGTCCCGACGCTGTCCCGGTCGCGGCGGAGGACTTCTCCAAGCAGGGGCTCGACGTCCTGATCCGGGAGAGTCCGTGGCGACTCGGCCCCGAGCGAGCCGCGCTGGCCAGGGAGTGGTTCGTCGGCTGGCTGGACGCGGCCCGCGAACAGCAGCCCTGGCTCGGCAGGGAGGCGCGTCGCTATGCGCAGCGGCGCCTGGCTGAGACAGCCGCGGGCGAGCTGTTGGTCACCGTGCACCACGCTGACCTGCTGGCGCGGCCGCGATCACTCATGCCAGGGATCTCCGTCTAGACGGGTCATCCGTCGGCGCTGGTCACTCTCCAACGTCGGTGGGGAGGTGACGCTGGAGGCTCGCGGCTTCCCGCGCAGCAACTTCCCCGCCATGGCCGAGCACATCGCCCAGGCCGGCTACCTGGTCGCCCGGTCCGAACGAGGCCGCGGCATCGGCACCCGGCTGCTCACCCACTCCCTCGAGGAGGCCGCGGGCCACGGCTACCGCGCGATGATGTTCAACCTCGTGCCGGAGAGCAATCCGTCGCGGCGGCTGTACGAACGCGCCGAGTTCCAGGTGATCGGCCGCATACCGGGGACAGAGCACTAGACTCGCGACCATCCCGCCGCCGCCGCGGCAAGCAAGACGTGCACAACACCTTTTCCACAGGGAACTCCCGCACGTCCCGCCCCCGTAGCTCAGGGGATAGAGCAACGGTTTCCTAAACCGTGTGCCGCAGGTTCGAATCCTGCCGGGGGCGCCATTTGATGTCTCAAGACATCGGCAACTGTCGGACCTGCATTTCGGGTCCGGCTGGTCCAGCCGTGGGTTCCTTCGCCCGCGGCCGCAACCTGATCGCTCGACTGCGGGACGTCGGTCTGCTCGACGCTGAACTCACCGTCGACGAGCTGATGCGAGTCTGGACGATCCTGACCAGCGGCGTGACCATCCAGCAGCTAGCCAACGCGCCAGAGGAGCCGTTCGAGAAGGGCTCGTTCACCACGACGCTCCCGCAGCACGTGGAGATGTACTGCACCCACTACGCACCAAGGCACACAGCCAAGAGCGCAATACCGCTTAGGAAAGGAAACCGTCATGCACACCAAGGTTGACCAATTCAGGGATCACGGTTCCCCGGTCTCGACCTGGATCTGGAAAGTTACACCAGAGCCAAACGTTCAACCAGCTTCTCGCCGTGATGGGGCAACGATTCCACGATCTGTCGGATGGCTGAAGTGAGCGCCGAGCCGGCCACCCGGGCCTCGACCGGCAAGAGCCCGGGACGCCAGCCAGCCCTGGACCACGCAGTCGCAATGAGGCTGGCCGCCGTGAAGTACGACCGGGCGCTCACGCAGCTGCGCTCACTCAAGTCAAGCGACTGGTCGCTTCCCACGGATTGCCCCGCTTGGGACGTGCGGGCGCTCGCGTGTCACATGCTCGGAATAGCGAGATGGCCGCGTCTGTCCGCGAGCAGATGCGCCAGACGCGCACGGCCAGACGCGCAGCCCATGGCGTATTCATCGACGCCTAACCGCATTGCAGGTCAGCGACCGCGAAGAGAGACGCCCCGCAGATCATCGACCGCTTCGCCGACGTAGGTCCGCGCGCGGCCCGCGGTCGGAGACGCGTACCCGGGATCGTTCGCCGCCGCACAATGCCTGATGAGCAGCCGGTGGGCACGAGGCCAGACAGCCCGGCTGAGCGGTGGACCGTCGGCTTCCTGATGGACGTGATACTGACCCGTGACCCGTGGATGCACCGCACTGACGTCGCTCACGCGACGGGCGTGCCTTTGGAACTCTCCGCCGACCATGACGGCACCCTCGTAGCGGACGTCGTGCAGGAATGGGCTCAGCGGCATGGTCAGGCCTGCAGCCTCGTCCTTGGTGGCACGGCGGGAGGCCTGGCGCTCCAGTCTCAGCGCCGATCGAGTGGGACGAGCTGGACGACCCCAACTTGTCGGCCGAGGGCTTCACGATCCGCACCATCCTTGGGCGCATCGCCGAGAAGGGCGACCTCTTCGCGGAGGTGCTGCACCAGAGGCAGCGCCTGCCCACGTTGAAGTAGAGCAGCCAGGGCGACTTACCGGTGCCGGCAGCGCGGATCGACGCTAGGTCCCGACTCGTCGTGGTGCACGAGTCCCTTGACTGGTCGGCGGTGACGTGAGCTGCCGCTTTGATCAGTACTTTTGAGCGGTGACGCGCTCCGGTTGGCCGATGGTGGACCGGTCGAGGTTCGCGCTGCTGGCTGGCCTGGCCATCGACAACTTCGGATCCGGTCTCTTCCTCCCGCTTGCTCTCTTGTACGCCACTCGGGTGGTTGGGCTGGGCGTGGATACCGCGGGGATTGTCGTTGCAGCTGCCACCATGCTGGGATTCGCCGTGCCGCCGTTGGCTGGCCGACTCACGCACCGTCTCGGCCCGAGGTACGTCGTCGTGGTGGCCCAGTTGTTGCAGGGTGCCGGGGCCGTCGGGTACGTGTTGGCCGGCAACGCCGTTGGTGTCTTCGTCGCGGCGGGCCTGTTGGCTGTGGGCACCCAGCTGTTCTACTGCTCGGTGTTCGTGCTGATTGCGGACGTGAGCACGAACGAGCTGAAGGAGCGTCCGTTCGCGCTCGTCGCGATGGTGCGGTCAGCCGCCTTCGGGCTGGGGAACCTGGTCGCTGCCGTCATCCTGACGCGGGACAGCGTCACCGCACTTCGGTGGCTGGTCGGCCTCGACGCGATGACCTTCCTGGTCGCGGCGCTGCTGCTCTCCGCGTTCGTCGTCACCGAGCCTGTCGACCACGACGCGGCGCCTGCAGTCGGCCCGTTGACCGTGCTGCGTGACCGAAACTACCTGGCTCTGATCTTCTCCGCCTGCCTAGTCGGGCTGGCCGTCGACTTCGCGCTGGTGGGGACGCCGTACTTCATCGTGGCTGTCCTCGATGGACCGACCTGGTTACCTGGCGCGTTGTTGGCCACGGGGACCCTGCTGTCCAGTGTGTACGGTGTCAAGGTCGTGGACCGGCTGCGCGGCTACCGGCGTACCCGGTCGCTGCAAGCCGGTGCCTGGATCTACGTGGCATGGGGGGTGCTCACCGGGGCAATGCTCTGGATCCCTGTCAACTGGCTGGTGCCGTATGCCTTCGCCAGTTGGGCTCTGATGGTGGCGGGGACCAAGATCTTCTTTCCCGTCTCTGGCGCCCTTTCCGAAGCACTGCCACCGAGGGACAGCCGTGCCGGATACATGGCCACCTACCAGTACGCGTTCACGACCGCGCAAGTGCTGGCGGTAGCAGTGGTGGCGCTGTTCGCAGTTGCGCCCTGGCTCCCTTGGGTGGTGGTTGCCGCCTCATCGCTCGCAGGCGTTCTGGTGCTCAGCTGGATGGGCCGCGCAGTTCCGACAGCTATCGACCGGCCAGCGATGGTCGGGCCGGACGGGTGACACCCTCCGCGCGTTGCGGCGTCGACGCACCTGCTCCTCGCCCATGTGCGCGGCTCACTCGCAACGTCCGGTCAGCTGAGCGGACGTCCGTCGTTGTCGTCGGTCGCCGGACTCGCGCCGTCGTGCTCAGCGCCGCCCAGGAGCACGTCGTCACTTGGCGCTGCCGGAACGCCGTACGGGTCTGCACCCGGGATGGTCGTTTCGGTGGCTGGGCCTGCGATGTAGGTCGTCTCTTCGACGACCTCAACAGGGGGGGCGTCATACCCCTCTACCGTCTCCGTCGACGTCTCGGTGTCCTCGTCGGACCCGCTCCGAGCTGCCACCACAGCCGCAACACCCGCGGCCGCGGCGGCCACGCCAGCCGCTGCAGCCTTGCCTGAGATGCCCACCTTTCCGCTGTCGCCTTCAGACGACGCCGACTCGACACCGGGGGTACCGACGGCGGGACCGTCGATGCGGCCGCGCCAGGCTCCGGTCTCGTCGTGGCGGCTCTCGATGAAGGTCTTGAACCTCTCCAAGTCCGACTCGGCCTGCCTGCTCACGATGTTCAGCTTGTCTCCGAGCTGCTCGACGACGCCCTCCGGCTCGTACTCGAGCTCGAGCGTCACCGATGTCTGTCCAGCACCGGCTGCAGTGAAATAGACAGCACCAGCATTCGTCGCCCCCTCTGTCGCAGCCCACGCGATCTTGTCGTCTGGCCGCTGCTCGAGGATGGTGGCATACCACTCGCGCTTGACCCCGCCGATCTCGGCAACCCAATGGAGCCGCGTTTCGTCGAGCTGCTCCACCTGCTGGATGCCGCTCATGAACTGCGGGAAGTCCTCGAACTGGGTCCACTGGTTGTAGGCCGTGCTGATCGGCACGTTGACCGTGATCGTCTTCTCGACCTTGGTTGCCATGAGCGTCTCCTCGTTGTGGGTCGCGGCGCGGGTCCACCGCCTCTGGCCTATGTGTTCCCTCGGGGCGGACGATGAAACCCTGTGGCGCACCTCGCGAGGCTCTCCCGTGGCTGACATGCCTGCTTTGACGGCTGACTACGTTCGGACGATAGTCTGAGTGCCTTACTCGCCGGTCACTGCGAGCAGCGGCCGACTGTCGCTGTGTGACCGTGCGCCGAGCCAGTGGTTCGGTGGCGAGGTACCCCAAGACGGAGGAGCAACATGAGTGGCCAACGACCTCAAGTCTTCTCCCTCATGTCACAGCTCGCCAAGGCCAGTGGTACGCCGGCCGACCGGGATGAGACCTTGGCGTTGACCACGCGCGCCGCCCAAGACGCGATCCCGGGCGCGGACTACGTGAGCGTCTCGGTGAAGGACGCAGAGGGGAAGTTCCAGACGCTGGCCCCTACCGGCGAAGTCAGCCTCTGGGTCGACCAGCTGCAGTACGAGCTCGGAGAAGGCCCGTGTCTGGACGCTGCAGGTGGAGAGCCGATCGTGCACTGTCGGGACCTGCGCACCGACCCCAGATGGCCACACTACGCGCCGCGCGTGGTGCGAGAGTTCGGCATCGGCTCCCAGGTGGCATACGAGATGTACTCCGGTGACATGACCTTCGGCGGGCTGAACCTGTACTCACGGCAGCCGAACGCCTTCGACGAGGAAGCTTTGTCCATCGCGGAGCTGTTCGCCAGCCAGGGCGCCTTGGCGTTGGGACATGCGGCAACGGTGACACAGCTCACCGAGGCGCTGGCAAGCCGCAAGCTGATCGGCCAGGCCATCGGCCTCGTGATGGAGCGCTACGAGCTCGACGAACACCGCGCCTTCCAGTTCTTGGCCAGGGTCTCCATGACGGGGAACCTCAAGCTGCGGGTGGTCGCCGAGGAGATCGTTGCGGCCGCCAACGAAAAGACCAAGACGCAGCGCTGAGAACCGACGGTTTCCTCACCCGAGGAGCTCGTCGTACACATCGGCGGTTTCCCGGGCCATCCGTTCGGCGCTGAACTCACGTTCGACTCGCGCCTTGCCAGCACTGCCCCACTGTGTCGCCAACTGCGGATCCTGCAGGATCTCCAAGATGGCATCAGCCATCGGTGCCGGGTTGCCGGGCCCCGCGAGCCCACCCGGCTCCACCAGGCGTCCCGTCACGCCGTCGACGATGACCTCGCTCGTCCCGCACACGTGTGTCCCTACGACAGGTAGGCCCGCTGCCATTGCCTCCAGCACACCAAGCGGCAAGCCCTCGACAAGTGACGGCAAGACGAACAGGTCAGCCGCCGCGATGACGTCGGGCACGTCACCTCGTTGACCTGCCAGAATGACTGAGTCCTCGAGTCCCAACCTCCTCACTTCGACGTCGAGCTCTTGTTCGAGCGGTCCGCCACCGATCCACAAGAACCTTGCCGTTGGCTGCCGTTCCACGACTGCCGGAACGGCCTCGAGCAGGTGGTGATGAGCCTTCACGTCGATCATCCGTCCAACGGTGAGCACGATCTTGGCCTCCGCACCGATCCCCAACCGCTGGCGAGTCTCGGCACGGCCGGACACGGCCGGCTGCGCCTCGATGCCATTGCGTACGACGCGGAGCTTGTCCACCGGGACCGCCCCCGTCTCGACCAGGCTGTCGCGCACCCCTTCGGAGACGCAGATCAGCCGGTCGATCTGCTCGGTCAGCAGTCGATAGTCGGCGCGGTGATCTCTGACCAGCTGGTTGAGCTCGCCGACATCGAGACGTCTCCCGGCACGGTGATACGGGGAGTAGACCAAGTCGGGGAGCTGCTCGGTCGAAAAAATAGACGTGAGCTCGGCCAGGTGCTCAGTTCGTACGACGGCTACCCCCGCGGCGCGGGCGGTGTGGATGCTGCCGTGTCCCTCCCAGGAGACACCCGCGTGACTGTGGAAGAGATCAACCCGTCGGGTTTGCAGCCACTTCGTCAACCGCTCGCTGTCGTCCTGCTCACCTCGGACCTCGAGCGGAAGGGTCGAGATCCCCAGGGCTTCTGCCCGCTTCAGCAGCCGAAGCCCCCCTGGGCTGGGGGGACAGCCTAACGACAGCTCATAGCGGCCGCGCAGCTGGCCGGCGAGGGTCACCATGTGCTGCCCGACCCCCGACGGTGCGAGACTTTCGCTGAAGAGGCAGATGCTGGGCTTCATCGGTGGTTCCGCGGGGTGACTGCCCGACGTGCCCGCGCCGGGGCTCCCTCGCCCGCCGTCAGTGGCTCAGCCCATCCAGTAACATCTCCGCAACCGCTGACACCGGCATGTCGGCGCGTCTTGCTGCCTCGCGGAGCCGTTCGTGTGCTTTCTCGACTGAGATGCGCTCTCTCGCAGCCAGGACCCCTACGGCCTTGTTGATGGTGTCCTGGTTGTGCAGCCTGACCCCTGCCTGCTGGGCCCGAGCCACCGAGGACATGCCCAGGTCAGCGTTGGACACAGCATCCTCGACCGAGGCGCCGAACATGACCGCGAGCTCCCGCTCGCGGCCCATGAAGCAGCAGGTGGTACCGCCGTAGAAGTTGATGCTTCCGTACAGCCTCCCGTCCTTGCGCAGCGGGAGCGACAATGAGCTCCTCACCCCGTAGGCAGCGGTGGCCTGTGCGAACAACTGCCACCGGTCCTCGTCGAGGACGTCCTCTACATCGACCACCTCTCCGTCGAGCGCCGCCGCCTGGCACGGCCCACCCTCCAGGTACTGTGCGGCGTCAACCGCCCGCAGTCGATCCGAGGTTGCAATGAGCGTGAAGGTCAGATCCGCCTCGAGGTAGGCGATGCTGACTGCGACGCAGTCCGGAATCGCCTCGGCCACCCGCGAGGCAGATCTCTGCAGAACGCCGACCAGGTCCTTCTCCGCTGGGACGGACAGCTGCCTCAGCACATCCAAAGACTCCGGAATGGGCTCCATCCGCGCACCACTCCCGCCTATCCGAGGACCCCGGATCAGTCAGTTACCCGAGCGCGGAGGTAGGAAACCCGTTCCTTGGCTGCTTGTCCTTTGATGGCGGGCGTGAGCGGCCACTAGACGAGCTGGCTGAGACGGCCGGTATCCACGTCGTACAGAAAGCCGCCCACGGCCACCGACGCGGCTATCAGCGGGTGCGCTCTCACCCGAGCTACGTCCTCGCGCAGCGCTGCCACCTGATCCTCGACGGCCCCCACCGTCTCTCCCGAGGCATCCTGGCCGCTGGCCTCGCTGATCTGCTCCCTCAGCTGCGACTCGGTCGCCGTCGCCATCGCGCAGCGGGTGTGCGGGATGACGAGCACCCGGTCGACGCCAAGAAGGTTGACCCCGAGGACCAGGGCTCCCAGTGCCTGGTCGGTGACCCTGCCGCCGGGGTTGCGCAGTATCTTGGCGTCGCCGGGTCGGAGACCGAGCATTCCCAGCGGGTCGATCCGGGAGTCCATGCAGGTGACCACCGCCACACCAGCGTGCGCAACCCCATCGAAGCCGGCGAGCTGGAAGTCCGTCGCGTACCGGGTTGGCAGCGAGGAGGTCCGCGAAGGCAGCGTTCACCCTTGGTCAGGCCCTCGCCCGCACCTCGATCTGCCCGTCCCGCGTCCGGACGTCGTACGTCGGCTGCGCAGCAGTGGCCGGCCCTCGAACGACGTGACCGTCGGCCAACCGGAAGGTGCTTCCATGCCACGGGCACTTCACGCACCCGTCGCTGATCTCCCCTTCGTTGAGGGGGCCGCCCAGATGGCTGCACCGGTTGGACAGCGCGTGCACTTGACCGCCGTCTCGCACGAGCACGATGACAGCCTCCTCGAGGGCAACTTTGCGAGGCTGACCCTCGAACAGCTCGGTGTCCGCGAGAACGGGCATCCAGTCGTCCGGGCGGTTTTCGAACGCGGTGTGGTTCACGTTGACGGCATTTACGTAGCTCAGGTGACCACCGAGGTAGCCGCCCACTCCCAAAGCCGCAACACCTGCGTAGGCAAGTGCCTTTCCGCGCTTGCGATGACCGCCTGCGCGAGCCAACCGCGACGCTACGAACAGACTGAGGCCGGCCACGTTGGCGCTGGCATGAGCCATGCCGACGCGCGACGCTGCCCCCATCGTGTCCGACCAGTCGTTCAGCCCTGTGACAGCGGTCGGGACCGCCGCGAGGATCCCGGTAGTAACGAGGAGATCGGCTGCCGGCTCGGAGTCCTTGCCGCCGACGAGGTCGAGGAGCGCCGCCATGCTCCAGGCACCGATTGGCACATCGGTGAGCACCGGATGGAGCGCGTGGCCGAGCCACGTGCCACTGAGCAGGTTTCGAACAGGTGTCGGTCTGACCACCCGCCCGACGACGGCACGAAGCGGTGCGGCAATGGCGTCGAGCCCTCCGTCGCCTCGAGCCGCGTGACAAACGTGTCGAGAGCTTTCACAGTTCGGCCTCCTCGGCGCAGACAGTCGGACGGACAACCGCCACGTCCACGCCGGATCGACGGTAGCAGGGTTTGCCGGCAGGGTGGACGTTTTGATCAACCGCTGAGGGGAACATGGACGGCACAGGCCTGTCGTCGCAAGGACGCTTCTGGGGCCGACGAGACCGCAGAGAAAGGAACCACTCATGAGCAAGCTGCTACTTCTCGCCGCCGGAGCCACCGGCTACGTCCTCGGCGCTCGCGCCGGACGCGAGCGATACGACCAGATCAGCAGCCAGGCCCAGCGGCTGTGGTCGAACCCGAATGTGCAGAGCGCCGCCCAGGACGCACAGCACCTCGCTCGGGAGAAGGCGCCAGTCGTCGGCGAGAAGCTCGGTGACGCCGCGAAGAAGACCGCCAGCGCGGTCCAGTCCAAGGTCAGTCGCAGCGACGACTCAGAGACCAGTCAACCCAGCCCGACGACCGGCACTACGCCGATCACCGGAACCACGCCGACTCCCGGAACCACGCCGATGCCCGGCACTACGCCGACGACAGGAAACACGCCGACCACCGGAACCACCCCGACGACAGAAACCACGCCGACCACCGCCTCCGGCCTCTCCGACACAGCGAGCATCCAGCCGGACACCGACAGCACGACCACCTCGTCGCCAGGAACGTACTGAGAAAGGACTGCCTAGGCGGGCGTCGCGTAGCGCCGCCGGCTGCGCTCCTTTGCCTTGGCGGCCTCCACTTCGCGGTCACGCGTGGGAGCCCTCGTCACGAGGCTGTCCAGCAGATGCTCGGTGGCGGCCGTCACGTCCGCTACAGCTCGGTCGAACGCTTTGGCGTTCGCCGTGGACGGCTTGGTCATACCTGATACCTTGCGGACGAACTGGGTGGCGGCAGCACGTAGCTCTTCCTGCGTGGCCGGCGGTTCGAAGTTGTGGAGAGGTTTGATGTTGCGACACATGGATCCACTTTAAGTCGTTTTGACGCCAGCGGTAAGCCGTGCCAACGCCAAGGTCCACAGCGTGAGCTTTCTCGTGGTGCCCGGTCGCGGAACAGCTACCGGCTTCAGGACTTTCGTCTCAGGTCGCCGACACCAGGTCGAACTTGCCGCTCCTGAACGCCTCGACGAACAGTGCGTGGTCCTTGCGTGCCTTCACTGCGTAGGACATGCCGAAGTCGACGATGTCTTCGACGAACTGTGTCGAGTCCTCGCCGATGACACCCGAGATCGCGTGCTCGGTCGAGAACTCCACCAGATGCTCCTCACTGTCATCGTCCGATACACAGTGGATCTTTGCCGTCGCCCGCCCGAGCGAGTCGAGGACGGGGGCCATCTCCTCGGGCTCGGTGATGTCCGACCAGTCGAGGTCGGCTTCGTAGGGCGACTGCTCGGAGACGACGAAGCCGACCCCGTCGATGGTGGTGTGCCCGAGGAAGGAGTCCGTGTGGACCTGTAGCGCTCGCTGGCTGACGACCGTTCGATGCCCTTCGTGCTCGAAGAACTTCTGGATATCCTTGCCGCTTAGCACCCGGCTCGGCGCCGCGATGTTGCCTTGCTTCATCGAGAGCAGGATGTCGTTCTCCAGAGCCTGGTTGTACCCCTCGATCAAGATGTTGTAGGCAGGAAGGCCGGCACTGCCGATGCCGAAACCCTTCCTGCCGACAATGTCCTTGACGTCGTAGAACACATCATGGTGCTCCCGCTTAGCAGCGGGGATCGTCTCGAGATAGCGCTTGTAGGCCGCCTCCACCTTCTTGCGTTCGGCCTTGGTGAGGTCGCGGACGTCACTGGTGCGGCGGAACTTCCTGTCGTGGTCAACGATCTCGGTGACCGCGTCGAGCAGAGCTACCCGCTTCGCCATCCGGGCACTGCGAAGAACGTCGTGGATCGCACCTTCGGTGTTGTCAAGCCGCAAGGCGTACGCGTGGTCCTTCGGCTGGTCGACGTAGTGACCTACCTGCTCGACGTAGGCGTTCATGTACAGCGTCGCCAGGTCGCGCACGTCGTCGTCGGGCAGCGCCTTCTGCCAACCCATCAGGGCCAGGCTCGCGACGAACCTGCGCAGGTCCCACGAGAAGTGGCCGAGGTACGCCTCGTCGAAGTCGTTGACGTCGAAGACCAGCATGCCCTCCGAGTTCATGTACGTGCCGAAGTTCTCCGCGTGCAGGTCTCCGTGGATCCAGATCCGGCTCGTCTGCTCGTCGGCATACTTGTCTTTGAGCTTGTCCATATCGGCGTAGAACAGGCACGCACTGCCGCGGTAGAACGCGAACGGGTCTGCCGCCATCTTGCGGAACTTTGTCCGGAACCCCTCTGCGTCGGCTTTCATCAGTGGCTCGAAGGCCTCGATGAGCACGTCGACGATGAGCGACTCGCGCTTCGAAGCGGCTGCCATGACTACCTCCTGTGCCGAGCCCGACACTTCGACACTAGCGGGTCCAACGCGAGACACTCGACCGCAATCCGCGCTGAGGCCGGCGGCCAGGCGCCTTGAGCGGACCGACGTTTAGGACGCCCGGCTACGGGAACTGCCATCGCGAAGGAGGCAACTACACATGGCAACTCTGCTCTGGATCATCGCCGTCGTCCTCGTGATCGCCGGAATCGTCGCAATCGTGCGGCGTCAGCTGGTTATGGGAATCGTCTTGATCGTGGTCGGCTTGTTGGTAGGCCCTGGAGGCGTCACCATCTTCAACGTGAAGTAGCAAAACCTCAATAGATGCGGGGCGCGCTGGCTCGGGTCAATTGAGCCAGCGCTTCCACACCTTCGGGTGGGTGTTGATCCACGACACCACGTCCGCCTCGCCGACTTGAAACCCACTCAGCTCGACGAGATCGAGGATCGTTGACACCTGAGGAGCGGGCAGCCGGTAGTTGTACACCAGGTTGTATGCCGGGCTGTTCGAGCGGGCAAACCTGGTGCTGACGATCTTCATGTAGTCGAAGTCCTCGAACGTGCACACCGTTGCCGGCGCCTTCGGCAGGCACTGGCCGGCAGGAGTGTCCGGGATCTCGATGGAGTACCGGCCCGGACCCGAGCCGAGGAACGCGCGCGGACCCTCAACGAGGAAGAACCCCGGCGTCAGGCTGGCATCGTAGAGCTTCGGCGCTTGCAAGAGGTCAGCCATACCCGAACCCGGATGCGTGACCGAAAAGTCCCTCACGTTGAAATCCAGCCGCTGCGACTCGACGAAGGCCTCGGCGAGCGGCAGCAGGGGCGGCACAGTGGAGATCGACGGGGTGGCCCCCGCGTAGTAGCGGCGCGGAAGCTGGTCGAGGTCCCCTGCAGTCTGGACCCCGCCGTCCTGCAGGAAGAACGGCGCCAGCAGATCTACACCGCCCGGAACCCCGTTCGGGCCGAGCACTGTGACCGGGCCTCCCTCGACGGTCAGCGCCCGGGTCGCGGCGGTATCCCCGTAGGCGTCGAGGTAGACGTCCGCCTCGCCTTCGGCCACCAAACGCCAGGCCCGCCGCGACGTCGTCTTGACGTAGTTGACCTCGCAGTCGAGCTCCGAGGAGGCAAGTCTTCCAATGATGAACGCGCTGGCCTCGTAGCCGTTCGCTGGGTCGTAGGCGATGCTCAGCGTTCCGCAGCTTCCGGGTGCTGGCTTCGGCGAGGGAGCTGTCACCTGTGGCGGCCTGGGCGCGGGATCAGTTGCGCAGCCGGTGGCAGTCACGATCCATGCGGCGACTGCGAGCCACCGGCTCGCACGCAGTCGCCGGCTCTGCGCCATCACACCGCCCCTAAGTCTTCGGACCAGGATAGACGCGGCACCAGTTGAGACGGTTGGTCAGCGGTCGATCGACTCCGGCATGCGTAGGGCGAGGGCTGTGACGGTGAACAACACCCCAGCGCACAACCAGAATGCGGAGCTGAACGACACGGAGTCTGCCAGGAAGCCGGCCGCCAGCGGCCCCGTGATCGCGCCGAGGTCGGACGACATCTGGAAGACGGCAACGACACGTCCGCCGCGGCCTCGCATCACGTCTCCCACCACCGCACCCGGGCCGGTGCCCAGGAACGCACCACCCACGCCGATCGCGGACATGGCGACCAGGAAGGCCGGCAACCACGTGGACGTGGCGAGGATGAGGTAGCCGAGCCCACATACCAGCGAGCCGACGATGATGGCGGGTTTGCGTCCACGCCGGTCGACGTACCGGCCCGCCACCACAAGAAGGAGCGCCTGCGCGACCGAGGAGCAGAGGAACCCGGCACCCGTCCAGACCGGCCGTTGGAGCATGCCCTCGGTGACGAACAACGGGACCAGGCTCATCCGCACCCCGAACAGCGTCCAGCCGGTGGCGAAGTTCGCCACCACCGCCGCCCGGTACGCCGGATGCGACCAAGCCTCGGCAACGGAGGTGACCGGCATCTCCTGCTCTTCCGGGCCGTCGGAGTCGGCTGTCACAGCAGCTGACCGCGCCCGTGTCGAGCTGAGGAAGCGGAATCCGATGCCGCCGGCTGCGATGAGTGAGACCGCATACACGTAGAACGGCAGCCGCAACGAGTAGTCGGTGAGGAATCCCCCCGCGAGTGGACCGAGCAACCCGCCAATCAGGAAACCGGACTGGAAGAGGCCACTGGCTCGCCCTCGACTGCTCCCTTCCACCACGCGGAAGAGCAGCGCACTGGCAGCCACCGTGAACATCGCCGACCCGATCCCGCCGATGCCTCGCAGGATGAGGAGCTGGGGATAGTTCTGAGCCAGCCCCGCGAGGCCCGTCGACACCGCCACGATGCCGATCCCCGACGCCAGGATGACCCGCTCCCCGAAGGCGTCGACAAGTCTGCCGCCGCCCAGAGCCGACACGAACCGCATCAGCGCGAACGCCGAGATGACCGCTCCCGCGGCGGTCTTGCCTACGCCGAAGGAACGAGCGAACTCGGGGATCGCCGGCGCCACTACCCCGAAGCCGACCGCCACCGCGACCGCCACCGCGACGAGGACGGCGACGTCTCGCGGCAGGCCCTGGAACGGACTGTTCATCGCAGCACCTCAAGGACGCGAGAGCAACAGGTGCACGGGCGCATCGGTACCCGCCGGCGGCTAACGGGGCGGAGTCTGTTCAGAGCCGGCGTACGAACAGGTGGCTGGCTGCATCGGCGCCGATCTCAGCAGACTCCCCACCGCTTGCCACCATCACGCCGCTGCCCGAGCGCGCCACCGTGAGCACTTGCCCGGGAAGCGCGCCGACCCGCCGCAACGCCGACATGAGTACCTCGTCGGTCTGGATCGGCTCCGCGATCCGGCCGACGATGACGCGCTGCTCGCTGTCGGCGGCGACATCAGCCAGCGCCTCCACTCCGGCGAGAAACTTCTCCTCCTCGAGTCCCCCGCCGAGCTCGGCCAGGCCGGGGATCGGGTTGCCGTACGGCGAGACGGTGGGGTGGTCGAGAAGCTCGATCAGCCTGCGCTCGACCGTCTCCGACATCACGTGCTCCCACCTGCACGCCTCGGCGTGGACATCTTCCCACTCGAGGCCGATCACATCGATGAGGAGGCGTTCGGCAAGCCGGTGCTTGCGCATCACACGTGTGGCAAGGCTGCGGCCTTGGTCGGTGAACTCGAGGTGACGGTCGCCCTCCACTGTCAGCAGCCCGTCGCGCTCCATCCGCGCCACGGTCTGGCTCACGGTGGGACCTGACTGATGAAGGCGCTCGGCGATCCTGGCGCGCAGCGGGACGATGCCCTCTTCCTCGAGCTCGAAGATCGTGCGCAGATACATCTCGGTGGTGTCGATGAGATCGGTCACTCCACGTCTCCACCTGTCGCCGTCGCCTAACGTGCCCCGTCATTGTGTCGCATGGCCACCTTGACACCAACAGCAGTAACTCGCGGCCGTTCGAGCCCTTGTCGCGAAATGGGTGGACTCCTAACCCAGGCGAAAACCCTGGCGACAGGTACCCGCCGGCCACACCACCGCCTGCGCTCCTCAGACCTGGTCCCGATGAGGTTCGGGCTCGCCGCGGCAGCTGCGCACGGCGCCAGTCATCGGCAGTCGACGGGCTGGGCCGCGCCGGCAGAGGCGACGGGCTGAGGTCCGGCGGGGCGGGGCTGGCGGTTCACGAGGTACGAGCCGGTCACGACCAGCAGGAAACCGACCACCTTCCACACCGTCACCGGTTCGTTCAGGAACGCCGCCCCGGCGACCACCGCGACGGCAGGGTTGACGTAGGTGATCGTGGTGGCTCGCACCGGGCCCACCTCGGCGACCAGTGCGAACAACATCAGGAACGCTGCCGCTGTGCAGACGACAGCGAGCAACACCACAGACCAGACCACCTCTGCGGAGGGGATCGCCGACGGCACCCCGTCGCCGACCAAGACGATCGGCACGTACATGACCGCGGCCAGGGTCAGCGCGAGCGACATCACGCCGATTCCGGGGAGGCCGCGCAGCTGCCGGGCGAGAATCGCCGGTCCCACGGCGTACCCGACGACGACGATCCCCATCTCGGCCACCGCGCCGAGATCGGATCCGCCCACATCGAAGCCGACCAACCCGGCAACACCGGCCACACCCAGCCCGATGCCCATCCAAGCGGAACCGCTGAGCCGCTCGGCGCGCCCGGACGCCAACGCCAGCGCCACGCCGACGAGAGGTACGGCGGCGATCAACAACCCTGTAGTCGAGCTCGACAAGCGCTGCTCCGCGCTGCCGAGCGCCACCCACGGCACCGCGATCTCGGCGACCGTGAACGCCAGCAGCCATCGCCACCGGCGCAGCACCGGCACAACCGCGCCGCGGGCCACCGCGACCGGCAGGAGCAGCGCGGCGGCCAGCACGGTCCTGGCCAGCACCAGCTCGGCAGGTGACAGCTCCTCCACCGCCACCTTGATCAACAGGTACGGGATGCCCCAGGCGAGGCTCAGGGCGACGAAGAGGACAACGGCGCGACGACTCACCTTTCCATTGTGAGCGGCGGCCAATCTTCAGTCCATCTAGAATCTCTTCATGCGAACCGGTAGCAACGACTTCACGATTGATCTTCGTCGTCTGCGGGTGCTCCAAGAACTCGACCAGCGCGGCACTGTGGCGGCGACCGCCAGGGCACTTCACCTGACGCCGTCCGCCATCTCCCAGCAGCTCGCCGGACTTGCGCGCGAGGTCGGCGCGCCGCTGTTGGAGAAGCAAGGTCGGGGAGTCCGGCTCACCGGTCAGGCACGGGTACTGCTCTCCCACGCCGTCGTCGTCCATGAGCAGCTCGAGCGTGCCCGCGCCGATCTGGCGGCCTGGGGCGAGGGGACCATCGGCGAAGTCCACGTGGGCGCACTGTCCACCGGGGTGGCGTCGTTGGTGGCGCCGGCGTTCGAGCGGATAGCCGTCGCCTATCCCGGCATCGCGATGAAGATCGTCGAGTCTGAGCCACCGGCGGTCTTCACCTCGCTCGACGTCGGCGAGCTCGACGTGGTCGTGTCGTCCGACTACCAGGACGGCCCTCCTCGACATGACCCGCGCTACCACCGAGTCGACCTGCTGGCGGACCCGCTCGACGCGGTCCTACCCATCGGCCACCCGCTTGCCCGCCCGCACGGTTTGCGCCTGGAGAGCCTCTCCGCAGAGCCCTGGGTGGGCTCAGGCCCTGGAGACCCTTGTTCGCAGATCCTGTTGAGCGTGTGCGCCGCCGCTGGCTTCAGCCCGCAGATCACCCACCGCAGCACGGAGTGGGGAGCGGTGGCCGCCCTCGTCGCCGCCGGCTGCGGAGTCGCTCTGATCCCGCGACTCGCACAGCCGTTGCCCGTCGACGCTGTCGCCGTGTGCCCGGTGGTGGGCACGCCGGCAAGCCGCCTGATCTTCGCGGCGGTCCGCGCCGGCGCACAGACCGACCGGGTGATCGCGACAGTGCTCGACACGCTCGTGGCCGTGGCCGCCGACCGCTGAGACCACCTCACCGCCGGCGGCTCCGGCCGGATAGCCTGCCCAGTCATGGCGACCCTTACCATCAGCAGCCGGTTCATAGGCCCGGCGGGCTCGGGCAACGGCGGGTACGTCTCCGGGCGCTTGGCGTCGTACGTCGGCACGGTCGAGGAACCGGTCGCCGTTCTGCTGCGTCAGCCACCTCCGCTGGAGACGGAGCTCCAGATCGAGACGGACGGGCCGCGCGTGCGCCTGGTCGGCGGCGGCCAGGTTATCGCCGAGGCCGGCCCTGCCACCTTCGCCTGGCCAGCGGTGCCGGCGGTGACCCTTGAGGCGGCGCGTGCGGCCGAGCCGGCGTACCGCGGCCTCGTCAAGCATCCGTTCCCTACGTGCTTCGTCTGCGGGCCGGCGAGACCCGCCGGAGACGGCCTCCGCCTGTCCCCGGGCGCCTACGAGAACGGGCGGACGGCGTGCGTATGGAGCCCGGACGCGAGTCTTGCCGGTGACGCGAGCGGCGCCGTGGCGCCAGAGTTCGTCTGGTCCGCGCTCGACTGCCCTGGGGCCTGGACGTCCGACGTGGACGAGCGGCCACTCGTCCTGGGGACGATGACAGCGGTATGCGAGGAGCGGGTCGCGATCGGCCGCGACTACGTCGTGGCCGGGCAGCTGGTCGGCGAGGAAGGTCGCAAGACGTTCACCGCCACCGCCCTCTTCGATGAAGCGGGGACCCGGCTCGCACGGGCCGAGCACGTCTGGATCGCGGTCGATCCAGCCATGTTCCAGCGGCCGGTCGGCATCACGGCCTGATGCACACTGCCACGCCGCAGGTGACCCAGCCGCCGTGGTGGCGCGACGCAGTCTGCTACCAGATCTACGTGCGCAGCTTCGCTGACGCCAACGGTGACGGGATCGGCGACCTCGAGGGGATCCGGTCGCGGTTGCCCTACCTCGCGCGGCTGGGCGTCGACGCCGTCTGGCTGACGCCCTTCTACACCTCACCCCAGCATGACCACGGGTACGACGTGGCGGACTTCCGCAACGTCGACGTCCGCTTCGGGAACTTGGACGACTTCGACGCGCTGCTCACCGAGGCGCATGTGCTGGGCATCAGGGTGATCGTCGACATCGTGCCCAACCACACGTCGAGCGAGCACCCCTGGTTCCAAGAGGCGGTTGCGGCGAAGCCCGGCAGCAGGGCCCGCGAGCGCTATATCTTCCTTGACGGGTCGGGGCGAGGCGGTCGAAAGCCGCCTAACAACTGGCTGTCTCACTTCGGGGGGCCGGCGTGGACCCAGCTGGAGGATGGTCAGTGGTACCTGCACCTCTTCGACCGCTCGCAACCGGACGTCAACTGGCGTAACAAGGAGGTCCGCGACGAGTACGAGTCCGTCCTGCGGTTCTGGCTCGACCGTGGGGTCGACGGCTTCCGCATCGACGTCGCGCACTCGCTCTACAAGGAACAGGGCCTCCCGGACGCCCGGCGGCGAGGCGGCCTGGTGGCGCCGTACCACGACCAGCCCGAGGTCCACTCCGTCTACCGCCGGTGGCACCAGATCCTCGAGGAGTACGACGGCGACCGGATGGCGATCGCGGAGGCATGGGTCGCAGACGAGGAGGCGATGGCGCGCTACATCCGCCCCGACGAGCTCCAGCAGACGTTCAACTTCCACTGGCTGCTGGCGCCGTGGTCAGCAGCCTCCTTCCGCAAGGTGATCACGGACACGCTGAGGGCTGTGGGAGCGGTGGAGGCGTCGCCGACCTGGGTGCTGTCGAACCACGACGTCGTCCGGGAGGTCACGAGGTACGGCGACGGTGAGGCGGGCGTCGCGCGCTCCCGGGCGGCCACGCTGACGATGCTCGCCTTGCCGGGGTCGTCGTACATCTATCAGGGGGCAGAGCTCGGCCTGCCTCAGGCGGAGGTTCCCGAGGAGCACCGTCAGGACCCGGCGTGGCTGCGTGGAGGAGGGGTGGGTCGCGACGGATGCCGGGTCCCGATCCCGTGGGCAGGCACTAAGCCCCCATACGGGTTCGGCGCCGACGGCACGACGCCGTGGCTGCCGCAGCCCTCCTCATGGCGCAACCTGACCGTCGAGGCGCAGGACAACGACGCCAGCTCGACGCTCAACTTCTTTCGACGCGCACTCGCTGCACGGCGGACCCTCGTGGGGCAGCTTGACCGACAGGTACGACTCCCCCGGACCCCGCCCGGCGTCCTCGTCATCGAGCGCGAGCCTGGCCTCACCTGTGTCTTGAACTGCGGGAAGCGGGCGGTCAGTCTTTCGCGGCTGACAGCAGCGGGAGAAAGCGCGAGCCGCGGGCTGGGTGACCTGCTGATCAGCTCGGGCGACGACTCGGCTGTGACGGCCGGCACGGTCCCTCCCGACACCGCCGCATGGTTTCGCCGGACAGCGGGTCACCACGGGAGCTGACGTGGTCACGGGGTGGGTTGGCGGGCGTCGTACGCCAGGAACTGCCGCTCGCGTGCGCAAGTCACCATGACCCCGAGCATGCAGATGAGACCACCCGCCGCCAGCGCTATCGTCGGCGTGGTGAGGGCGGCCGTCGACCCGGCCACGAAGTCCCCCATCCGCGGTCCGCCGGCCACGACGACGGTGAAGACCCCCTGCAGCCGCCCGCGGAGGTTGTCCGGGGCGGCCACCTGCAGCATCGTCGACCGGTACGCCGAGCTGATCATGTCGGCGGCCCCGCTCATCGCCAAGAAGAACACACCGAGCCACAGTGCGCGGGTGAACCCGAACGCGAGTACCGACGCCGCGTACACCACGACCGACACGGCGATGGCGACTCCGTGGCGCCGCACCTTGCCGACCCAGCCTGAGAACGCGAACGCCAAGAGGGACCCGATCGCCGGTGCTGCCTGGAGCAGGCCGACCGTCTTGACGCCACCCCCGAAGAAGCCCCCGGCAACCGCCGGAAACAGCGCCCGGGGCTGAGCCAGCACCATCGCCAGAAGGTCGAGCACGAACGTCATGCGCAGGTTGGGGGCGCGGCGCAAGAAGCCGAACCCCTCGATGACGGAGCGCAGGCCGGGCCGGGTCAGCTGCTGGCCGTCGAGCGGCTCGGGCGGGATAGGCGGCAGCCGGAACAGCGCGTAGAGGGCAGCGGTGAAGGTGATCGCGTCGATTCCGTACGCCGCGGTGTACCCCCAGGCACCGATGGCGAGGGCACCCAGCAGCGGCCCCACCGTGAAGCCCACGTTGAACGACGCCATGTTGAGCGCGTTCGCCGCCGGCAGCAGGTCAGCTGGGATGAGTCGCGGGATGATCGCGCTGCGGGTTGGGTTGTTGATGGCATAGCAGGCCGACTGCACGGCAACCACGGCGTACAGCACGGCCACCGACCGCAGGTCCAACGCGGCCTGGGCCACCAGTACCAGCGAGAGCGACCAAAGCCCCAACGACGCGACCAGCGCCAGCTTGCGCCGGTCGAAGGCATCGGCGAAGGCGCCGCCGTACAACCCGAACACGATCAGTGGCACGAGCCCGAACAATCCGACCAGTCCCACGGAGAAGGTCGAGTGCGTCAAGGCGTACACCTGGATCGCGATCGTCACGACCGTCATCTGCTGCCCGAGCTGGCCCACGGTGTTGCCGATCCAGAGGCGGCGGTAGTCCGCGGACGCCTGGAGCGGCCGGATGTCCGTCAGAGCCTTCCGCAGCCCGCTCGCCACGGCGCAACTGTAGGTGCTTTCAGCGACCAAGGTCGCCCGGAGGGCCGGGCAGCCGGACATCGCGCGACGACCACCTGAAATGGTCTTGTCCGTAGCGGGATGCCGACGTATTTTGTGGTTACACATGAGAGGAGGTGGTCCACCGGATGTGTTCTAGTTGGACTTGTGAGGTGGCTAGCCGCTAGGCAGTCGCAACCATCGGACCGCGTAGCGAATCCACGTTGGCTACCCGAGCCCGCGGGTGCTGGATCTGTCCGTCCAGCCGTGGCCCCAGTGCCGCGCCAGCCCGCGGGCTTGCCACGACCGCAACCGGTAGGCCAGTCGGTAGATTCGCCGGTATGCCGCCCGAGCCGGACCGCGACCTCGCCGCCATGCGACGTGAGTACGAGGACCGCGGACTCGTCGAGTCAGACCTCGGGGCTGATCCGATCATCGCCTTCGTCCGCTGGCACCGTGACGCGGCTGCCGCAGGCCTCCACGAGGCGAACGCCATGGTCGTGTCGACCTGCGACGGCCCGGTCCCGTCCTCTCGCATGGTGCTGCTCAAGACCGTCGACCGACGAGGGTTCGTCTTCTACACAAACACACTTTCCCGCAAGGGACGAGAGCTTGCCGCGAACCCAGCTTGTGCCCTCCTCTTCCCCTGGCACCCGCTCGAACGCCAGGTCCGGGTGGAGGGCACGGCCGAGGTGGTGGCGGATGAAGAGGCGGACGCGTACTTCCGGTCCCGCCCGCGGGGCGCGCAGCTCGGCGCGTGGGCGTCACCGCAGTCCGAGGTGGTGACGGGCCGTCAGTTCCTCGCCGACCGCTACGCCTCCGAGTTCGACCGCTTCTCGGACGTCGAGGTCGTCCCCCGGCCACCGCACTGGAGCGGCTACCTCGTCCGCCCACACACCGTGGAGTTCTGGCAGGGCCGCCCCGGCCGCATGCACGACCGCCTCAGGTTCGGGCGAGTGGACGAGACGACATGGTCGCTGGAGCGCCTGGCACCCTGACCGGGGGCCGGCTTCGAGCGCAGTGAACAATATCCGGGGCAGGCACCGCACCGGGTGAGTGTCGACGGTTGGGAGTGAGCATGGTCGAGGTCCATCACGGGCTCGAGGGCGTCGTAGCGTTCGAGACCGAGATTGCCGAACCCGACA
The DNA here is from genome assembly GCA_030447585.1 of Nocardioidaceae bacterium. Classification (GTDB taxonomy): domain Bacteria; phylum Actinomycetota; class Actinomycetes; order Propionibacteriales; family Nocardioidaceae; genus JACDHG01. The sequence continues at coordinate 495,929 of JAUJOO010000001.1, read as the reverse complement.
AGGAGGGATCCGCACTGCGGTACCGCGGCGTCGACATCGAGGAGCTTGTCGGTCGCGTCCCGTTCGAGAAGGTGTGGGGCCTGCTTGTCGACGGGACCTATGAGCCGGGTCTCCCTCCAGCCGAGCCGTATCCGATCCCGGTCCACTCGGGTGACATCCGCGTCGATGTACAGAGCGCGATCGCCATGATCGCTCCAGCGTGGGGCATGCGGCAGCTCTACGACATCGACACCGACCGAGCTCGCGAGGACCTCGCCCGCACCGCGGTGATGGTGCTCTCCTACGTCGCCCAGGCGGCGCGCGGGGTTGGGTTGCCGATGGTCCCGCAGCGCGAGATCGACCAGGCAAGCACGATCCCCGAGCGCTTCCTGCGCCGCTGGCGCGGCGAGCCGGATCCCCAGCACATCCAGGCAGTGGACGCCTACTGGACCTCCGCCGCCGAGCACGGGATGAACGCCTCCACCTTCACCGCACGCGTCGTGGCGTCGACTGGTGCGGACGCCGCCGCAAGCCTGTCAGCGGCGGTAGGGGCCATGTCCGGCCCGCTGCATGGTGGTGCACCTTCTCGGGTGCTCGGCATGATCGACGAGGTGGAGAAGCGAGGTGAGGCGGCGTCGTACGTCAAGGAGCTGCTCGACAGCGGGCAGCGGCTGATGGGCTTCGGGCACCGCGTGTACCGCGCGGAGGACCCCCGGGCACGCGTCCTGCGGCGTACCGCCAAGGAGCTGTCCGCACCCCGCTACGAGGTCGCCGACGCGCTGGAGAAGGCGGCCCTCACCGAGCTTCGTGAGCGTCGTCCCGACCGGGTGCTCGAGACGAACGTGGAGTTCTGGGCGGCGATCGTGCTCGACTTCGCCCAGGTGCCGCCCTCCATGTTCACCTCGATGTTCACCTGCGCCCGCACCGCGGGATGGAGCGCACACATCCTGGAGCAGAAGAAGACCGGTCGACTGATCCGGCCATCCGCTCACTACACCGGGCCGCCGTCTCGCCCGGCCGACTCCATCGAGGGGTGGCAGCAGTCCTGGGAGGATCGTCGCTGATGCCGAGTCTGGTCATCCCGCCCGAGCTGCTGCCCTCCGACGGCAGGTTCGGGTCGGGCCCGAGCAAGGTGCGGGTCGAGGCTCTCCAGTCGCTGGCAGCCACCGGCTCGTCGTACCTCGGGACATCCCACCGCCAGTCGACGGTCAGAGATGTCGTCGGCCGGGTACGAGAGGGTCTCGCCGAGCTGTTTCGCCTGCCCGACGGCTACCAGGTAGTGCTGGGGAACGGTGGGGCGACGGCCTTCTGGGACATCGCCACCTTCGGGCTCATCCGCGCTCGCAGCCAGCACCTGTCGTTCGGTGAGTTCTCGGCCAAGTTCGCCTCGGCGTCGCGGGCAGCGCCGTTCCTGGACGAGCCGACGGTGATCAGCTCCCGCCCCGGCACCCGGCCCGAGCCGGTCGCCGAGGAGGGGGTCGACGCCTACGCGTGGCCGCACAACGAGACGTCGACCGGAGTCATGGCGCCAGTGCACCGGGTGGAGGGCGCAGCCGATGACGCTCTCGTCCTGATCGACGCCACCTCCGGCGCAGGAGGGCTGCCCGTCGACGTGAGCACGACAGACGTGTACTACTTCGCGCCACAGAAGTGCTTGGCAGCTGACGGAGGGCTCTGGGTTGCGCTGATGTCGCCCCGAGCCCTTGAACGGACCGCCGAGATCTTGGCCTCGGGTCGGTGGATCCCGGCGTTCCTGGACCTCCAGACCGCCGTCGACAACTCCACCCTCAACCAGACGTACAACACCCCCTCGCTGGCAACTTTGTACCTGCTGGCCGAGCAGACCGACTGGCTCAACGGCCTCGGCGGCCTCGCCGGCGCCGTCGCCCGGACCTCCGAGTCGTCGCGCCGGCTGTACAGCTGGGCGGACAAGTCCGAGTACGCCACGCCGTTCGTGGTCGAGCCCGCTGACCGGTCGCTCGTGGTGGCTACCGTCGACTTCGACGACTCCGTCGATGCGGTGGCGGTGGCGAAGGTGCTCAGAGCAAACGGCATCGTCGACGTCGAGCCCTACCGCAAGCTCGGCCGCAACCAGTTGCGAGTGGCCACGTTCCCCGCAGTGGAGCCGGCTGACGTCGAGGCGCTGACGCATTGCGTCGACTGGACCGTCGCCCACCTCTGAGCAACCCCTGCTCTGGGCGACACCGGCCGGCCAGCCACCAGCGGAGCAAGTCAGGCGTACGCCGACCGCAGGGCCGGCAGTAGCTCCGCCTCGGCGAACCGCAGGAAGTCGCGCTGCGACTCGTCGCCGACCTGGACCAACGCCACGTCGGTGAAGCCGACGTCGACGAACGGCTTCACCGCCTCCACCAGCGCACCAAGGTCGGGCCCGCACACGATCGAGTCCGCGACGTCCTCGGGTCTGACGAACTGGCTCGCGCCTGCGAAGCCCGTCGTGCTCGGCAGCTCGGTGTTGACCTTCCAGCCTCCGGCGAACCACCGGAACTGGTCATGCGCTCTCGCCACGGCGGCATCGCGGTCGGGACCCCAGCAAACAGGAACCTGACCGATCTTGCGAGACTCTCCGCCTGAGGCGCTGTCCCACCGGGCGAGAGCCTCCTCGTTCGGCTCGGTGGCCACCATGTGGTCAGCCATCGGCGCGAAGGTGTCGATCGACTGGTTTCCCGACACGGCCACCGCGATGGGCACCCGCTTGTCGGGCAGGTCCCACAGCTTGGCGGAGTCGACACGGTAGTGGACACCGGCATGGTTGACGTAACCGCCGTCGAACAGGGCGGAGATGATTTCGACCGCCTCTACCAGCATCTCGTGCCGGACGTTGACCGGCGGCCAGCCCGTCCCCACCACATGCTCGTTGAGGTTCTCCCCCGATCCCAGACCCAGCGTGAAACGACCATCGCTCAGGAGCTGGATCGTCGCCGCCTTCTGCGCTACCACGGCGGGGTGGTACCGCATGGTCGGACAGGTCACGTAGGTCATCAGCTCCACCCGCTCGGTCACCTGGGTCACCGCTCCGAGCAGGCTCCAGGCGTACGCCGCATGGCCTTGTTCGTCGAGCCAGGGGAAGTAGTGGTCGCTCATGACCTCGAAGTCGAAGCCGGCTTGCTCAGCCGTTGCGGCGTACTCCACGAGCGCCTTCGGACCTGACTGCTCTGTCATCAAGGTGTAGCCAAAGCGGAGGCCTTGTCGGTCGGCCATCGAGGCTCCTCTCGTCGCGGTGGCCGATGTCGTACCCGCCCAGAAGC
>JAUJOO010000001.1:460819-492584 GCA_030447585.1 Nocardioidaceae bacterium | reverse complement strand
TCAGCCGGGACGGCGTCGCCGTAGCAGCACAATCACCAGCAGTGCCGTCACGACAAGCAGCCCGACTACGGAGCCCGCAAGCACAATCTCGGCCGTGCCGCGAAACCGGTCACGCGCGTCCACCGCATCACCGTCTGACGGCGGAGTCGTCGAGGCGGTGGGCGACGGAGGAGGAGGTTGCGCGGATGGGGTCGGGCGCGGCAGCCGGACGGCGATCACCGGGGACCGCTCACCCTCGGTGCCCACCCAGACGACCCTCCCGGACGGAGGGGCGGCGATCGACTCTCCCTGCTCCGTTCGCGGAAGGTCCATCGCTCCCACCCGCTCGAACGACGGGAACCTGTAGATGACCGCGCCTGCGTACGTGCGGATCACCGCTCGCTCACCACCTGGCAGCAGGGTCGCGTCGGTGGCAATCGCTGGCGCCTTCGCGATCGGTCGAAGCATCGTCTTCGACCTGCCGAAGACGTTGGGGGCCGTCACGTACACCGATGCACCCGCGAACTCCTTGCTCACCACGTAGAGGCGCCCGGTCCGGGCGTCGTACAGGGCGGCCTCGGCGTCACGCGGACCGTCGACGTACTCGAGCCGGACTCCGTCGGCGGCGACGAAGTGCCGCCCCGGCTGCGGTTGAGGGAGCCGATAGGCGCTGATGCCGTCGCGTTCGGCCTCGTTGTCCCCGATGTCTGCCACGACGAGCGACCCCTCCTCGCCACCGGCGAGCGCCTCGATGTCAACTGAACTGACGCCGGCAAGCGTTGTCCTGCCGACCAGCGACCCGGTTCCCCTGCGGAGGACGTACACAGTGGGCGTGTCGCCTGAGTCGTTCATGGTGTAGACGAGGCCGGGGTGGGCAGTGCTGACGAACAGCGAGCTGGACTCGGTGATCTCCGGGCTGCTGATCCTGAACACTTGGTGGCGATGCCGTTCGCCTTCGTCGGCGTACGCCGGCGGCGTCGTCGCGGCCGTGGGCGCCACGCATGTGATGAGTGCCGCCGCGAGGCACGCCAGCCCGGGTCGTCTCCACGAACTGCTCACTCGCGCGCACCGGCGATGGGGTGGAGATCGCCGAGGAGCTCGGCCAGCGCCGGCCGCACTCCCCACTGGCTACAGAGGGCCCGATAGTCGTCGACCGTTGCCGGGTCGGGGGGCGATGCGGTTCGCACGGCCCGGATGAGCGCGTTGCGTGGAGTGTGGCGCGAGTCCACGAACTCCATCACCTCGACCCGGTAGCCCACCAGTCGCAGCACTGCGGCGCGCAGGGCATCTGTGAGTACGTCGGCAAGGCGTTCGCTCAAGATGCCGTGCCGCGTGACCAGCCGGTACGGATCAGGCGCTGAACCCTTCGCGAGCTGCCGTTGGATGTCGTGATGGCAGCAGGGGGCGGCGACGATGACCGGCGTCTCCCACCGCACAGCTCGCGCCAGCGCGTCATCTGTCGCGGTGTCGCATGCGTGCAGCGCCAAGACCAGGTCGGGTGCCTCAACGGTGTCGAACTCTCCGATCCGGCCTGCCACGAAAGTCACGTCCGCCGACACCCCGAGGACCGCGGCGACCTCTTCGTTGTGAGCCCGGGCAGGTGCCGACACGTCGACCCCTGTCACCTTCGTCGGGATCTTTCTCACCTGGCTCAGGTAGCGAAAAGCGGCGAAGGTCAGATACGCGTTGCCGCAGCCGAGGTCCACGACACTCAGTGGCCGCTCCGCCGAAAGAGCCTCGCCGGGCCCTCGGGCCACCGCCTCGTCGATCACCGGATCAAGTACGCCGAGCAGGTCTTGGACCTGGCGGAACTTGGCGCGGCGGCTCGGCTTGATCGAACCGTCGCCGGCAGTCATGCCCAAGGCGGAAAAGAGTGGGTCTGACTCCTCGAGACGTCGACGCTTGGTTCGGTCATGCGCGTAGTCGACGTCGACCGTGGCGACCGTCTTGGACCTGTGCAGGAGGGGTCGCCCCTTCTTCGTGAAGCGCAGCTGTATCCTCTCGCCGCTCCCCTCGACGTGCCAGTTGCTGAACGGCAGGACCAGCAGCTCGTCTACCGCGGTGGCAGCATCTGCGCCTACAGCGACGTTGCGGGTATGTGCCTGCGTCTCGTCATACGCCGTCACCTGGAGCCGGCGCCCCGCCCTCACATCCACGTAGCGCAGTTCGAGCCGACGCCAGCGAAGCGTCGTGTTGCGTCGTCGACCCGTGGCCACAGCCCGCACCAGCCGGCCGTCGTCGAGCAAGAGCGTCCGAAGCGCAGCCAACGGTTCCTCGTCGGGTGGTCCGCCCAAGCCGTCGCTCACCTGACGGCCGCCACGACGACGATCAGCAAGAGTATGACGAGCACGCCGGGGATGATGAGGCGGCGGACGCGAGGATGCACCCCGCGAGGCTACTCGCGGCGTCTGACTGCCCACCCCTCAGGCGGCGACTTTGACCTGGTGAAGATGTACGTCGCTCGGACGCACATCCTCCACCTTCATCAGCCAGGCCGTGGCCACGACAACCGCCAGGAGCGTGGCTGCACCGCCACCGATCAGTGTCCAGCGGGCTCCGAAGGTCTCCCCGACCCAGCCGACCACCGGTGCCCCGAACGGCGTACCACCCATGAGCACCATCATGTACAGCGCCATCACCCTTCCCCGCATATCGGCGTCCACGGACATCTGTACAACGGTCTGCAGCGAGTTCATCATCGTCAGCGAACAGATGCCGAGCAGCGGGAGGACGGCGGCAAACGTCCAGTACGTCGGCATGAGCCCGGCCAGGATCTCCACGAGTCCGAACGAAGCTGGTGCGAGGACGAGGAGCAACCGCCGAGGAAAGCCCCGCCGTGCGGCCAGGAGCGACCCGGCCAGTGCCCCGATGGCCATGATCGTTCCGAGCAGACCGTATGCGCCGGCGCCCTTGTGGAAGACACTGGTCGCCATCAAGGCACTGGTCATCTGGAAGTTGAGCCCGAAGGTCCCGGCGAAGAACGCGACCGTGAAGACAAAGATCAGCAGCGGGCTCTTGGAGATGTAGCGGACGCCGTCGCGGACAGCACCCTTTGGCCGCGGGACCGGTGCCGACGGCTCCAGGTCGTCCGTGCGCATGAGCCGCAGCGACCACAGCACAGCGAGGTAGCTTGCGGCGTTGACCAAGATGACCACGCCGGTGGCGCGCACCCCACTGCCCAGCGCCGCTATCAGAAAGCCGGCAGCCGCCGGACCGGCGATACGCCCGATGTTGAACGACGCAGAGTTGAGTCCCACCGCGTTCGGCAGATTGTCCCGTCCCACCATCTCCACCACGAAGGACTGGCGGGCCGGGGTGTCGCAGGCGGTGCCGCACCCGAACAGGAACGCCAGGACCCAGACGTGCCACACCTGAGCCACGCCGGTGACGGCGAGGAGACCGAGAATTGCTGAGGTGACGAGCATGGACCCTTGGGTGAACACCAGCAGCCTGCGCTTGGAGTAGCGGTCGGCGAGAAGTCCCGCAAACGGCGTCACGAGCAGGAAGGGCAGAAACTGCAGGCCGGTGGTGATGCCGAGGGCGCTGCCCGAAGCCGTCAGCTCGAGGACGAGCCAGTCCTGGGCGACGCGCTGCATCCACGTGCCCGTGTTGCTGACGAGGCTGCCCCCGGAGTACACCCGGAAGTTCCGAACGGCAAGGGCCTGAAACGTCGGGCTCATGCTTGCGAGAGGCGCTCGAGGATTGGCGCTGCCTCCCGCAGGATCTGCCTCTCGGCGGGCGTGAGCTCCTTGAGCTGCCGCGCGAGCCATGCATCCTTGCGCCGGCGGGACTCCTGGATGACGGCGTCCGCTGCGGACGTCAGCCTGACCACGACGATCCGGCGGTCATCGCTACCAGGCTCCCGCTGAGCGAGGCCTTTCTCGCACAGACCGGTGACGATGCGCGTCATGGACGGCGGCTGAACCTTCTCGAGCGATGCCAGCTCCCCGATCGTCAGTGCCCCGTGGCGGGACAGCGTCCCGAGAACAGCCAGGTGGTTCGCGGTCAGGTCCTCACTCGCGTCCCGCTCGTTTCGCAGCCGCCGCGCGAGGCGCATGACCGAGACCCGCATCGCGCTGGCAAGACCTGCGTCGGTGCGCGGGGCTCGGGCCACTTCGGTCGGCATACCTTTAGCATAACTCATTAGCAACGCTAACGAAAATGCCCTTGGCCTCACCTCTCATCGACCGCGCAGAGTTTGCCAGGTCAACTACGCAAGTGGCTACTCGACCAGGCAAACTGGGTCCACACGTCGATGGTCGGGGGCTAAGTGAGCCAGCGGGTAAGGGGGTCGATGGCGAAGTAGATGACGAACAGCGCGGCCACGACCCAGAGCAGCGGGTGGACCTGCGCGAACTTCCCGCGGGCGATCTTGAGGAGTGCGTACGCGATGAAGCCGGCCCCGATCCCCACTGAGATGGAGTAGGTGAACGGCATCAAGATGATCGTGAGGAATGCCGGGATGGCTATCTCCATGTCATCCCAGACGATGTTGCGCACCTGCGTCATCATGATGAACCCGACGAGGACCAAAGCCGGCACCGCTGCCTCGTTCGGGATGATCGCGACAACCGGGGCGAAGATCGTCGCCAGCAGGAAGAGCAAGCCGGTGACGACGCTGGCCAGACCTGTCCGGGCACCCTCGGCGACACCGGAAGCCGACTCGATGTAGGACGTGTTGCTCGACACCGATGCTGCGCCTCCGGCGGCCGCGGCGACCGAGTCGACGATCAGGATCCGCTGCGTGTTGGGAGGGCTTCCGGCCTTGTCGAGCAACCCCGCCTCCGCGCCGATCGCGGTCATCGTGCCCATGGTGTCGAAGAAGTCGGCCAGCAGGAGCGTGAACACGAGCAGCAGCGCCGTCACGACCCCCACCGACTCGAAGGAGCCGAGCAGAGAGAAGTTCCCGAGCAAGGAGAAGTCGGGGACGGCTACGAGGGTGTCCGGCCCCTCGGGCACGGTGAGGTTCCAGCCCTTCGGATTCGGGCCCGCGTCCGTGAACGCAGGTCCCACGTCCGCGAGCGCCTCGACGATGATGGCCAGGACGGTCGTCACGAGTATCGAGATCAGGATTGCGCCCTTCACCCGGCGGGCATACAACACGATCACGAGAACAAGACCGATGCAGAACACGAGGACCGGCCAACCCTGCAACACTCCGCCGATCCCGAGGCCGACGGGGACAGGCGTGTTGGCGACATCGGGGTTGCGCCGGACGAAGCCGGCGTCCACCAGACCGATGAGAGCGATGAACAGGCCGATCCCGACACTGATCGCAATCTTGAGCCCTGGGGGAACAGCTTCGAAGATCGCCTTGCGGAAGCCGGTCAGCACGAGGATCAGGATCACCAGCCCCTCGAGGACGACCAGGCCCATCGCATCCGCCCAGGTCATCTGCGAGGCGATCCCGAAGGCGACGAACGCGTTCAGACCCAGACCGGTCGCCAGCGCGAGCGGGAAGTTCGCCACGATCCCCATCAGGATCGTCAGCACACCGGCGACCAGCGCGGTGACGGCGGCGATCTGGGCGAAGTCCGCCTCCGGACCGCCGGTGATCGAGTTGCCGTTCGCGTCCAAGGCGCCACCCAAGATGAGCGGGTTGAGGACGACGATGTAGGCCATCGTGAAGAACGTGACGAGTCCACCGCGTAGCTCCCGGGCGAGGGTGGAGCCCCGCTCGGTGATCTTGAAGAACTTGTCCACACCCGAGGTAGGCGGAGCCGGGCGCTTCGTACTACCTTTTCTCGCTGTGTTCACAGCGGTCAGCGTAGAGGCAAGCGCCTGTCTCGGCCAGTGAAGCGACCCGCGTAGGCTACGAGTCGTGGCGAACGGCGCTGAGGAACGGACCCACCGGGCCGCCACGGTGCAGCCGCTCGACGTTACCGGCGTCCGGACCGTCGCGGTCGGCGCACTCTTGTGGCTGCTAGCGGCTCTCGCGCTGCTGCCCTTCTACTCCACGCTTCAAGACGACGGCCGCGGTTGGTGGCTGTGGACGTGCGTCGCCGGGTTCGGGCTTGGACTGATAGGCGTGGAGTACTGCCGCCGCCGGCGCCGGCATCTGGCGAAACACCCGCCGCGGGAGGTCGAGACGAGCCCGCTGGGCGCGGCCGGGCTCTGACAGCGCTGCACTTCCGGGAGGGCGAGGACGACGGGACTCGCAGCGCCGTCAAGAGCGCAGCGAAGACGCAAGAGCACGTCGTCCTCGACCGACCCAGCCGGGGGCGCTGCACTCCCGGCGGCACGGGTCAGCGGGTGATGAGCTCGAGGTCGGCCTCGTCCCAGGTGTCCCAGGTGATCGTGTCGAACGCGTGCCGGACGGCGGATGTCTGCTGCTGCTGCGAGTGCTCTTCGACGACGTCAGAGTGAGCGCCGCACCCATGGTCGAACGACACCGCGGCGCCGTCGTCGGGTGCTGAGCCGTTCGCGCACACCCCGAAGACGCGAGAAAGCGGCCCGCTCAGCCGCACCAGGAAGCCGCAGCTGGCACAGTGGGCTGGAGCTGCCTGCGCGATCGGCGTACGTGGACCGTGGTCACCGGCGTACCAGCGCTGCGCCGCTTCGTCGCGGCCTGTGACCGACAAGACGAGCTCTCGCCCGAGGCCCACCTCACGTGCGACCTCCCGCTGCTCACGGGCGGTCGACTCGTCAAGAGCGGCGTCGCCAACGAGGTAGCCGGGGACGAGACGACTGTCAGTCGCCGGGCGCGGGTGGAGATCACCGGGGCCGAGATCGCCTTTTGCCAGCCGGTCCTTCCACGGCACCCACGGCGGGGCCACCAAGGACTCCCCGCCCGGCAACAGCGTCACCTCGTTGACGGTCACCCGCTTGTGCCGAGGTGCCCGAGCGATGGTCACCGCCCAGCGCCATCCGGCATACCCCGGCTGCGCGCAGTCGAAGAAGTGCGTGGTCACGCGCTCGCCGTCTACCGCCGTGCCGAGGTGCCCGCCGACGTGGTGCTCAGGCACTTCTTCCGTCAGCGCCGAGCGGGCGGCGTCCACCGCCGCCGCGAGAACGGCATCTGCCTTACCGGACTTGGCTTCGGTCATCACCACCCCATTCTCGCGCACATTCCGACACGATGACCAATCCGGCGGCGAGCCGCCACCCGGTGTGCCCGGCAAGGCAGTATGGACAGGTGCACCCCGAGGACCAGAGCCGACCACCACATCGGGCGGCCGCCAGCCAGGGTGCACGTGGCGAGCGACCGGCGACCGGCAGCCCTGCACGTCCCGACTACAGTGGGGCCGGGCATCTCGCGGGCAGCCGCGGCCCCACCGCTGCCGATCGGGCGAGGAGAGCGGCCGCCGCCGGCAGACGGGCGGCCGTGTTGCCTGGCAGGGCCGCGGGCCGTGCGGTAAGGGTGGCCCGACGAGCCTCTCACTCGAGCGGCGCCGGTGAGTCGGGCCTTGCCCGCTTGCTTGAGCTGAACGCCTTCAACGCTGCCGGCGACGCTGCGCTCGCCGTGTCGTTGGCGGGCACGTTGTTCTTCGCCGTGCCCAGCGAGCAGGCCCGCGGACAGATAGCGCTGTTCCTCGGCGTCACCATGCTCCCGTTCGCAGTGGTCGCCCCGCTGATCGGGCCGTTTCTGGACAAGTTCAGTCGCGGGCGCCGATGGTCCATCGGCGCCACCTTCGCGGTGCGGGCGTTCGGCTGTTGGGCTCTCGCCGGGGCTGTGGCGAACCAGTCTCCGTGGATGTTTCCGGCGGCACTCACGTGCCTCATCGCGTCGAAGGCGTACGGCGTCACCCGCGCGGCGACGGTCCCGCGGCTGCTGCCCGGTGCCCTGACGCTCGTGAAGGCCAACTCTCGGATGTCGATTGCGAGCATCGCCGGCGCTGCCGTCGGCGGCCCGATCGCTACCGTGGCCTCGCTCTTCGGGTCGGAGTGGTCGCTTCGCTTCGCGGCGATGGTGTACATCGGCGGCACCGTACTCGCCATCCTGCTGCCCAGCCGAGTCGACTCCTCCGAGGGAGAGGAGCAGGTCGAGATCCGCGACGTCACCAACACTCGACCACGCGGTATCGCCATCGACCCCATCGTCATCACCGCGCTGCGTTGCAACGCCGGACTACGGGTGCTGTCCGGCTTCTTGACGATGTTCATGGCCTTCCTGCTCCGCGAGGAGCCGATCGAGGGCTGGGAAGACCGCCGCAACCTGCTGCTAGGGCTCGTCATCGGGTCCGTCGGCGTCGGAAGCATGGTGGGTACGGCGATCGGGTCGATCCTGAAGGAGCGCAAGCCGGAGTCGATCGTCTTGATCGTGCTGATGGCCGACGCCGCTGCCGCGGTCTATGCGGCGCTGTTCTTCGGTCTGGTCCCGGCCATGGTCCTGGCCCTCGTCGCCGGGCTGAGCCAGCAGCTTGGCAAGCTGTCGCTCGACGCGTTGATCCAGCGTGAGGTGCCAGAGCGCGTCAGGACGAGCGTCTTCGCCCGTTCGGAGACGCTGCTCCAGCTGTCATGGGTCATCGGCGGGTTCGTGGGCGTCGTGATGCCGCTGATCGCTCGGCTCGGACTCGTGGTGATCGCCATCCTGCTCGTCACCTGGCTGGTCATCGTGCTACGGGGGCTGGCGGTCAGCCGGCGCGCCGCTGAGCGTCGCGCTCGCATCGCTTGAACGCGGTGGTCGGCTACGACGGGAGCTACAGCTCCAGCTCGCTGGCGAGGGCGCGAAGCAGGGCGGCGGTCTGCTTCGCCGCACGCGGGTCGGCGTGGCGGCCATGACGGTAGGTCTGCTCGAGCTCCTCCAGCAGCTTCATCAGGTCCTCGACGATGTTGACCATGTCTTCCGGCTTCTTGCGCAGCGCCTTTGACACCGACGGAGTCGGGTCGAGCACGCTGACCTGGATGGCCTGGTCACCCTTGCGGCCCTGCACGAGACCGAACTCGACGCGGGTGCCGGACTTGAGGGTCGTCACCGTAGCCGGCAGCGCATCGGACCGGACGAACACGTCCCCGCCCTCGTCGGTGGTGAGAAAGCCGAAGCCCTTCTCGGCGTCGTACCACTTGACCTTGCCCGTTGGCACCGTAAACCTCGCGAAGGGTCATGCGTCCAAGGACGCGGGCGTGAGCGTGACTACATGAGCTCGTCTGGGAGGAGCGGTCACCAAGACTACAACGTCAGCGGAAACGCTCCGGCTCGGCGAGGAGCTCGTTCATCGATCCCGACCTGAAGCCTCGTGAGTCCACGCGCGCGGCAGCGAAACCACAGGCGAGGACCGCTCCCACCACGGCCTCCTCGAGGCCAGCCGACAGCCCCAGCGTCTGGACCAGCGCGGCGTCGAGCTCGACACTGGCGTACTCGCCCAGATCTCGGACGCGCAGGTTCTCCGGCTCGATGCCTCGACCCGCGAGCAGGGTTCGCAGCGCAGCCTCCGCACGTTCGACCCGGGCCAGGCGCAGAGGGCTCACCTCGATGCCGTACGCGATCCGGGACGACAGGCAGGCTGCCGCCGGTTTGTCCCAGGTCTTGAGTCCCCAGCGCCTGGAGACGGTGCGCACCTGGTCCTTGGTGAGGCCCGCGTCAAGGAGGGGAGTCACGGCACCGCGTTCATGCGCTGCCCGGATACCCGGGCGGAAACCGGCGCGCGCATCGTCGGCGTTGGTGCCGGTTGCCACGCTGCGGACCCCAGGTCGCCGGCCAGCGGGCTCACCACGTCGAGGAGCTCCGCCTTGCAGAAATAGCATCGGTCCCCAGCGTTGGCGCGGTAGCCCGCTCGCTCCATCTCGTACGTCGTCGGCGTCTCATGCCGTACTCCCAGCGCCACGGTGAACGCTCGTGCCTCTTCGAGCTCGGCTCGGGGCAGGCTCGGCGAGACGGCTGTTACGGCGACCACCTGCGCCGCTCCCAGGACGCGCACTGCGGCTGCCAGCAGGAACGCCGAGTCTGCGCCACCGCTGAAGGCCACCGCCACGCTCTCAAGGCGACGAAGTCGCTCATCGAGGTCGGCGAGACGAGACTGCAGCACCTGCTCGTCGAGGGGAGCCACTAGGCGTCGCGCTTGACGAAGGACACGGCGCCCGCCGCCAAGGCGATCGTGACACCTGCCCAGAACACGATCACGGCCGAGCTGAGGCTCCATACGTCGATGTTGCTCCCGAAGCCCGCGAAGACGTCGTAGGGATCGAAGATCGACCGCCTGCCGGCCGAGGCCGGCAGCAGGTTCGTCAGCTTGCCGATGCCTCCCCCGTCGCCTCGCTGATGCCGACCGACACGCCGTAGATGATCGGCTCGATGACCAGCGGCCAGGTCAGGGCGGCCACGATCGCTCCGGTCTGGTTGCGCAGCAGAGCAGCGAGTCCCCATTCCCGCCGGGCGAAGCCGACGCAGTAGCCCGGTGTAGTTGAGGAGCGGTCGCAGGAGGTGGGATCCGAACGACGGACCCTCGAGCAACAGCCAGGTGATCGCCAGGTTGAGCAGTAACGTGATGGCGATGGTGGCGAGCACCCAGGCCACGAGAACGACCACCTTGGCGGACAAGACCGCCACCCGGTCAGGGATGGCGGACAGCGTGGCCTTGTTGGTGCCGTAGCGATATTCATGGCCGACGGCCATCACACCCATAACCGCGAAGAATGGCGCAGCCATGACCGGGATGAGCGGCCCCGACGCGCCGGCCAGCAGGAAGAATGTCGTCGCCTGGTCGAAGTCGAAGTCGCCGCTGAGCTCGGATGTGCTGACCGTGAGCGCCATCAAAAAGGTGATACCCGACGTCAAGGCGATGGCGAGCGCCGACATCCAGTAGCTCGACCGGATCGTGCGGATGCGCATCCACTCGTACTTGAGAGCCCCGGTCACGCGCCGTCACCGCCCCGGCGGCTGCCGTCCTCGTTCGAGACCGTGTCGGGCGCGGGTGGTGGAGGTGCTGGAGGCGGCGCGCCGTAGCCGCCCCGGGGGCCCGTAGCCGCCCTGCGGCGGTTGGCCATAGCCCCCGGGCTGCCCGTAGCCGCCCTGTTGACCAGGCTGAGCGCCGTACCCTGGCGGCGGTCCGTAGCCACCCGGCGGGACGGGAGGCCGCTCGGGGCGCCGTAGCCAAGCTGGCCCATCATGGGGCCGCCGAACGCCGGCGCCTGGTTACCGAACCCCATCGAAGCCCGGAACTCCTCCGAGGCGCCGGTCGCGTCGAGGAACGCCTCCTCGAGCGTGGCCTGTCGGTTCGACAGCTCGAAGACACGAACGCCCAGCTCGTGTGCCAAGGCGCCTACCCGGTCGGAGTCCAGGCCGGTGACAGCGAGCTTGCCGTCCGGCTCGGTGACGACCGCAGCCTGCCGGGCGCGCAGCTCGCGGATCATCAGGTCCGGCTGGTCGACGCGGATCACGACGGCGTTGCGGTTGCTGGTGGAGATGAAGTCGCTCATCTTGCCGCTGGCGATCAGGCTGCCGCGGCCGACGACGACGAGAGAGTCAGCCATCAGCGCCATCTCGGACAGCAGGTGGCTGGAGACGAAGATGGATCGCCCTTGTCCGGCCAGCGTCTTGAGCATGTTGCGCAGCCAGTGCACACCCTGGGGGTCTAGGCCGTTCGCCGGCTCGTCGAGGATCAACGTGCCAGGGTCGCCCAGGAGCGCGGTCGCGAGACCGAGACGTTGGCCCATGCCCAGGGAGAACGTCTTGGGCTTGGCGTTGGCGACGTCTCCGAGTCCGACCAGGTTGATGACGTCGGTCACCCGGCTGCTCGGGATATGGTTCGAGACAGCCAACATGCGCAGGTGGTTGACCGCCTTGCGGGTCGGGTGGAACGGCTTGGCGTCGAGGACGGATCCCACCTGGCGAAGCGGCTGCCTGAGCTCGCGATAAGGGACACCGTCATACGTGGTCACCCCTTCGCCGTTGTCGAGGCCCAGCATCAGCCTCATCGTGGTCGACTTGCCGGCGCCGTTCGGGCCGAGGAAGCCAGTCACCGACCCCGGCACCACGTCGAATGACAGGCCACGAACGGCCGCCTTGTTGCCAAACGTCTTGCTCAGACCCCGCGCCTGGATGAGCGCCATAATCGCAGACCCCTCTCGATGTCCCGGCAATCCTGCCATGACGGCGGCCCACCCCTCGCCACGGCACTGCTCGTATCGCCGGCAACTGCTGTCCGGGCACTCTCCTGGGCCGCCGGACCGTGCACGGCGTACGGCCCCCGGGCCAGGTCACTAGTGTGGACAGCAATGAAGTCGTCGGCTGCTGCGCCTCGGACCCTCACCCAGATGTTTCGCGAGCGCGATGACGCCCGGCTGGTGGAGCTCCTCCTCGAACGACCTGACCTGACTCTCCCCGAGCTCACCGGTTTCTCCCTCCTTGCCTCGCGCGCTACCACGCGTCACTCGGTGGCCGCCGCTGTCGACCAGCTGAACGCTTTCGAGCTCTGGGTCGCGGGCCGGGTCAGTGGGCTCTCGAGCTTCGAGAACGACGACTTGGCCGGAGATGGGGTCGATCCGGGCGACCTCGGGGCGGCTGTCGAGCGGCTGCTGACCCTTGGCCTGGTCTGGGGCGGCGATGGCGTCCTTCGTCCGGTCCGCGCACTGAGCGCCGTTTTGGGCTCGGCGGGGTCGAGCGGTCCACCGCCGTCGCGACCACCGGCGCTCACGGCTGCGGTACGCGTCGACCCGGGCGTGGTGACCAAGGTCGCGGCGGGTTCGGCGTTCGAGTTCGTGCGCCGGATGGACGTCTTGGTTGAGCACTGCGACCAGCAGCCGGTCAGGCTCATCCGCTCAGGCGCGGTAGCCCAACGCAACATTCGCGCCTTGGCTGAGCTGCTGGATGTACGGCCGACGATGGCGGCAACCCACCTCGAGCTGGCGCGCGCTTCCGGGCTGCTGGGCATCGCAGCAGACGACCGCCAGGAGCTCCTCGTGCCGTCAGTCGTGTTCGACTCATGGCAGTCGGCTGAGCTGGCTGAACAGTGGGTCGCGCTCGCCGAGGCATGGCTCGACCGCCATCCAGCGTCCGGACCGGGCTGGGTCAAGCGGCTCACGTTTGCCGCCTTCGGGGCACCTGAGGAGGGAATCGCAGCGTCAGCCGGTGAAGTCGCCGCGTGGCTTGACTGGCAACGGCCGCGCCGACCGGGCCGATCCCAGCAGCAGGTGCTCCAGGTCCTCGAGCAGGCCGCCGCGCTGGGGGTGACCGGCTTGGGCGGGCTGGCGTCATACGCGCTTCCTCCAGACGCCGCGTCGCTTGCCGGTCTGCTGCCTCGCCGGGTGGACCACGTCCTGATCCAGGCTGACCTGACAGCTGTCGCACCGGGACCTCTGACGGCCGCCGTCGCTCATGACATGGGTTCCATGGCGGAGATCGAGTCGCGCGGAGGCGCCACGGTCTACAGGTTCACCCCTGGCTCCTTGCAGCGTGCCCGCAAGCTCGGGTGGAAGCCGGCGGAGATGCTGCAGACGCTCGAGGCGCGGTCGAGGACCGCGCTTCCGCAGTCGCTGCGCTACCTCGTGGCCGACCTCGACCGCCCAGAGACGACTCGGCCCACGCACCGGTCGAGACCGGGCACGGAGTGGACTTCGGGAGCTGCAGCGGGGTCGCATCGGTCACCACTGCGAGGCACGGTGCAGCATGCCACAGACACGTCGCCTGCAGGCCTGCTCGACGTCGGGCGGGCCAAGGCAATCGTGGCGAGACTGCGTGAGGAGGAGCTCGACACCGGCAAGGTCGGTGCGTCCACGGCCACGTTCGGAGACGTCTTCGAGACTCCGCTGACGACGCTTCGCGAGGCTGTCGAGACTCGGGAGGTCGTCTGGTGCGGTTTCGTCGACGCCACCGGGCTTCGCGCCGAACGACTCCTCAAGGTGGTCGCCGTGGACGAGGGCCTGGTGGAGGCCGTCGATGCCACCACGGAGGCCGAGATAACGCTCCCCTTGCGGCGGGTCACGGCCGCCCACATCCTGCGAACGCGCTCGTAAGGTGCTTTCCCGCGCCTGGCCATTACTGATAGCGGCGCGATCGGCGTAACATGTGGCCGTGGACTTTGTGCGTTACGCAGACCTGGCAGCCGGCCTCGTCAACACCCCACTGGAAGACCATGACGACCTGGCTGGCTTCCTGCAGGGCCGCCAGTGGCTCCTGCGCCGCGCCGACGACCGCGACCTGGCGCCTTTGAAGCGGCTCAGGCGCGAGCTTCGCCCCGTGTTCGAGGCCTCCAGTGCCGGCGACGAGGCGATGGTCGTGTCGCTCGTGAACACCCTGCTTCGCAAGTATCCGGTGTCGCCGCACATCGCCGGACACGACAGTCAGTCCTGGCATCTTCACGTCGCCGAGCGGGGGTCGACGGTAGCCGCCCTGGTCACCGCTGAGTGTGTCATGGGGCTGGCGATACTCGTGGTCGACTTCGGAGCCACGCGGCTCGGTGTCTGCTCCTCGAAGAACTGCCACAACGTCTTCGTGGATACCTCTCCCAACTCATCTCGCCGCTACTGCTCTGACCGCTGCTCTTCCAGAGCCAACGTGGCCGCCTACCGGGCCCGCCAGAAAGCCGAGTCCACCGTATGACCGAGAACACCGTATGACCGACGGTCCGTTGATCGTCCAGTCCGACAAGACCCTGCTTCTCGAGGTCGACCATCCCCGCTCCCCTGACTGCCGCCGCGTGATCGCCACGTTCGCCGAGTTGGAACGCTCCCCGGAGCACATGCACACCTACCGGCTGACGCCGCTGGGTCTGTGGAACGCCCGCGCAGCCGGCCACGATGCCGAGCAGGTCGTCGATGCGCTGCTGAGCTTCTCTCGCTACCCCGTTCCACACTCCCTGCTCGTCGACATCGCGGAGACCATGGGTCGCTACGGCCGGTTGCGGCTTGACAAGCACCCGAGTCACGGATTGGTGCTCACCAGCCAGGACCAGCACGTCTTCGAGGAGGTCGTCCGCAGCAAGCGGATCGCTGCCCTGCTCGGTGAACGCCTTGACGACACATCTGTCGTCGTACACGCATCGGAGCGCGGAAACCTCAAGCAGGCTCTGCTGAAGCTCGGATGGCCCGCTGAGGACTTCGCCGGCTATGTCGACGGAGAGGCGCACGCCATCTCACTCCGGCAGGACGGCTGGACTTTGCGGCCCTACCAACGCCAGGCCGTCGAGCAGCTCTGGCACGCCGGCTCGGGTGTCGTGGTGCTGCCCTGTGGGGCGGGCAAG
Organism: Nocardioidaceae bacterium; assembly: GCA_030447585.1. GTDB lineage: Bacteria > Actinomycetota > Actinomycetes > Propionibacteriales > Nocardioidaceae > JACDHG01. The sequence goes on along the minus strand of JAUJOO010000001.1, from coordinate 477,489 downwards.
ACCCTGGTCGGCGCTGCCACCATGGCGCAGGTCCAGGCGACCACGCTGATCCTGGTCACGAACACCGTCTCGGCTCGCCAGTGGAAGGATGAGCTCCTGCGGCGTACCACCTTGACCGTCGACGAGATAGGGGAGTACTCCGGAGCCGTCAAGCAGGTCAGGCCCGTCACCATCGCGACGTACCAGGTCATGACCACACGGCGAAAAGGCGTGTACTCCCACCTGGAGCTGTTCGACGCTCGCGACTGGGGCCTGGTCATCTACGACGAGGTGCACCTGCTGCCGGCCCCCGTCTTCCGGATGACGGCGAATCTGCAGGCGAGGCGGCGGGTCGGACTGACGGCCACGTTGATCCGTGAGGATGGCCGCGAAGGCGACGTCTTCTCCCTCATCGGACCCAAACGCTTCGACGCCCCCTGGAAGGACATCGAGGCGCAGGGCTACATCGCTCCAGCGGAATGCCTGGAGGTACGAGTCAGCCTTACGGACAGCGAGCGCTTCGTCTACGCGACGGCCGAGGTCGAGGACCGCTACCGGCTGGCCGCCTGCTGCGCCACCAAGAATGCGGTGGTGGACCAGTTGATCTCTCTCCAACCCGACGAGCAGACCCTGGTGATCGGGCAGTACATCGACCAGCTGGACGAGCTCGCAGAGCACCTCGGGGCACCGCTGATCAAAGGCGAGACCCCGGTCACAGAACGCGAGCGGCTGTTTGCGGCGTTCCGCGCCGGCGAGCTCTCGCTTCTCGTCGTAAGCAAGGTCGCGAACTTCAGCGTGGATCTTCCAGAGGCCACGGTCGCGATCCAGGTGTCGGGCACCTTCGGTTCCCGTCAGGAGGAGGCACAACGGCTCGGGCGGCTGTTGCGGCCCAAGGGCGACGGGCGAACCGCCAAGTTCTACAGCGTCGTGGCCCGTGACACGGTCGATGCCGACTTCGCCCAACACCGTCAGCGTTTCCTGGCCGAACAGGGGTACTCCTACGACATCGTGGACGCCGACTCGCTGCCGGCCTGAGATCGTCGGAGGCTTGGCCGCGCGCCGCTGCGGAGAGCGCAGCTCCCCTTGCCGACCTCGGTAAACCGCAAGCTCATCTGGATGAAGTCCGCGCTCGACTAGGTCAACCGAAGAGTCCCCCGGCGTTGATACCTCGAGCGTCCTGCTTGAGCGCGGTGTCGATCCCGAACGCCGACGCCAGGACGATGCTGTGCAGTGGCTGAGGCAGCGGCGCGTGGATCTGCACGACATAGTTGTCGGCTTGGGTGAACATCGTCTTCGCGAGTCCCTCCCACGTCTTGGTGATACGGGCGACCTCGTGACCGGTACGGTCCTGGATGTTGAAGTTCCAAGCGCGCCAGTTCTCGCCGTTGAGCGATCCGATCTGTTGGCCGCCTGCCTCCAAGGCGAACCGGATTTTGCCGATCACGTTCTGCTGGACGATCTGTCCCAGCTCCTGGCCGTCGCCACCCTCGACGATGATGCGTGACTTCATGAACTTGCGGGGCCGCGTCAAGGCCAAGACGACACGACCGGACGCATCTACGACTTGGAACTTGTGGGTCATGAACTGGTCCACGTCGGCCACGAAGCGCATGACCTTCTTGGCCGCGCTCTGGCCGACCTGTCGTACGGCGCCGATCTGCCGGCCCTGCCGGTCGTAGATCGCGAACTCTTGATTGATCTCGATCAGCTTCGCCTTCTGGTTCACCACCAGAACCGGCTCCGTGAACAGCGTCCCACCACCCTGCGCTGCTCCGAGCTGCACGCCTGCTCGCTGCACGTCGCGCTGCACCTTCTCGGTCGCGCGGTTGACTGTGGGCTGGTGCGCGACGCCCCCAGGCGTGTCCGTGCTCTGTCGACCGTGGCTGGCGACGTGCTCAGTCCAGTTGGCGCCGTCGTAGTAACGGTGCTCGTACCAGTTAGGGGCGGCCCCAGGGGTCCGGATACCAGTTAGGGGCATGCCCCGTTGTCCACCTCGAGTCATCCTCGACGTGATGGACGAGTTGCAGTCAGGCGAGCGACATCGTGCCATGGCTGGCCCGTTTCCCCATCCCCCGTTTCAATCCGTGCGTGCGGTTTTCCCGCACACGGCATACCGAAGGTCAGTAGTTATGGCAGACCTGGCCATCAGCCAGGGCCGGTCGGCTGAACGAGGGTGCCGCCCGCTTCACGCAGCATCAGCCACACGGCTTCCCGTTCCACGAGTCGTGGGAAACTTCCTTACAGAAGCGCGATCAGGTCAGGGCGGGGCGGGCCAGAACCAGGGACCCGGCGTCCGCGTCAAGGACCGCCGTCACGCCGAGCGGCATCGTGCGGCTCCCGGTCGTGTGGCCGAAGTCGAGATGGCGCACCATCGGAACACAAAGCGGCGCCAGCCTGTCTTCGAGGACTGCGTCCAGCTCGCCGGGATCGTTGCACTCGGCGAACTCCCCGAGGACGAGACCCTTCACGCCATGGAACCAACCAGCGCGCAAGAGCTGCGTCAGAAGCCTGTCGACCTGATAGGTCTCCTCACCAACGTCCTCCAGCAACACGATGCCGCCTGTCGCTGGTCGACTGAAGGGGGTCGCAAGGTCCGAGGCCAGCAGTGTCAGGTTGCCACCGAGAAGGACCCCCTCGGCCTTCCCCCCCACCACCGTCTCGATCGATGAGCCGGCCAGCAAGTCGGACACCGACTCGGGCTCCATCAGCAGCCGCCTCAACGACGCTGCGCTTTCGTCGGTCGCCGCTCCCAGCGAAGTCACCACGTGCGAGTGGACGGTCACAAGCCCCAGACGCGAGGCGACCGCCTGGTGCAATGCGGTCACGTCGGAGAACCCGATGAGAAGTTTCGGCTCGGCCTCGGCCAACTGCCGCCAGTCAAGTCGATCGACCACCCGCTGGGTGCCGTAGCCGCCACGGGCGAGCATCACTGCCGAGACGTCGGGGTCCATCCACGCCTCGGTGAACTCTGCCGCGCGAGTCGTGTCGCTGCCTGCCAGATAGCTGAGACGGGAGTCGACCTCGAGCACGTGTTCGGCGAGCCGCACCCGCAGCCCCCAGCTCTGCAGCCTTTCAACACCCCGGCGAAGCCGCTCCGACGGCACGACGCCGCCCGTCGCCGGTACGGCGACCAGATCACCCTCGTCGAGATGCCGAGGCCGCAGCAACGGGTTGTCGACAGCTCGCCTCGCCATGGCGGTCCCCTTGCGTCTACGCAGACCGGAGTCGGCCAGTCGGCGTACCAGCTGCCGCGCAGACACCGCAACGGCCCCCGCGGCGACCAGCCGGTCGTAGGCGTCAGCGGGGACGTCGTAGTGGTCCCGCTCGAATCGTCGTCGCGGTATGCCGTGAGTCGCCGCGAACTCGTGCAGCTCAGCGAGCGACCCGTCACTCGCCAGATGGCACCACAACAGGCCGTGAGCTGGCCACTTTGGTGGGTCGATGAGGACGGCGATCAGCAGCCCCTCAGCCCACGTTCGAGCGCTGGTGCTTCGACTGGTTCGTGTGCTGGGAGCTCGACTGCTGGTCGTGAGCACGAGCAGTACTGTCGAGCAGCAGCCGCCACGAACGCACGAACGCCGGGTCCACGTACGTCTTCGACCAGGACCCCCCAGGCCGCACGGACGCGCCCAGGTGCAACCGCCGAATACCGGATCGGACCAGCCACGGCACGTGCTCGGGGCGCGCTCCGCCCGCGGCGATGACAACGGCGGCGAACTCGGGCGACACCTGCGCCATCGTCAGCAGATCGTCGAGGCCAGACTCGATCCCCAGCACAGCACCCGCGGTGTGGATGCCGTCGAGGCCTTCGGCGCCCGCCAAGGCTCGCCAGGCCCGGCGTGCGTCAAGTGCGTGGTCGAAGGCACGGTCGAAGGTCCATGGAGCCCCCGACATCGCGTCGACCAGGCCGCCGCATACGTCAACGTCAACCTCGAGGTCTGGGGTGAGGAACCCCAGCACGAACCCTTCGACGCCGAGTGACAGGTAGTCGGACATCAGCCCGAGGAGGCGCGTGAACTCCCCTCCCTGGGTGGTGAAGCCGTCGGACAGCCGCAGCGTCACCCGAACCGGGAGGTCGGTCGCCCGAACGACGGCGCTCACCTCCGCCGGCTCGACAGACCAGGCGGTGTCACCACGCAACGCGCAGAGGTGCAGCCGGTCCGCCCCGCCTTCTTGGGCGCGTTCGGCGTCGGCCACGTGCAAGGCGACCACCTCAAGCTCCGCAGGTCCGGGCGCGGGCTCCACCGGTCCAGCCCGCGCCACGCCGCCGGTCTCAGACATCGTCATTTCTAAGCCGCCGGTCTCAGACATCGTCATTTCTAAAGAGTGCCAGGATGGGAGCCATGACGACGCACGACCCGCTGTTGCATGCGCGTGCACTCGTGCTCAGTGACCTCGGGGCGCAAGGTCTCATCGACGCCCATACGGTCTCGGTCGTCGAGGACTGTGTCGCGCAGCGCCGGTGGTGGCTGTCCCAGTGGCAGCAAGGCGCAGCGTTCGTGAACGGCCTGGTCGCTCAAGACGTTCAAGATGCCCTGTTCGACGAGTCACGCCGTTGGCCGCTCTGTGTCGGTTGCGCAGACCCGCTAGAGCACAGCCTCTCGATCGAACCCGAGCTCGGTCCGGACCCGCACTGGGTCTGCTCCGCGTCGGGCGCCAAGGTTGCCGCGCTGGGTGGTTTGCGGCCGCTCATGACCTCCGACTAGTAGTCGGACGGCGGATGCGCACACCGCCGCCCTGTCTGCTCGACGCGTCAGTCCAGGTGCCTGAGCGCCGGCCACACCGCCGCCCAGCCGCCTCTCGGGCTCTCGCAGACCGCGATGGGTTGGCCTTGCTCCTCGTTGTCGACCCCTAGGCCGTTGTCGAGCCGGCCTTCGATGACGCAGGCCTCGAAGTGGGCCTGCGCCTTGTCGAGATGGGCGCCCACCATGATCGCCACCGTCGCGCCTTCGGGCGGCCTGGCTTGGTAGGAGAGCTGGTTCTGCCCGCTGTATACCGCAGGAAGCTGGAGCGGCCCTCCGAACCGGGTGACCGCACCGGCCTCCCCGTAGTTGCTGGTGACGATGACCGACCGTGAACGTTCCTCCGGTGACAGCGCGGCGTGCACGTCAGCGATCTGCCGGACGTAGGTGGGCCAGCCCACCGAGTCCTGGGCCACCTGGTTGACCGCCGGCACCGGGGTGGCGCCCAGGGCAGACACCGGGATGAGCGGGAGTCCCAGCACCGCACTGACGGCCGCGTTGAGTGACACCCCAGCCACCACGAGGCGACGTCGCCACCGCACGGATCGCGCTATCCACTCGTACGTCGGGATGCAGCCGACCGCGAACAGCACCGCGACCAGGCCGAACGGGTAGTAGAACTGTGAGCCCATGACGTACACCAGAACAAGCAGGACCGGGAACGACACGGCCAAGAAGCGAACAGATCTCCACTCGTCTCGACGGACCAGGCTGACAAGGCCGGCCACCCAGACCGGAACCAGCGGTGGCCCCAACATGAGGAGGAGGAACGGCCACATGAAGAACCGGACCTCCGCGCCGTTGTTCTCGGCCAGGGCGCTACCCATGCTCAGCTGCGGCCAGTCGTGGGTCGCCTGGTAGAGGAGGTTGGGCAGGCCGACGACCAGCGCGACAGCCGCCGCACCGAGAACCCACCTTGACCACAGCACTCGGCGAGGTCCGACGAGAGCCAGTCCCGCCGCGAGCGCGGCGACAAGGACGGCGATCAGCAGCTTGTTGTACATGCTCAGCCCCACGACGACTCCCGCAGCCAGCCACCACTGAGGTTGTTGGCGCAGCTGTGCACGGATGAGGAAGAGCAACACCGCCGGCCAGACAGGCAGGTCCAGTGTCGAGGTGAGGAGCGCGTGGCCCATGATCAGCGGCAACGCCGCAAACGCGTAGGCCCAGGCGCACAGTGTCTGCGCTCCCCGCCCGCCGCCGAGCTCTCGGGTGATCAGAGCCAGGACGAAGACGGAGGCCACCGTGGCGGCGGTCGCGGGAAGGCGGATCGCCCATGCCTCGTCGGCGACGACACTGCTGAAGAACCTGGCCAGCAGCGGAGCCAGCGGCGGCTGGTCGACGTATCCCCAGTACGGGCTCAGCATCAAGAAGTAGAGCTCGTCGCGGTGGTAGCCGTACCGGTCGCTGAACGCCGTGAGGACCACGGCAAGCGCCGCCATGGCCGATAACACCGGTCCCCGCGCCAACTCCGGCAGCTCGGGTCGGTCCGAAGACGCGTCGGCAGCTTCCTCCCCTGATGAGTCGCGCACGCGAGGACCCTAACAACGAGGGCTGGCACCGCTCGCCAGCAGCACCCAGGCGCCGTCAGCATTCGCCGCCTCTGGTCGGTCGGGCGCGGTCTTTGCGCCTGATGAGGTGCTGCCTAGGAGGTGCGGGGCGGTGAGGACTCGCAGCGCCGTCAAAGAGCGAAGCGAAGGCGCAAGAGCCTTACCGCCCCGGGCCGACGATGCTCATGCGCGGCTCAGCACCTTCCTGAGGACCCACAGCACGACGAGCGCGGCGCCGATCGGAGCCGCATACCGCTTGAGGAGCGCAGGGAGGACCGTCGCCCGAGAGCCACGGCCTGTGGTTGCTCGGCGTCCGCGAGACGCGGCCGGCTGGGGCGGCGACGATTGGGCGGCCTGCTGGGCTTCGGCGGCGATCGGCGTAGCGGCCGTCGTCGTCGCCCACGCCGAGGCGACCTCGGCCGCCGACGGCGCGACGACCGTGGGCAGGCTTGCGGCGGCACCGTCGCCACCGCCGAGCCTCGTCTCCAGACACGCCGTGAACTGCGCCAGCAGCTTGTCGCTGACGTCCTGCATCACACCGCGCCCGAACTGGGCCGGCCTACCTGTGACGTTGAGGTCCGTCCTGACCTCGACGTCCGTGGTGTTGGCGCTGGCCGCGATGAGCTGCGCGGTGACCGCCGCCGCGGCGGTGCCGTTGCCTCGTTTGTCCTTGCCCTTGGCCTCGATGACCGCCCGCTTGGCGCTCTCGTCACGTTCGACGAAGCGGCCGGTACCGGTGTACTGCAAGGAGATCGGGCCGAGCTTCACCTTGCACAGACCCTCGAAGCGCTCGCCGTCGAACGACGTGAGCGCCGCCCCCGGAAAGCAGGGAGCGATCTGCTCGAGGTCGTTGAAGGCCGCCCAGGCAGCATCGATCGACGCCGGGACGGTGAAGTGGTGGGTGAGTTCCATCGGGGCCTCGAGTTCTTGAAGGTCGTACGACGGCGACCAGGCTCAGCCGCTCACGGCCGCCTGGACGGCCCGACCTGTCAGCACCTTCGCCAGGTGTCGACGGTAATTCGCGTCACCGTTGGTGTCCGTCGGCGGGTTCGTCCCCTCGGCCGCGACGGCCGCCGCCCGACTCGCTGTGTCGGCGGTGGGGGCCTGACCGACGAGCGCCTGCTCGACGGCGCTGGCCCGGATCGGTGTCGAGCTCATGTTGGTGAGCCCCACCTTGGCCTGCGAGATCACGCCGCCGTCGACCTTCAAGGTGACGCCGACCGCGATGATCGACCACTGCTGCGCGACCCGGGTGAACTTCTCGTAGTGCGAGCCCCAGCCGGTGTGTTTCGGGATCCGGATCCTCGTCAGGATCTCGTTTTCACCGACGGTCGTGGTGAACATGTCCTCGAAGAAGTCCGCCGCGGCGACGGTCCGCTCCCCGTCGGCGCCGGCGACCACCAGCTCGGCGTCGAGCGCCAAGATCGGAGCCAGCAGGTCACCGGCGGGGTCGGCGTGCACCAGTGCGCCGCCCAGCGTGCCACGGTGGCGCACCTGCGGGTCGGCCACGGTCTCGACGGCCTTAGCGAGCAGACTCGCATGCTCCTTGACGAGCTCGCTGTCGGCCATCTCCGCGTGCGTGGTCATCGCGCCGATCACCAGCGTGTTCCCCTCGTCGGTGATGCCGCCCAGCTCCCTGATGCGACCGATGTCCACGAGCAGCGTCGGCGCGGCGAGCCTGAGCCTGAGCACAGGGATCAGGCTCTGCCCGCCGGCGAGCACCTTGATCTCCTCGCTGTCGGACCCGAGGGCGGTGATCGCGTCCGCCACCGATTCCGGGGCGGTGTAGTCGAATGCTGCCGGAATCATGCCAGCCCTCCTTGACCGTTGGAGCCCTGGGCGGCGGCCGAGCCGTCGCCGGCGTCCGTCCCGCTGACCTGGGCGTTGTGCGAGGGGTTGACATCGTCGTCGACCATCGTCTTGGTTCTCGGTGTGTCCGCCCCCGAGGAAGCTGTCTGCAGGGCGGTCCAGATCCGGTGCGGCGAGCACGGCATCTCGATGTCGTTGATGCCCAGATGGCGTACGGCGTCGACGACTGCGTTGACGACGGCCGGGGTGGAGGCGATCGTGCCCGCCTCACCGACACCCTTCACCCCCAGCACGTTCGTCGTCGAGGGCGACTCCGTGCGGTCTGTGGTGAAGTTGGGCAGGTCGGCCGCGCTCGGGACAAGGTAGTCGACGAAGGAACCGGTCACGAGTGTCCCGGAGTCGTCGTAGACCGCCTCCTCGAAGAGTGCCTGGGCGATGCCCTGCACCAACCCGCCGTGGACCTGCCCTTCGACGATCAGCGGGTTGACCACCTTGCCGATGTCGTCAACGCAGGTGTAGTTGCGGATCTTCGCCTCCCCTGTCTCGGTGTCGACCTCGACCGCACACAAGTGGGTGCCGTGGGGGAACGAGAAGTTGTCGGGATCGAACGTCGCCTCGGCGTCGAGCGAGGGCTCGGCGCCGTCTGGCAGGTTGTGCGCCGCGAAGACGGCCAGCGCCAGGTCGGTGAGCCCGACGCTCGAGTTGGTGCCCTTCACGTTGAACTTGCCTGCCGAGAACTCCAAGTCGTCGGAATTCGCCTCGAGCAGATGGGCCGCGATCGGTTTCGCCTTCTCGATCACCTTGTCGGCAGCCGCGATCACCGCCATACCGCCGACAGTCAGCGAGCGCGATCCGTAGGTGTCGAGACCCCGGGGCGAGATCTGGGTGTCCCCGTGCAGGACTTCGATGTCATCGAAGGACACTCCGAGACGGTCAGCCACGATCTGGCTCCACGCCGTCTCATGCCCTTGGCCGTGGGCGCTGGACCCGGTGATGACCTCGACCTTGCCGCTGGGCAGCATCCGGATCGAGGCGTGTTCCCAGCCGCCGGCGCCGTACGACAACGCGCCGAGGACACGAGACGGTGCCAGGCCGCACATCTCGGTGAACGTCGAGATACCGATGCCGAGCTGGACGGTGTCGCCTGCCTCACGACGCTGCTTCTGCTCAGCGCGCAACGCGTCGTAGCCGAAGAGCTCCTTCGCCTTGGCGGTGGCGGCCTCGTAGTTGCCGGAGTCGTACTCGAGGCCGGCGACCGTCGAGAAGGGGAACTCGTCGTGCTTGATCCAGTTCCGTTCGCGGATCTCCATCGGGTCGACGCCGACCTCGGCGGCCAGCTCGTCCATCAGCCGCTCGATGGCGAAGGTCGCCTCGGGCCGGCCGGCACCGCGGTAGGCGTCGGTCCAGTTCTTGTTGGTGAACACGTTCGTGCAGACGAACCGGTATGCCGGGAACTTGTAGATCGCGTTGAACATGAAGGCACCCAGGATGGGGATGCCGGGCGTCACGAGACCGAGGTAGGCGCCCATGTCGGTGAGCAGCTCCACTTTGAGGCCGGTCACGGTGCCGTCCCGCTTCGCCGACAAGGTCAGCTTCTGGATCTGGTCCCGCCGTGGTGAGCGGCCAGCAGTGACTCGCTGCGGGTCTCGGTGTACTTGCACGGCTTGCTCAACCGCCGAGACACCACCAACGTGATGACCTCTTCTGGGGTGACCTGGAGCTTGCCACCGAACCCACCACCGACGTCCGGTGCGATCACCCGAAGCTTGGACTCGGAGATGCCGCAGGTAAGTGCCAACATCAGCCTGAGGATGTGTGGGATCTGGGTGGCGGACCAAACCGTTGTCTGCTCGCCGGTCGGGTCGCACACGACCGACCTTGGCTCCATGAATGCCGGTATCAGGCGCTGCTGGCGGTAGGTCCTCTCGATCAGGACCTCAGCCTCGTCGATCGCCTGCTCGACGTTGCCTCCCGTCTCTGCCTCGGCGGAGTCGAACACCCATGTCGCCGACACGTTCGTGCCAAGGTCCGGGTGCGTCAGGTCACCGCCTTCGGCGGCCGCCGCCAGGTCGAGGATCACGGGCAGGTCGTCGTACTCGACGTCGACGAGCTCGACGGCGTCCCTGGCCAAGGCAGCTGTTCGCGCCACGATGCACGCCACGATCTCACCGGCGAAGTTCACAGTGTCGACCGCCATCGGCGGGTGCGACGGAGCCTTTGGTCCTCGGTGATCGGCCAGGCGCACGGCAGGCTGCCCTGTTCGTCGTTGATGTCGGCGCCGGTGAAACCGCGATGACGCCCGGCGACGCCTTGGCTGCGTCGACGTCGATCGACGTGATCTTCCCGTGGGCCACGGGGCTGCGGACCATGGCGAGGTGGAGCATGCCGGGCAGCGTGATGTTGTCGGTCCAGCGGGTGCGGCCGGTGATGAGCCTGGCATCCTCCTTGCGAAGTCGGGAGGAACCGACCTCCGTCGTCTGGCGATCTTCGGTCACGGTCATGTTGAGCCTCCTGAGGGTACGGCGCCCGGCGCGGACTCGCGGTGGGCTGCGGCGGCGGCGAGCACGGCCTTCACGATGTTCTGGTAGCCGGTGCACCGGCACAGGTTGCCCTCGAGCCCTTCCCGCACCTCCTGCTCGGTCGGTGAGGGGTTGTCGTGAAGCAGGTCGATGCTCTGCATGACCATGCCGGGGGTGCAGAAACCGCACTGCAGAGCGTGGTTCTCGTGGAACGCCTGCTGCATCGGGTGAAGCTCACCGTCGATGGCGAGCCCCTCGATCGTGGTCACCTCGTGCCCGTTGGCCTGGACCGCGAGCACGGTGCATGACTTTACGCTCGAGTTGTCCAGAAGCACCGTGCATGCGCCACAGTTGCTGGTGTCGCATCCGACGACCGTGCCGGTCTTACCCAACTGCTCTCGCAGGTAGTGGACCAGTAGGGTGCGGGGTTCCACGTCGTCGGAGTAATCCACCCCGTCGACTAAAATTTTGATACGTGTCATCGGCATCCCTCTCCGAGCGAAGAGGGGTTACGAGCAACGCGGGCGCCTATGGCCTTCGTGCCCTGGAGCAACGCTCGTGTCGCCCGACCCCTGCTGGGTCTCATTGCCTGGGTGTTGTTTAGTTCACACACAACCGCTTGGCTGCCTGCAGCACAAGACCCTCTCGGCAATTACTCAGGTTCGATGCTGTCCCGCTGCCCGAACGACCGGAGGATGGGGCTGGTGGGGCTGTGTCGAGCTCGGATCGTGACGCGGCAGTCGCGATCAGCCATCGTGGTGGATCGGGCCGTCGGCCACGACCAGACGCTCGCCCTTCCCACCCCAGCGAAGGGCGATGATCTCGGCGGCGATGCTCACCGCGGTTTCCTCGGGGGTGCGGGCGCCCAGGTCGAGACCGATGGGGCTGGACAGCCGGGCCAGCTCATCGTCGTCGAGCCCTGCCTCGCGCAGCCGCTTCACCCGGTCGTCGTGGGTGCGCCTGGACCCCATCGCGCCGACGTAGCCGACGGCGGGCAGGCGCAAGGCCACCTCCAGCAGGGGTACGTCGAACTTTGGGTCATGGGTGAGGACGCAGATGACCGTGCGCTCGTCGATGTGCCCTGCCCTCACTTCTTCGGTCAGGTACTTGTGCGGCCACTTGACAACCACATCGTCGGCCTCCGGGAAGCGGGAGGCGGTAGCGAAGACTGGCCTCGCATCGCACACCGTCACCCGGTAGCCGAGGAACGAGCCAACTCTTGCCACGGCGGCGGCGAAGTCGATGGCCCCGAAGACGAGCATCCGGGGCTTCGGGGCGTACGACGACACGAACACCGCCATCCCCTCCCCGGCGTTCACCGTCTGGCCCGTAGTGCAGCGTCTCGTTGCGCCCGGCCGCCAGCAGCCCGCGAGCATCGGCAGCGACCGCGTCGTCGGCGCGGCTCGAACCGATCGAGCCCAGCACCGGCACGGGATGGTCAGTGGGCCGGATGACCATCCGGCGGCCCAGCCGGTCGGCGTCGTCATGGGCCACCACCGTGGCAACTGCGACGGGTAGGCCGGACTCGGTGTCGGCCGCGACGTCGCCTAGCTCTGGGAACGTCTCCTGGTCGACGACCTCGACGAAGACGTCGAGGATGCCGCCGCAGATCAACCCCACCGCGAACGCGTCGTCGTCGCTGACGCCGTACCGCTCCAGCACCGGCCGCCTGTCGCCGATCACCTGTTGGGCGAGCTCGTAGACGGCGCCCTCGACGCAGCCCCCGGACACGGACCCGACGGCCTCGCCACCCGGACCGACGAGCATCGCTGCGCCGGGCTCCCGCGGTGCCGACTTGAACGTGGCGATGACCGTGGCGACGCCGACGGGGTCGCCGGCCCGCCACCAGGGAAGCAGCCGGTCCATCACGTCACGCATCGGCAATCACCGCGAGCGCCTCCTCGAACGTCGCCATGCTGTGGCCCGCCAGGAAGATGTCAACGAACGGAAGCGCCGCGACGATTCCGGCCTGTACGGGCGCGTACCCCGGCTTGCCACGGTGTGGGTTGATCCACACGACCCGGTGCGTGAGCCGCTGGAGCCGCTGCATCTGCTCCCCAAGGTGTGTGCTGTCGCCGCGCTCCCAGCCGTCGCTGACGACCACGACGACGGCTCCACGGGCCAGACTCCGCTGGCCGTAACGGTCGATGAACGCCTGCATCGCCTCCCCGAGCCGAGTGCCTCCCGACCAGTCGGGCACACTGTGACCGGCAGCCTCCAGCGCAGCCTCACCGTCGCGCATTCGCATCGCCGAAGTGACGCGGGTGAGACGGGTCCCGATCGTGAACACCTCGGCGCGGGCCGGGCTCGCGCGCGTGAGCACATGGGCCCACCGCAGCAGGCTGTCGGCATACGGGCCCATCGACCCCGATACGTCGATCAGCACCACGACCCGCCGTGGCCGCGTCGTCCGCCGACGGAAGGCGAGTCGTGCCGGTTCGCCGCCGCGCCGCAGCTGGTCGCGCAGCGTGCGGCGTGCGTCGATCTCGCCCCGGCTTGAGGGCCGGCGGCGCGGTGAGGTCCGTTCTGGGGGCCTCGGCCGGAGCCGGTTGAAGAGTTGGGCCAGCTCCGCTCTCTCGGCAGGGCTCATGACGGCGATGTCACGGTGCCGGAGCACCTCGACCGAGCTCGCCGAGGCACGGACGACCGTCTCCTCGTCCGAACCAGCGCCCTCGCCGTCGCCCTCCCCCAGGTCGGCCTGGGCGGTACGGCGGACGGGATCGCGCGGCGAGGAAGGTGCGAGTCCCGTTCCGGCGAACCAGGCCGCAAAGACCTGGTCGTAACGGTCCAGGTCCTCACGGGTGCCGCACAAGGTGGCGCGTCCTGCCCAGTAGACGGCCGCCCTGTCCGCTGCCCCGACCAGCGCGCAGCCGCGAAGGAAAGCCGCCGTGCGGTCCATCGTGACCGGGACGCCGGCGGCGCGCACGGCCACCGTGAATGCAGCGAGAATCTCGTCGACCTGATGCGCCTGTGCGGTGGGACTCATGTGGACAGGATCTTGTCGAGCGACGCCCGCACCCGGTCGGCGTCCTCCCGGTACTTGAGCACCGCGCCGAGGGTGACGGCCGCCGTCTCCAGGTCGAGGTCGGTGGTGCCGAGCGTGTGCAGTGCCTGTGCCCAGTCGAGCGTCTCCGCGACTCCTGGCGGCTTCACAAGGTCGTCGCGCCCTCGCAGCCGAGCGGCTGCCTGCGCCACCTGCTCGGCCAGACGCCGAGGAACCTCCGGCAGCCGGCGCCGTACGATCTCGATCTCCCGTTGAAGCCCTGGGTGGTCGATCCAGTGGTACAGGCAGCGACGCTTGAGAGCGTCATGCACCTCGCGGGTGCGGTTGGACGTCAGCACCACGATCGGCGGGGTGGCAGCGACGACCGTGCCGTACTCCGGGATCGTCACCTGGTTCGTCGAGAGCACCTCCAGCAGGAAGGCCTCGAACTCGTCGTCGGCGCGGTCCACTTCGTCGATGAGCAGCACCACCGGGCTCTGCTGCAACGCCTGCAGTACCGGGCGGGCCAGCAGGAAACGCTCGTCGAACAACGACTTCTCCACCTCCGCCTGGTCCACCTCGCGGTTGCCGGCCACCGCCTCGACAGTGCGCAGATGAAGGATCTGCCTCGCGAAGTCCCAGTCGTACAGTGCCTGGCTGGCGTCGATTCCTTCATGGCACTGCAGGCGGATGAGCCGGAGGCCGAGTGCCGCTGCCAGCGCCTCCGCGAGCGCCGTCTTGCCGGTACCGGGCTCACCTTCGAGCAGGAGCGGCCGGTGCATCGCGAGCGCCAGGTAGCCGATCGTCGCGAGCCCGTCGTCGGTCAGGTAACCGGTACCGGTGAGGCGCTCGGCCAGGTCGGTCGCGGACGTGACGGGCTGCATGTGGCCACCCTCGCCCATCCGACGCCATTCCCCAAGCTCCTCGGCGGTGTCCACGTCGCGTCCCGACGCGAGATCGGAGCACTCCAGGTGCGCCACGTCTCGGCTCCGGAGGTAGTCGCGAGCGCCGCTGTCTCCGCGCGCGCACGCCAAGACGCCCTGCCAGTGATCGCGTCCGAGCAGCACCGGATGACCGGGTATGCCGTGGTAGCTGGCCCGTACCAGTGCCTGGGGTAGCGCCTGAGCGACCAACCGTCGTACGACGCTGGACCCGACGTCTGGCGTGTCGACGAGGAGCACCACCACGGCGTCGGCAGCGGGGTGGTCAGCCATGACCGCGCCCAACCCGGCCCGTAGGGAAGCGCCCATCCCCTCCTGCCACTGGCTGGCCTCGACCGTGACGCAGCCAGAGGGCACGACTGCGCGAACCTCGTCAGCCTTCGCGCCGACGACGACGTAGACCTGCAGGGCACCGCCTTCTCGGGCCGCAGCTGTGGCGAGCCCAAGCCAGCTGTCGCCACCTGGCTCGGTGACAAGCGCCTTCGCTCTCCCGAGGCGGGTGCCCGCGCCGGCCGCGAGCACCAGGGCGACAACGGACGCCGGCTCGGCGCCGCCACGGTGAGCCGCTGTCTGCATGGCAGCAACTCTACGTTCGGTGCAGCTGTTCCACGGACAGCAGCAATCTGTTGGGCAGCCACGGAGGGGTCAGTCGGCCAGCTGCTCCATCTGCCGCATGGCCCGCAGCACGTTGCCGTGGGACAGGGCTTTGAGCTCCGACTCAGACCAGCCTCGGTCGCGCAGGACCTCCAGGAGTCGCGGGTAGCCGGACACATCCCCCATCTGTTCGGGGAAGAACAAGGAGCCGTCGTAGTCGCCTCCGAGTCCGACGTGGTCGAGCCCGGCCACCTCACGGATGTGCTCGACGTGGTCGGCGACGTCTGCCGCAGTGCAAGGGGGTGGCGGATCGGAGCTGAGCCGCTCCTCGATGACCGGGAACACGTCGCCGAAGCGGCGGCGATCACCGCCGCGCTCGGCAGTCAGGTCCAGGCATTCGGCGTACCAGTCCGCCGCCGGCTGGGAGACGAACATCGGCACGAACGCCACCATGCACACTCCGCCGTTGCCGCGCAGCTGCTCGAGTACGTCGTCGGGCACGTTTCGGTTGATGTCGCAGACCGCCCGCGCACAGCTGTGACTGAAGATCACCGGCGCCGTCGCCACCTGCAGCGCATCACGCATCACGTCGGCTGAGACGTGGGACAGGTCGACGAACATCCCCAGCCGGTTCATCTCGGCGACGACCCGCCTGCCGAACTCGTTCAGACCGTGCAGAACCGGTTCGTCGGTGGCGGAGTCGGCCCACGCGACGTTCTCGTTGTGCGTCAGCGTCATGTAGCGGACGCCGAGCTCGTGCATCATCCGCAGCGCCCCGAATGACCCGTCGATGCTGTGGCCGCCCTCGATGCCCAGCAGCGAGGCGATCCGCCCGCCTGAGACCGCCAGCTCGACCTCGTGCGCGGTCGTCACGAGCGAGAGGTCGTTCGGGTAACGGGCAACCATCCGTCGTACGAAGTCGATCTGTTCCAGCGTCGCCGTCACCGCAGAGGTGCCGGCCAGCGAGCACGGGACATAGACGGACCAGAACTGGGCGCCGACACCGCCGGTCCGTAGCCGCGGGATGTCGGTCTGGAGGCGCGGCTCCCCTACCTGCAGGTCCACCTCGTCGAGGTCATAGGCGCACAGCTCGCGCATCGCCCAGGCCAGGTCGTTGTGCCCGTCGAAGACGTACGCCGTTTGCCGCACGGGTGCATCATCGCAAACGGTGACATCGTCGGCTCGGGGAGCCGAGTCAGCCGGTGTCGACGTACCACAGGTGCCGAGCGAGCCGGCTGCTGTCATAGTCGCCCCATGCGTGGGCTCACCTCGACCGAAGCCGCCGTCGTCGCCGCCGTCGACGAGGCCAAGATCCTTGCCGACCTGGCGGATCTGGTCGCCATCCAGTCGGTCGACGGGACCGCCGGCGAAGCGGAGGTTCAGCGTTGGGGCGCAGCCAGGCTCGAGGGTCTCGGCCTCGACGTCGACTGCTGGGACATCGACATCGGCGCGGAGCAGAGCCAGCCGGACTTCCCCGGCATGGAGGTCGAGCGCACGACGGCAGTTGGGTGCGTCGGCGTGCTTGGCGATACGGCGACGACGCCGGCCCTGGC
>JAUJOO010000001.1:453679-460719 GCA_030447585.1 Nocardioidaceae bacterium | reverse complement strand
GAGGTGCCCGGGCTCGCGACACACGGCGCCACCCGCGGTCGCGGCGTCAGCGCGGTCGAGAAGTTCGAGGTCGTCCACCAGCGGCTGCGTCAGCTGGAGGCCGACCGCAACGCGACCTCGGCCCCCTTCTTCGAGCATCTCGACCTGCCCTGGCCGCTGTCGGTCGGCATCGTGTCAGCGGGCGACTGGGCGAGCACGGTGCCCGACCTGCTCGTCGCCGAGGGCCGCTACGGCGTACGCATCGACGAGACCGTCGAGGAGGCGGTGCGCGCGTTCGAAGCAGCAGTGCAGGAGGCGACCGACGCCGACCCGTGGCTGCGCTCGCACCCCGTTCGCGTGTCGTGGCCAGGCGGAATGTTCGCGCCGGCCGCGTTGCCCACCGGCCACCACCTCCTTGAGCGGGTCGGGGACGCCGTCACGGACGTCACCGGTCGCCGTCCGCCGGCGGTCGGGGGCCCGTACGGGTCCGACCTGCGCCACTACGCCGCAGCGGGTGTCCCGATGGTCCAGTACGGGCCGGGAGAAGCGAGGCACGCCCATGCTGTTGACGAGCATGTGTTGCTGGCAGACGTGTTCTCCTGTGCCCGCTGTACGCCGTCCTGGGGGTGCGCGCCTGCGGGTCCGACTAGGGGTCTGTCCACCTGGTCGAGCTGCCTGCCCAGGGTGTCCGACGGCCCTGCCATCACCGAGGAACGACGATGGCCCCGAGCTTTCGCTCGGGGCCACCGCCGTGGTAGCTGCTGTGGCAGGACTTAGAAGTCCATGCCGCCCATGTCGGGAGCTCCGCCGCCACCGGCAGGAGCTGCCTTCTCGGGCTTGTCGGCGACGACAGCCTCAGTGGTGAGGAACAGCGCCGCGATCGAGGCGGCGTTCTGCAAAGCAGAGCGGGTCACCTTCACCGGGTCGTTGATCCCCTCAGCCAGCATGTCGACGTACTCGCCGGTCTCGGCGTTGAGGCCGTGACCTGACTCCAGGTTGCGCACCCGCTCGGCCACGACTCCACCTTCGAGCCCGGCGTTGATGGCGATCTGCTTGAGCGGAGCCTCGGCGGCGAACTTGACGATGGCAGCGCCAGTCGCCTCGTCGCCGGTCAGCTCGAGCTTCTCGAACGCGGCAGCGGTCGCCTGCACGAGCGCGACACCCCCGCCGGCGACGATGCCTTCCTCAACGGCAGCCTTCGCGTTGCGGACGGCGTCCTCGATGCGGTGCTTGCGCTCCTTGAGCTCGACCTCCGTGGCCGCGCCGACCTTGATGACCGCAACACCGCCGGCCAGCTTGGCCAGGCGCTCCTGCAGCTTCTCGCGGTCGTAGTCGGAGTCGCTGTTGTCGATCTCGGCGCGGATCTGGTTGACCCGCCCGGAGATCTGGTCGGTGTCGCCCGAACCTCGACGATGGTCGTCTCGTCCTTCGTGACGACGACCTTGCGAGCCTGACCCAGCAGCTCGATGCCGGCGGACTCGAGCTTCAGCCCGACCTCTTCGCTGATCACCTGGCCACCGGTCAGGATCGCGATGTCCTGCAGCATGGCCTTGCGGCGGTCACCGAAGCCGGGGGCCTTGACGGCGACCGACTTGAACGTGCC
Source organism: Nocardioidaceae bacterium (assembly GCA_030447585.1). Lineage (GTDB taxonomy): Bacteria > Actinomycetota > Actinomycetes > Propionibacteriales > Nocardioidaceae > JACDHG01. Next base: position 459,137 of record JAUJOO010000001.1, on the reverse strand, counting down.
CCGGATCTTGTTGACGACCAGGGTCGCCAGGGCCTCACCATCGACGTCCTCGGCGAGGATCAGCAGGGGCTTGCCGCTCTGCATGACCTTTTCGAGGATGGGCAGCATGTCCTTGACCGCCGAGATCTTCGAGTTGACCACCAGCACGTACGGATCGTCGAGGACGGCCTCCATCCGCTCCGCGTCGGTGACGAAGTACGGCGAGATGTAGCCCTTGTCGAAGCGCATACCCTCGGTGAGCTCGAGCTCGAGGCCGAAGGTGTTGCTCTCCTCGACGGTGATGACGCCTTCCTTGCCGACCTTGTCCATGGCCTCGGCGATGATCTCGCCGACGGTGGAGTCGCCGGCGGAGATTCCGGCGGTGGCCGCGATCTGCTCCTTGGTCTCGACGTCCTTGGCCGCAGCGAACAGCTGCTCGATGACAGCCTCCACCGCGCCCTCGATGCCACGCTTCAACGCCATCGGGTTGGCGCCGGCTGCGACGTTGCGCAGACCCTCGCGCACCATGGCCTGAGCGAGCACCGTGGCGGTGGTGGTGCCGTCACCGGCGACGTCGTCGGTCTTCTTTGCAACTTCCTTGACGAGCTCGGCGCCGATCTTCTCGTACGGCTCCTCGAGCTCGATCTCCTTGGCGATGGACACACCGTCGTTCGTGATCGTCGGTGCGCCCCACTTCTTCTCGAGGACGACGTTGCGGCCCCTGGGGCCGAGCGTCACCTTGACGGCGTCAGCGAGGACGTTCATCCCTCGCTCGAGACCGCGCCTGGCTTCCTCGTTGAACGCAATTGTCTTCGACATGTACGCGAGTCCTCCCGCGTTTGAGGTCTGGATGATGACTGGTACGACGCCCGCGACGGACGGACCAGGCCCCACCACGGTCCCTTCCCGCGGTAGGTTCCCGGCCCTCATCGAGCCAGTCGTTGTCACTCTCATGGTGAGAGTGCTAACCCATTATTAGCACTCGCCAGGGGCGAGTGCAAGCCGATGACCGATGCGCGCGGACTTCGTGCAGCGCTTACTGGCGATCGCGATAACTAGTCAAGTCGGGCCATCCTTCGACGCGTCGGGTAGTCAATCTGAGCCATCTTTGGAGCGGTCCCTTGTCGCAGCTTTGACCGGTGATTATTCTTCAACTACCTCGTGGGTGCGACGAGGTCTCGAGCTGGGACGCGGTTACCGCGTCCCAGCTCTTTTTTGACGCCGCGCAAGCAGCGGGTCGCTGTGACCGGACCTCCTCCGGCGATCAGCCGCCGGCGACCGCTGGGATGACCGAGACCTGACTTCCCTCGTGCACTGGAGTGTCGAGACCGTCGAGGAAGCGGACGTCGTCGTTTCCGACGTACACGTTGACGAACCGTCGAAGCTCCCCCTGCTCGTCGACGATTCGCCCCTTCATCCCCGGATAGCTCGCGTCGAGGGAGTCGAGAACCTCGCCGAGGGTGGCGCCATCAGCCGTCACCTCGGAGGCGCCATCGGTGTAGCTGCGCAGGATCGTGGGCACGCGGACAGTGCTGCTCATCTCGCAAAGACCTCTTCCGTACACATCAACGGTCACAGCCCGGTCGCGGTGAAGTCAGCATAGGTCGGCTGGATCGTGGCAGCCGGGCCTACCCGGTCCGCGATGGCATCCAGCGTCTTGAGACCGTCCCCAGTGTTGAGGACCACCGTCTCCTGCTCCGGGTCCAGCTGACCGGTCTCGACGAGCTTCTTCAACGTCGCCACGGTCACACCACCGGCCGTCTCGGCGAAGACCCCCTCGGTGCGGGCCAGCAACGAGATGCCGGCACGGATCTCTTCGTCGCTCACCGACTCGACGGCTCCGTCCGTGCGTCTGACGACGTCGAGCACGTAGGGGCCGTCTGCCGGGTTCCCGATCGCCAGCGACTTGGCGATCGTGTCCGGCTTGACCGGTGCTACGACGTCGTGGCCGGCACGAAAGGCCGCCGCCACCGGGCTGCAACCGGTCGCTTGTGCACCGAAGATCCGGTACGGCGTCTGCTCGACCAGTCCGAGGCGGCCGAGCTCTGCGAACCCCTTGTTGACCTTCGTCAGCTGCGAGCCCGACGCAACCGGGATCACGACCTGCCGGGGCAACCGCCACCCGAGCTGTTCGGCAACCTCGTAACCGAGGGTCTTCGAGCCTTCGGAGTAGTACGGGCGAACGTTGACGTTGACGAACGCCCAGTCGGCGCGTTCCCCCGCGATCTCGGATGCCAGCTTGTTCACGTCGTCGTAGGTGCCCTCGACGGCCACCAGCGTGCCCCCGTAGACCGCTGTGGTGAGAATCTTCGCCTGCTCGAGGTCGCTGGGGACGAACACGACGCTCTGGATGCCCGCCCGGGCGGCCGCTGCGGCCACCGCATTTGCCAGGTTCCCCGTCGACGGGCAGGCGAGCACGTGGAGCCCGAGCTCTCGGGCTGCCGCGAGCGCGACGGCCACCACCCTGTCCTTGAACGAGTGCGTCGGGTTTCCGGAGTCGTCCTTGACCCACAGCGCCTTCAGCCCCAGCGCAGACGCGAGGTTGTTGGCCTTGATGAGGCGGGTGTAACCAGGCTCGGTGTTGGGGATCGTGGCGATGTCGCGGCGAACCGGTAGCAGGTCTCGGTACCGCCAGATGTTCTTTGGCCCGCTCTCGATCTCGGCCCTGGTCAGGCGCGGGAACTCGTAGCCAACCTCGAGCGGACCGAAGCATTCGATGCAGGCGTAGCACGGGCCAAGCTCCTGCTCGCTCCCGCAGGCCCGGCAGACGAGACATCGTGCGTTGCCGAACGCGTCGTGGGCCGACCGACGCGGCGGGGTGTTCAGAAGTGTGCTCACGGAGCCTCCTTCTCATCTTTCTCGAGACGGCTCTCGCCACGAGTCGGACTTGGCACCGAGCCAGCGCGTACGTGTGTGTTTACGTGCTCTCTGGCGGGTTGCCGGGGCTTCACCGGGCCGTTCCCTCTGCCCCTCTTGATGAGTTCCCGGCCACCATAGCGAGGTCGTCCTAGAAGGAGAGACGATTGACCGATGGGTGAGACGCTGGCTGCTCCCCCTTACAGCGACGTGTTTCGGCCGCGCCGGTGCGTGAGCGGGTTACCGGGTGCGGTCGGCCAGGTCCTCGACGACGGCTTCGATCCAGGCAGCCACTCCGGCGGGGCCGTCGAGTACGACGTCGGCGTGTCCGGCGAGCGCCGTGACCTCGACCGACCCCGAGCAGAGGAGCAGGGCGTCCAGACCTTCAGCCCGCATCCTCTGCACCTCCGCGAAGGCCGCGAGGTCCCCAAGGTCGTCGCCCGCGAACACGACTGTCGCGGCGCCCGCCTCCTGGACGAGCCGCCGCAACGCGATCCCCTTGTCCATCCCGGGTGGGCGAAGCTCCAAGACGAAGCGACCGGGTTCGACCGTCAGACCGTTCGCCTCCGCAAGACTCTCGAGGGGGCCGCGCAGGTCTGTGAAGGCGGCCGCGGGGTCCGGCATCCGTCGTACATGAACGGCGATGGACAGCCCCTTGTCCTCGATGACGGCGCCGCTCGCACCGAGCTTGTCGAGCAGGCGTGGCAGGCCGGCGCGAACGGCTTCCAGACCGGCCGGGGGCTCAGCTGTGTGAACCTCGCCGGAGTCGGCGTCCCAACGCTCCATGCCGTAGTGGCCCACCACCGCGAAGCGCTCGGTGCGGGGCGTCTGGCGCAGTCCGGCCAGCTCGACCGCCTGGGCCGCTGGTCGACCGGTGACGATGGCTACCAGCCCAACGTGCTGGGCGAGGCCACCAAGGGCGGGTATCACCGCTGGGTGAGGGCGGGCCTGGCTCGGGTCGTCGACGATCGGAGCCAGTGTCCCGTCGTAGTCGAACGCGACCACGGCGCGGCCGGGCTTGCGAAGCAGCGCCTCGAGGCCGCAACGGCCCGCGTGGGTCATCGGCTGGTCGAGGGTCATCACACGAGACAGAAGGTCGGCGGCAGGTCTCGCACTAGGACCCCCGACACCAGGTCGGACGGCCCCCGCTCGAAGGTGAAGTCGATGGTCTCGACAGCGCCGTCGACACTGATCGAGTCGACGTCGAGCACGTCGGCGATCGGTTCGTTGCCGACGATGGTGCTGCCCTCGCGCAGGTAGGTCTCGCGGGCCTTCGCGTCCTCGGCAGCCTCCTCCTCGTCGTCGAACAGCAACCGGCTCTTCGTGGTCACGGTGTCGCCGTCGGCCAGCACGAGAGAGGCTGCCGCCCTCGGGATCTGCAAGCCGTCCACGAGCTGTTGGATCCGCTCCACCAGCTCCGGGCTCGGCCATTCAAACATCAGTAGGTCGCCGGTAGTCGTGCAGGTGGCGCGGGAGCCTTCCGTGAGGTAGGCGTACTCGAGGGCGGCGTCGTCCACGTGCAGGAGGTCGCGGAAAGTGCCCGACGTCGCCAGAGACTCGGACTCGCCGGCGATCACGTCGAGCACCTCTTCGTAGTCCCCGGCGACCATCAGGTGCTCGTCGGGCAGCAGCACGAGCTCGTTCGCGGGAACGTAACCCAAAACATCGGGATAGCCACCCACCGTGACCGGGATCGGATCCCTGTCCTCGGGCTGTGCCTCGAGCTTCCTGCCGCCCTCGACGTCGGACTCGTCCCAACCTGCGTCGACCATCTCGTCGGCCACGCGGTCGAGGTCGAGATCGGCATCCATACGGTAGATCCGAAGGAAGGAGCCGGCGGAGGGTGAACCGAGCGTGACGGAAGCCGACCAGTCGACGTCGAACGCGGTGAAGGCGGTCTCCTGGTCGTTCATCCTGTCTAGGTACGGGGTGTAGTCGTTGTCGATCCAGGGGCTGCCCAGCGTTGCCTGTCTGTAGCGCAGAACCTCCGCATCGTCGGCCCCGGTCTTCACGTCGTCGATGCCCAGCCGTTCCTCCGCCTTAAGCTGGTCACGGAACTCGACGACGGTCGCCTCGTCGGGAATGTAGGCGAGCGCCTCGTCCACGACAGAGTCGTCCTGGAACGGGCCGGTCTTCGAGATCAACACTGCCGTGACGACGGCGCCCACGAGCAGCACGACCACGGCCATCACGATGGCGAACGTCCGCACAGATGGCGCCGACCCCTGCGAGGGTGGTGGGTTTGGAGCGGCCGCGGGGGAGCCCATGTGTCACCTCTCGCAGTTGGCTGGAACACGGCGCTGACGGGCTTCAATGTACGCCGCCTGCGGGTCAGGGAGCGGTGAAGATGACCGTGAGCCGGTCGAACTGCATCGGCGAGATCGCCGGCCGCAACCGAGAGATGTCGAGCTCTTCGGCCAGCTTCACCGCCTGGACCTTCAGCTCCTCGGGATAGTAGACCGTGTTGGCGGCGATGTTGCCGTACCAGTTGTCGGTGCCTGCCACGTTCCAGCCGGCGTCTTGCAGCACGGCCGCCTTGGCTGCTGCCAGCCCGCTGATGCCGGAGTTGTTGTACACCTCGACGAGGACACTCGGCACCGCTTCAGTCGGCCGCGAGGGGGGT
>JAUJOO010000001.1:449116-453579 GCA_030447585.1 Nocardioidaceae bacterium | reverse complement strand
CCGGCGGCGCTCGACGTGACCGCGACCCAGCCGACGCCGGCTGCTACGACAAACGCCAGGCTGCCGAGGGCGACCGATGATGGAAGTGCCATGACCTACATCCGGTCAGATCTCGATGCCCAGACGACGAGCTGAGCGCTGCCGTTGCCGGGCTGAGCGAAGCCGGCGCAGCCGCTTGACGAGCAAGGGGTCGAAGGCGATGGCTTCCGGACGGTCGATCAGGGCGTTCAACACCTGGTAGTAACGGGTGGCCGACATCGCGAACTGCTCGCGAACCGCCTGCTCCTTGGCGCCTGCGTACCGCCACCAGAGCCGTTCGAAGGCGAGGATCTGTTGGTCGCGCTCCGACAGTTCGGCGGCTGCCCGGGCAGACTCGCCCGAGGTGGCGACGTTCGCGGCGTCCATCGGTCGGCTCCTGATGACAGTCATGGCGGGATTCGCGGTAACCCGCCGGTTGGCTCATGGTAGGCGACGAATCACACCGATGTCATTCGCCGCGCGGCGTGCCTCACTGCCTGCGGCACCCGGCCCGGTGATCCGGCCCGATAACCCGTAGGGTTGTGACCCATGGCCGCCTCATCGACGAGCTCGTTCGTGGTGGTGGCCAACCGGTTGCCGGTCGACCGGGTACCCGAGAGCGAGGGCTCCGGGTTTCGCCCGTCCCCCGGTGGCCTGGTGACCGCCCTCGAACCAGTACTGCGAAGCCACGGCGGCATCTGGATTGGTTGGCCGGGCTCGTCCCTCGGCGACGACGACGTGTTCGAGGCCGACGGTCTCAAGCTGAAGCCGATCGAACTGTCGGACCAAGACGTGGAGCAGTACTACGAGGGTATGTCCAACGGCACCTTGTGGCCCCTGTACCACGACGTCGTCGCCAAGCCCGCCTTCCGTCGCGAATGGTGGGACGCCTACGTCCAGGTCAACCGACGGTTCGCCGAGACGACCGCACGGTGCGCGGCGCACGGAGCCGTGGTGTGGGTTCAGGACTACCAGCTGCAGCTCGTGCCGGCGATGCTGCGGGAGATGCGTCCCGACGTGACGATCGGGTTCTTCCTCCATATCCCCTTCCCGCCGAGCGAGCTCTTCAAGCAGCTCCCCTGGCGCGATCAGATCCTGAAGGGCCTCCTCGGGGCGGATCTGGTGGGGTTTCAGCGCCCTGGTGGGGCGGCGAACTTCGCCCGCCTGGTCCGGCTGCGCCAGGGCCACAAGACACACCGCGACAAGATCCTGCTCGGCGACGGTCGTCAGGTAGCCGCACGCGCATACCCGATCTCGATCGACTTCCAGCGGCTCGAACAGCTCGCCAAGTCCCAGTCGGTGATGGCGCGCACCGAGGAGATCTGCCGGGAGATCGGCGGGGACCGGAGGATCTTGCTAGGAGTCGACCGGCTCGACTACACGAAGGGCATCCGGCAGCGGCTGCGTGCCTTCGGCGAGCTCATCGTCGACGGTGCCATCAGCGTGGACGACGCGGTCTTCGTCCAGGTCGCGTCTCCGAGCCGCGAACGTGTCCAGCAGTACGTCGAGGTCCGGGAAGATATCGAGCGCTGGGTCGGTCGTATCAACGGCAACCTCGGCCGGATCGGCCGCCAGCCGGTCCATTATGTGCACTCGTCGTATCCACGCGAGGAGATGGCGGCTCTGTTCCAAGCGGCTGACGTCATGGTGGTCACCCCGTTTGCGGACGGGATGAACCTCGTGGCGAAGGAGTACGTCACCTGCCGCCACAAGAACGACGGCGCGCTGGTCCTGTCAGAGTTCGCCGGAGCCTCCGATGAGCTGAAGCAGGCCTTCCTGGTGAACCCGCACGACATCAACGGTCTCAAGGAGGCCATGTTGGCGGCCATGCGGGCAGATCCTCGAGATCTTTCTCGCCGGATGCGGGCGATGCGCAAACAGGTACGCGAGCACGACATCACTGCTTGGGCCAACGCGTTCCTGGCCGACCTCGCGGCGTGAACCCCCGCCCGCTGGAAGACCTGGTGTCCGCGGACTGGGCAGCCGCCCTGGCACCCTGCCGCGACAGGGTGAGCGCTCTTGGCGACTTCCTGCGGGCGGAGGTCAGGGCCGGGCGCGGCTACCTGCCCGCCGGCTCTGCGGTGCTCAGGGCTTTCACGCAGCCGCTTTCCGGCGTGAAAGTGCTCATCCTCGGTCAAGACCCGTATCCCACACCGGGCCACCCCGTGGGCCTGTCCTTCGCCGTCGAACGCACCGTTCGCCCGCTGCCGCGCAGCCTGGACAACATCTATCGCGAGTTGGCGGCCGACCTTGGCGTGACACCGCCCGCACATGGCGATCTGTCAGGTTGGGCGAACCAAGGTGTCCTGCTGCTCAACCGGGTGCTGACCGTGCAGCCCGGCCGTCCGGCCTCTCACCGCGGCAAGGGCTGGGAGTCCGTGACAGACCTCGCCATCCAGACGCTCGTACGACGCAACGCGCCTCTCGTCGCCATCTTGTGGGGACGCGACGCCCAAACGGCGCGCCATCTGCTCGAGGACGTGCCGGTGGTCGCCAGCGCCCACCCGTCGCCGCTGTCAGCCTCCCGTGGTTTCTTGGGCTCACGGCCGTTCAGCCGGACCAACGCACTGCTGGTCGACCAGGGCGCCGAGCCCGTGGACTGGTCCCTCATCTGAGCCGACTGGTCCCGAATCCCCCGCACGACTGGTCTTGTCCCGGGTAACTATGTCGCGGCCGCGTCGGCCAGTACCGAGCGGACGACGGCTAGTCGGCTGGCACACCGATCCGGCATCGTGACCCAGTAGTACGGGAACGTCCCGAGGGCCAGGGACAACGCCCATGCTCGGCCGCGCAGCCATTCCCGTTCACCTGCCCCCACCGTATGACGGAACACCTCGCGGGAGGCAGGGTCCAGGACTTCCCAAGCCACGACCAGGTCAACTGTCGGATCGCCCACAGCCAACCCGCCGAAGTCCAGGACCGCGGTCAGGCGGCCATCGCCCACCAGAAGGTTCTCTGCCATCAGGTCCCCGTGGTACCACCGCGGGGTTGCTGTCTGCTCGATCCCAGGAAGAGCCATGGCCCGTTCCCATACCAGGAGTGCGGCGTCCAGGTCCAGGTCAAGGTCGGCGATGGCCCGGCACGCCTCGACACAGCGGCGGGTGCGCACATCCTGGGTCGCGAGCGGCGCGCCTCGATACCAGCCAAGCTCAGGGTCGACCAAGGCGCTCGCGGGCACATCGATGTGGCGCAGTGCGGTGACGACGCCGGCGAGGTCCAGTGCGAGCCTTTCGCGCATGGGGTCGGTGTGCGAGCTGGGTTCGGCAACCGGGGGGATGTCTCCGTCGAGCCAATGCACGACCGACCATCGCTCCGGATAACCCAGATCCGGCTCTCCGATTGCGACGATCTCCGGTACCGACACCGGCAGCAGCGGTCCAACCCGGGGTAACCAGCGCGCTTCCTTCTCAATGGTCGCGGACCCACCAGGTTGTCGGGGAAGTCGGACCAACAGCTCATTCCCGAGCCGAAACAGAGCATTACTGGACCCCGAAGAAGGCAGCCGGCTCAGCGGAAGTGACGCATATTCCGGGAAGGCTCGGTCGACGAGATCGCGAACGAGACCCGCCTCGATCAGCAACTCGTTATGGTGGAGGCGACCGGCCACGGTGCCGATCCCATCGGTAACCAGGCCCGGTGTCGAACGATTTGACGGAGCCAGGACACACCACATGCGAATGAGCAGGAACCGGTGAGCGGTCGGGCGCGTCACAGTGGCATGGGACGTTGCGCCGCAGTCATCCTCCCCTTCGCCTTTGCGCTCGCTGTCTCCGCGTGCGGCGGAGCAGATGTGACGAGTGGCGAACCGGCCGAGCACACCTACGATGGTCCGCTCTATGTCACACGCCAGGAGGCTGAGCATCCCCGCGCCGGGGCCGCCGGAGACGTCGTTGACTGTAAAGCGTGGGGCAGCGGAGGATTCAGCGACGTAGACGTCTACGCGGACGGCGCTACGGCAAGCGGCCCCGGGCAGGCGCTGAAGGTCGCCGCGAGTGAATGGCTCTTCGGGGGTGTGCAGGAGGGCCTGCGCGTGGCCAAGCGGGAGGAAGACCGGGTTCTCTACGTCTTTGAGGTGGAGGACGTGGTGAAGCAGGCGGTCATCGTGCGCGACGGTCCGGCCACAGAAGGTGCGGGGGGTGCGGGTTGGTATGTCGAGTCATGGGCGCATTGCGACTACTCCGAGTTCCCGCGCTCCTTCACCGACACCCTCGGGCTGCAGATCTGGACCGACTCCCTCGGTCGCCCCATGCCAACGACGACCATCGAGTCCTGGCGGGGGCCGGAGCACTGCGACTGGCAGTCGATGACCTTCCTGTACCTGGGCAAGGCGGTGTACGTCCGCGAGCCACAGCCCGAGCTCGCCGATTACTTCGCCGAGCCGTATGACGGGCACGCTGAGCTTCCTGCGAACGCGGTCGACACCGGCTTTCAACGAGACGGGGAGC
>JAUJOO010000001.1:425578-449016 GCA_030447585.1 Nocardioidaceae bacterium | reverse complement strand
CACGCTGAGCTTCCTGCGAACGCGGTCGACACCGGCTTTCAACGAGACGGGGAGCGCCTATGGTTGTCGCCGGACGAGCAACGGGCCTTCGTCGGCACTGAAGACGACGTAGAGCTCTGGCCCCGCGCGATCCAGCATTTCGGCTGCGCCTGACCATTCGACCCAGATGCTTCACCGCCACGGTCGTATCTGCGGCCCGGCCCGGTAAAGCTCGGCGCCTACCTGACCGAGTGGCAGCGGTGCCGTGCGGGCCCGGAGGAAAACAAGGCCCATGAGTCCCCGCACCTGGACCTGGACATACACGTGACCCTTGTGCGCCAGCAGTCGAAGTCCGCCGGGCAGCGCGTCCACCTTCACAAGCCACCCACGCCGGAGCAGATGCTGACGCGTCTTCTCCACGAGCTCTGGCTCGACGTGCGCGCGAGCGGTGGCGGATGCCTCCGGTAGTGCCACGGTTCCGCAGACGTCCTCCCGGACGAACCACTCGAGACGCAGGCGCTCCGGCGCAACCATCCCCGGAGCGAGCACGTCCCAGCTGCCGATGACGGTGTCGATGACGTCGTCTGCTGCGATTCGGGCGACGCGGGCCGCTTGTTGCTGATCGATCTCGCCGTACATCCCTGCGCTGGCTGACGAGCTCCCCGTTGAGACTGGGGGTACGACGACGTCCACGTCTGTCAGGACTTTGGCGAGCTCGACGAGGACGGGGTCGACGCGCAGCTCCGTCATCATCGGCTCCTCTCCTACAGCGGGCACGCAGCCGGCGGGGCATCGGGCGTTCTCCTCCGGAGGCGGCGTGGGCGGCAGGTGCCGTAACGGCGACTCCTCGGGTGGCACGAGGTTAGCCGCCGATAGGGTCACCACAGGGGTGACGAGCAGCCGCATAGCCGCATGCTTGGCGCCCGGATGGGTACCGCGACGGTTACCTCCGATGCGGCGGCTCGGCGTGGCCGAGGCCTGCGGCGGAGGGCCCGGCATCCACAGCAGACGGCATACAGGTTGGGAAGTCATGTCCGAATCATCAGAGGGAAGCATCGAGCCCATGGACACCGACGGACAGGCCGACATCCCTGAACAGTCCGAGCAGCTGACACAGGGACAGCCATCCGACACGTTGGTCGACCGGGGCGTCGATGATGTGCTGGACGAGGGGTACTCGCCGCCGGAGAAGTGGTCGTCGGCGGAGCGCTTCGGCAACACGCTGGCGGAGCAACGCCAGGGAGAGTCGTTCGAGGAGCGGCTGCGCCAGGAGGAGCCGGAGGAGCAGCCGCTGTTCGGCGTGGACCCCGAGGAGTCTGACCTCGACCTCGTGCTCGAGGACGACGTTCTCGACGACGGCGAGGTGGGCGACGAACGGGCAGGGCGCCTCGTGGACCTCACCGAAGGGGTCGACCTCACAGAGGGGTTCGGTCTCGAGGAGTCGGATCTCCTCGGGGACGAGGTCGGCATCAGCGGCGCCGGCGCGAGCGCCGAAGAGGCCGCGGTCCACATCATCGACGACAACCGGCTGTGACGTAAGCGTCAGCGACGACAGCCTCAACCGAACGCGTAGTAGCGCAGATATAGGTACGGCCACGCGATAGCGATCGTCACTGCGGCGACCACGATGCCGTACTTCGTGAAATGCCAGAACGAGATGGGATGGCCGTTACGCGCGGCGATGCCGATGATGACCACATTGGCGCTGGCACCCACGGCGGTGGCGTTCCCACCGAGGTCTGCTCCCAGGGCCAGCGCCCACCACAGGGCATTCGCCTCGGTGGTGTTGCCTCCTGACTCGACGAGCCCCTGCACGAGGGGTGTCATCGTCGCGACGTACGGAATGTTGTCCACGATCCCTGACAGCAGCGCCGATCCCCACAGCAATACCGACGAGGCGAGGAAGTACTGGTCGCCAACTCGTTCTGTGACCACCTTGCCTACGGCCTCGATAACTCCGACCTCCACGAGCGCGCCCACCATGATGAACAAACCCATGAAGAACACCAGCGTGGGCCATTCGACCTCTTCAAGGAACTCGGGGGCATCGAGCCTCGACACAGCGACCAGGGCGCCTGCGCCCAGCAGCGCTATCAGTGACGGCTCGACGTGGAGCGCCGAGTGGGCGATGAATCCCGCCATCACCGCAACGAGCACGATGCCGGAGCGCACGAGCAGCCCGTGGTCGCGGATGACCTCGCGCTCGTCGAGCTCCATGACAGCGGCGACGCGTTCCTCGTCATAGCTGAGCGCCGACCGGAACATCACCCGGCACATGCCGATGAAGACCACGAGCAGCACGACGACGATCGGGGCGAGGTTGATAACGAAGTCGTTGAAGCTGAGGCCCGAGCGGCTGGCGATGATGATGTTGGGCGGGTCGCCGATGAGTGTCGCGGTGCCGCCGATGTTGGAGGCCATGACTTCCGCCAGCAGGAACGGGACCGGGGGTACTCCCAGCCGGTCACAGACCAACAAGGTGACCGGAGCGATCAGGAGGACCGTGGTGACGTTGTCGAGCAGGGCCGAAGCGACCGCGGTGATGAGGACAAGCATGACCATGATCGCGAAGGGTCGTCCGCGGGCGCGTTTGGCTGCCCAGATCGCCATGTAGTCGAAGACGCCTGTCTGCTTCAAGACGCTGACGATGACCATCATGCCGAAGAGAAGGAAGATGACGTTCCAGTCGACGCCGGTCTCCTCGCTGAAGAACGCGACATGCACGTCGACGACGCCGAGCAGCACCATGGCGGCGGCTCCGGCCAACGCTGCTGCGACCCGGTGGATGCGCTCGGTGGCGATCAGCACATAGGCGCCGACGAACGCGGCTATGACGAGAGTGGTGGTCATCGCGCGGAGGGCGCTTCGGGGACGATCTGCTGGAGGAGTCGGCTGACGGTGATCGCACCAAGCACCTCACCTTGGCTCACCACCGCGACCACCGGGCTGTGCATCCGCGCCATGACTGCAGCCACCTCGATCGTGGTGGCGTCGCCGTCCACGATGGGCAGCTCGTCTAGGTCCCGCCGGGCCGGGAGCACCTCTCGGACGGTGCTCGTCGTCAGCCTGCCCCACATCTCGTCCGATGCCGTCTCGCCGAAGACCCGGGCGAGCCGGGGGTCGTCCTGGACGTACCGGGGAATGAGGAACCGGAGCACTTGCGAGCCGGGGAGCACGGTGTACGGGTGGCCGGCCTCGTCACAGACGATGAGACCCGGCAACCGCTGGCCGGCAAGCAGCTGGGCGGCTTGCATCGCCCCGGAGTCAAGGCCAACCGTGGGAAAGGGCTCGGACAGTTCGCGTGCGCGCATGAGTTACTCCTCGGGCAGCCCGGTCTCGTTTGCCGACCAGACTTCCCGGCGCACCGCGGGACAGTCTAGTAGGGTCAGCGGGCACTGCGTGGCCCGCACCCTGCTGGAAGGAAAGGGCGCCAAGATCTCGTTCGACCGGGCCCCGCGACATCGTGGCTTGCGACATTGACCGGCTCGACGCCTGACCCCCGTGGGAGAGGCAGGAAGCACATCCGACTAGACGCCTTACCATGTGGGGAACTCGGCAACGGATGGACCTAGAGAACTTGTAAGGAGTCTCGATGGCTACCTCAGTCGGAGCAATCGTGTTGAACGTGTCGAACGTCGCCCGGGCGGCGGAGTTTTGGAGCCAGGCCCTCGGATACGTTCCTCAGCCGCACAATCCAGACTTTCTCGCTCCCGAGAATGGCGAGGGTCCACGTCTTCACCTGGACGAGACGGACAGGACGCACCTTGACCTGTGGGTGGACGGGCAGGACTCCGACCAGCAGACCGAGGTTGAGCGACTCATCGCTCTCGGTGCCACCCGAGTGGACTGGGACTATCCGCCAGACGCCGACTTCGTGGTCCTCGCCGATACCGAGGGCAACGTGTTCTGCGTTATCGCATAAGACGGCCAAGCACCGGCTGCTGCCCGTCTGCCTCGGCGCCCGAACCCCGTGTAGCGCGAGGCCGGCCCGCCTGCCACGGCTCCATTGGCCACCCGACCAAGGCCGCGAAGTGGACCCGACGTACTACAACGAATCGGAGCCGGCGAGGGGACTCGAACCCCTAACCCCTTCATTACAAGTGAAGTGCGCTGCCAGTTGCGCCACGCCGGCGAGTGCGCCAATGGTATGCCGTCAATCCGCCAGAGACCTCCGGTGACGTCAGCGCCTACGCGGTTGTGGCTCGCGCTGATCGGTCTCAGTTGCAAGTCGCCGCCGTACACCTTCGGCATCGGCTTCTCGCCGCGTCGCCCATGCAGTCGTTGTTCGAGTGAGCTTGCCGGACGCCGCATGGAGACGACGGATTATGGGTAAGGGACGGACAGTTCGTCATCCGACGACGAGATCAGGGAAGGGGCTCCACATGGGTCTCGACGACAAGCTCAAGAACACCGCCGAAGGACTGCAGGGCAAGGCCAAGGAAGGCACCGGCGACGCCACGGGCGACCGTGACCTGCAGGCTGAGGGAAAGACCGACCAGTCGAAGGCAGACCTCAAGCAGGCCGGCGAGAAGGTCAAGGACGCGTTCAAGAAGTAACGCCACGAGTCGACGGGCTGAGGGCTGGCTACCGCATCGCCTCGGTGGCAGTCGCAGACATCCTCCACCCAACTGGGTCGACCCGCTGTCAGGGCTGGAAGGATCGAAGCCATGGCGCTTCGAATGGTGGCTACTGCCCCCCAACCGTCCCTGATGTCGCTGCCGTGGCACGTTCCGCTGCATGAGTGGGACGACCGGGTCACAGTTGCGCTGCCACGAGGGCTTTCCCGCCACATCGTCCGCTTCGTACGCATTCGCACCGACGTGTATGCCGTCAAGGAGACGCGAGAGCCGATCGCGTGGCGGGAGTACCGGCTGCTCCGTGACCTTCGGCGCATCCGCGCCCCGGCCGTCGAGCCCATGGGTGTCGTCACCGGTCGCGAGACCCCCGACGGCCAGGAGCTCGAGGCGTGCCTGGTCACCAAGCAGCTGGCGGCCTCGATGCCCTACCGCGAGATGTTCTCTCGAGGCGTTCGTGCCGACACCATGCCACGGCTTGTCGATGCCCTGGTCGTGTTGCTCACCAAGCTGCACCTGGCCGGTTTCTTCTGGGGAGACTGCTCGCTGTCCAACACGTTGTTTCGGCGTTCGGCGGGAGAGTTCGCGGCGTACCTTGTCGACGCCGAGACCGGTGAGCTGCACCCCGAGCTGAGCAACGGCCAGCGCATGTACGACCTCGACATCGCCTGCGGGAACCTTTTCGCGGAGATGCTGGACCTGCAAGCCGGTGGTCTGGTCGCCGACGAGTTCGACCCTCATCAGCTCGTCGACGGGCTGTTCGGCCGCTACGAGACGCTCTGGGGTGAACTCACCGGGCCGGAGCAGTTCAACACCGACGAGATGTGGCGCATCGAGCGTCGGATCTCACGTCTCAACGAGCTCGGGTTCGACGTCGACGAACTCGACATAGTGACGGATTGGGACGGTGCCACCGTCCACATCCAGCCGAAGGTGGTCGACGCGGGACACCACCGGCGGGTGCTCCAGGGGCTGACGGGGCTGGACGTCGAGGACAACCAGGCGCGCCGGCTCCTCAATGACCTCAACGCGTTCACCGCCACGCTGGGCCTTCAGCAGCAGGACCCGGCACAGGTCGCCCACCGCTGGCTGACCGAGATTTTCGAACCCATCGTCGCGATGGCGCCGCCGAGCCGGCGTACGACTTTGGAGGCGGCAGAGGCGTTCCACGAGATCCTGGAGCACCGCTGGTACCTCTCCGAGCGAGCCGGTCACGAAGTAGATCTTTTCGATACCGCTCGCGACTATTTCGAGAGCCAACCGACGGCCCAGGCCACCGCGACCATCGCCGCGGTCGAAGCACTCCCGGACTCCGTTGCCTCCTCCGCGCCCTAGCCGGCGCCGCGCGGAGCTCGCCGACCGCTACACGGCGGCGGCTAGGCGGCCCGCGGACCGCCTAGCCGCCGCTTGCTCGGTCGTCCGGCGTACCTTGATCCCCGGCGGCACGCGCTTCGGCACCGGAGATCCCGCTGTCACCGGCCTCGTCGCCGGATGCCCGGCCCACGAACGTGTCGCTCGGCGTGGTGCCGGTGGTGCTGTTCTGGTCCCCGGCATCGGCATCCGGAACGCCACCGGTCGCCCGGGTGCGTCCGCTAGCAGTGTCTGCAGGCGCGTCGTTCTCGGTCACCTTGCGGCTTTGCCGTTCGCGTGTCACTGCCTCGCGCACGCGAGACCACAGTGCCATGATCCGGTCGCTCGGCTACTCAGCTGCTCAACGCTCAGCCGGACAGACGTGACTGGAGCAGACTCTTACCTTGCTCTGCACCTTTGCGGCTCTCGGCCTGCGCCCTGCGGAACAGGTCGGCCACCTCGTCGTCGCCGTCGCGCTCGGCGTCTTGGATGTAGGTCTCGAGGCGCAGTGCATTGCTCAGGCATGCCTCGGTGAACCAGATGAGGTTGTACTCCTTGTCCTTCGTGCCGGTGGTCTGGCCGGTCTCGCCGGTGTCAGTCATGGCTCTCCTCCTTCACGTTTCGGGTCCTGTCACGTCGTGATACCCACTGCTGACCTTGGTATGCGCGGGGTGAGGCGGCTCGCACTGCGCACTCCTGGGGGCGGTCGTGGAGCTCTCAGCGTGGTAGGTCGCGAAGTAGCGACCGCGCGATGACCATCCGTTGGATCTGGTTGGTCCCTTCGAAGATCTGGGTGACCTTCGCCTCCCGCATAAAACGCTCGGCGGGGAAGTCCTTGGTGTAGCCGTAGCCGCCCAACACCTGCACCGCGTCCGTGGTCACCTTCATCGCCGCGTCGGTCGCCACGAGCTTGGCAACCGCTGCCGGCCGCCCGAACGCCCGGCCAGCGTCGCGCAACCGCGCTGCAAGCAGGTACGTGGCGCGAGCGGACTCGACGGCTGCCGCCATGTCCGCGAGCAGGAACTGCAGTCCCTGAAACTCGGCGATGGCTCGTCCGAACTGTCTGCGCTCCACTGCGTAGGCGACCGCGAGGTCCAGGGCTGCCTGGCCGAGTCCCGTGGCGCACGCCGCTATGCCGAGACGACCCGAGTCGAGCGCTGACAAGGCGATGGCCATCCCTTGGCCCTCGTCGCCGATCCGCAGCTCAGCGGGGATCCTGGCGTCGTCGAAGAGAAGCTGGGTTGTGGTCGAGGCCGTCATCCCCATCTTTTTCTCGGGAGCCCCGAAGCTCACCCCCGTGGTGCCGGCGGGCACGTGGAACGCGGACAAGCCGGTCTTGGGGTCCGGCGACGTACGGGCGAACAACAACCAGAAGTCTGCGTGGGGGCCGTGGCTGATCCACGCCTTCGTGCCGTTGACGACATAGTCGTCGCCATCGCGGACAGCTTTCGTCGCGACTGCCGACACGTCCGAACCTGCCTGCGGTTCGGACAGGGCGTACGCGCCTAGCTGGTCGCCGCCGAGCATGCCGGGCAACCACTGCCGGCGCTGCTCCTGACTGCCGAAGCGCGCCAGAGCCGACGACGACAAGGTATGCACGGACACGTCGACGGCAACGCTCATCCAGGCGGTGGCGAACTCCTCGAGCACCTGGAGATAGACCTCGTACGGTTGTCCGCCACCGCCGTCAGCCTCGTCGAAAGGCAGCGACATCAAGCCGGTCCGGCCGAGCAGGCGGAAGACGTCGCGTGGAAAGGCTGAGTCCGCCTCCGCCTGCGTGACCCGGGGGGCGAGCTGCTCGGCGCAGATGTCCCTCACAAGGTCGAGCAGGTCGTACGCCTCGGACGTGGGCAGGAGGCGGTCAACGGCCACGGCGACGATCGATCTCGTACAGGGCGATCCCGGCGGCGACGCCGGCGTTCAGCGACTCGGTGGTGTGGGCCATCGGGATGCGGGTCAAGACGTCGCATGTCTCCCGGACGAGGCGTGAGAGCCCCTTGCCCTCGCTCCCCACGACCAGGACAAGCGGTTCGGTCAGCAGGTCGAGGTCGCCGATGATGGCGTCGCCGTCCGCGTCGAGCCCGATGGCCGTGAGCCCCGCCTGCTGGTAGTCCTTCAGCTGACGAGTGAGGTTGGTCGCCCGTGCCACCGGCACCCGCGCTGCAGCGCCAGCCGATGTCTTCCAGGCGCTCGCCGTCATCCCCGCTGCCCGACGCTCGGGTATGACGACTCCGTGGGCGCCGAAGGCTGCGGCTGAGCGGACCACCGCCCCGAGGTTCCGCGGGTCGGTGACGGAGTCGAGCATCACCACGAGAGCTGGTTCGGAGGCCTCGACGGCTGTGTCCACGAGCTCTGGCGGCTCCGCGTAGTCGTATGCCGGGACCTTGATGGCGATGCCCTGGTGCACCGCCCGGTCCGTGAGCTTGTCGAGCTCGGCCCGTGTCACCTCCAGCATGGACACGTGGCGGTCCGCGGCCATCCGGAAGGCCTCGCGAAGGCGGTCGTCGCGCTCGGCGCGCTCGGCGACGTACAGGGTCGAGACTGGAACACCTGCCTGCAACGCCTCCACGACGGCGTTTCGCCCAGCGACCCATTCGGTGCTCGAGCCCGTGGAGCGGCTCGGCCGCGAGCGCGGCTGGCGCGACGCCCCGGACCTGTTGCGCGCGAAGGCCTTGTGGCCCTCGCGCTCGGTGGCCTTCGGTGTACGCCCCTTGCCTTCGAGCGCCTTGCGACGTCGCCCGCCCGACCCCGCGGTGGGGTTCCCGCCTTGGCGCTTCCTGGTCGCCCCTTGGCGCTTGCTGTTGCCGGGCATCAGCCGCCCACCGTCCACCGAGAGCCCTGCGGCGTGTCTTCGACGTTGACGCCGACGGCCGCCAGCCGGTCCCGGATGGCGTCTGCTGCGGCGAAGTCCGAGCGCTCGCGGGCCTGCTGGCGCTGGTGGAGGAGCGCCGACACCAGCGCGTCGACCAGATCCGACCCCGCGGGTCCACGTTGCTGATGCCAGGTCGCCTCGAGGGGGTCGAGTCCGAGGATGGCCAGCATGGCGCGCACCGCTGCAAGGTTGGCACGCAGCGCCTGCGAGTCACCCTCGGCAAGCAGCTTGTTGCCGTCGCGGATTGCTCCCTGCATGGCGGCCAGCGCGGTCGGAGTCGCCAGGTCGTCGTCCATGGCGCTGGCGAAGGCCTGCGGCACCTCTCCGTATGCCGGCGTCGATGCGCCGGTGAGCTCACTGGCCCGGACTACGTAACCCTCGACTCGGCGGAAGGCAGTGCTCGCCTCGCGCAGCGACTCCTCGGTGAACTCGATGATCGAGCGGTAGTGGGGAGCGAGTAGGTAGTAGCGCAGCTCGATCGGCCTGACCCGCTTGACGACCTCGCTGACCAGCAGTGAGTTGCCGACGGACTTGGCCATCTTCTCACCCGCAAGGTTGACCATCGCGTTGTGCATCCACAGCCTCGCGAACGGGCGGCCGGCGGCGCGGGACTGCGCCAGCTCGTTCTCGTGGTGCGGGAACCGCAGGTCGAGCCCGCCACCGTGGATGTCGAACTCGTCGCCGAGGTACTTGCCGGCCATCGCCGAGCACTCGAGGTGCCAGCCGGGCCGGCCGAGCCCCCATGGCGAGGGCCAGGCTGCGGTCGCCGGCTCCTCCTCCTTCTTGAAGCCCTTCCACAGGGCGAAGTCGCGGGGGTCGCGCTTGCCCCGCGGGTCGGCGTCAGCCGCCGGCTCCATGTCATCCACACGCTGGTTGGAGAGCTCGCCGTACGCCGGCCAGGACCGGACGTCGAAGTAGACATCGCCCGACCCGTCGGCGGCGGCGTAGGCATGCCCTTTTGTCACGAGCCGGCCGATGAGCTCGACCATCTCGGGGATGTGGCCGGTGGCGCGCGGCTCGTATGACGGCGGCAGGCAGCCCAGCACCTCATAGGCCTGGTGCAGCGCCCGCTCGTTGGCGTAGGCGATCGACCACCACGGACGGCCCTCCTCTGCCTCCTTCGCGAGGACCTTGTCGTCGATGTCGGTTATGTTGGCGACGAGCGTCACGTCATACCCGCTGGACTCGAGCCAGCGGCGCAGCACGTCGAAGGCGACCTCCTTGCGGATGTGACCGATGTGCGGAGGACCTTGGACGGTAAGCCCGCAGTGGTAGATGCCGACCCTGCCTGGTTCAAGCGGCTCGAAGTCTCGAGGCGCTCGGGTCGCCGTGTCATAAAGCCGCAGGGTCACCGGCACAGGGTACTAAGCCATCTCCCGCCCGCGATAACCCACGACCGGGAACTCCTCGGCACCGTCTCCCGACTGGCTGACCATTCCGTTGAGGATGAGCTGACCCGCTCTGGCGCGGATGCAGCCAGCCTGGGGTTGCTCCCTGGTTGTCTCGGGGAGCGACCGAGACGAAAGGTGACCGGAAACCGCAAGTAAGCACTAGAGTCACTCCATGCTCAGAGGTCCCAGCGGTCACAGGGGCATCATTGCCATCAGCGTGTTGGCGGTGATGCTGCAACTCACCTCCGCCTCCTCAGCGGCCGTCGCGGCGCCGAGCGCCGCCCGGTCCACCGCAGCGTCTCCGACCGACACCGTCAAGCCGATCCAGACGGTGCGCTGGGGGCCGCGGATGTTTGCCGAGGGACGTTTCGAGCACACCCGTCTCGCGGGCGGCCTGGTCCTGGGCGCCGCTGCTGACCGGGTGGGCTACGACGACCCGTACGGCGGTAGTGGCCGGGTGGCGTACGACAGGGGTCGCTGGTACTCGCCGTGGCATTCGACCGGCTTCGGCTTCACGGAGCTGATCGCGTCGTACCAAGCCGTCACCCCGATCGGCACCTTCATCGAGGTATCGGTGCGGGGGACGACCACCGGAGGCAGGCGGTCATCCTGGGACAGCCTCGGTCGATGGGCGAGCCACGACAGATCCTTCCACCGGATGTCGCCCGGAGCGCAGCTCGACGACTACAGCAGGGTGGCCGTCGACACCCTCAAGACCGATGCCGGCGTCACCTTCCGGTCGTGGCAGCTGCGGGTGACGCTGATGCGCCGGGCCGGAAGCGCCAAGACCCCAGCTGTTGCCAGGCTGGCTGCCGTCGCCTCACGGCTGCCCAGCACGTCCCCGACGAGCGCGCAGGCGGTTGACGCAGGTCGCGAGCTCCGGGTCCCCAGGTACTCCCAGCAGATCCATGAGGGCGAGTACCCGCGGTGGGACGGCGGTGGGGAGGCATGGTGCAGTCCGACCTCCACCTCGATGGTGCTGGCCTTCTGGGGCAGGGGACCCACGCCGAAGCAGTACGCCTGGGTCGATGACGACTACGCACAGCCGTGGGTCGACTATGCCGCGCGCTACACCTACGCCTGGGGATATGACGGCACCGGGGACTGGCCGTTCAACACCGCCTACGCCGCCCGGTTCGGCCTCGACGCCTTCGTCACCCGGCTCAGGTCACTGCGTGAGGCCGAGCGGTTCATCCATGCCGGGGTGCCACTGGTCGCGTCGATCTCGTTCGGCCCGGGCCAGCTCGACAACGCGCCGATTCGGTCCAGCAACGGCCATGTGGTCGTCATCACCGGATTCACGGCCGGCGGCAAGGTCATCGTCAACGACCCGGCCGGCGCCAACGCCACCAAGGTCCGCCGCGTCTACCGGCGCGACCAGTTCGAGAACGCGTGGTCCGACAAGGGTGGTGTCGTCTACGTCATCCACCCGGCGTCAACCAGGCTGCCGGCCCCGGGCCACCACAGCAACTGGTAGTCCCCGACAGCCGATGCGTCGACGGGCCGCCGCTCGAACCTGGTGGAGTCGCGGTGTCGAGGGCTAGCATCATCGCAGCCCGTGGCCCCCGCAAAGGTGTTGTCCTGATGAGACTAGGTCCCGCCCTGTTGTTCTCGCTGTGCTGCTGACCGCGGCCGCGACAGTCCTCCCCGCCGCCACGTCCGCAGCCGGCAAGAAAGGCTCCCCAGCCGTGAGCCACATCGCGTACCAGCAGTGGAACTCCGGCAGTGAGCTCTCCACCGGGGCCACCGAAGGAGCGGCTGTCAGTGGTGACAGCGTGGTGCTGTCCAACCCGACTGGCACCTTCACCTACACCGATCCGTACGGCGGTTCGACGAAGACGTACGACGTCGGCACCTGGACGTCTCCAGAGATCCGCCCCGGGTTCAACTACACAGAGCTTGTCGCCTCGTGGAACGCCGAGACCCCGCCGGGTACCTGGATCCAAGTTTCCGTGAGCGGCCTGGCCGACGACGGCACCCGGTCCAAGCCCTACATCCTCGGCCGCTGGACCGAGGGCGACGCCGAAGGCGACGGGGTGTCGAAGGAGACGATTCACCGCACCTCGGTTCCGGCGCAGGGCGACGACCTGGCGTACGTGGCCGTCGACACGCTCGTGGCACGCGCCGGGCGCTCTCTCTCGTCGTGGCAGCTCACGGTTTCGCTGTACCGGGAGCAAGGCTCGGCGGCGACTCCGTCCGTCAGCCTGGTCGGGGCCATGGCGTCGCAGTTGCCCGAGATCACCAAGCCTCTCCCGGCGAGCCCAGCAGGTGGAGCGTGGGGAGCTGAGCTTCCGGTGCCGGCATACTCGCAGGAGACCCACATCGGTGAGTACCCCGTCTACAACGGCGGCGGCGAAGCCTGGTGCAGCCCCACGGCGACATCCATGGTGCTGTCCTACTGGCAGCAGACAAGAGGATCGCAGTATGGGCCCTTGCCGGACGACTACGCGTGGGTGGATCCGGCGTACGAGGATTCGTGGGTCGACTACGCCGCCGCAAATACGTACGACTACAACTACGACGGTACCGGCAACTGGCCGTTCAACACCGCCTACGCCGGCCGCTACGGTCACGAGGCGTTCGTGACGCGGCTCAGGTCGCTCACCGAAGCCGAGAAGTTCATCTCGGCGGGCATCCCGCTGGTCGTGTCCGTGTCGTTCAAGAAGAGCGAGCTCGACAGCGCCGGCTACGGCACCAACGGCCACCTGATGGTCATCATCGGCTTTACCGAGACCGGCGACGTGATCGTCAACGACTCCGCCTCCCACCTGATCCAGAGCAACGACGCGGTGCGGACGGTGTACGACCGGGAGCAGTTCGAGAACGTCTGGATCCCGAGGTCCGGCGGGATCACCTACGTCATCCACCCTGCCGAGGCACCACTGCCACAGACAATGACGCCTGCGCAACAGAACTGGTGATTTCAGCAAGATCCGACTCCGACGTCGCCCTGACCACCTCACCGTCGGATCGCTAGCGGCGAAGAGCCGAGACTTCAGGAGCTAGTCGGCAAGCAGCCGCCGCGACGCGATGGCGCTGCTCAAAGCCGCTGCGAGCCGCACCATCGTCGGCGCGGCATCGGACAGATGCCAGTTCTGCGGTGCTCCGTACCAGTAGATCGGGTCGTCGGGGGTGTCGTCCTCGTCCGTCGCGGCCAGCGCCTGCGCCCAGCGCTCACCGAGCCCGAACACCAAGGCATAGGGGTAGAACCTGGAGATGAGCTCTTCACGCTGCGCCACAGGGATCTGCTCCACGTCGGGATCCTCGAGGAAGGCGCGGAACTCCTTGAGCTCTGCCAGCACCCGGCTCCCTCGCGACGTCCGGGCGGGGGCGACCTGGCCGACGGCGGCCAAGGCGGCCCCTGCCAGGATCACCGCGACGCCGACGAGCCCGAACGTGCTGGCCAGGGCGAGGACCACGGTGAGGACGGCTCCCGCTGCGAGCAGGACCCAACCGGCAGTCGTCCATCGGCTGCGTACGGCGTCGGGGCGCTCGCTGAACCATCCCTGGCCCACCATGTCGTCGTACATCAGGGCCTGCACTGCGGGCAGGCGATCGCGGAGCAACGTCTCCAGGTCGCTGACCCGCACCTCGTCGCCGGTAGCGAAGATTGCCTCGAAGATCTCCCGCTCATAGGCCAGGAGCTCGTCGCCGGCGTCGTTGCGTCGGCGGAGCAGCCAGTCATGGTGACCGAACTCGCTACGGGGGAGCTCCTCCACGAAGAGGTAGTTGCGCACCGCCAGGTCGATGATCGTGGAGGACACGTCGACGACATCTGCGTGTTCATCGACGAGCGTTCCCATCTGCCCGGGCCGCACCGCGCTCGGCGGACAGAACATGAGCCTTTCGCCAGGACCGATCGCAAGTGGTCGAACCTGCCCCCCCGAGGTGGGCTTGCTGTCCCTGCCCCGGAGCCGATACAAGGCGAGCGCGAAGAGCAGACCCAGGGCAAGCACCGCAAGCGAGATTTGCAACGGCGCGCCCTCTGCGGTGAAGGAGCGCGCCAGGGTCCGTCGGGCTTGCAGATCCGTGCTCGCGCTGACACCAGAGTCGAAGGTCAGCCCCAAGATCCCCACCATCTGGTCCCCGGGGCCGATGCCTTGCTGGGTCATGGTGGGAGCTGCGACGTCCACAAGCTGCGACGTGGTGCAGGGGCGACTGGAACCTGACGGCCCGGCAAGGCAGGACAACCAGACGACACCGGGTGCGTTCCACTGCACCGTCGCGCGGTCGATAGGGGCGTCGAAGCCCTGCACCACCGGCCACCGCACCTCGAGGCCGTCAGCCGTCTGAGCGACCGCCCCCGTCACGTCGTACTCGAACGTGACCGTCGCCTGGTCGGCCTCCGGCTCGGAAAACGCCACCGAGATGACCGCCTGCGTGTCAGCTGTGGTGATGTCAGCATCGACGTCTACCTGGACGGCATCGACCGCCACATCGGAGAGCCGGTAGACCCGGTCGTCGTCGGCGTCGTAGCTTTCACGGGTGACGATGGTCCTGTCGACCTTCGAGGTTGGCTCTCCGGCGAAGTCGTACGTGACCGCTTCAGAAACGTGCAGACTGCCGTCGGTGTTGACACGGACCGTTGCAGAGTAGTTCTGGATCACCAGGTCGTCACCCGCCGCGAGCCGGGCCGCCACGCCTCCCGCGGGGACCGTCGTCATGGCTGTGACGGCACCCAGGAACGTCATCATCACCGACACTCGACGCCCCGTCGCCCCCCGCGACATCGCCGGAAGACCAGCGAGGTACGACGACATCTCGCCAGGGTAGTCTGCGAGATCCAAGACGTAGCGCAAGACGTCTCCCTTCCAGCCACGGGAGCAGGCAGAAGTGTCGGATTCGCAAACCGGCCGGCCGCTGCCTCCCGCGCACGTCCTTCCACCGCCAGCGGTGCCGCCCGGCTATGGCCCCCCGCCCTCCAGCTCAGGACCCGTGACATATGGCCGCCCGCAGGGCGCGCCGCCGACGCAGGCGTACCCGGCGTACGGCAACCAGCAGCCGTACCCGGCGTACGGCAACCAGCAGCCGTACGCACCGCCGTACGGGCCGCCGGGAATCTCTCATCAGCAGTACCAGCAGTACCAGCAGTACCCTCCGAGTTCATCGGGGTATGGCTACCCACCACCGCAGTGGGGGTACGGCGGTTGGGCGCCACCACCACCTCGGCGGCGACACGGCGCCGCTCGCTTGGTGGTGGGCATCGTCGGCATCTGTGCTGCCGCCTTCTTCGCGCTCGTTCTCATGTCGGCCGTCACCGGTACGTCAACCGGAACCCAGGACGACGTGGCGGTCGACCATTCGCCCGCCACAGCGTCGAACCCCGACGCGACCGCGGTGGACCCCAGCGACAGCCGCGCCGTTCTCGAGAAGAACACGCTCTACGACCAAGGCGGTCTCGCCAACGAGCATTGCCCTTCGCAGGAGCTGGGTGCGGCCTCGAAGGAGGAGCAGACCCAGTTCTACACGTCTTTGATGACCTGCCTCAACAACGCGTGGCGGCCGAAGATCGAGAGTGCCGGCTATACCTATGCCGACCCCGGACTCGTCGTCTTCGACGCGGAGATAACCACGCCGTGTGGGACCGCGTCGCCTGAGGCGGGCAGCACCCTCGCGTTCTACTGCCCTAGCGACAAGGTGATGTACGCCGACGTGCCTCAGATGCGCAGGTTCTACGGCAGCAACGACGTGGCGTACGCGATCGTCATCGGACACGAGTTCGGCCATCACGTCCAGGAGGAGACCGGTGTGATCACCGCGTTCGACGACGCAGTGTACGACGACTTCGAGATCCGCCTCGAGCTCAGCCGTCGAGTCGAGCTGCAGGCCAGCTGCATGGGAGGACTGTTCCTCGGTGCCATCGCCGAGAGCTATCCGGTCGATGACACCAGGCTGGTGATGCTGGACCGGGTCGCCGGCTCCTTCGGAGACGAGCCTGGCGCCGATGACAGCAAGCGTGACCACGGGTCCGGCGCCTCCAACCGCGAGTGGATCATGCGGGGTTTCAGCGGAAACGACCTGCGGCGATGCAACACATTCGCGGCCCCGCCCGACGAGGTCGACTGATCCCGGCAACCAGCCGTACTAGCCCGCTGGCGTGACGTTGACGGTCACCGTGTGCCAACCCGTCGCTCCGTCGGGCACCACGTCCGCCAGCTCACCGGTCTGGACATACCCGCCCTTGTCCGTGGCACGCACTGAGATCTCGTGCTCGCCGGTCGTTGCTGCCCAGCGGTACGACCACTGCCGCCAGGTGTCGATCGATGGGTCTGCGGCCAGCAGTGCCTCTGCCCACTCCCCGCCGTCGACCGAAATTTCCACCTTGGCGATCCCGGTGTGCTGCGCCCAGGCGATACCAGCCACCACCACCTCCCCGGCGACGACATCCGCCCCCGACTTGGGTACGTCGATCCGCGACTGCGTCTTGATGGGACCCTCCTCAGACCAGCCACGGTCGGTCCAGAAGGCCGAGAAGTCCGAGAACCGGGTCACCTCCAGGTCAACGACCCACTTCGTCGCCGACACGTAGCCGTACAGCCCCGGCACCACCATCCGGACCGGGAAACCGTGCTCGGGAGTCAGCGGCTCGCCGTTCATGGCCATGGCGAGGAGCGCGTTGCGGCCGTCGGTGACGGCAGCAAGCGGCGTACCGCAGGTCCAGCCGTCCTCGGACGTTGACAAGATGGCGTCCGCATCATCATGCACACCGGCGTCCGCCAGCACGTCGGCGATGAGGACGCCGGACCAGTGCGCGTTGGAGATGAGGTCACCGCCCACCTGGTTCGACACACAGCACAAGGTGATCCAGGCGTCGTCAAGTCCCCGGTCGAGCAGGTCCCGGTAGGTGAGCGTCAGCTCGTTATCCACCAGGCCGTGAATCCGCAGCTCCCAGTCCTCGGGGAGTATCTGCGGCACGGACAGTGCTGTATCGATGCGGTAGAAGCGGTCTTGGGTGGTCAGCCATGGCTCGATCCCCTTGACGTCGAGCTGGGCCCCTTCCGGGGTGGGCACCTCGCGAAGAGGAAGCCTCAGCCTGTCCCGGGCGGCCTCGACGGCAGCCCGGCTCGAGGCGAGGACCCGCCCCGTGCCTCCGGCGACGAGCGCTGCCAACGCCACGGCGCCGGACAGCATCAGGAACTGGCGACGGGACCCCTCGTGATCCTGCCAGCTGGTTGCCTCCTCTGCAGGCGCTGGCGGCAACGACGAGACAGCGCGCGGAGTCAGGACCGCAAGGACGGCGAGCGCCACCACCGTTCCGACAACCGCCGGAATGTATGTCGTCGTTGACGAGGGGAGCCGCGCGGCGACCGCGAGCACTACGACAAAGCCCATGACGACGAACACACCTTGCGCCGCGAGGACCGACCGCAGCGCGAGAATGCCGACTCCTGCGCTGAGCAGGAGTAGGCCCGCGAGGGTCAGGCCGATCAGCAGGGGCTTGTCGTTCTGGCCAACAAGGGAGATGAAGAACTCGACCACCGCACCCGGGGTGAGCGAGATGATGCCCTCGCCGACCGCGATGATGGGTGACACCCGCTGGTGCAGCAGCCCGCTGACCAGCTCCGAGACGGCCAGCCCCGAAACTCCCGACACCACACCGAGCACGCTGCCCAACCGCCGAGAAGTCGCCACGTCTACGATCGTGCCTCACGACGCAAGCAAACGGTGCGGCTCGGCGTCGATGTCACCAAGTCGTCATGTTCTTACTGGCATGATCTACCGGTGAACCAATGCCCAGGCACCGAACAACCGGGCACCGAACCCCGCCTGCCCGAGAGCCCGGCGACCACTCGTTCGGTACCCCAGGTTGGGATTGCGTGCGACGTGCATCGGCTGGTCGAGGGACGGGCGCTGTGGGTGGCCGGTCTCGAGTGGCCGGATGCTGTGGCCGGTCTCGCTGGGCACTCGGACGGCGACGTCGTGGCCCATGCTGCCTGCGACGCACTGCTCTCCGCCGCCGGGCTCGGAGATCTAGGCAGCCAGTTCGGTACCTCAGATCCGGCCTGGTCGGGAGCGAGCGGGGTGACCCTGCTGGCAGAGACGGCCCAACGTGTGCTGGCGTCGGGTGTCACGATCGGCAACGTCGCCGTACAACTCGTCGGGTCGACTCTGAGGCTCGGTCCGCGACGGGCCGAGGCGGAGCGGATGTTGTCCGACGCCTGCGGGGCGCGGGTAAGCGTCTCAGCGACCACGACGGACGGACTCGGCCTCACCGGCCGAGGGGAAGGCCTCGCGGCGATCGCGACGGCAATTGTCTACCGTTGAGCCACGAGCCGAGCGCCTCGAGGCAGCCCGGTGAGCCGAGGGGGTCACGTGGCTGACGAGAAGGGTGCCCCAGCCCACGGGCGGGGCCTGAGTTCTCAGGAGGCGAGAACCTCGTCGAGAATCGTCTCTGCCTTGTCTTCGTTGGTGTGTTCTGCCAACGCGAGCTCTGACACCAGGATCTGGCGAGCCTTGGCCAGCATTCGCTTCTCACCAGCCGACAGGCCGCGCTCTCGCTCACGACGCCACAGGTCACGCACAACCTCGGCAACCTTCATCACGTCACCTGAGTGGAGCTTCTCGAGATTTGCCTTGTAACGGCGTGACCAGTTGGTCGGCTCCTCGGTGTGCTCTGCGCGCAAGACGTCGAACACCCGCTCGAGCCCGGCCTGGTCGACCACGTCACGGACACCCACAAGGTCGAGATTGCATGCAGGTATTCGTACGACCAGGTCTGTTTGGGCCACGATCCGCAACACGAGGTAAAGCTTGTCCTCGCCCTTGATCTGACGGGTCTCGATATCTTCGATGACCGCAGCCCCGTGATTGGGGTACACCACCGTTTCGCCGACCGTAAAAGTCATCTGCCAAGTACCCCTTTCCGAGTAACCCAGGATACCACGTCCCCCGGCGTCGAGAAATCACGTTTTCCCAGGTCAGGGCCGTAATTGGGGCTTGACAAACGCTCGCTATCATGCCGTGCAGGGGTCGCTCGGCCCCAGGCAGGCGCCTTCGTTACGCTGAGCGTGCGGCTGGCGCACGCTTCGAACGCTGGCGAACCCGGACCGATCCGCGCGTGTCCAAAGGAGGACCAAGCTCGTGGAGCTCACGGCAGCCAGCCCGGCTCAGCGCCGCACACGAGGCCTGTTTCGGTGCCTCGGGTTCTGGCTGCTGGTGCTTGTTTTGCCGCTGGCAGCCGGCTGTCAGTCCGGTTTCGACGCCCAGAGCCAGCAGGTCTACCAGCCCGCGGACGGTGTCAACGACCGCTCGAGCGACGTCTACGTGATCAACGCCCTGGTCGTCACCGACGGCAAGGGCAACGGCACTGTCGTTGTGGCGCTCGTCAACCAGGCCGACGAGGACGACCAGCTGGTCTCCCTCA
This sequence comes from Nocardioidaceae bacterium, assembly GCA_030447585.1. Classification (GTDB taxonomy): domain Bacteria; phylum Actinomycetota; class Actinomycetes; order Propionibacteriales; family Nocardioidaceae; genus JACDHG01. The sequence goes on along the minus strand of JAUJOO010000001.1, from coordinate 429,486 downwards.
CGGCGGAGGGAGCTTCCGGGGAACCGCTCGAGGCGGCACCGGTACCAGCCGACTTCATGCTGGCGTCCGGTCAGTCGGTGCAGACAGCCGAAAGCAGCACCTTGCGGGTGAGCGGGAAGGAAGTGGAAGCCGGTGCCCTCGTCACCCTGACCTTCGAGTTCAAGCTGGCCGAACCGGTAACGGTCGACGTTCCCGTCCTGCCCCAGGGCACCGACTACCGAGATGTCGAGGTCGGGCCCCTCGGCGGTGGCGCCGGCTGACCAACGGCCGCGCCGCGGCTCATCCCGGCTGGCGCGCCGGCGCGTCGTACTTGTAGCCGAGACCGCGAACCGTCACGAGGTAGCGCGGGTTGGCTGGGTCTGGCTCGATCTTGGCCCGCAGCCGCTTGACGTGCACATCGAGAGTCTTGGTGTCGCCCACGTAGTCGGCACCCCAGACCCGGTCGATCAGCTGCCCCCGGGTCAGCACACGGCCGGCGTTGCGCAAGAACAGCTCGAGGAGCTCGAACTCCTTGAGCGGCAGCCTCACCTCGCTGCCTGACACGGTGACCACGTGCCTCTCGGTGTCCATGCGTACGCCGCCTGCCTCCAACGTCGCAGGCATGAGATCCGGCTCCTGACCACGACGCAGCACGGCGCGTACACGGGCCACCAGCTCACGAGGACTGTATGGCTTCGTGATGTAGTCGTCGGCGCCCAGCTCGAGCCCTACGACCTTGTCGACCTCGGCGTCCTTGGCACTGACCATGATCACGGGGACGGCCGATGACTGCCGCAGCTGGCGGCACACCTCCGTCCCCGGAAGCCCTGGGAGCATCAGGTCCAGCAGGACGATGTCGGCGCCGTTTCGGCTGAACTCCTCCAGCGCCTCTGGACCGGTCCCGGCGACGGCGACGTCGAACCCCTCCTTGCGAAGCAGGTAGGCCAGAGCGTCGCTGTAGCTCTCTTCGTCATCGACGACGAGTACTCGGGTCACGAGGCTCCCTCCTCGTTCAGTGACAGCTGGGAGCCCACGAGGTCGGGTTCGGACGTCGCCGCGGGCACGCTCAGCGTGAAGGTGGATCCCTCCCCCTCGACGCTCCAGACGCTTGCCTCGCCCCCGTGCGTCGCCGCAATGTGCTTGACGATGGAGAGCCCGAGCCCCGTGCCTCCGGTGGCCCGGGCGCGCGCAGGGTCGACACGGTAGAAGCGCTCGAAGATCCTGTCGATCTCGGCTGCGGGTATGCCGACTCCCTGGTCGCTGACCACGATGTCCACCATGTCCTCGCGCGGCCGCGCGGAGACCGTCACACGGGTGCCTGCGTCGCTGTAGACCACAGCGTTCTCGATGAGGTTGCCGGTGGCGACCACCAGCTCTTCCTCGTTGCCGACGACGGTCAACCCCGGCCGACCGGCATAGGCGAGCTGAACGCCGTTGTCGTTCGCGTCAACCCGTACCCGGTCAATCGCCCGCTCCGCTATCTTGTCGACCTCGACGTGGTGGGCCTCGTCCAGCGGATCGTCGCCCTGCAGCCGCGACAGCTCGATGATCTGCTGGACCAGTCGGGCGAGCCGTTCGCTTTCTGTCGTCATTCGCGCGGAGAACCGCTGGACTGCCTCCGGGTCCTCCGCGGCCTCTCCCACCGCCTCGGCCAGCAGGTTGAGCGCGCCGACCGGAGTCTTCAGCTCGTGGCTCACGTTCGCGACGAAGTCTCGCCGGATCGTCTCCACTCGCCGCTCCTTGGTGCGGTCTTCGACAAGTACCAAGATCAACCTGCTGCCAAGCGGCGCCACCCTGGCCGCCACCTGCAGCGTGCTACCACGTCGGGGTCGCAGGACGAGGTCGTCCTCGCGGATCTGTCCGTCGCGGCGTACCTGGCGAACAAGGTCGAGCAACGCCTCGACCGCGACGCCCGACCCGCGTACCAGGCCCATGGCATGCGCAGGCGCACTTGCCTTCAAGACGGTGTCATCGGCGTCCACGACCATCGCCGACGACCTCAGCACCGACAGCACGGTAGCCACCCCGGGCGGAACGACCGGATCGTCCGGTGGCGTCGGCGCCCGCCCCTGATCACGCTCACTGATGCGAAAGGCGAGGACCGTCACCGCACCCATGACCGCACCCACGACTCCGCCCAGGAGGGCCGCGGTCGAGGGGTCCATAGTTGGATCGTACGCAGCCGGCCGACCTGAGCCCGAAGTTCCGCCGGTCCACCAGCCGGTGTTTCGGCCAGAGTTCACGTGGCGTTCACCAGGAGAAGCCAAGGTTTCACCAACTGCACCTATCGTTCGGGGCATGCGTGACCAGTACCAGCATCAACTCGACAGGGTCCTCGACGAGCTCGTAGAGATGACGGGCGACGTCCGAGCCGCTCTCTCCTCGGCCACCCAGGCCCTGCTCGACGCCGACGCCTCCTGCGCCGAGGCGGTGATCACCGGGGATCTCGCGATCGATGATGCTCGTGAGCGGATCGAGGAGGAGAGCTTCAACATCCTGGCGCGCCAGGCTCCCGTCGCCGGTGACCTGCGCATGCTGGTCGCCTCGCTGCGCATGGTCGCAGACCTCGAGCGGATGGGTGACCTCTCGGTCCATATCGCCAAGGTCGCGCGACTACGTTATCCGGCCAGAGCCGTCCCTACCGTCCTCGTGCCCACCATCCAGCAGATGGCGAAGACAGCCGACGAGATGATCACGGCCGCAGCGGAGATCGTTGCCACCCACGACGTGGAGGCTGCCCGAGCGCTCGACGTCGCCGACGACGACATGGACCGCTTGCGACGGTTCATGTTCCGCGTACTGCTGAGCGATGAGTGGGACGACGGTGTCGAGCCAGCCGTCGACATGGCCCTGATCGGGCGTTACTACGAACGCATCGGTGACCACGCCGTCTCCATGGGCCGGCGCATCGTCTTCTTGGTGACCGGACATCATCCCGCAGCGGTCTGACCTAAGGACTCATCGCGCCACTACCTGGAAGCCAGGCCAGTCAGCGAATCGTCGCGCACCAGGGTCCGCCCATGTGGGCGACGCGACGTCGACATGCGGGGATAGGGTCGCGGCATGGCCCGACCGTCGTACACGCTGGTGCTGCTCCGCCACGGCGAGAGCGAGTGGAACGCCGCCAACCTCTTCACCGGCTGGGTAGACGTCTCTCTCACCGCAAGAGGGTGCGCCGAGGCGGCACGTAGCGGTCAGCTTCTCGCCGAGCGGGCTGTGCTGCCTGACGTGCTGCACACATCGGTGCTCAACCGGGCGATCCAGACCGCCCACCTCTGCCTCGAGGCCGCTCGCCGTAGCTGGATCCCGGTTCGACGCTCCTGGCGCCTCAACGAGCGCCACTACGGCGCGCTACAGGGCAAGGACAAGCGAGCAACCCTCGAGACGTACGGCGCGGAGCAGTTCATGCTGTGGCGCCGCTCGTACGCCACTCCTCCGCCGCCGATCGATGACTCAGACAAGTTCTCGCAGGCCGACGACCCGCGCTACGCCCACCTGCCGGCTGAGATCCTGCCCCGTACCGAGTGCCTGGCCGATGTGGTCGACCGGATGCTGCCCTACTGGTACGACGCGATCGTCCCTGACCTGCGAAGCGGAGCCACTGTGCTCGTGACGGCCCACGGCAACTCCATGCGGGCTCTCGTCAAGCATCTGGACGGCATCTCCGAGCAGGAGGTGGTCGGGCTGAACATCCCGACGGGGATACCGCTGCTGTACGAGCTGGGGCCCGACATGCGACCCCGCACCGCTGGCGGCGAGTACCTCGATCCGGAGGCGGCCGCTGTCGCCATCGAGGCGGTCAAGAGCCAAGGCCGCTAAGAGTGATGGTGGACACGTGCGCACCTCTCACTCCTGCGCTGGGGGTGCAACCCGACCACGCTCGAGCCAGCCACGGAAGGCATCGAGGTTCCGCGTCGACTCGCCGCGGG
>JAUJOO010000001.1:404683-425478 GCA_030447585.1 Nocardioidaceae bacterium | reverse complement strand
CCACGCTCGAGCCAGCCACGGAAGGCATCGAGGTTCCGCGTCGACTCGCCGCGGGAGAGCCGCCACTCCCACTCCCTTCGGATCGACGTCGCGAATCCGAGCTCGAGGATGGTGTTGAACGACTCGTCGGCGTACGTGAGAACGGATCCCAGCAGCCGGTCGAGTTCCTCGGCGGTCACGGTGGACAGGGGAAGCCTCCCGTCGAGGTAGATGTCGCCGGAGTGGTCGACGGCGAAGGCGACTCCGAACAGTTTCAGGTTGCGGCCCAACAACCACCGGTAGACGGCCTCGTGGTTCTCGTCAGGGCTGCGACAGACGAAAGCGTGCACGGCGAGGGCGTGGTCGCCCACCACGAGCTGACAAGGAGTCGACAGCTTCCGCTCCCCTGGCAGGTCAAAGGCGAAGACTCCTGGCCGGACCTCGTCCGCGGGTATGCCCGCCTCGACCAGGGCCGCTCTGACGGTTTCGACCACGCGCCCCTTCGGAGTCAGGCCACACGACGTACCCGTTGGCCCTGACCCTCGATCACCCTCGGAAACGGGGCTCACTTTACGAGGGCGACAGCATCCGCGCGCATCGCTGCCACCGCGTCGCGGTACGCCGCCCGGGTCTTGGCCGCAGTCCGCGCCCAACCGAATCGCCGGGCATGCAGGGTGCCTCCCAGCCCTAGCTCGGCAGCCAAAAGCGGTTCCTGGAGCAGCCGCTCGAACGCCCGGCTGTAGTCAGCGGGGTCGTGGCCATCGACGAGGACTCCGCTGGCACCATCGTTGATCGCCGTCGAGAGTCCACCGACCCGGGCCGCCACCACTGGAGTCCCGCAAGCTTGGGCCTCGATAGCCACCAGACCGAACGACTCGTTGTACGACGGCACGCACACCAGCGTGGCCGCCCGGTAGTAGTCGACGAGCTCGGTCTGCGTGAGCGGGGGGACGAAACGCACCACCTCTCGAAGGCCAAGCGACTCGGCGAGCGCTACGAGCTCTGCCGGGGTGTCTCGTCCCGACCCGGAGGGACCACCGATCACCGGCACGACGAGCCGGTCTTGCAGCTCGGGTCTGCGGACGAGTAGCTCGGCGGCAGCGCGGATCACGACGTCCGGGGCCTTGAGCGGCTGGATGCGTCCGACGAACATCACCACGAAGGCGTCGTGGGCGATGCGGAGGCGGGCACGGGATTCGCCGACGTCGCCGGGAGTGAAGATGTCGAGGTCGACGCCTGGGCTGATGACCTGGACCCGATCCGGCTCGGCGTCGTAGAGCTCGATCAGCTGACGAGCCTCCTCGTCCGTGTTGGCGATCATCAGGTCGGCTGCGGCCACGACCTGCTCCTCGCCGATGAGTCGAGCGACGGGCTCGGCGACGTCGCCTTCGGCGAGCAGAGTGTTCTTGACCTTCCCCATCGTGTGCATCGAGTGCACCAGGGGGACACCCCACCGATCCCTCGCCAGCGCACCGACCTGTCCGGACAGCCAGTAGTGGGAGTGCAGCAGGTCGTAGTATCCGGGAGCGAAGACCGCCTCGGTGCGCAGCACCTCCCGGGCGAAGGTGCACAGCTGGCTCGGCAGGTCAGACTTGGCGAGGCCCTCGAGTGGCCCCGCGATCACGTGCCGCACGGTGACCCCGTCGGCAAGCTCGACGACCGGGGGCATGTCGCCGGCCGTAGACCTGGTGAAGATGTCGACGGCGATCCCAGCCGCGGCGAGCTCACGTGAGAGCTCGACGACGTACACGTTCATGCCACCTGCGTCGCCGGTGCCGGGCTGGTCCAGCGGAGAGGTGTGGACGCTCAGCATGGCCACCCGCTTCAATGCTGGCGTACGTCGGTCGACGCGCAGCACTCCGGCCGTCGGCTCCTGCTTGAACACCTGCTCACCCACCTCCGTGAAGCGTCAACCCGCCCAACGTGTCCAGCATTCCTCAACCGCGCGAAGCTCGCTGCCGCCGTAGCAATGCGGTCACCAAGAAGGCCACCCGCCGCAGGGGCCCTACAAATCGTTGCGCAGGCGAGTGAACCTCGGGGCCGGTTCGCGGCGTTGATGTAGTGAGAAGGGTGGGAGCTGCCGACAGGCGGCGAATAGCGAGAGGGCGCCGGGGTGGACGATCTGGCTGTCTCCGACTACACCGCCTTTGTCGAGGCGCAGTGGGCTCCGCTGTTCCGCACCGCATACCTGCTCACGGGCGACTACCAGCTCGCGGAGGACCTGCTGCAGACCACCTTTACGAAGATCTTCCTGGCCTGGCCACGGATCAGCCGGCTTGGCCAACCGGGGGCATACGCCCGCAAGATGATAAGCAACCAGGCGACCTCGTGGTGGCGTCGGCGTTCATCGTCCGAGCTGTCCGTCTCGGAGCTACCCGAGCACGGAACCGCCGGCCACGAGCACGCCGTTACGCAGTCTCTCGTCGTGTGGGAAGCCCTAGGGACGTTGGCGCCACGCCAGCGGGCAGTCGTGGTTCTGCGGTACTACGAAGACCTTTCCGAAGCCGAGATCGCCGAGACACTAGGCATCGCCACCGGAACGGTGAAGAGCCACTGCAGCGCCGCACTTGCCCGCCTCACCGTTGAGATCGAGAAGCAGAACGAGGACCTTACGCTGGACGGGGGGCCCACATGAACATCGAGGACCTGGTCCGTAGATCCGTTGGCGACCTGGCGCAAGGGGTCGTCCCTCCCCGGCCGGACGTGCCGGCTTTGATGGAACGCGCCGGACGGACCCGGCGCATGCAGATCGGCGCTGCTGGGGCGGCCGCCATTGCGCTGGTCGCCGCCGTCGCGATAGGAGGCTCTGCCCTCGACGACACCTCCGCCCGCGGTCCTGAGCCGGCTGGCACCCTCACATCGAGCGTGCCGGTATGGATGAACGCCCGGTCGGCAACGGTCCATGTGGGCGACCACACCGTCACGCTCGCTGGCGACGCCGAGACACCGGGTCTTACCGCGTCCGGGCTGGTGTACGCCGACGGCGCCGGGACGGTGTACAGCCAGGAGTTCGACGGCAAGCCGGTCGAGATAGACGACAACACCGTGGTCCGGGCGTCGTCGGTGACCCGATGGCACGCTGGCAGCGTGGATTGACGAGAGCGGCAACACTCCCGTCCTTGTAGTCTACGACGTGCTGGGTCCGACGATGAGCGGACTCGCATCGACCTCGGATCTGTCGAGGTCCAGAGCCAGGAGAGCATGGTCGTCGCTGTCACCCATCCTGTCCGTGGACGCCGATGAGGTTGCCTACATCGCTGACGACCATGTCTGGTTGGCTGACCTCGCCACCGGCGAGCAACCACGCAGCACGCGTCGTACGCCCGATGAACTGGTGGACATCGACGAGGGGGTCCGGGCGATGCGATCGCCGAACGCTTCATCGGTCCAGTTCCGAGGTGCGGACGGATCCGTCGTACGACCGTCCGTGCCGATGGAGGCGGACGGACAGCTGAGCTCCGACGGGCGGTGGTTCTTCGGGTTCGCGGCCGAGGGGGTTGCCGTCGCCAACACCGCCACAGGCGAGGTTCAGCAGCTCGATGCCGATGTCGGCGGGCAGTTCGCGAGGACAGGTGCATGGTCGTACGGCGACACCGTGATGCTCCTCGTCCCGGATGTGTCCGCTGCGTCGGAAGGCGGCGGCCCCCTCTACAAGGTGCCCGGCGCGGTGATGTCGTGCCAGGTCTCCACCTTGGAGTGCGAGACCGAAGCCACCTCACCTGACTTCCTGACTCTCGTCCTGCCGGTGCTCTAGCAACCCATGCTCCACTGAGACGCTCCTCCTGGCCGCAGTGAGCTGTCTGCTGCTGGAAGCGCGCTCAGAGGGCGGCGCGGCGGCGCTCGAGAAACCGTCTCTCCGTCTCGTTGGCGGTGAGCTCGCGTGCCCGGTCGTACGCCGCTCGGGCCTCGGTCGACCGGCCGAGTCGGCCAAGGACGTCCGCGCGGGTCGCGGCCAGGTAGGGGTAGCCCTGCAGAGCAGCATCCGCGGCGAGTCGGTCGAGCTCCGCGAGAACCTCTCGCAGGTCGGCACCCGGCACCAGGCTGGCCGCGGCTGCCCGGTTCAGGGCCACCACCGGCGTGGGCCAGCTCAGCATCAGCGCGTCGTACATCCGCGCGACCTGCGTCCAGTCGGTGGCCTCCCACGACGGCGCCGACGTGTGCAGCCCCGCGATTGCCGCCTGAAGCACGAACCGGCCATCTCCTTCGCGGAGCGCGGTGGTGGCCAGTGCGAGCCCTTCCGCGACGAGCCGGTGATCCCACCGGGAACGGTCCTGGTCGGCCAGCAGCACGAGCTCACCCGAGGGGCTGACCCGGGAGCTGCCGCGGGCCTCGGAGAGCAGGAGCAGAGCAAGCAGCCCCTGCGCCTCTGGCTCGTCGGGCAGCTGCGCCACCAGCAGCCGCGCGAGCTCGATCGCCCGACCGGTGAGGTCGGGGCGGGTGAGGGTGTCACCTGACGCGGTGTGCCCTGCCGTGTAGGCAAGGTGGACAACTGTGAGGACGGTGTCCAGCCGGCCGGGGAGTTCTTCGTCCGAAGGCAGCCGGAACGGTACGCCGGCTGCGGCGATCTTCTGCTTCGCGCGGGTGGTTCGCGCGCCCACAGCGGTCTCCTTGAGGAGCAGCACCCGGGCAATCTCGGCCGTGGTGAGCCCACACATCAGCCTCAACGTCAGCGGCAACTGGGCTTCGCGAGAGAGCGCCGGGTGACAGCAGGTGAAAACCAGGCGAAGGGGGTCGCTGGGTGACGACTCATCCTCGGTGGCATCCGGCTCCACCAGGAGCAACGGCAGCTTGCGCCGCAGCGTCACCTCCCGGCGGAGCCGATCCAGCGCAGTGCGGCGGGCGACAGTGGTGAGCCATGCCGCCGGGACACCAGCGGCTCGCCACCCAGCTGACGCTGAGGCCACGTGGTCAGGCTCCAGTAGTCAGGTCTCCGCTCCCCCATCCTGGCAAGCCGGTCGGAGAGCACCTGCCACGCCCCTCGAGCGTGGGATTCGGTAGCGGCGCGTCGGCGCCGATAGACTCGGCAACCGGTTGTGTCCCGGCGGCGCTCAGGCCGCCGCCCCGAACGGCATACCCCCACTGACAGGACCTCGGCTCCACCATGTCCAACCACACCGCACGCAGCCCTTTGCTCACCAAAGAGCGCACGGACCTGCGCAACGTCGCAATCGTGGCGCACGTCGACCACGGCAAGACGACGCTGGTGGACGCCATGCTCTGGCAGTCCGGCGCGTTCGGGGCGCACCAGCACGTCGACGAGCGAGCGATGGACTCCGGCGACCTGGAGCGTGAGAAGGGCATCACGATCCTTGCCAAGAACACCGCCGTCAGGTACGCCGGCCCGGCCGCGCAGGACGGGCCGATCACGATCAACATCATCGACACTCCCGGGCACGCCGACTTCGGCGGCGAGGTGGAGCGTGGCCTGTCGATGGTCGAGGCAGTTGTGCTCCTCGTGGACGCGTCGGAAGGGCCCTTGCCGCAGACCCGGTTCGTGCTCCGCAAGGCGCTCGAGCAGAGGCTCCCCGTCGTGCTGGTCGTCAACAAGGTGGACCGCCCGGACGCACGCATCGCCGAGGTCGTCGATGAGACGTACGAGCTGTTCATCGACCTGCTGGACGACTCCCACGACCAGGAGGCTCTCAACTTCCCCGTTGTCTATGCGTCGGCGAAGGTCGGGCGGGCCTCCCTCGAGCGGCCGGTCGACGGCGGAATGCCCGACGGGGACAGCCTTGAGGCACTCTTCCGCACCATCATCGAGACGGTGCCCGCGCCGACGTACGCCGACGAAGCGCCGCTTCAGGCGCACGTAACGAACCTCGACGCCTCCCCCTTCCTCGGCCGGCTGGCGCTGTGCCGGATCCACCAGGGGGAGATCCGCAAGGGCCAGAATGTCGCCTGGCTGCGTCGCGACGGCTCTCGCCAGAACGTGAAGATCACCGAGCTCCTCGTGACCGAGGCGCTCGAGCGAGTACCCGGGACCAAAGCGGGCCCAGGCGACATCATCGCGGTGGCCGGCATACCGGAGATCAACATCGGCGAGACCTTGGCCGATCCCGAGCATCCGGTGGCGCTGCCGTTGATCACCGTCGACGAACCAGCCATCTCGATGACCATCGGCACCAACACCGCTCCACTTGCCGGCCGCGCCAAGGGTACGAAGGTCACGGCCCGCCTCCTCAAGGACCGCCTCGACCGCGAGCTCGTCGGGAACGTGTCCATCCGGGTGCTGCCGACCGAGCGTCCTGACACCTGGGAGGTGCAGGGCAGGGGTGAGCTTGCGCTGGCGATCCTTGTCGAGCAGATGCGGCGTGAGGGGTTCGAGCTCACGGTGGGGAAACCGCAGGTCGTGACGCGGGAGATCGACGGAAGAGTCCACGAGCCGGTCGAACGTCTCGCGATCGACGCGCCGGAGGAGTACCTCGGCGCCATCACCCAGCTCCTCGCTGTCCGCAAGGGGCGCCTGGAGCAGCTCATCAACCACGGCACCGGGTGGGTGCGGCTCGAGTTCCTGGTGCCGGCGCGCGGGCTGATCGGCTTCCGGACCGAGTTCCTCACCGACACGCGCGGCACCGGCATCGCCCATCACGTCTTCGAGGGGTACGAGCCGTGGGCCGGCGAGCTCCGGACCCGCTCGAGCGGGTCGCTCGTGGCCGACCGGTCAGGGGCGGTGACGTCATACGCGATGACCAACCTGCAGGAACGCGGGACCCTCTTCGTGGAGCCGTCGAGCGAGGTCTACGAGGGCATGATCGTCGGAGAGAACTCACGCGCCGACGACATGGACGTCAACATCACCAAAGAGAAGAAGATGACGAACGTTCGCTCGAACGCCGACGAGTTCGAGAAGCTCATCCCGCCGCGGAAGCTCTCGTTGGAGCAGTCGCTGGAGTTCTGCAGAGAGGACGAGTGCGTCGAGGTGACGCCGGACTCGGTGCGCATCCGCAAGGTCGTGCTGGACCAGACGCTGCGTGCCCGTACGGCCGCTCGCGCCCGCAACCGGTCCTGACCTAGCGCCGAAACTTCCTTCCGCCCTCCTCCCCTCGCGCGTTTGCGATGTAAACAAGCCAACTGGACGGTTGACATCGCAAACCTGCGATGCATACCGGGTGCTTGCGTTGTGCACCTCTAGCTCATAGCGCGGTCGAGGGCGTCGTACGCCGGCCGGCCGAAGGCCACGAGGCGGGCCTGCCTTACCTGCGTCGACGCCTCCCGCAAAGTGTCGACCGCGGCCGCAGCCGCGTCGTCCAGCGGCCAACCGTAGATGCCGGCCGAGATCAGGGGGAAGGCCATCGACCTGGCTCCCAGCTCGTCGGCGACGGCCAATGCGCGCGTGTAGCAGGAGGTCAGCAGGCGGCGGTCGCGTTGACCGGCGGCGTAGTTGGGGCCTACGACGTGGATGACCCAGCGGGCGGGGAGGTCGCCGGCGGTGGTCCACCCTGCGTCCCCCGTTGCCAGCCCGTCGGGAAACCGGGCGACACAGTCCGCGAGGATCCGCGGACCCCCTACGCGGTGGATCGCGCCATCGACGCCTCCACCTCCACGCATGGCGTTGTTCGCGGCATTCACGATCGCGTCGACCGCTTGGGTGGTCACGTCCCCCAGCACCAGACCGATGTCCATGCCCCCATCTTCGTCCTGCCGCCAAGGCTTTGCTCCGACAGCCGCCCAGGCCGTTACCCGCAGCCCCTCACACCCCTACTCGCAGCCGCCGAGGCAGCACGACCTTTACGAGGTCCACATGGCAGATACGCGGTCTACCCCGCAGATCTGCGATGCCAACAGTGCATTTGGCTGGTTTACATCGCAACCCGCATTGCAGCCTGTCCGGCGCAGACCAGGCAAGGCTGGTGACGCGGCCCGGGCACCGTCGCCACGGGCACAGGCTTCAGCGCTGCTGCATCGACTGCAGGGTGGGGCGCACGTCGACGAGGTAGACGATGGCTGCCACCGTCCCGATCATGTTGAACAAGACGCTCTGGAAGAAGAGGTGCAGCAGCAAGAAGATCCCGAGCAGGAGCAACCAGAAGACCTTGTTCTGCTTGTCGGCTGCGAGGAAGAACTCCCCTCGCCGGAGCACCGCGTCGCACAGTGCGTAGCCCTTGACCACGAGCAGCACCAGCCAAAGAACAAGCTGGATGCTGCTCTCGATCCGCAGAGCCAGGCCGAAGTCGATCAGGGCAAGCACGTGTCAAGACTAACCAGGCCACGCAATGCCGCAGGCTCCCCCGAAGCAGATGCTCAGGGGAGCCTGGCCGGCTCGCATTTTTGATTTGGCCTTGTTGGTGCTCAGCTCCCGACCTTGGACGCGGTGGCCGAAGTAGCCTTCTTCGCGGCCGCAGCCGTCTTCTTCGCGCTCGTGGTCGTCGCCTTCCCTGAAGACTTGGCGCGGCTGGCGGACTGCTTCACGGTGGTGGCGGTCTCACCAACCGACTCCTTGGCGGTCTCAGCTGTTGCGGTCGCCGAGCTCTTCACGGTGGCGGCCTGGTTCTTGACTGTCGTCCTCGTCGACTTGGCCCGCGACACCGTGCTCTTTGCCTGGTCGGCCAGATTCTGGGTCGCCTGCTGTCTGCGCACGCGGGTGACCAGGGTCTTACCGCGTCCAGCGAGGTCGCCGTATGCCGTCACTGCGGTCGCGACGACCTCGTCGAGAGCCGACTGCGCTCTCAGCGGCAGTCCCCTGGCTTGCTCCGGCGCAGACCGCAGCTCCGTCTGCATCGACGTCATCCGTTGCGAGACCGTGGTCTGCGCTTGGTCACGCAACGTCTTCGGGTCGAACTGCGCCGCCCGAGCGCTCAGCTCGGTGCGAGCCGACCTGAGTTTCTCCGCCGCGAGGTCGGTGACGCCGACGACGGCGTACAAGGGAGTCTTGTCGACATCTGCGAAGGTGCGCTCGATGTCCTTTCGTGCCTTGTCCATGGTGATGTTGAAGGGCATGTGGGTCCTTTCGGATAGTTTCGCGGTCAGGGCTCGGCCGGATGGTCGGTCTCCCGGCGGAAGGAGTCGTAGATGTCGAGCAGCACTTGCTTCTGCCGCTCGGACAGGTGGGAGTCTGCGAGGACGGCGAACTGCACCGAATGCTCGTAGTCGTCATCCGCAGCCAAGATGCCCGCTCGGACGTACATCGTCTCCGCGGAGATCCGCAACGCCTTGGCAAGCTGCTGGAGCACCCGCGCCGACGGACTACGGACGCCACGTTCGATCTGGCTGAGGTAGGGGTTCGACACGCCCGCCTGGTCGGCCAGCTGGCGCAAGGACAGCTGGGCACCCCGGCGCTGGTCGCGGAGGAAGTCGCCTAGCGACTGCGCGCCGTGACCCATCTTGGCGGTGCCGGCCCTCGCGGTGGCGCCCACCTTGGCGGCAGCCTTCGGTGCCCCTTCGGTGAAGCTGTCCTTCAGCTGCGCCATACCGCCAACTGTGCTTGCAATAGCTAGCAAATGCAAGCTGGCCGGCACGTGACCGCGCTCACTACGCGCGACGCCGCCTTCTCCCCTTCGGGATGACCTGGCTGACTGAGCCAGCACCGCTCCTGCGTTCCCCGAGAACTCGCCGAGCCGCCGTCCTCAGCTCATCGGCGAGCGCTGGTCCGAGGCAGCGAGGCCGAGCGATGCCAGCAGCCGCTGGACCCGGGCGTCGATATCGTCGACAATCTGTCTCACCAACGCCGCATCCGCTCCCCCTGGATCGGAGACATCCCAGTCCTCGTAGCGCTTACCCGGGAAGTAGGGGCAGGCGTCGCCACACCCCATGGTCACCACCACGTCCGCTGCCCGGACGTCGTCCTCCGTCCACGCCCGCGGCCGGCCGTATGCCGCCAGGCCGCGCTCGGCGAGCACCTCGGCCACCTCGGGATGAACCTCGTCGGCGGGGGCGCTGCCGCCTGACAGGACGCGGACGCGGTCCCCGGCGTAGGCGGCCAGCAAAGCGGCGGCCGCCTGCGAACGGCCCGCGTTGCGGACGCAGGCCACGAGGATCGTCGGTCGCTGGTCAGGCACTGACATGCTGCTCGAACTGGAGCGCCCTGCGGATCTCTGCGAGCCGGGACGGTACGACGGCATACCAGACCCAGGTGCCGCGCCTCTCGCCCTGGACGAGGCCGGCCTCACGCAGCACCTTGAGGTGGTGGCTCACCGTCGGCTGACTCTTTCCGGCGACCGCGACGAAGTCGCAGGCGCAGATCTGTTCCCCCGCTGCGATGAGCGCGGACAGTATGTGCAGCCGAGCCGGGTCACCGAGCGCTTTGAACACCGCAGCCAGGTCGACGGCCGCCACCGCCGAGATCGCTCCCGAGGTGAGCGGAGGGCAGCACGCAGAGTCGGTCATAGGTCCACCATAACCAATGTATTGACACACTTCGATCCAGGCGTCATATTGATATGTATCTATCCAGCAGAGGAGTTGCCATGACCAGCACGCCCACCCACACGCGCGAGAAGGCGCGGGTCCAGCTCGCCCTTAACGTCGACGACGTCGATGCGGCCGTCGCCTTCTACGGCCGGCTCTTCGGCGCCCAGCCGCACAAGCGCCGAGCCGGGTACGCGAACTTCGCGCTCACCGAGCCGCCCCTGAAGCTGGTGCTCATCGAAAACCCCGGTCACGGCGGGACGCTGAACCACCTCGGCGTCGAGGTGCCGACGGCAGACGAGGTAGCCGCCGCAACCTCGCGGCTGTCGGCCGACGGCCTCGAGACGCGCGTCGAGGATGCCACCACGTGCTGCTACGCCGTTCAGGACAAGGTGTGGGTGACCGCACCCGGCGGGGAACGCTGGGAGGTCTACACGATCCTTGACGACCTCCCCGAGCAGGACGACGCACAGACGGCGACGTGCTGCACCGACACGGGCAACTCGTGTTGTTCACCCGACGGCCAGTGCGCCTGACGCCGGACGGCGATGCTCAGAACGCGGCGCGGAGCTCACCAACGGGGTGACCACCGGCGAGCAGCACCACGTGACCTGTCCGGTCCACCGCGTCGACGTCGACGTCCGGCAGCTGGGCGAGACCCATCCGACGCAGTGCCGCGGCCATCACCACCGGCCGGGCCCGGGACCCCCCGTCGTCCGCGTACCGCTTGCGCTCGCCTGTCGGGCGTTCGGCTTGGGTGGCACAATTCCCACCGTGCCGGACCTCCTGTTGCCCACCCCCCAGTGGACCCCCACGCAGCGTGAGATCGACGATCTCGACCTGATGCTCAACGACTGCCTGCTCGACAACCCCGGCGGGTTCGTCAACCCGGCGGACGCCGGCGACGCCTCGCCGCTCACCCTGATAGTGGACGGGGAGACCGCGGAGGTGGCCGGCGCGGTTGGATTCCTGGATCTCCTCGATCCCGAAGGCGTCCCTCTCGCCCGCCTGACGGTTCAGAGCACGTGGGATGCGGGCGGTGAGCGGTACGGCGTCGTCGGACGGGTCCAGCGGCTCGCGCACATCGAGTTCGGGCCTTTTCGCCGGCTACACCTGCCTCCGGAGCGGGTCCGGCGAGCACAGGCGGGTCGGCCGCTGCTCGCCGTACCCGTCCACCGGCCGCTCAGCAGTACCGACCTGGCGGCCATCCGCAACCGCGCCAACGACCTCGCCGCGACGGTGCTTCTGCTCGCCTGCGTCGGCGACGGTATGCCGTCTGGGGTGTCGGGCCCGGCGCTCGTACGAGCAACGCTGCAGGGCGCGTCCTTGCTGGGTGAGGCGCGCGTGGTTGCCGTGTCAGCGGCCGACCACGGCTGGGACGAGCCGCACGGGCGGTGGAGCTCGCGCAACGAGTGGCTGCTGAGCTCCGTCGCAGGTGCTTATGGCTCTGACGTCCTCCTACTCGACCGCGAGGTCACGGGGAACCTACCCGCGGCGATTGCGTCCATCGTCGAGCGTGACCGGCCGCCTCGTCACCGCCAAGGTGTCGTCATCTTCTTCACCGGCTTGTCGGGCTCCGGGAAGTCGACGCTCGCACGCGCCCTTGTCGACCACATCCTCGAGCAGGGGGACCGGACCGTTACCTCGCTCGACGGAGACGTCGTACGGCAGCACCTGTCGAAGGGCCTGGGTTTCAGCCGTGAGGACCGCGACACCAACATCGTGCGGATCGGCTTCGTCGCTGCCGAGATCGCCCGACACGGCGGTGTGGCGGTGTGCTCCCCCATCGCCCCCTTCGAGTCGACCCGCGAGCAGGTGCGACGCCTCGTCACCCGGGCCGGCGGCGGCTTTGTCCTTGTGCATGTCACGACCCCGCTTGAGGAGTGCGAGCGGCGGGACCGCAAGGGGCTCTACGCTCGGGCCCGAGCCGGTGAGATCCCGGACTTCACCGGCATCTCGTCGCCGTACGAAACGCCAACGGAAGCCGTGAAACTCGACACAACCAATAGACCTATAGCACAATGTTTGGCCGAGCTTCTCAAGGCGCCTGCCATGGCGGGCTGGCTCCCGGACTGACCCGCCAAGGGAGGGCGCATGCAGGTGCACCTGATGGGGCAGCACGTCCTCGCCGACAGCGTCCTCACCGGCTACGGCCTCGAGGTCAAGACGGTGATCGCCGCGTTCATCGTGGGTGTCGTGGTCGGTATCACCGGCATGGGCGGCGGTGCGCTGATGACCCCGGCACTGATCTTCCTCGGGGTGGGTGACGCGGCCACGGTGGTGACCGCGGACCTGACGGCAGCGGCCGTCTACAAGACCGGTGGAGCCGCCGTGCACTGGCGCGAAGGGTCACCCAACCTCCAGCTGGCGAAATGGCTCATCGTCGGGTCGGTGCCGATGGCCTTCCTCGGACCACACCTCGCCGAGTGGATCAGCCCCGAAGGAGACCTCGACGGCTTTCTCAAGCTGTGTATCGGGTTCGCGCTGCTCTTCGCGGCCAGCACGTACGCGCTGAGGCTGTACATCCAGCTGAGACGGGTAACCAGCGGCCGCCACCCCGGTGAGGCGGAGCCGGTCATCCGTCCGCTGCCCACACTCCTGGTCGGCGCGCTCGGCGGCCTCCTCGTCGGTATCACCTCGGTCGGTTCCGGCTCGGTCATCATGATCGCCCTGCTTATGCTTTATCCCACCCTTTCGGCGGTGAAGCTCGTCGGCACCGACCTGGTCCAAGCGGTCCCGCTGGTGCTTTCAGCCGCGGTCTCCAACATCATCGCTCACGGGCTCGACTGGGGGATCACGATCCCGCTCATCATCGGATCGGTGCCCGGCACGATTCTCGGGGCGAAGATTGCGCCGCGCGTGCCCGCCTCCTTCGTCCGTCGCGGCATCGTCATTGTGCTCACGGTGTCGGGCCTGGCGCTGCTGGACAAGGCCGGCTGGGCGCCACTGGGCAGCGGTGAGGACGAGACCCATCCTGTCCTCATCGGACTGGTCGGCATCTCACTGCTCGTCGTCGTGCCAGTGGTCTGGGGGCTGCTGCGCCGCCGGTCAGGACTGCCCATGTTCGGCAACCCCACGGTCGCCGAGATCGAGCATCCGCCTGGTCCGTCGACCCGTACGCCGGGCGGACGCGTTCCGCGGTGACGCCGTCGACGTGTCGGGCTCATCACAGCGCAGGCGCGGTGTCGTCGGTCGAACGCTCGTTCGTGGGTAAGATTGCCCGGAATCCAGGCAGAGGAGCCGCCAGCGCCTATGACCGTGCACGCCGACTACCGACTCAGCCAGCTCGACGAGCTGGAGGGCGAGTCGATCCACATCTTCCGTGAGGTAGCCGCAGAGTTCGAGAAGCCCGTCTTGATGTTCTCGGGTGGCAAGGACTCCATCGTGATGATGCGACTCGCCGAGAAAGCATTCTTCCCCGCGAAGATCCCCTTTCCCGTGCTGCAGATCGACACCGGGTACGACTTTCCTGAGGTGCTGTCGTGTCGCGACTCCTGGGTGAGCCGGCTCGGCGTCCGCCTGATTGTGGCCTCGGTCGAGGAAGCGATCGCCAAGGGGGTCGTCGTGGACGACGGCAAGACAAGCCGCAACCGCATGCAGACGGGCACCCTTCTGCACGCGATCGAGGAGCATGGCTTCACCGCGCTCTTCGGTGGAGGTCGCCGAGACGAGGAAAAGGCTCGGGCAAAGGAGCGCGTCTACTCCCACCGTGACGACTTCGGCCAGTGGGACCCGAAGAACCAGCGCCCGGAACTGTGGTCGCTCTACAACGGCCGCATCCACGCCGGTGAGCACATGCGCATCTTCCCGTTGTCGAACTGGACCGAGCTCGACATCTGGCACTACCTCGGGCAGGAGCAGGTCGAAATCCCTAGCATCTACTGCGCCCACCGGCGCCGGGTGTTCGAGCGAGACGGGATGCTGCTCAGCGAGAGTGAGCACAACCCCCTGCGACCGGGGGAGACGGTCGAGGAGCGCACAGTGCGGTTTCGTACGGTCGGGGACCTCACGCTGACCGGTTGTGTCGAGTCCGACGCCGACACGATCCCTGCCATCATCGACGAAATCTCCATCGCCCGGCTGACCGAGCGCGGGGCCACCCGGGGCGACGACCGCTTCAGCGAGGCCGCCATGGAAGACCGCAAGCGAGAGGGCTACTTCTGATGACGGGCATTGACTCGGGCACCCCAGGCAGGCCCTCCATGGACCTGCTTCGGTTCGCGACCGCAGGCTCGGTCGACGACGGCAAGTCGACGCTGATCGGGAGGCTGCTGCTCGACTCGAAGTCGATCTTCGCCGACCAGCTGGCGGCCGTCGAGGCCACCTCGGTCTCGCGTGGCTACGACTACACCGACCTTGCGCTGCTCACGGACGGCCTCCGCTCGGAGCGGGAGCAAGGCATCACGATCGACGTCGCCTACCGCTACTTCGCCACGCCCAACCGCAAGTTCATCATTGCCGACACCCCCGGTCACGTGCAGTACACGCGCAACATGGTCACCGGAGCATCGACGGCAGACCTTGGACTGGTGCTCGTCGACGCGCGCCAGGGCCTCACGGAGCAGTCGCGGCGACACGCCGTGATCTTGTCCCTGCTGCGGGTGCCGCACCTAGTCCTGTGCGTGAACAAGATGGACCTGGTCGAGTACTCGCAGGAGCGGTTTCACGAAATACACAAGGAGTTCACTTCCTTCGCGACGAAGCTCAGCATCCCAGACCTCACGATCATCCCTATTTCGGCACTCAAGGGCGACAACGTCGTGACCCGTTCAAAGGACATGGACTGGTACGAGGGGCCGTCACTGCTCCACCACCTGGAGAACATCCACGTGGCGTCCGACCGCGACCTAGTCGACACGCGGTTCCCGGTCCAGTACGTCGTGCGCCCGAAGTCCGACGAATACCATGACTACCGCGGGTACGCCGGACGCGTCGCGGGTGGCATCCTCAAGCCAGGGGACGACGTACTCGTGCTCCCCTCCGGAATGACGTCGAAGATCTCCGAGATCGACCTGTTCGACAAGGCGCTGCAGGAAGCCTTCCCGCCCATGTCCGTGACCGTGCGGCTCGAGGACGACGTCGACGTGTCACGCGGCGACATGATCTGCCGTCCGCAGAATGCGCCGACGCCCAGCCAGGACATCGACGCCATGGTCTGCTGGATGTCGACGACACCGCTTCGACCTCGCCAGAAGGTGGCCATCAAACACACCACACGGACCGCGAGAGCGCTCATCAAAGACGTGCTGTACCGGCTCGACGTCAACTCCTTGCACCGCGACCTCGAGACCAAGGAGCTGACCCTCAACGAGATCGGTCGCGTCCAGCTCCGTACGACGATCCCGCTGCTCTGCGACCCGTATGAGAAGAACCGCACCACCGGCTCGTTCATCCTCATCGACGAGGCGACGGGCGTGACTCTCGGCGCCGGCATGATCAACTGAGTCGCGCGGCGCGGCTGTCGCAGCCGGCTCGGCCGAGCAGCTGCCCAAACGGCTTCAGTCGGGCTGCCTAGGCCTGGAGGCGGGTGCGAACGTGCAGGCCGACCTCCGGGTCCACGACCGGCTCCTGGATCGCGGCGACCCCGTCGGTGGTGAGGGGTGCATCGAGCGGCACGTTGCGTTTGACCAGTGCCAGCGCGATGGGGCCGAGCTCGAAGTGGCGGGCCGCCGAGCCGACGACACCGACCGAGCGACCGTCCTGGTGAACCTCAGCCTTGCTTTCGGGCAGCCGGTCGACCGACCCGTCGAGGTTGAGCATGACGAGGCGACGCGGCGGCCGGCCGAGGTTGTGCACCCTCGCGACGGTCTCCTGCCCCCGGTAGCAGCCCTTGTCGAGATGCACTGCTGAGCCGACCCAGCCGACCTCGTTGGGGATGGTGCGATGGTCGGTGTCGAGTCCGAGCCGGGGCTCTCCACGGGCGATCCTTAGCGCCTCGTGTGCCCAGCTGCCGCACAGCGCACCGCGGACCGACGCCTCGAGGTCTGCCCGCGGCACGAGCTCGAAGTCATGCGGCCGGTGGGCGAGTACGGCCCACTCATGCGTGACGTCGTGAACCGCTACGCGCATCATGAAGCGCATCGAGTCCAGCCAGGCCAGCAGAGACGCCGCCTCGCGGGGCCCGACGTGAGCCCAGAACGACCTCCCGTCGTCGTACCCCGTCATCGCGTGCTCGACGTGTCCCTGAGGAGAGAGGACGAGGGTGGTCACCCATGTCTTCGGGGGTAGCCCCACAAGATGCTGGGTGGTGAGCGAGTGCAGCCAGCCAAGGCGGTCGGGGCCGTCGACGCGGATGACCTCGCGGTGGGACAGGTCGACGCATCCGTCACCGGCGAGCAGAACTCTCTGCTCGCGCAGGGGGTCGCCGTAGTGGGCAGCCACCCCCGCGTCGAGACCGTCGGCCTCGACGGCGCCCGGCGATCGCAGCAGTGGGCTCGACCAGCTCAAGACGAACAGCGCTCGCAGTCGCCGAACACCGTCAGATGGCCCACATCGGCCGCGAAGCCATGTGTTGCCGCCAGCATCTCGACGAGCGGCGCGACAGCGCTAGGCTCCACCTCGCGAATGTCGCCGCACGTGCGGCAGACGAGGTGGACGTGCTCGGGTGCAGCCGCGGCGTGGTAGGTCGGCGCGCCATGGCTAAGGTGCGTGTGCTTGACGAGGGAAAGCTCCTCGAGAAGCTCCAGGGTGCGGTAGACGGTCGAGACGTTGACTCCCGACGCGCGCTCTCGAACCCATGCCAGGGCTTCCTCAGGTGTGGCGTGGCCGAGCTCGGTGACGGCTTCGAGGACGAGCTGGCGCTGCGGGGTCAGCCGGTACCCTCGAGACCGCAAGCGCTCCTGGAGATCCACCGCTTCAGTCTAGGGGGCGGGGACTCGGGGCAGGCTCGCGCCGAGCCCGGCGCACAAAGGCCGTCAAGCACGCCTGAGGCGGGCCCAGATGTGTGACTGCATGGGTTGGCCGACCGCGGCCATGTCGAAGGTCCACAGCAGCTCACCGTCGACGAGCCCATAGAGCCGATGGCCCCCGACGTATTCCTTGGCCGTACGGGTCCGCACGACCGCGTCGGTGCCAAGCTCGATCTTGGCGCCGTCCACCTTGCCGTAGTAGATCTCCACGAAGCCGCCCTGATGCGCCAGCATGAGCTCGACCCCACCGTCTTGCTGTGGCCGCAGGAAGCCTGTCTCGAGCGCCAGCGGTCGAACCTCGCCGCCCCGGTCGTCGATCAGCCACGTGCGGCTGAAGTAGTGGAGAAACGGCCGCCCGTCGTGGGTGAAGCCGACCTCTTGCCCGAACTGGAAAGCGTCGATCGTCGGATAGTCACCACGCCCGTTGCCTTGCCAGTGACCCAGTAGGAAGGCGACCGGCATCAGGTCTGGATGCAGGTCCGCAGGGATCTGGAACGGCATCGTCGCTAGGTACCGACGAGGAGCCCGAAGACGATGAGCCCGGCTAGACCGGGGCCGCCGACTGCGGCGGCCAGGATCAGGCTGAGTAAGAGAGCTTGCATTGCAGCCAAGCCTACCGACTGCCAGCGCTGCCCGCCGCCACGCCAGCCGTCAGTCAGCAGCCGGCATGTCGGTGGGAAGGTGACGCGACTTGACATTCAGCAGCTCGCGGGCCTCGGCCGGGGACATGGCGGGACGCTGGGCGAGGTCCGCCAACGTCGCGGCCCGGGAGACGAGCTCCGCGTTGTGTGTGACTGGGACCCCCCGGGCGAGCATCAAGGTGTCCTCCATGCCGACGCGAAGATGCCCGCCCTTGGCGAGCGAGGCGAAAGCGACCGGCAAGCTGGTGCGTCCGATGCCGGTGGCCGACCACGACGTCGTCTCGCTGGGCAACGCCTGAACCACTGCCACCAGCGCGTCGGCGGTGCCCGGCATACCGCCAGGCACGCCCATCACGAGGTCGCAGTGCACCCGACCACCGAACGGGAGCCCGTAGGTATCGAGGAGCCGCCGCAGGGCCGTCACGTGGCCGAGGTCGAAGAGCTCGAACTCGGGGACGACCTCTCGGTCCTGAGACAGCTGGTACAGCTCGCAGACGAACGGCCACGGGTTGAGGAAGACATCGTCACCGAAGTTCGTGGTCCCCATGGTCAGCGAGCATGAGTCCGGCTCGGCGTCGAGCACCTTGAGGCGGTCGGGCAGTGCATCGTGCACGGATCCACCGGTCGACAGCTGTACCACCAGGTCGGTGGTCGCCCGCACCGCCGAGACGGCTGCGGACAGGTAGCCGAGGTCCAAGGTTGGCCGGTGCTCCGAGTCACGGATGTGGAGGTGGACCATGGCTGCTCCGGCGGCCTGGCAGGACACCGCCGTCTCGACGATCTCATCGAGGGTCGTCGGCAGGACCGGTACGTCAGCCTTCGACGTCTCTGCACCGGTCGGGGCGACCGTCACCAGAGTCGTAGGGTGGGGCGCGACCGTCATACGCACATGCTGCCAGACCACCGGAAGCTCCGACCGGCGGTCGGAGACCAGCACAGCCGATGTGGAGGAGGTAGCTGGTGCGCGCAGTGGTTCAGCGAGTCACATCGGCGGCGGTGACCGTGAGCGGCGAGGTCATCGGAGCGATCGAGGGGCCTGGTCTGTTGGTCCTCCTCGGCGTCACCCATGCCGACACCGACGTCGACGCGGCGAGGCTGGCGGCGAAAATCTGGGGCCTTCGGATCATGCGCAACGGACTGTCCGCGAGCGACCTGTCGGCCGCCGTCCTCGTCATCAGCCAGTTCACACTGTACGGCGACACCCGGAAGGGTCGCCGCCCGTCATGGTCGGCGGCGGCTCCCGCGGCAGTTTCTGAGCCACGCTACGAGGCCTTCTGCTCGGCGCTACGCGACCTCGGCGCCCCGGTCCAGACGGGCATGTTCGGAGCGGACATGCAGGTGTCGCTGTGCAACGACGGCCCGGTCACCGTGTGGGTGGAGACCTGAGAGAGTGCTGAACAACCTCAGCGTGTCCTTGTGCGATTGTTGAGAACGGTGAAATTTTGACACACTGAGGCCGACACCGATGTCTGTCCCGGCTCTCGCCGCGACAGCAGCCCTGCGACCAAGAGACGTGCCGTGAGCGAAGAGCGCCCATCCGACGAGGGATCGACCCCCGATCCTACCGTCGACGGCGCTGAGACCTCAGACGCTTCGGTCGACGGCGCTGGCGTTCCCGCCGCTGACCCGCCAGGTGCTGCGGTCGACGGCGCTGAGGCCGAAGCCGCGGACCAAGGCGGCCGAGGCGGGACGTCATCCGGCGCGACCCTCATGCAAGGACAGCCGACACCGGTCAAGCACAAGGGGTTCGTGCGGCGCCATGTGGTCCTGATCAGCGTCGCGCTGATCCTGGTCGTCCTGGCCTCCACTGCTGGCGGCTATCTGTGGTGGCTCAACCACCAGATCGGCACCATTCCCAGGTTCGAAGCGGGCGTGGCCGAAGATCCCAAGAAGAACGGCGCTGACAACGAGAAGGACCAGCCGCTCAACATCTTGTTGCTCGGCGCCGACAACGGCGACGGCGCCGAGGGGCCGTCGGTTGCCGACGACCTTGTTGACGGGAAGTGGACGCCGTTCGCCCACCGCAGCGACACCATCATCATCGCTCATATCCCAGCCGACCGTAAGTCGGTCCAGCTTGTCTCCATCCCCCGCGACACCTGGGTGCCTATCAAGGGATACCCGTACAGCAACGGCCACGGCAAGATCAACGCCGCGTTCGCGTACGGCGGCCCGTCGACGTCGCTGAAGACGGTGGAGCAGCTCACCGGGATACCCATCGACCACGTGGCCATCATCGACTGGGTCGGCTTCAAGGACCTCACCACCGCGCTGGGTGGCATCCGCGTCTATATCCCTGAGACGTTCTACGACGACTCGCAGAAGATCACCTGGTCAAAGGGCTGGCACGAGTACGAGGGGCAGCTGGCGTTGGCCTACGTCCGAACCCGGCATGGTCTGGCCAACGGCGACTTCGACCGAATAAAGCGCCAGCAGAACTTCATGCGCGCGACGATGGCCAAGGTGCTGTCCGGGTCAACGACGCGGAACCCGATCCAGCTGAACAAGGTGGTAGGCGTCATCACCCGGTATCTGATGGTCGACGAGTCGTGGGACACGGACGAGATCCGGTCTTTGGCGCTGTCCATGCGCAATATCAAGACCGACGACGTCGACTTCATCACTGCTCCTTTTGGCAGCTACGGACGAGTGGACGGCCAGAGCATCGTCAGGCTGGCCCCGGTGAAGTCCAAGGCGCTGTGGGCCGCGATCAAGGACGACGACGTGGCTGCCTACCTCCGGAAGTACCCGGGCGACCAGCTCGACAAGCCCACAGCCGTCAACTGAGGAGCTACACCCCAGCCCGGACCCGTCAGTCCCGCTCCTGTCTGCTGCGACTTCTGTTGTGGGAGCCGGCATACCATGGGATGTGTCCGCCGGCGACTGCCACTTCAGGCGTCGC
Organism: Nocardioidaceae bacterium; assembly: GCA_030447585.1. Taxonomy (GTDB): domain Bacteria; phylum Actinomycetota; class Actinomycetes; order Propionibacteriales; family Nocardioidaceae; genus JACDHG01. The sequence goes on along the minus strand of JAUJOO010000001.1, from coordinate 404,704 downwards.
CGTGGCGCCCGTAGTCGTCGT
>JAUJOO010000001.1:382611-404583 GCA_030447585.1 Nocardioidaceae bacterium | reverse complement strand
TGTGTCCGCCGGCGACTGCCACTTCAGGCGTCGCCGTGGCGCCCGTAGTCGTCGTCAAGCCGCTCTATGTCGTCCTCACCGAAGTACTGTCCGGTCTGCACCTCGATGAACATGAGGTCGTCGTCTCCGGTGTTCTGGATGCGGTGAGCCGCTCCTGAGGGCACGTCGACCGTGTCGCCGGCCCTGACTGCGCTCTCCTCGTCGTCGAGTGTCACCGTGCCGACGCCTCCGACGATGCACCAGTGCTCGCTGCGTTGCTGATGACGCTGGTAGCTGAGCCGTTTCCCGGGACCGACGCAGATACGTTTGACCTGGAAGCCCTCACCGCGGTCGACGACCTCGAAGTAGCCCCACGGGCGTTCGTCACGCTCGGTCACCACACCCGACCCCGATCATCCTCCCAAGGCCACGACCGCCCCGTGGCGCGCTCGCTGGTCAGTTTAGTGCGCACAAGGACGGATTGCCGCCGGTTCGTCAGACGGTGATCCGAACCTCCGCGACTTCGCCGCGTGACGCCTTCACGCTGCGGTCGACGGGCTCGGTCCTCGGCGCCAGCGTGCGCAGCGTCCACTCACCTGGGGCCGCGAAAAACCTGAACTGCCCCTTCGCGCTGGTCGGAACCTCCGCGGTGAACTCGCCGGTCCGGTCGAGGAGTCGAACGTAGGCGTTACCGACCGGCCCGTCGTCGTGTACGACGACGCCCTGGATGATCGACTGGCTGGCGACATCGACATCCTCGAGGCCCGTGCCGCCGGCCGCAGCGCCGCAGGACACTCAGGCCTCCCCGGGCTCGTCGCCGACTGCGATCGGGACACCTACGAGGGAGCCGTACTCGGTCCACGAGCCGTCGTAGTTCTTTACGTTCGGCTCGTCGAGAATCTCGTGCAGCACGAACCACGTGTGAGCGCTGCGCTCCCCGATGCGGCAATAGGCGATGGTGTCCTTGGAGCCGAGCTCGACGCCCGGCTCGCTGTACAGCTTCTTGAGCTCCTCGTCCGACTTGAACGTGCCATCGTCGTTGGCGGCCTTGCTCCAGGGGATGTTGGCAGCAGTGGGGATGTGGCCGCCGCGCTGCGCCGACTCCTGCGGGAGGTGCGCCGGAGCCAGTAGCCGGCCTGCGTACTCGTCGGGCGAGCGCACGTCGACGAGGTTCTTGGTTCCGATGGCGGCGACGACCTCGTCGCGGAATGCCCGGATGTCGCGGTTCGGTTCCTTGGCCCGGTAGGTCGTGGTCGGGCGGGCTACGACCTCGTCGGTGAGCTCGCGGGAGTCCAGCTCCCACTTCTTGCGCCCACCGTCGAGCAGGAGCACTTTCTCGTGGCCGTACAGCTTGAAGTACCAGTACGCGTAGGCGGCGAACCAGTTGTTGTTGCCGCCGTACAGCACTACCGTGTCCTCGTCGCTGATGCCTCGCTTCGACAACAGCTGCTCGAACTGCTCCTTGTTCACGAAGTCCCGGCGGACCGGGTCCTGGAGGTCCTGCTTCCAGTCGATCCTCACTGCGCCTTTGATGTGGCCCTTTTCGTAGGCGGACGTGTCTTCGTCGACTTCGACGAGCACGATGGTGTCATCGTTCAGATGGCTCTGGACCCAGTCAGCGTCGACTAGTACGTTGTCGCGGCTCATGCGGATACCTCCGTGGTTGTGGCCCTGGTCCGACCGCTGTCGGGCAGGATGCGTTGGATGACAAGGTAGAACTCGCAGCCGAGGCAGAGACCGAAGGCTGCGTTGAGGAATGCCGCGCCGAGCGCGAAGCCGGTGGCGGCGAGGGCAAGGGTGGTGAGCCCTGTCGTGTAACCGACTAGACCCACCAGGCTGAAGAGGAGCCCCACCAGCTGCGCGAACTGCGGCGGCCTTGAGTCCTCGGTCTCAACGGAAGTGCTGAGGCGAGGCCGGACGATGCGGACGAACAGCGTCGAGTACGGCGACCACCGCACCCCGCCGAGCGCGCCGAGGGCGAAGACTCCAGCCTGGAAGGCGAGGAGCCAGGCGCTTTGTGCGAGCAGGGACGCCGCCAGCACGACGGTCGTGACTGCTGCGGCGAAACGGAGACCGCGTGGGTCGACCTCGCTACGAGGTATGGGCATTGAGAACTCCTGGCGGCCGACGGGGAGAAAGAGCAGCCGCGCTCTCACGCCTGTGGACGCTCGACGTCAGTCGAGAGGAGGAGGAGAGGACTCGAGGCGCTGCCCGGTCACGACCGACACATCGCAGTCGCGGTGTGGCACAGGTCCACAGCGCGCCGCTTGGTCAGATACGTCGACTCCATCCCTTTCAGAGTAGGCGGCATTCGTTCTGACACACGGAGTTGACCGGATGTTGAGACGAGCGTCTCAGTTCGTGGCCCGGCCGAGAGCAGCGATGACGTCGGCCTTACGTGGCTGACCCGATGCGCGCGAGACCACAGCTCCGGTGGCATCGAGAACAAACGTCGTCGGCGTACGCATGACGCCTAGCCGGCGCACAAGGTCCAGGTGGGTTTCTGCGTCTACCTCCACGTGTTTCACGCCGGGCACCATCGCGGCCACCTCGGCCAGAGTGCGCCGGGTCGACCGGCACGGCGCACAAAACGCGCTGGAGAACTGCAGCAGCGTCGCCCGTTCACCTCTGTCCCCCGGCACGTCGACCGACGTCAGGCGGTGGTCAGCCAGGCTGCCGCTCGCGACCGGCGCAGTTTCCTGCTCGACGGACAGCAACCCTTTGAAGCGACCATTCGTACGGCGCCGAAGCCAGCCGAGGCAAGTGGCGACGACAAGCACTGCCAGCAAGACAGTCAGGCTGGTGAGCACCTGGTAAGCCTAGCCAGCCGCCCAGGCAGAACCGACGTATCGTGTCCTCGGATCGCCCGGTCCCGCCCTCGGTGGCAAGTCGCCGCGACGGCCACCGGGCTTCCCACAAGTCTCAGCCCCCAGCGAACGGGGGAAGTACGTCCAACACATCACCGTCGGCTACCTCCACTCGAGACAGGTCCGAGCTGCCGAGAGGCCGGTCACCCAGCAGGAACGAGCACACGGTCAACACCTGCGCAAATCGAGGCTCCGCCTCATGCCGGTGCCGGGCGGCTGCCAGCACGTCCTCAACGCTCCTCCCGGACACCTCCTCGTGCGCCAGTCCGGCAGCGGCTCGCGCCGCCGCCCAATAGCGCACTGTCACACACGCGCCCGCGGGTGTTCGAGACCCGGTCGCCGCTGTCGAAGCACTGACCATGTCCGGTATTGTCTCAACCGCCATGGGCCCCCGGCGAATCGCCGCGGGCCTTGCGCCTTTGTTGACGCTGCGCACAGTGTGGACGGAGTACAAAGGATCGTGGTGGGAGGAGGTGCCTGGCCTTGGCAGCGTTGCTCATGCTCACCAACGCCCTTCAGCCCTCGGCCGAGATCCTGCCCGCGCTGTCGCTGCTGCCGCACCAGGTGCGCGTCCTGTCGGCAGCGCCAACTGTCCTGCTGGAGGCCCCAGACTCTGACGTAGTGCTCGTCGACGGGCGCCATGACCTCGCGGCCGTTCGGAGTCTTTGCCGCCTGGTGCGCACGACGGGGGTGGACGTCCCCGTCATCGTCGTCGTCACCGAAGGCGGCCTCGCCGTCGTCGCGGCCGACTGGGGAGTTGACGACGTCCTCCTCTCCACCTCTGGTCCCGCTGAGGTCGAGGCGCGCCTTCGGCTCGCGATAGGCCGCCTCGCCCTGGCGAGCGCTCAGAACGAACCTGACGCTTCCATCATCAAGAGCGGTGACGTGGAGATCGACGAGGCGTCGTACACGGCATCACTGGGCGGGCAAGGCCTCGACCTCACGTTCAAGGAGTTCGAGCTGCTCAAGTATCTCGCCCAGCACCCAGGTCGGGTGTTCAGCCGCCAACAACTCCTGCACGAGGTATGGGGCTACGACTATTTCGGCGGCAGTCGCACGGTCGACGTGCACGTACGGCGACTGCGCGCCAAGCTGGGGCCCGAGCACGAGGCGCTGATCGGCACCGTCCGCAACGTTGGCTACCGGTTCATGCTGCCTGCCAGGTCCCGCGCCCCTGGAGCGGCGGTCCAGCTCGACCGGGCGTCGCATCCGTGACCCCACGGCAGGCGACCGTCGCCATCTCGGTGGTGGCCGCGGTCGGCGAAGAGGTGCGCCAGGCTGTCCTCGCCCTCGAGGCGACTGCGCGCGCCACCGACCGCGCCGAGCCTCTGAACGACCAGGTGCGCATGGACCTGCAGTTCCCGGACCCGGCCGCCCGCCATCTGCTGGCGCGGCTTCCCGACGGAAGGATCATCGGGTACGCCCACCTTCGGCGTACCGAGTCAGGTCTCGGTAGCGCACATCTCGTCGTCTCCCCTGACCAGCGCCGCCACGGCGTCGGGACTGCTCTTGTCGAGCGGCTCGTCGAGGAGGCCGGCCCAGCCGGGTTGCGAGTGTGGGCTCATGGCGACGAGGCGGCGGCCCGCCTCTTGTCCGGTCGGCTCGGGTTCGCCAGGGTGCGGGACCTTTGGCATATGACGCGTTCGCTCACCGAGCCGCTGCCGGCTCCGGCGTACCCCTCGGATGTGGCGGTACGCACTTTCGTCCCCGGCAACGACGAGCAGGCCTGGGTCACGCTCAACGCGCGCGCCTTCGCCGATCACCCGGAGCAGGGGGCGACAAGCTCGGCAGACCTGGAGCACCGAATGCGCCAACCATGGTTCGACCCCGCTGGCTTCTTTCTCGCCGAGCGTGCTGGTCGGCTGGTCGGCTTCCACTGGACCAAGGTCCACGCCGCGGTTGCCGGCGGATCAGGTCGCGGCGAGGTCTATGTCGTCGGGGTCGACCCGCAGGCGCAGGGACTCGGCCTCGGGAAGGCTCTGACGCTCACCGGTCTCAGCTATCTGCGAAACATCGGGCTCGACTCGTGCGTGCTTTATGTTGAGTCGGACAACGCGCCTGCTGTGGCCGTCTACCGGAGGCTCGGCTTCACCACATCGTCTGTGGATGTGATGTACGAGCGCCGCTGGTAGCAGCAGGCCTGCCGCTGCCGGCGTCCCCGCCGTCCGCGCAAGAGTGAGACGATAGAGCGATGTCGGCCCAACCCTTCCCGAGCCCGAACGACCCGTCCGCCTTGTCGAGTCGTGCGTCGATGGGCACCGACGCCGGGTTGGATGCCGACGAAGGCGTCGCGAGCCTCAACCCAGCCGGGGCGGAACCCTTCGAGGTGGAGCCGCCGTACGAGCCGGCTGACGACGACCTCCCCAAGGACCGCTTCCTGGACCGGGAGCTGTCCTGGCTGCACTTCAACGGTAGAGTCCTCGCGCTGGCGGAGGACCCAGATGTCCCGTTGCTGGAGAGGACGAGGTTCCTGGCGATCTTCGCGAGCAATCTCGATGAGTTCTTCATGGTGCGGGTGGCTGGCCTGAAACGCCGGCTCGAGGCGGGCGTCGCCGTCCCCACCGTCGCCGGCCGGATGCCGCGGGAGGTGTTGGCTGCCATCTGGGCACAGGCGGGCGACTTGCTGAAGCGGCACGGGGCCCTCTTCCGCGAGCAGGTGCTGTCGGCCCTGGCGGAGGCGGAGATCGCGCTGCTGCGGTGGGACGATCTCGACACAGACGAACAAAAGAGCATGCAGGAGCTTTTCACCGACCGCATCTACCCCGTGTTGACCCCGCTTGCCGTCGACCCAGCGCATCCCTTTCCCTACATCTCGGGGCTGTCTCTCAACTTGGCGGTGACTATCCGCAACCCCGACACCGGCAAGGAGCACTTCGCCCGGGTGAAGGTTCCACCGATCTTCCCGCGTTTCGTCACCCTCGGCGCCCAGCGGTTCGTCCCCTTGGAAGACGTCATCGCTGCGCACCTTGACCAGCTCTTCCCCGGCATGGAGGTGCTGCAGCATCACACGTTCCGCGTGACGCGCAACGAAGACCTGGAGGTGGAGGAGGACGACGCCGAGAACCTGCTCAAGGCGCTCGAGCGAGAGCTACAGCGCCGTCGGTTCGGGTCGCCGGTGCGACTCGAGGTAGAGGAGTCGATGGACGAGCACATCCTCGAGCTGCTCGTGTCCGAGCTGGACGTGTCGGAGAACGAGGTCTTCCGACTCCCCGGACCGCTCGACCTGACGGGACTGCAAGGCATCGCCGACCTCGACCGGCCCGAGCTGAAGTTTCCCGCCTTCATACCCCGTACCCACAGCCATCTCGCCGAGGTCGAGTCGGCCAGCCCGGCAGATATGTTCGCGGCCATCTCGCGTCGCGACGTTCTCCTCCACCACCCGTACGACTCGTTCGCGACGAGCGTGCAGCGCTTCATCGAGCAAGCGGCGGCAGATCCTCGCGTCCTCGCCATCAAGCAGACGCTGTACAGGACGTCAGGGGACTCCCCAATCATCGAGGCGCTCATCGACGCCGCCGAGGCGGGCAAGCAGGTGCTGGTGCTGGTCGAGATCAAGGCGCGGTTCGACGAACGGGCCAACATCCGCTGGGCACGCAAGCTGGAGCAGGCCGGCTGCCACGTCGTCTATGGTCTCGTCGGGCTCAAGACGCATTGCAAACTTGCGCTCGTGGTTCGCGACGAAGCTGACGGCATCCGTCGTTACGCACACGTCGGCACCGGCAACTACAACCAGAAGACCGCTCGAAGCTACGAGGACCTGGGGCTGCTGACCGCTGACGAAGGGATCACCGCAGACATCAGCAACCTCTTCAACAACCTCTCTGGATTCGCCCGGCAGCGTGACTACCCCCACCTCCTCGTCGCACCCGAAGCGGTCCGCTCCGGACTGATCGACCGCATCACGAGGGAGATCGGACACCATAGAGCCGGTCGCCCCGGCCGCATCCGCATCAAGGTCAACTCTCTCGTCGACGAGGCGACGATCGACGCGCTGTACCGGGCCTCACGCGCCGGCGTACAGGTGGAACTGTGGATCCGGGGCATCAGCGAGATCCGCCCCGGCGTGCCCGACCTCTCCGAGCACATCAAGGTCAGAAGCATCCTCGGCAGGTTCCTCGAGCACAGCAGAATCTTCTGGTTCGAGAACGGCGGCGAGCCTGAGGCCTGGATCGGCTCGGCGGACCTGATGCACCGCAACCTCGACCGCCGCGTGGAGGTGCTCGTGAACGTCCCGTCGCGCAACCACGTCGACGAGCTTGGCAGGCTGCTGGACCTGGCTTTCGCCGACGGTACGGCGTCGTGGTGGCTGCGATCGGACGGCGAGTGGGAGAGGCACGCCCGATCACCAGACGGCGAGCCGCTAGCGGACCTGCAGTCCTCACTCATCGTGATGCACCGACGCCGCCCCGACTCCTCAGCCGGCGTACGCCGCTAGGTGTGAACGGCCCCCATACGCCCACTCACCTGCAGAATTGCGCGCATGACGGCAACGGAAGGCCGCCACGCCACAGGAAGCGAACAGCAGGCCGCCCCGGTTGAAGTCGGACAGCAGCTGCGCGTCTTCGGTGGCCGGGGTCAGTTCGAGGACAACCTCACTGCCGGATACCTCTGCCTTCGTCACCGAGAACCGCTCGTCGAACGTGCCGCCCTGGTCTGGCGCCTCCCCCTGGCAAGCCTCTGGCGCGCCACGACGTCCGCCTCGGCGGCCGCTGAGCTCCGAAACCCATGATGACGGTGAGGCGCCCATGTGCGTCAGCCGACAGTGCCAACACCGTCAACGGGCTGATCCCTCCGACGGCGTCGATGCGCTGACGTGCCAGCGCCCGGTCACCGGGCGCGGCGCCGGCGAACCCTGAGGCGATACATGCGCGCCGCCCGACCGTCACCACGGACGCGACCGACGACTCGCCCAACGCCGCAGACATGGCAGCCACCGGTTCCGCGTCGTGGAGGGAGGCCGCGTCATCCTCGACGATCGAGACCGCACGAGCGGTGTAGTCTGCGCTGTCGCTCGTGATCACCAGGTGCTCGTCGGGAAGCAGGGCCGGATAAGCGAGCTGCGGGGTGAGACCGGGCTCGACCGCTGCTACCAGGTCCGGGCCTCCCGGGCGCACCCCTGGCTGTCCGCCGGCGGGTACCCGATGTCTGTCAAGGCCGCGTCGGCTGCGGCGAAGTCGAAGTCGCTCGGCATTTTCAAGACGGCGACCGCTCCCCGTCGTCCCTGCCCGTACATCTCCCACTCGGTGTCCAGGACGGACCACCCGTAGCTGCTGCTCATTGCCGCCTCGACCGTGGCGAGCAGTGAGACCGCCGTGTAGTCCTTCGTGTACGCGGCGTCGAAGAATCGCTCCTTCTCCTTCGGCGAGGACTGGGACGAGACCCCGGCGTCCAGATCGTCGCGGGCCAGCCGCCAGTCGGTGAAACTGGCTATCTGCGTCTCGCCCGGGAGCGTGTCGAGCGCCTCCGCGATCCTGGTCGCTGGACCTCGCGTCTGCTGCCACACCACGACGGTCCCGATCACGAGCAGGAGCAGCACGCCCAGGGCGATGATCGTCCTGGATCGCCTCACGTGCATGCCTCCCGGCCCGATGGACACATCTGTCGCGCCCGGATGCGAGAGTAGTAGAGGTGGCCTGATGGCGGAGTACGCCCGCCCTCAGGCGAGGGTCGCAATCTGAGTGCAGATCCAGCTCGATGGACATCTGTCGCGGGCGCATGTGAGAGTAGTCGACCGTGGCGGCTCGCGAACTGATCCGGGCGGCCGGTGCCGTCGTATGGCGACCCGGGCGCGGCGGCCCCGAGGTGGTGCTCATCCATCGGCCTCGCCACCCGCCCGACTGGTCGCTGCCGAAGGGGAAGGTGGATGCCGACGAGCTGGCTCCCGCGGCTGCCGTGCGCGAGGTCTGGGAGGAGACGGGCCTGCGAGTGCGTCTGGGGATCCCGCTGCCGGACCAGCACTACGAGGTCGGCGACGGTGACAAACGGCCGAAGCTGGTGTCTTACTGGACCGCCCGCGTGCGCGGGACCGCCGACCTCGCGACCTTCCAGGCGAACAAGGAGGTCGACGAGGTCGGGTGGTTCGCACTGCCGGAGGCTGCGCGGCGCCTCAGCTACCCGCATGACGTCGCCCTGGTCGAGACGTTCGCTCAGACGCCGTACGACAGCGACCCGTTCTTCCTGGTCCGGCACGCGAAGGCCCGTCGTCGCAGTGCTTGGGCGGGCGACGACTCCGACCGGCCGCTCAACGCGGCTGGGCTGCGGCAGGCGGCACGGCTGCCCCCGCTCCTGACGGCATACGGGGTGCGTCGGGTGGTGTCCAGCGACGCGGTCCGTTGCGTAGACACGGTGCTGCCCTTCGTCAACGCCCACCGTGTCCAGCTTCGGCTGGACGGTGCCCTCTCGCAGGAGTCTGCTCGCCGTGGGCGTATCCGAGCCCTGATGCGGCGAGCGCTGAGCGGTCGGGGCCGGCTTGCGTTCTGCTCGCACCGACCGGTGCTTCCTGACATCTTCGCGGCGCTCGGCCTGGAACCGATGAGCATCTCACCGGCGGCTTCGGTGGTACTCCACCGCAAGCAAGGTGAGGTGGTGGCAGTCGAGCACCACCCGCCTCCGTGACAGCCGGCGCTGCCTGGGAAGCGGCGCTACGGCAGGACGAAGTGCGAGACGCCATACACTGCGGCTGCAGCGAGACCCGCCATGGGAAAGGTGAGAATCCACGCCCCCAGGATCGTCTTTGCCACTCCCCAGCGCACCGCCGACAGCCGTTTGGTGGCGCCGACACCCATCACCGAGGAGGTGATGGCGTGGGTCGTAGAGATAGGAGCCTCGAAGACGTAGGCGGTCACGTACAGGATGGAGGCCGCTGTGGTCTCCGCGGCGAAGCCGCGTGGCGGGTCGAGGTGGATGATCCGTCGGCCGAGCGTTCGCATGATGCGCCAGCCGCCCGCATACGTGCCGAGCGAGATGGCGCCGGCTGCTGAGGCGATGACCCAGAACGGCAGTCCATCACCCCGGTCGGCGTACCCCGCGGTCAGGAGCGCCAGGAAGATGACTCCCATCGTCTTCTGGGCGTCCTGGAGGCCGTGTCCGAGAGCCATCGCGGCCGCCGAGACCGTCTGAGCGATCTTGAACCCGCGGTTGATGCGGCCGGGGTTGCGCCGCCGGAAGACCCACATGATCGACAGCATGAGCAGGAAGGCGAGCGTGAAGCCCACGAGCGGCGACAGCACCATCGGGATGAGGACCTTGTCCTGGATGGCTGACCAGGCGACGAAGCTGCCTGAGGCGAGCGCTGCGCCGACGAGACCACCGATGAGTGCATGTGAGGACGAGGACGGAAGTCCGAAATACCACGTGATGAGGTTCCACGTGATGGCCCCCACGAGGCCCGCTCCTACGACGACGAGCCCGTGATTGCCGTCGGGTGGCGTGATGACGTCGCTGACCGTGTTGGCGACCTCTTGGCCGAGGAAGGCGCCGGCGAAGTTCATGACGGCGGCCAGCAGCAGCGCTATCCGAGGTGTCAGAGCCCTCGTCGAAACCGAGGTCGCAATGGCATTGGCGGCATCGTGGAAGCCGTTGGTGTAGTCGAAGGTCAGGGCGATGGCGACGACTGCGATGACGAGAGCTAACTCCACCAGAAGCCCTCGCGGATACGGTGGCGCGGCATCGCACCTGCCCGGTCAGCCATCGCCTAGGACTCCTTGACCGCGATCTGCTCGACCGTGTTCGCGACGGACTCGAACGCGTCGATGGCCGCTTCAAGCGAGTCGACAACGTCTTTCATCTTCATCACCGTCAGCGCGTCGTACTGGCCGTTGAAGAGCTTTGCCACGATCCGGCGGTACGACTTGTCGCCGTTGTTCTCCAACCTGTTGATCTCGATCCAGTACTCCTCGAGACCACGCATGGTCCGCAGCCGCGGCATTGCCTCGGCGGTCAGCTCTGCCGAGCGCTGGAGGACCTCTACCTGGTTGGCGAGCTCGCTCGGCAGCTCATGGATCTCGTACAGGACGACCAGGTCGACGGCCTCCTCCATGAAGTCCATGACGTCATCCAGCCCCGCTGCCAGCCGGTAGATGTCCTCCCGGTCGAACGGAGTGACGAAGGTGGAGTTCACCCGACGCACGATGGCGTGGGTCGTCTCGTCGCCGGCGTGCTCCGCGTCACGCATGCGTTTGGCGATGAGCGGACGGTCACTGTCGGCCGGCAGCAGTTCAGCCAGCAGCTCCGCGCCGACGACAAGGTTCCTGGCGGATTCGGCGAAGAGGTCGTAGAACGAGGTGTCGGTAGGACGGAAACGCAGGGCCACACCAAACTCCCGTCAGCCGAAAAGATCAACGCAATGCTAGGGGGTGACCGCCGAGATCGCGCAACCACGTCACGGTGGAGTGACGCCCTTCGGTGGGCGACCTCAGCGCGGCGCAGGCTCGTCGGCGACGCCGAGGATCGAGTCGATCTGCGCCTGCGTCAGCGGACCGTCGGACTCAGAGGTCGCGATGATGAGGTTGGTCATCATCTCGATCTCGTCGAGGACCTCCTTGTCGTGGACGCTGACGTCCAACTGGTCGTTCACTGATGCTGCCTTCCAGCGCTGTTCCGAGTGGTCACAGGCAAGCTCGCCACCGGGAGGTCTTTGCAGGGGAGCGGACGGACTCAGCGTAGTCGACACCCGATCTGGTGTAGGCGAGACTCCCTGGAAGCGACGGCCTCGCTCACCGAAGGAGTTGAGGCGGAGCAGGTCTATCTCGCTCGCACGGGCTATGCGTCAGCCGTGGCTGCGCGAGACGGACCCGGACGGCCGCCAGTCGCTGGTGGAGCTGCTCTGACGCGCCTCCTCGACGCCCGGTCATGGGAGTTGCGGCATACTGTGTCGGGCATCGGCGCCTTACAGCAGCGCGGGGGGTCTCTTTCGTACAACGCACTACCGCATGGGCCCCGGCTGGCAGAGCAGCGGACTTTTAATCCGCGGTTGTGGGTTCGAGTCCCACGGGGCCCACTACCCCTGGATAAGCGCCTGCCACTGCCGGTGGTCACTGCGCGCTCTATCGGGCGCCCGTTCAGTTGCGCGAACACCAAGCCGTGGTCGTCCCATTCGCTTCCGGTCCGCAACCGCTCCTCGAGCTGCGCCGCTCGGTGTGAACGCAAAGCGTCGACCAGCGGCGTCGGAAGGCTAATCGTTCGCCTACCAGCGCGCGACTTGGGCTCCACAAAACACCAGCCCCACCCCGCCTGCCTCTGAAGCGCCTGGCGGACCGTCCAACCAGTCGAGCAACTTCAGAGGCGCCGCCCTGCCACCCCAACCAGTGCTCCGGTAAGCCCTAGGAACTTCCGGAACTGGTGGATCGGGAGTAGGAGAGACGGTCACAATCCTCTTGATGTCAAGACACCATCGCAGATGGCCGCGCACGCCTTGCGCTCTCGCCGTGTCCCTCGGGCAACTACAGGAGCTCCGCGATCAGGTCGGTGATTCGCTCGGGTTCCTCGTCGACCAAGAGGTGTCCGGCCCGCTCCACCACGACCGGCTCCACGCCGAGCTTGGCCCAAGCCCGCCGCAGCGGATCGACGGGGAAGAACACATCGTGCTCACCGATGACAACGCGCACGTTCCGGCCCGCCCCACTGGCGTGTGACCGCGTCTGGGCGGGACGGGCGCTCCCGTCGTTCGACAGGTGCGCGCCACGAGCGTCATCCACTCCAGGGGATCCGCTGACGGCTCGCGGCCGGTGCCGACATGTAGTCGAGCAGCCGTCTCGCGCCCGCGACGTCGCGCCGCACTACCCACGGCAGGGGTGGCACGAAGCAGCTGTGGAGTAGGCCGCACGCTGAGAAGGCCACCCGGACTGAGCAACGCCACCCCGTCGACGTGCTGAGGATCGGCCGACAGAGCACCGCGGCCCCCGGGGAGTGGCCAGCAACCACCAGCCGAGCGTCGGGGTGCCGCCGTTGCACCCAGGAGACGACCGCTGCGAGGCACTGCCCGTAGCTGTAGACCTCGTCACCTGGCCGCGCGGCCGCACTCAGCCCCGGCTGGCCAGGAAGGTCTGCGGCGTACACCCGGAATCGGGCCGCCAAGGCTTCGAGCACCACCGCGCTGGTCGCGGCGTTGAAGTTCGTGCCCGCCAGGTACACGCAGACGCTTCACCTGACCCGAGCGAGGTCAGGTGCGCATCCCCAGGGACGTCTCCACGATGTGTCTCTCTGCGGCACATCCCAGCTCGCCAGCACCGAGCGACACCATCGACGCACCTGTTCGGCAACGGCGAACGGTAAGCGTCCTCCGGACGCCTCAGCCCGGTCCGCCCGCCCTGGTGCGTCAGCGGGGCGGACCTCAGCGGGAAGGACGAGAACCAGCCCATCGCCTCCTCGTACCGGATCCCGAACGCCAACGTGGCCCTCGCCCAGGGCTCGCCGTCGTCGGTTGTGGCCAGTTCCTCGTCGAGCTCGCGGTGCCGGCGCGCGCGGTGCTCTGTTCGGCTACGAAGGACGTCCCGAAGTGCGGAGGGTCCAGCGCCCTCCCAAGGCAACGGCGAGGAGCACCGGGATCGTTTCGGCCATTCGGTGAGCCACTTCCAGGTAGGCGGCGCGACCCGCATCGGTGATGCCGGCCGCGCGTCCCGTGCCCCGGCGGGGTCGACCAGCCCTTCATGCTCGAGAACTGCCAGTTCCCAGTACACCTGGCTGCGCGTCAGGCTCGAACTGACCGATACGCAGCTCGCCACCCTCACAAGTTCACCACCGGTCAGCTCGCCATCGCTGGCGTCCAGCAGGCCGAGGATCGACGCGCGTTGAGTTCAACTCAACCCCTTGACTGTCCACTGTGGATGGCGAGACTATCACCGTCCACATTAGATGGAGGAGTGCCATGTTCGCCACCCACGCCCCACAGATCACGCCGCGTCGTCGCCCGCCCTCCCACAAGGTCGGCGTCGGTCATGCTGAGCGCGATGGGGCAGCCGCGCTGCTCGGCGATGCGGTTGCCGGCGGTTATCGAAGAGTTGGAGGCGCGTCTGGAAGCGGTGTCGGAGCGCCAGCGCCGGAGTCGAGCTGACCGCCATCTCTTCCGACTCGCCAGTACATCTGCGGCACGCTCGGGCCGTGCCGCGTCGGGGCGATGACGGCCACAAGGTGATACGCGCCGGTCTCGTTCCGCACCTGGCCTCGTACGTGGCAGTGACGGTGCTGCTCGTCCTGGTCTGGGTCCTCGTGGGGCTGGTTGCAGGCAGTTGGTTAGCCATGGCGGTGTGGCCGGCGCTCGGCTGGGGCCTCGGCGTCGTCTCGCACCTCGCAGCAGCGGCCTCTGATGCGCTCCACCGTGACCGATCCGACGGTGCCTGGTGCTCAACCGCGCCGCATCCCACGCCCAGCCGGACAGGGCACGTGCTGGTTGGTCTCGCCCTGATGTCGCTGGTTCACCTCTATCACGTCGCTCGGGCAACCACCGCTGGCCGGTGATCAATCAGGTGACTCCTTCACGCCTGGTGGTCTATCCTGATCGCGATCGGGGTGTGGCTCGAGAGGTCTGGCCGCTGAGGGCGCATCCTGCGGCGATCGAATGCGCCAAATGACTTGTCGTTCTAAGGATGTCAAGCGATGTCAAGGCGCGTTCCTTGTCGTCCTACCAGACTGCAGGCGCCGCGAACAGCAGCGAGCGCCTTCCCATGAGCAGCGCCACGTCGGGCACGCTGGTGCGTTTGAGAGCGCAAGACGTGAAAGCGGAAGCGGGCCTCCCAGGGGCCTCGGGTAGCAAGCGTCGCATCACGACTTTTGCTGTTTTTCGATTTGGGCGCCCTCTCGGCGGAGGTCTGCCCACCGCAGCAGGTCGAGGATTTGGCCGCTGTGCGTGGCGGTGCGGACGAAGTCCAGAGCCTCGGCGATGATCCTCCGTTGCGCGTTGACGTGGAAGGGGACGCCGAAGTGGTGACCCATCCGGAATGGCACGAAGACGGCGCGCAGCGGCTTGATGTGCTCGGTCACGTCGCGGGCGACCGTAACGGAGACTGTGGGGATGCCGCGCCGTTCTATGGCGCGCTGGACCAGTCCGACCGACTGGTGACAAATCGGTCAAGCGGGAGCCAGCAGGGCGAGGTCGGCCTGTTCGTCCGCGACGGCCCGAGCGAGGTCCTCCGCGAGCGTGCGCTCCAGCAGGTCGGGGTCCATGTTGTATCCGATGAAAGAGAAGAAGTCCTGAGTCAGCCCGCCGACGACGTTCTCGCGTGCCAACTCTTGCAGCCGCTCTATCGGGAAGATGACGTTGAGGTCCCGGTGAGCGCCGTCGGTGGGATACTTGAGCTGGTGGATTTCCAGGTCGGCGGGCGTGGCGCTCGATGGCACGCGACGAAACGTGTAGTCGCCGACGGGGTGGACCACGTCGAACGGCAAGGTGCCTATCGGCTGCACACCGGCCGTGCTGACGAATGTGAGTCGAGAATCGGCGAGTGGTCGACGCATCGGTGCTAACGGCACGACGTCGCTCTTGGTGATCATGGAGCCGATAGCGCTCATTCACCGTCTGCCACAGCCCCTGGCGGAGTTGTTGGTTGTCAGAGGTCGCCGTCATGGATCCACTCTCCAGATTGTTGCACGAGATGAAAATGCAAAGAGAAGAACAAGTGCGCCAGCGTGGCGTGATCTCGGGTGCGCAGCGTCTCGAGCACGAAGGCGCGGTCGACGTCAGGCAGGTCCAGCAAGACCGTGAGCGCCTGTACCCACGCCTTGTCGATCTCCCGGCGGCCCGCAACCTCGTCGCCGTCGCCGACGTGTAGCCGCACGTACCGAATCAACGTCTCATTGTCTCCGGCGGTCAGAGCATCCCGAAGGTGCGCGAGGGACAACGCACACTCCTTCCGCAGAGGGACGCCCAAGGTTAGCTGACGGTCTCCGCCCGACGTGCCGTTGGGGAGCTCCGCAGCCCGGACTACGCTAAGCCTTCCGCCGGCTGAACGGCGTTGATGGCGAAAGGATCCCAGATGCGCGTCGCAGCGGCACAGGCTCGGCCTCACTGGCTGGACGCCGCGGCGACAACGCGCGCAAAGCAGTCGCCTGGATCGAGGACGCCGCCGCACTCGGTGTGCAACTGGTGGCCTTTCCGGAGACCTTCCTTTCCGGCTACCCGTTCTGGCTGGACTTGACTGGTGGCGCAAGATTTGACGACGATCGGCAGAAGCGCGCCTACGCCGCCTACCTGCAGGCGGCGGTCGAGCTTGACGGTCCGGAGCTGACGACGCTGCGCGAGGCGGCGGGCGACCTGGGCGTGTTCGTCTACATGGGGGCGACTGAGCGCGGGACCAGCTCGGGCCGCGGAACCGTCTTTCGCCGCCCTCGTGGCCATAGATCCCGAGGCCGGGGTGGTCGCGCCCACCGCAAGCTGATGCCGACGTACGAGGAGCGGCTCGTGTGGGGGCAAGGCGACGGCCACGGGCTCCGGGTGCACCGGACAGGCGGGGCGCGGGTCGGCGGGCTCAACTGCTGGGAGAACTGGATGCCACATGCTCGGCAGGCGCTGTACGCGCGCTGGGTGAAGACCTCCACGTCAGCGTGTGGCCAGGCAACCCCCGCAACACTGCGGACATCGCACGCTTCATCGCGCTGGAGGGCGGGTGTGGTCGCTGGCCGCCAATGGGCTGATCTCTCTCGACGACGTACCCGCCGACTTCCCGGTGCGAGACGAACTCGAGGCGGCGGGGTCACCGACTACTGCCGCGGCGGATCCTGCGTGGCTGCTCCGGACGGTACCTGGCTGGTGGAGCCGGTGCCTGACGAAGAGCGACTGGTCATCGCCGACCTAGACCTGGCTGCGGTTGCGCGCGAGCGGCAGAACTTTGACCCCACCCGGCCACTACAGCCGGCCCGACATCTTCCGCGTCCAGGTTGACCGTCAGCGACAAACTGCCGTCCACTTCCAGGACTGACGCGGAAAAGTCCTTGACCGGGTTCGCTCTTGGGGATGCGCTCCAATCGGAACCAGCGCCGCAGCCGACACTGCTGAGCAACGATCAGGCCAACCTGGCGTCTGGCAGGGAAGGTCGTCGGCACATTGGTAACTCGCGGGACTCCCCCAGGGCCGAGGCCTTTCTAATCCGCGGGTTGTGGGTTCGAGTCCCACGGGGCCCACCCTCACGAGGCTCCGCACCTTCCTGGGGATCTCCAGCTGCTGAGTAGTGGTGTCGTAAGCGGACACGCCGCCTCGGCGCCCGCCCGCCTGGAGCAGTCGGCACAACCTTGGCCGCCGCCGATACATACCGGTACCGTTTCGTCGTCATCGCGGTAGACGGGAAGCGCAGGGCTGCCCTCCAGTCGGAGAGAGGAAGTCGGGCCGAAGGGCGCGGGCATCGGCCGGGGGGACTCGGGCGGTTCTGGTAGGGACCGCGAGGAGAGCCGGGGTGACTGTCGGTGGTATTGTCCGCAACCTAAGACCGCTCACCGGAGGTACGCCGTGACCCATGCGACCACCACTTCTGACACCGAGGCGATGACTCGCCAGCTTTACACCGACGGCATAGTCGCGCTGAAGGGTGCATTTCCTCGAGACTGGGTGGCGACCATGCGCGCCGACATCGACGCGGCATTCGAGGACGCGATCACCCGGCCCGGCGGAGCCGTTGGGAGGGGGCCCAAGCGGTACTACGTCGAGCTGCATCCGGAGGAGCTGCGTGGTTTTGTCGATCTGGCCACTCATCCCTGGGTGGTTGCCATGTCGGAAGCCGTGCTCGGCCCCGACTACGAGATCGTCGAGGTCGGGTTCGACATTCCCTTCCCCGGTGCCGTCAACCAGCCATGGCATCGGGACTTCCCGTCTCCGGAAGAAACTTACCGAGACAGGCGACTCACCTCGCTCGCCTTCAACCTCACCGGTGTAGATACCGTCGCCGAGATGGGTCCGTTCGAGATAGCTGTCGGCACCCAGTGGGAGCGGGGAGAAGAGTGGGATCACCAGATGTTCCCACCGCAGCAGGAGTGGCCGCGCTATGCGTCCATCGCGCAGCAGAAACTGCCACAGATGGGGGACATCTCGGCACGTTCAGCGCTAACGATCCACCGAGGGACAGCCAACGTGTCAACTGAGGCCCGTCCCGTCCTCGTCCTGGGAGTCGACGCGCCCGGCGCCGGCCACGCAGAACTGCACGACATGATGGTTACCGAAGGCTTCCACGACTCCCTGCCGGACCAGGTCCGCCGCCATCTTTGCTGCCGCACGGTTGAAGCGCTCGAGCCCATCGTGCAAAAGCACACGATCGAGGGTCTCGTCATGGGCGCACCCTGAGCCGGGGAGCCTTCAGCAGTCCGGTGCTGACCGGGCACTCTTACGACGACTGCTTTCGTCGAAACAGCCGACGACCGCCTCAGCGAGCGTAGCGACAGACGACCCCGGTGCTGTCTTCTCAACACCGGGGCCTAGATCCGAGTCCTCCTCCGGGGGAGGCCTCGACCATGCGATGTACTGCCCGCTCCTCGCCCGCCGAAACCCCTTTTCGAGGGAAAGGTCGCGGCCACTCCAGCCGCCGCCCAGCTCAGTTGAGAAGGCGAGAAGCAAGCCCCTTGTGTACCTCGGTCGCCCGCTGCTGTTCACTGGCGAAGGACGTGGCGACGACGAGTGCACCTGTGAGTGCGGGCACCGCCCATTGCAGGATCGCGAGCTGCCTTTGGGCTTTCGCTACATCGTCGGGGGTCGACGATGTCGGTTCCGTCCCGGACGCGGCCGGCACATCCCGGTGTTGAGAGAGCTTCTTCCCGAGCACTCTGCTGTATGCCGTGGCGCCCAGCGCCGCGGCGGTGAGCGCAGTCTTCGTGACTGTCATCGACGCAACACCCTCCTGGGTCGCCACCCGGCCGCGGTTGCCGACGAGGAGCCCGAGACCGCCGAGCAGGTGCGCGCCAATCGCGGCGGCATTCACCGGGGCCCATCGGTCCCAGCCAACGTTTGCCACGCGACCGGTGCTACTTGAGTCGTCGGCCTCTGCTGCGGCGGCGTTCAACGCTACTGCGTTCGCCAGAGTCCCGCCGAACCAGGCCGCAAGTCCAGCGTCGTGCAATGAATGAGACAAAGTGTTGCGGGCCACGGAAGTCTCCCGACTGTTGGAAATTGGTCTCTCCGAAAATACCCCCCCACGGCCACCATGAAACGGGCACGGCGAGCCCGAGCCACGCGGTCGCCTAGCGCGGCTGGTTGTGCTTCGTGCTCGCCGGTTGTCCCCTCGCCCCTGTGTTTGCCGCGCCAGCGACCGGGGTAAGTCGCAGCCGTCTAAGTAAACCGGGTGTACGCCGACGTGGCCCCACGGCACGGTACGGAGCCACCCGGGTCCCTCCCCGAGGAGTTGTTCCGCGTGGCTCGATCTCCCTCGGACGTGAACCCGGTAGGGGCGGCTGCGTATGTGCCGAGCCAGGCCTCCCTCTCTGAGCTCGCAGGTGCGGCACAACTGTGCCGGGGGTGCGAGCTCTATCGAGACGCGACGCACGCCGTACTTGGTGACGGGCCACCGGACGCAGCGCTGATGCTGATCGGAGAGCAGCCGGGCGACCAGGAGGACCTGGCTGGCAAGCCTTTCGTGGGTCCGGCCGGAAGGCTACTTGGGCGGGCTCTCGAGGAAGCCGGAATCCAACCAGAGTCCGTCTTCCGCACAAACGCGGTCAAGCACTTCAGGTTTTCCGGCACGAAGGGAAAGCGCCGCATCCACCAGACTCCTGATCGCGTGCACGTCCAGGCGTGCACGCCCTGGCTGACTGCCGAGCTGGCCATCGTCGAGCCTCGCGGTGTCGTGGTCCTCGGGCAACTGCCGCGAAGGCGATCCTCGGCCCTCGGTTCAAGGTCACGGCCGAGCGGGGCCGCATTCTGCCGTGGCCGGAGAACCGTAACGATGACGTTGCGCCTGAGTGGGTGCTGGCGACTGTCCACCCCTCGGCGGTACTCCGATCACCCGACCGAGGTACCGCTTTCGCCGGCCTCGTGGCCGATCTCCTGGTGGCGGCCGAGGCAATCCAATGACGATCTCCGACTGAGAGGACATCATGCACACGACCCGCATAGCCAACATCTATGACGTCAGCGGCCCGTTCGCCAGCGTGTTCGTCGACATCAGCCAGGACACCGAAGACGGCGAACACCGTCGCGACCTCAGAGTCCAGGACGCTCTGCGTCGGCTCACCGCACAGGGCGCCCCCGATGACGTGGTGGAACAGATCCGCTCCACCTTGGCTGAACCAGTCGACCAGCCAGCGCCCGTCTCCCGGCTCGTGGTGGCGACGAGTGAGGGGGTGTGCTTCGACGAGGTTGTCCCCGAACGTCTCGCCGACGAGGTCGCCACCTGGGCTCCGCTGCCGGATCTGACCGCTTGGATCAAGACTCAAGACTCGTTTGTACCTTTCGCGCTGGTGATTGCGGACCGCGAGGGCAGCGACATCGAGATCTACCGCTCCTCTGTGCTCCGTCCGAGCGACTCGACAGCGGTGCACGGTGAGACGTTGCGGATCCACAAGGTGCCAGTCGGAGGCTGGTCGCAGGACCGCTATCAGAACGTCACCGAGGAAGTGTGGAAGCGCAACGCCGCCGAGACAGCGCAGACCATCAACCATCACGTCTCCCAAGGCATCGGCCTGGTAGTTCTGGCAGGCGACCAGCGCGCCCGAGTCGACATCAAGCAGGCAGTGAGTGCCCAGGCAGCCGAGCGGATCGTCGAGACAGAAGCGGGAGGCCGAGCGGCAGGGTCCTCCCGTGAGGCTTTGGAATCGGCGGTCACCGAAGTCGTCCACGGTTACGCCGCGGAGCACCTCGTTGAGCAGGTGCACGCCTACCAGGACCGAGTAGGGCAACAAAGGGCGGTCGCCACCAACCTCGATGACGTCGTCAACGCATTCGTTCGCGGCCAGGTCGACACGCTGCTCATCGATCCGGATCAGGCACGTGAGGTCGAACTGCGGCCGCGGGAGTATCCCGGCTTAGCCCTGGGGATGGACGACTCAGCGCCTGTTTCTGCTGACCTGGTGCTCGTCGCCGCCGCGGCCCGTACCAGTGCACAAGTGGTCGTCGTACCTGCGACAATTCTTGACGGTTCCGCCGCGGCACTTCTGCGCTGGGACCAGTGACATCTCGCTGTCGCAACGCGCTCACAACCGCAAGGCAAGCCACTTGCCGGACGACATCATCGCCGAGATGGTGGACCTGGCCGAGAGTCGCATCCCGTCACCACGGCGCCACTACTAGGCAGCGGTTTTGGTGTGGCGGCAGTGGGGTAACGCGTCGAGACCCGACGGAGGAGTACACATGAGCGGCAGCTATCCCCGATTCGCCATTGTCACCGGAGCTGACTCCGGCATCGGTAAGGCCACGGCGGAGCTCCTCGCCTCAGAGGGATTCGACGTCGGTATCACCTACCACTCAGACGCTGAAGGTGCCGAGCACACTCGGGAGGAAGTCGAACGACGAGGCCAACGCTGCTTCGTCTCCCAGCAGGAGCTCGCTTCGGCACGAGCCGCGGAACCCATCACCGACCTGATCGCGAGGCTCGGCGGGATCGGCGTCTTGGTGAACTGCGCAGGGACAGGCCAAAGCGAGCCGGTGATGGCCACATCGCTGGCGCGCTGGAGACAGGTGCTGGCCACTGACCTCGACGGTCCCTTCCTGTGCGCACAGCGCGCTGCCAGCGCCATGGTGGACGCAGGCTCTGGCGGTCGCATCATCAACGTGACGAGCGTGCACGAGCACGTCCCGCGGCTCGGAGCCGCCGCCTACTGCTCGGCCAAGGCGGGGCTCGGCATGCTGACCAAGGTGCTTGCCCTCGAGCTGGCCGAGCACGGCATCAACGTGGTCTCGGTCGCGCCCGGTGAGATCTCGACTCCGATGACCGGCCAGGACGAGTCGGCGGCATACGCAACCGAGCGCCCGGGAAACCCACTCGGTCGGCCCGGTCATGTCAACGAGGTGGCTTCTGTCATCGGCTTCCTCGCATCACCGCGCTCCGCTTACCTCACTGCGACATCGGTCGTCGTCGACGGAGGACTGACAAGCATGGCAGCACACGGCCACGACAGTGCCGGCGCTGACTGGCGGAAGGTGCGAGGAGACTGATGCGTTGGGTTATTGTGCTGCTGGCAGCCGCGCTCGTCCTGGTCATTGTGGGGTGGGTGATCAGCG
>JAUJOO010000001.1:359412-382511 GCA_030447585.1 Nocardioidaceae bacterium | reverse complement strand
ATTGTGCTGCTGGCAGCCGCGCTCGTCCTGGTCATTGTGGGGTGGGTGATCAGCGCGCTCAAGTGGCTGCTTATTCTCGCCGCCCTCCTAGTCTTCGTCACCGCCCTCGTAGGGCGGCGGCTCGCGCAGCGCTCGCTCCTTTAGGTCGTGACGCGCAGCAAAGTCGTTGATGTTAGCTGTGGTCCTCGAGGGGTACGTTGCTCGCAGGAGGCTCTCCACCGGAGCGCCACACTCGATTCGAGGAGGCAGCATGAAGATCGGTGCGATCGTGGTGGTCATCTGGTTGCTGATCGGTGTCATTGCGGCGGTGCAACGCGGCTATTTCAGCAACGACGACACCAACTGTGCTGAAGTCAGCGACACGGCGCTCACGATCGTGGCCGGCCCGCTGAACTACTTCGGTCTCAACCCCAAGGTCAAGTGCAAGGCTCCGCAGCCCTCGAAATAACCTAAGAATTAACCCGCGCCACCTCGCTCGGACCTTACTGTCACCGGACGTCCTTCCCGCTGTTTCCGCGTTGGGTCGAACTCAACCCGCGCGTAGTCTGGGGCATGACCTCTGGACGACGATGGAGCTGCGTCGTCCTCGCGCTGGCGCTCGTCATCGGCATCCCGCTCGGGCTCCGAGCGTTGCCGGCGGATGGCAACCCCATCACAGCCGCCGCCCTCCTCGACAAGATCCAGGGATCGCGCGACGTCTCCTACTCGGGCTACATCGAGACGCTAGGTACCCTCCAGCTGCCGGTCGCAGACGACTTCACCGATGTCGGTGAGCTCTTCGGCGAACGGACTCGGATGCGGGTGTGGTGGCGCGATGCCGAAGAGTGGAGGGTGGCCAAGCTGCTGGCGACCGGAGAGCAGGATGTCTTCCGCGACGCGTCCGGTACCACGGTGTGGGAGTACGAGAAGTCCCTGCTGACACGCACCATCGACCCCGACATCCGACTGCCACGGGCCTCCGACCTGCTGCCCCCGGAGCTTGCCCACCGCCTCCTGGCCGATGCCGATCTCTCCGAGGTGTCGCGCCTGGCGACAGAGCGCGTGGCGGGCCGCGACGCCCCCGGGCTGAGGCTGAATCCGGGGGCCTCGCAGTCGAGCATCGACCACGTCGACGTCTGGGCAGACCCTGACACCGGCCTCGCCGTCCGCGTTGCTGTCTTCGCGAAGGGTCAAGACAGCGCCTCGCTCACGTCAACCTTCATGAGCCTGTCGCTGGGGACACCGAGCCGCGCCGCGACGCAGTTCTCGATCGCGCCTGGTGCCACCGTTGAGTATGGCGACATGCTGGACATCGCCGCCACCGCCAACCAGTACTCGCCGCTGCGGCCGCCACGGGTGCTAGCGGGGTTGACTCGTACGTCCAGCAGCCGAAACCTGCGCGCCGTCGGTGTGTACGGCGACGGCGTGACGCAGCTCATCGTCATCCCGCTCTCGGACCGCGCCGCCGAGCCGCTGCGCGAGCAGCTGCTGCTCACCCCAGGCGTTCGTCAGCGCGCCATCGGAGACGCATTGAACGTCGGCCCGCTCAACATCCTGCTCACCGAGCTCAAGGGCTTCGAAGGCGGCTGGCTGCTTGCCGGCACGGTCACCGACCGCACCCTCGTGCGCGCCGGCCGCCAGCTGGAAGCCGGCTTCTATATCGCCGTCCCGAAGGAGCCACGGTGATCAGGACCCGTGGCTTGACCAAACGGTTCGGGCAGATCGTCGCCGTCGACGACCTTGACCTGGACGTTCGCGAGGGTGACATCTACGGCTTCCTCGGCGCGAACGGTTCAGGGAAGACGACAACCGTGCGGATGCTGCTCGGGTTGGTGCTCGCCACCTCCGGTGAGGTCAAGCTGCTCGACCACCCCATGCCGGGATCCGCCCGCATGGTTCTGCCTCAGGTCGGCGCTCTGGTCGAGGGCCCGGCGGCGTACCGGAACCTCTCCGGCCGGGTCAACCTGGCCCTCTTCGACGCGATGGGTCGCGACGGCGACGCGTCAAGCCGTGACCAACGCATCGAGGAAGCACTGGAGCAGGTCGGTCTGGCCGCCGTCGACAAGCGCCCGGTCCGGGCCTACTCGCTCGGCATGCGCCAACGGCTGGGTCTGGCCGGTGCATTGCTGCGCCGCCCCCGACTGCTGATCCTCGACGAGCCGACGAACGGCCTCGACCCCCAAGGAATCAAGGAGATCCGTGCGCTGCTTCTGAAGCTGCATGCGTCCGGTACGACGATCTTCCTGTCGAGTCATCTGCTGGCCGAGGTGGAGCAGCTGTGCACGCGGGTGGGGGTCCTCGACCAGGGCACGCTCGTCATCCAGGAGGACCTCGCTACCCTTCAGCAACCGACCGGACGCACACTCGTCCGCACGCCCGACGTCAAGCTCGCAAGGGGGCTGCTCGACGGGCAGGTCGAGGAGCATGACGCCGCTTCGCTCCTCGTCCGGGTAGCGGATCCGGCGGAGCTCAACTCGCTGCTGGTCGGCAAGGGGGTCCGCGTCGAGGAGCTGAGTCCGGAACGGAGGTCCCTCGAGGACATCGTCCTGGCAGCCACGCACCCGGCCAGCGACCAGGTGGCTCTCTGATGGTGGCGGTCGAACTGCGCAAGCTGGTGCGCAGTCGACGTACGTGGGTCACCGTACTCCTGATCGATGCCTTGCCGAGCTTGGTGGCAGTGCTGCTCGCGGTCACTGACATCGGTCCTCGCCCCGGCAAGGGGCCTGCCTTCTTGTCAGCGGTCCTGCAGGACGGGACCTTGTTCCCGCTGGCTGCCATCGCCATCGTCCTGCCGCTCTTCCTGCCCGTCGCTGTGGCCGTCGTCGCAGGCGAGGCCATCGCCGGTGAGGGACAGGCGGGCACTTTGCGCTACGTCTTGGCGCGGCCCGTCGGTCGCACTCGATTGCTGGTTGCGAAGATGGTCAGTGTCATCGTTTTCGTGTTGATCGCCGTCCTGGTCGTCGCCGTGACGGCGTACATCCTGGGGGCACTGCTGCTTGGCGACCAGGCCGGCGTCGCCTCGACAAGTGTCTCGGGGACGGCGCTGTCCACGCAGGAGCTCGCCGGGCGCACCGGCCTCTCGCTGGCGTACGCGACGCTGTCCATGTTGGGGGTCGCGGCGATCGCCCTCTTCTTGTCGACCGTCGCGGAGTCACCGCTGGCCGCTGCGCTCGGCACCATCGCGGCACTCATCGCATCCACCCTGCTGCTGACGCTCGATGCCGCGACTGCGCTGCACCCCTACCTGCCCACCCGCTACTGGCTGTCGTTCGTGGACCTGTTCCGAGATCCGATCCTCTGGCGCAACGTCGGCCGGGGTACGGCGCTTCAGGCGGCGTACGTCAGCGTCTTCCTAGCTGCGGCGTGGGCGAACTTCACCACCAAGGACATCACCGACTGACGCGTCCTTTAGGCCTGGGCAGAGCAAGCTGGCCTCGGCTCAGCGGCAGTCCTGCTCGCTCGGCAGCGACGGTGCCGCCAAGGACAGCTGCTTCACAGTCGCCGCGATGACGAACCCGAGCCTGGGGAGCTCGGAGTGGCTCACCACGACACCTGGGCAGACGCTCTGCACCGAGAAGTTGAGTGCGCCCTCGAGCTCGGACGAGGAGGGTGGCGTGACGACCTTATCGTCGGCCGTCCAGATCGAGACCCACAGCGGCCCGGTGGGAGTCTCGTCGCCCGCGTTCAAGCCGTTGAGGAGACTGCTGCCGGGCGCGAGCTGCTGGCAGGCCTCGGGACACGTGTCAGGCGTCAGGTCGGTGGCAACTCCGGCGAGCTCCGTGCCGTGGTGGGGCGAGCCCAACGTGAGGACGCGGCGGGCTACCGCGGCACCTCCGTGGTCGCGGACCCACAGGCGCGCCACGACCCCGCCTGCCGAGTAGCCGATGACGTCCACGGAGGCGGCGTCCGCCTGCTCCAGTGCGGTTGAGACGGTCTCCTCGAGTGCCTGCGCCTGGTTGTCAAGGTCGCCTCGGCCGTCACCGGTCAGCGACACCACAGTCACATCCCGCCCGTTCCTCTCCAGCGCCGCGACCAGCTCTGTCAGGGCCAGCGGCGATCCGCCGTACCCGGGGACCATGACGACGGGCCCACGCTCGGCTTGTGCGACGGGTACAACCGCCGACTCGCGCGTCACGACGACCGCGACAGCGATCGCGACGACGACCGCGACCGTCAACGCCAGCAGCGACAGGACGAACCGTCGGCGAGACGGAGACAGCGAGCCGAGCATCCCCCATGATCTCTCAACTGGCGAGGACAAACCAACGGCCGCTGTGCGTGCTGAGCTGGCCGTCAGCTTCCCGCTAGCCTCGGCATGTGACTGCTAGCGAAGGTCCTACTCCCCTCCGGCTTCCGGGTGACCCCAGTGGATGGTCCGGCTGGCTGCGCAGCCAATGCGACGACAGGCTCGAAGCAGTCCGCTCGCTGGTAGCCGAGTTCAAGGCACAGCCGCCGGGGGAGCCACACGCTGCCCTCTCGGCCTGGAACGAGATCAGGATCGGTTTGCGGTCCGCCTCGTCTGCAGCGAGTCTCGCCAGCCAAGTCCACCCCGACGAGGCCATCCGGACCCAAGCGGAGGCCGCTGAACAAGAGGCCAACCGCCTCTCGACCGACGTGAGCCTCGACCGCGCGCTTTACGACCTGCTCTCCCACGTGGACGCCTCCGTGCTCGACCAAGACGCCGCCAGGGTCCTGGAGCACACCATGCGAGACTTCCGTCGAGCCGGCGTCGACAAGGATGAGGAGACCCGGGCGCGACTACGCGATCTGGCTGAAGAAGAGACACTCGTCGAGCAGGAGTTCGCCAAGAACATTCGCGACAGCGTGCTCGAGGTGTCGCTTGACCCGGCACAGCTGCATGGGTTGCCCGAGGACTACGTCAAGCGCCACCCGCCCGGAGAAGATGGCCGGGTCGTCATCACCACCGACTACCCGGACGCCTACCCCTTCTTGTCCTTCGCCGCGGATGCCGACGCCCGTCGCGAAGTGATGCTTGCCTTCACGAACAGGGCCTGGCCGCAAAACGATGCCGTCCTCTTCAGGTTGCTCACCCTGCGCGAAGAACACGCACATCTGCTCGGGTACGACGGTTGGCCCGACTATGACGCCGAAGTGAAGATGATCGGCCGCGGCGCGGAGATCGCCAGGTTCGTCGACGAGATCACGGCATCTGCCGAGGAGTCCGGGCGACGCGACCGGGCCCTGTTGCTTGAACGCTTGCAGGCTGACCATCCAGCGGCAGCCGACATCGATCGAGCCCACACGATGTACTACACGGAGGTTCTGCGCAGGGAGCGCTTCGGAGTGGACTCCCAAGAGGTCCGCAGGTACTTCGACTTCGCGAAGGTCCGCGACGGCCTCCTGGACATCAGCGGACGACTATTCGGCCTCACCTACATAGCCGTCGACGCCGCGGCCTGGCATGAGGACGTGACGGCGTACGACGTCCACTCCAACGGCGAGATGCTCGGGCGGATCTACCTGGACCTCCACCCGCGCGCAGGGAAGTACAAGCACGCGGCGCAGTTCGACCTCGTCGCTGGCATCAAGGGCCGCCACTTGCCGGAGGGCGCACTCGTCTGCAACTTCCCGCGCGGGCTGATGGAGCACCGTGACGTCGTGACGCTGTTCCACGAGTTCGGCCACCTGGTCCACCACGTGCTTGCCGGCCGACAGCAGTGGTCGGACTTCTCCGGTGTCGCCACGGAGTGGGACTTCGTCGAGGCTCCGTCGCAGCTGCTCGAGGAGTGGGCGTGGCGTGCGGACGTGGTGCAGAGCTTCGCGACAGACGCCGACGGAGAACCCATCCCTGGCGCGCTCGTCGAAAAGATGCGCGCCGCCAACGAGTTCGGAAAAGGGTTTCAAGCTCGCACGCAGATGTTCTATGCCGCCGTGTCGTACTGGCTGCACCAGGATCGGAGAGATGACCTCACTGCTCAGGTCAAGGCGCTCCAGACGGCGTACGACCTCTTCCCCTTCATCGAAGGGACCCACTTCCACGCGTCGTTCGGGCACCTCGCCGGATACAGCTCGGCGTACTACACGTACATGTGGAGTCTCGTGATCGCCAAGGATCTCTTCTCGGCGTTCGACGAAGGCGACCTGATGAGCGCCGACGTGGCTCGGCGCTACCGAGACATGGTGCTGGCGCCCGGCGGAAGCAAGGATGCGGCCGAGCTGGTGGCCGACTTCCTGGGGCGCCCCTACAACGCCGACGCCTTCAATGCCTGGCTGGCCACTACCCCGGACATGACCAGCTGAGCCGCCAGGGCGCCGGGTGACTGAGCTGCTCACCGGCCCTAGTGCTCTGACAGCGGTGCGGCTCGTCTCTTGGTTCTGTTCACCTTCCGTTCGTCAAAGGCCATTCGTTGGTTCACAGACCATGGCTAGCGTCAGCCGCAACAGGGCAAGAAGCACTGTCTCCAGGACTTACTACGAGAGGCCTCATCACTGTGAACGCAAGCACTTCGAGCCGCTTCGCCGCCCTTGGGGCGAGCGCTTTGCTGCTCCTTCTCGCCGCCTGCGGTGGTCAAGACGACTCGTCGAGTGGAGACAGCGTCTCAGGCGAGGTGGTCGCTGACGGCTCGTCGACCGTCGGCCCCCTGACCTCGGCCGCTGGCGAACTGTTCAAAGAAGAGCAGTCAGGCGTCAACGTCTCGGTCGCGACGTCGGGCACGGGCGGCGGATTTGAGAAGTTCTGCCAGGGCTCGACGGACCTCTCGAACGCCTCACGCCCCATCGACGAGGCAGAGGAGGTCCCCGTCTGCAAGGACAACGGCGTTGACTACGTGGAGCTGCAGGTGGCGAACGATGCCTTGACCGTGGTCGTGTCCGCGGAGAACGACTTCGTCGACTGCCTCACGATCGAGGAGCTGAACACCATCTGGGGACCTGAGTCCGAGGGCAAGATCACGAAGTGGAGCCAGGTCAACCCTGAGTTCCCCGACGAACCCCTTGAGCTCTACGGAGCGGGCACCGACTCGGGCACGTTCGACTACTTCACCGAAGCCGTCAACGGTGAAGAGGGCGCCAGTCGCTCCGACTACAACGCCACCGAGGATGACAACGTCACCGTGCAAGGCGTGTCTGGGTCGGAGTACGCGTTGGGCTACTTCGGCTACACCTACTACGAGGAGAACGCCGATGAGCTGAAGGCCGTCGCGATCGACAGTGGCGACGGCTGCGTCGAGCCGAACCCTGACACAGCTGCTGACGGCTCGTACACCCCGTTGGCGCGACCCTTGTTCATCTACGTTTCGAAGCAGGCGTACGCCGAGAAGCCGCAGGTCGCCGCGTTCGTGGACTACTACGTCGCGAACGACGCCGAGATCGCCGAGGTGGCCAAGTTCATCCCGCTCAGCGACGACCAGCGCTCGCAACTCGAAGACGCCGCAGCTGGACTCGACTCATCGGCCTGACCACCGGGAGGATGTCCTCCACAGGAGAATCATCGTGAGCTCCACCATCGCTTCTGAGGGGTCGTCCACCCGGACGACCCCTCAGGGCGTCGAGCCAGGGTCCTACGAGAAGGACCCAGCCGGCTTCCTCCGCAAGCGTCGTGGGCGTTACGGGGAGCGCGCGGCGATGGCCGTCCTGATCGGTGCAGCCGGTCTGTCGGTCCTGGTCACCGTCGGCATCTTCTTCGCGCTGCTCTTGCCGGCGCTTGAGTTCTTCCGCGAGATCGGCGTCGTTGAGTTCCTCACCGGTCAACGGTGGGCTCCGAGCTTTTCGGACAGCTCCTTCGGTATCCTGCCGCTGGTCACCGGGACGCTGTGGACCACGTTGATCGGTCTGCTGATCGCCGTTCCCTTCGGGCTCGGCGCAGCTATCTACCTCGCTGAGTATGCTCCCGAGCGGCTCCGGCGAGTGCTGAAGCCGGTACTCGAGGTCCTCGCGGGCATTCCCTCCGTGGTCTACGGCTACTTCGCACTGTTCTTCGTAGCACCGACGATCCTCAACGACCTGCTCAGCGTCGACGTCGGCACGTTCAGCGTGCTGGCCGCCGGCCTCGTCCTGGGGATCATGATCATCCCCACCGTCGCCTCCCTGTCGGAGGACGCCATGAGCGCAGTTCCGCGGTCGTTGCGCGAAGCATCCTTGGCCCTGGGAGCCAACCGGATGCGGACGACTCTGCGGGTTGTCTTCCCTGCCGCCGTGTCGGGCATCACCGCCTCCATCGTGCTGGCTGGCTCTCGAGCCGTCGGCGAGACGATGATCGTCGCGCTGGCAGCGGGCACGCGTGCGCAGATGGTGTCCAACCCTACCGACGCCGGCCAGACCATGACGGGTTACATCGCGCAAACCGCGACCGGAGAGAGCTCACCCGGGACGTTGACCTACAACACGCTGTTTGCCGTCGGCCTCTTGCTGTTCGTCGTCACCCTGCTGCTAAATGTGGTCGCCGGGTCCATCGTCCGGAAGATTCGAGAGGCGTACTGATGGCAAGCATCGGTTCGATCGCTACGGCGCCACTCAGAGCCAGCCGGGAAGGCGACAAGAACGCCAAGTCCATTGTCTTCCTGGGCGTTCTTTGGTTCACCGTCTTGTTCTCAGTTCTGTCTCTCGCAGTGCTGTTGGTCACGTCCTTCCTGGACGGCTCCACCAGGCTCGATGCAAACTTGTTCACCCGGTACTCCTCCATAGTTCTGCCAGAGCTCGCCGGTGCCCGAGCAGCCATCTTGGGATCTGCCCTCGTCATCGTCCTCACAGCCGTGATGGCGATCCCCCTCGGTGTAGCGGCCGCCGTCTACCTCGAGGAGTTCGCAGACTCCCGCCGCTGGTACAACAAGCTCATCGAGGTCAACCTGACAAACCTGGCGGCGGTTCCGGCCATCGTTTACGGGATGCTGACCGCGGGAGTCGCTTTGTCGATCGGCCTTCCTCGGCGAGTCGTGCTCACCGGGGCGATCGCGCTCGCCCTGCTGATCCTGCCCGTCATCATCATCACCACCCGGGAGGCCATGCGGGCGGTCCCGCAGGAGATCCGGCAGGGTTCTCTAGCTCTTGGTGCGACCCCTTTGCAGACAGTGTGGCGCCAGACCCTGCCCGCCGCCGTACCGGGAATCGCCACCGGCTCTATCCTGGCGCTGTCGCGTGCACTGGGGGAGGCAGCGCCGCTGCTGCTTCTCGGGGGGCTCGTCTTCGTCAGCTACGACCCGAACGGGTTGTTCTCGGGTTACACCGTCTTGCCGATCCAGATCTACAACTGGGCGAAAGAGCCGCAACTTGCCTTCCAGCAGGTTGCGTCGGCTGCCATCATCTTGATGCTCGCCTTGCTGCTGTTGATGAACGCCGTCGCAATCGTCATCCGTAACCGCTATCAGAAGCGCTGGTGAGATACATGAACTCGCACTACTACTCGACCCGGACCCATGACGTTGCTGAGGCAGGCAACGAGACGGCTGCCAACGAGCTGGCGTCCCTCGTCGAGGTCCGTCAGGACGACCGCAGGTCGCTTCCGTCGGACCCGAAGCCCATCATGGAGTGCGAGGGGGTGGACGTCTTCTACGACGACTTCAGGGCTGTGACCGACGTGTCGCTGGGCTTCGGGTACAACGAGATCACCGCGCTGATCGGGCCCTCCGGCTGCGGCAAGTCGACCCTGCTCCGATCCCTCAACCGGATGAACGACCTGATCCTCGGGGCTCGAGTGGAAGGCGCCGTCACGTTCCACGGCCAGTCCATCTACGCCAAGGACGTCGACCCCATCGAGGTTCGCCGACGTATCGGAATGGTCTTCCAGAAGCCGAACCCGTTCCCTAAGTCGATCTACGACAACGTCGCCTACGGGCCTAGAGTCACCGGCGCGAAGGTCTCCGACATGGACGACCTCGTCGAGGAGGCGTTGACGAGATCGGCACTGTGGGACGAGGTGAAGGACAAGCTCAAGCAGTCGGCGCTCGGCCTGTCCGGCGGGCAGCAGCAGCGGCTCTGCATAGCCCGCACCATCGCCATCCGGCCCGAAGTCATCTTGATGGACGAGCCCTGCTCAGCACTCGACCCGATCGCGACGTCTCGCATCGAGGACCTGATGGTCGAGCTTGTGAAGGACTACTCGATCATCATCGTCACCCACAACATGCAGCAGGCCGCGAGGGTTGCCGACCGGACCGCGTTCTTCACAGCGCTCGCAGACGAGGGAACCGGCGACCGCACCGGACTGCTAGTCGAGTACGACCTGACAGCGAAGATCTTCAGCACGCCTGCGGACGAGCGGACGGAGAACTACATTTCCGGTCGCTTCGGGTGAGTGTCACGCCGCTTAGAGCGCACGGCCACAGCTAGACGTCGATCTCTACCTCAGAGACCGGCTCGAGATGAGGCTCGATCTCACCGGACCGCACCACGCCCTTCTCCCACCACATCGAAAGACTCCGGCCCCGGGTCTCGAGAGTGGCGAGGTTGTTGTCGAACCAAGGGCCGCGAATCGTCCTCCAGGTGATCGGACTAGGTGGCACCTTCGCACGCTTGGCAAGGAACCTCGCCAGGCCGCCGCCGATGTTCTTGGACGAGAAGCCCGTCATGTAGCGGATCGCCTGCGGCAGGGGGTTGCGAATCGGAGAGCAGACGGCTTGCAGAATCCGAGCCCCTCCGCTGCGATATACCTCGGCGACGTACGAGTTATGGACGTCTCCCGACAAGAAGGTAACCGTGCCTGGCGCTTGGCCGCGTTTGCCATCTGCCACCTCCGTCACCATCGTCGCAACGTCGGAGAAGCCATCCTCGAACGCCGCCCAATGTTCGAGGTCGACGGTCTGCCGCAGCTTCTCCGAGACCTTGGCCATGCGCTTACCCCACACACCACCTGCGAGTGCCTCATTCCAGGCCTCGAAGTGGTGAAGTCCCGGCGAGAGCAGAAAGGGTAGGGAGGTCCCTATCAGCACGTGGTCGAACCCACCCTGCAGCTGCGCGTCGAGCCATGCCATCTCGGTCGGCTCGAGGATGGACCGCGTCTCGGGCTTGAGCAGGCGTGCTGCCCGTGAGTCCACCACGATGAGCCTGGTTGCGCCGATGTCTCGGGCATAGCTCCAGCGATACGTGTGCGGGTGCTCGTCGGCGCGTTCGGCCATGGCGTCGAGCGCGTCGCTCACATCCGGCTCACCGGGCGTTTCGGACGCCGCACTGATCAGCTTCCAGATCTCGTCGTCCGCCCGGTCCGACGGACCCAGGTTGCCAAGGTGCTGGTACACCCAGTACGACGCGAGGCCGCCGACGATGCGGTCATGCCACCAAGGCGTCGCCGCCATCTCGCGGCGCCAGGCGGCAGAGGTGTTCCAGTCGTCGCGGATGTCATGGTCGTCGAAGATCATCGCGCTGGGCAATGTCGACAACAACCAGCGGTTGGCCGGATCGGACCAGGCGAGCTTGTACAGGTAGGCGTACTCCTCGTAGTCCTTGAGCTCCTCTCCCGGCGGCTCGTTGACGTCGCGGCGTGAGGTGATGAACTCTTGCATCGCGTCGGACGTCTCGTCGGCGTACACCTGGTCACCGAGGAAGGTGATGAGGTCCGGCCACTTCTCCATGTCCTTCGCCATGTGCAGGGCGTATGCCCGCATGGCATCGACGCCGTGCTGGCGGTTGCCGGTGGCGTCATGCGGCACGCTGGTCCGACAGGAGCCGAACGCCATCCTCAGGTCCTTGTCCGGCTTCAGCGTCGCGATGCGACTGGGTGGGAACGTCGAGTCGTCGGGGGGCCATACCCGCTCACCGTCCACCGTCACCGAGTACTCCTGGATCGAGTCAGGCTCCAGCCCCTCGACCTCTACCAGGGCGTAGTGATGGCCGTGTACGACGAAGGTGGTGGCGCTCCACGTCTGGTCCGCCGCCGCAACCGTCACCCGGGAAGCGCCCAGAGTCTCCACCCAGACCGTGGCAGAGGTGTAGTCGATGTACCTGACCAGCGGTCCGAGGACCAGAGGGTTCTCACTCACGGGTCAGTTCTACACCGTGCAACGACAAGTGGCGCACTGTCCCGGACTTGTCGGCACGATCTAGTCGTAACCGAGCTCATGCAGTCTGTCGTCGTCGATGCCGAAGTGGTGCGCAACCTCGTGCACCACCGTGATCGCCACCTCGTGCCG
This sequence comes from Nocardioidaceae bacterium, assembly GCA_030447585.1. Lineage (GTDB taxonomy): Bacteria > Actinomycetota > Actinomycetes > Propionibacteriales > Nocardioidaceae > JACDHG01. Next base: position 370,452 of record JAUJOO010000001.1, on the reverse strand, counting down.
TACGTCGTCCGCCGAGTCACAGACGGCCAGCACCGGTAGCCGATAGATCGTGATCCGGTCAGGGGTGGTCATCAGGTAGCCCGCGTCCCGTTCGGTCAACGGGATGCCTTCGTAGAGCCCGAGGAGAGTCTCTCCGTCGGGTGGGTCGTCCTCGACGAAGATCGCGACGTTGTCCATCAGTCTGGCCACCTCGGCGGGCAGTTCGTCGAGGGCGTCGGAGACGAGGACGTGAAAGTCCTCGCGGCTGACCTCGATCATGGGTCAACACTAGAGCCGTNAGATATTCCCCGAGCCGTCACTGCGGGCGACGGTCAACTCGAACGGTGTTTATCCCCGGCTCGCCGGCTGTACCCCAGAACAAGGCGTAGATCGACCAACCGAGCGCGGCCAGGGTACCGAGCGAGATCAGCGTGTCCATCGTGGAGGTGCCGTGGCGCAGGTTCGTCCACGCGGCGCGGTGGAACTGCCAGCCACCCCAGACCACGACGGGTGCCGCCAGGGTGAGGGAGGCCCACTGCCAGTTGGCGAACTGCAGCGGCGGGACCATCGCCATCGCGATCACGGGCACCGTGAGCGCGATCGAGACGAACAGGCGGTGACGCAGCGGCGCAGTGGCGGCGTCCTCGGGCTCACCCTCGGACTCGCGGATTCCTGCCTCCGCACCCGTGTCCGTGCCCGTGGGTTGGCGGACGCTCGCGCCATACCCGGCCGCCTTCACGGTGCCAACAAGGTCGTCGGTCGTCAGGGCCAGCGGGTAGGTCACCTTGGCCCGCTCGGTCGCATAATTGACCAGCGCGGTCACGCCCTCGAGCCTTGTTGAGCTTGCGCTCGATCCGGTTCGCGCACGACGCGCACGTCATCCCGGCCAGGTCCAGCCTCGACGCGCCTGTCGGCGTACTAGGTGCGGGTGCGGGGGAGGTGGTCACGATGATTCTCCTGATCAGTGGCCGCTGGCTCGGCCGTGTCGGTACCGACTGCGGTCGCGCGGTCGACTCGTGCTGAACGCCCTCGGTGCCGGAGGAGTCCCCGATGGGGGCCGATGCCGCGGCCCACCGCCAGGGCGACGGCGAAGACCGCGGCGACGACGGCGATGAAGACCGCGATGCGAACGGGGGCGCTCATGCGAGCTGGTACCCCGCCTGATCGACGGCGGCGCGCGCCGCGGCCTCTCGACAGGCGCGTCGCTGGTGACGGTCAGGGCGCCGGTCTCACCGACGACATCGACCTGCTCGACGCCGGGGAGCCTGCGGACCTCCTCGGTGACAGACGCGCCGCAGTGGCGGCAGGTCATGCCGCTGACGGTGTACGTGCTGGCGGTGCTCATCGGACTACTCTCGACGGCTGACAGGCGCTCTCCTGCCATAATACGTTACCCCTGGGGTATTCCTCAGGATATCGGATGAACCGCTGTAGCCGGCCTCGGCGATCGCGGCGACGATCACGTCGGGGCTGCAGGCGGCGGGGTCGAAGTCGACGACGCGGCGCTTGCGGAGTTGCGTGGTCGATCGGTGCACGCCGTCGAGGTCCTCGAGCACCTCGTCGATCAACAAGGTGCACGAAGCGCAGTGCATGCCCTCCACGGACAGGTCAGCCGTCTCGTTGCCATGGTGTTCCTCTCACTCGGCCGTGATCCGGCCGCCGGCACATGCCCATCGAGCAGGTGTACTCGATGGTCCCTGGCCGCAGGTTCCGGCGTCGATGACCGTGTCCCCATTGGCCGGCAGGACCTGCTGCACTCCGAGCGACGGGACGAGCCAGCGCGCGTTCGCACCCGGCGGCGTTCTCCGACCGGAAGACGAGCCTTGCTGGGACCCCGGCCTTCACCAGCACGTTGCCCGGTGAGTATCGCCCCGCTCACGGTGATCACCGCGGTCTGCGTGCCCTCCGCGGCCAACTGACGGTCGAGGCGTCAGGCGGGCGCCTGCTTGAAGCCGAGTGCCGTGGCAAGGTTCTTCGCGGCCAGCGGTGAGCCGAGGATGTTCAGGCCGCCGTTGAACGTGTACAGGCCCATAACCAGCAGGACCACACCGGTGGCTGCCGCGAGACGGTTCTTCCAGGTGGTCACAGCCTTGTGCGCGGCGTACCCGATCACGGTGAACAGGGGGCTGGTGCCGATCACAAAGACCGCCATCGCCGCGGCGCCGTTGATCCACGAGCCCGACGAGAGCCAGGGCCATCACCGAGAGTCACCCCACACGGGATCAGGACTGTCGCGAAACCGAGGACCGCCGGCGCGAACGCCGCCTGCGACCGCGCGCGGCCACGCACGACCCGAAGCCAAGACGCCGGGGGCTGATGACGAACCCTTGAAGGGCCGATCCTCGCGCTGCGCCAGGCCGAAGCAGATGATCAGCGCGCCGGCGATGAGTTGGGCCCATGCTCGGGTGGAGCGACAGCTCCCACCGCCGTGCCGATGCCGCCGAGCAGCGCGCCGAGCATCATGTGCGACACGAGCTTGCCCGGCGAGGAAGCCGCCGACCGGTGCGAGGTCATCGGCCAGGCGTGCTTGCCGCCCGGCGGCAAAGGCGGGCAGCCCTTTTCCTGCTGGTCGCTGCCTCTGCGCGCCGCGCCGCTCGCCATCACCGGCTCGACATCTTGCGCTGCCGAGCGAGAAGACCAGTCAGCAGACCACCCTGTACGGCAGCGCGGAAGAGACGCCGCCCGCGAAGAGGCCGGTGACGAAGATCGCCGCAAGGTTCATCGAATGACTCCGCTTCTCGCGGTCGGTGTAGACCATGGGCACGGCGCACTCCTGGATGACGCAGTGGGACGGAATCCGCCGGTCGCCGCGAGTCGATTCTCGGGCGACCCAGCCTACTACTCTACATAGTAGTCAAGGCGCGTTCGCCAAGACCCGTCCGCGACTCCGCCGTTCACCGGCCCACGCCGGCGGATTGCGGTGAGGTCCACCCGGGCCAAAGGTGGTGGGCTATGCGACGCTGGGTCGCGAAGTCCGGCCTGTTCGATGAGGTACTCGTCCTCGTCGAGCTCGCCGGCTGCATAGCGGCGTCGCAGGATGTCCTCGGCGACTCGGGGGTCGGGACCGCCTCCGCCCGTCGCATTCATTCGCCTTGGCGAGCCAGACCGTTGCGACGACGGCCAGGACCAGCAGGGCGAGGCCAAGAGGCCCCAGCTCACCATCCCCAGCATCATGCCGCCCATCTCCATTCCGCCCATCTCCATGTCACACGTTCCGTTCATGGCGCCCTCCATCCGCGGAGTAGCCCTCCAGACAGCTCACTAACGTGGATCGTACCGGCTCGGCTGGCCGCCAATGCCAGGGACCAGCGCAAGGACCACCGCAACCGGCTCTGAGCAGGGACTCTGGAACTTTCTGTCGATCCTCTGCATGGTTGTTGCTCTCGTAAGAGCCAACCAACCGTCCAGGAGGACACTATGACCACCTCAACCGCTACCACGAAGAACACCCAGCCATGGCGGCCACGCAAGACCGCGCCGAAGCCCACCCGCATGCCGCTGCGAACGGCGAAGGAAGTCTCTACCACCAGCGGCAGAACGGCACGTTGCGACGCCTGCCCTACCTTGCACCGGGCACACCTGAGCGCAAACAGCCGAGGCTGTGGCCAAGCGCCGCGAGGCAGGCGAGAACGTTGACGCGATCGCGGCCGATTTCAAGATGAGCAAGGCCGCCCTCCGCCGCGTCATTTCCGGCTTGTTGCTGGCCCAGCCATCGAAGCAGGCGAACACGACCATGCCTGGAAGGGCGACGCCGCGTCGTGGTCCTCAGCGCCACAAAGGGCCGCCGCGTGAAAGTACTTCGCGTCTTAGCCGATACACCCAACCGCGAACGGCGGCTGGTCTCAACTGGTCGCCGTTGTGGCGTTGTGCGCCGATCTGCGCCCGGGGCACGCCAGGTCGGCCCCATGGGGTCGAGGCAGACCACTTTCAGACCGGGTGCAGGCCGGTGCCACCGGTATCACCCTGTGCCACGTGGATCACCTAATTCGGGGGCTAGCAGGCGTTATCCGCTTTGACCTGGCGCTTTACCTAGAACTGGCTCGCCCTGAAAAGCGGAAGGTCGCCGGTTCGATCCCGGCCCTGGCCACCCCGTCAGCGCTGGTCAGGCGCGCAAGCCTGAGCGTGTCTCTCCACTCAGAATCGGCCAGACCCATCGGCTCCAGAGCGTCCTCCACAACTTCTCATCGTTGCAAGCGGACACCGCGCTCGACTGTGAGCACCTCCACGCTCGGAGACTGCAGGAGGACCTCAGCCGGATGAGCGCGGCCGCGTTGGGAAGTCGAAGTGGCTCAACTGCTCAGCCAGGTCCGTCACGGACCGCGCCCTGACGTCCGGCGCCCTGAAGTACTGCGGGTAAGGCCCACGGCTCCGGTTGATCCAGGCGGTACCGAGTCCCGCCCGCGCAGCGCCGTCGATGTCCCACGGATGGACAGCGACGAGCATCGCGTCCATGGGGTCGACGTCACACCGCTCGAGAGCGTAGGCGTACGCGCCCGCGGAGGGTTTCCACACACCGGCATCTTCCACGGAGAGAAGGGCCTCGAAGTGATCGCGTAGCGCCGCGCGGTCCAACAGTGCTTGGGCTATCGACGCGGAGCCGTTGCTGAGGGTCCCCAATCGAACTCCCAATCCACTAAGGGCGCGGATGCCGGCGGGGACGTCGGAATGCACGGGGAGGGCGGCGAAGCCGTCCATGATGTGCTGGACCGCGTCTTCAGCTCCGCGGTTCAGCGGTAGACCGTGGATGCTGACCCGAAGGGCCTCAGTGGCGATACGGGCGAACGACTCGCTCGCACCGGCGGCGGTCAAGGCAAAGCCGTCTCGGAGGAGCCCGGCGAACCAGGTCGCGGCCAGGTGCGCTGGCGCGCCGACGTCCTCGAACCGGCGGCTCATCGGCGACATGTCCGAGAGCGTTTCGTTGACGTCGAAGAGGAGCAGGGTCAGTGCCCTGGGCCCGTCCGGACTCACCGGGTGGTCCCAGCTCGGGATGCCTTGGCCTGAGTTCTCATCGGTCATGCCTCCCTCATCGTTTCCCGGTGCAGGTGGAGGGCCACCTAGCCACCGATCGCGCGCAGTCCGTCGAGGTCGAGCACGGTGATCCGGCCACGGCCCAGCGTGATCAGTTTCCGGTCGGCGAGGTCACCGAGCACCTTGGTGGTCGTCTCCCTGGACGTGCCGGCCAGCGCCGCGAGCTGTTCGTGGGTGATCCGCAACTGTCCACCGCGCAGGCGGCCGCGTCCCTCGGCCAGGGTCGCTACCGTTCCTGCCACCCGCTCGGGCACCGACTTGAAGACCGCGTCGCTGAGCCGCTGCTCGAGCTCGCCCAGCCGGCGACCCATGGTTTCGGCGATCCGCGTCGCGATCCGCGGGTCGCCGAGCAGCAGCCTGCGTACGTCGGCCTGACTCATCACGCAGACCACGACCTCGTCCATCGCCTCCGCGAAGGAGCCGTGCATCTGCTGGCCCACTGCGACCATCTCGCCGAAGATCGTGCCCGGCTCGATGATCGCGGTGGTCAGCGCGCGACCGTCCTCGGAGACCCGGAAGATCCGGATCCGGCCCTTCTTCAGGATGAACAGTGCCTCCACGGGCTGGTGTGGCGAGAAGACGAGCGTGCCGGCCGGGTAGGTCCGCATGGGTGCGGCCTGTGACATCGACTCCATCTCCTGGTCGTCGAGGTCGCAGAAGATGTCCACCTCTGACATGCACCACAGCCGGTGGGGGCTATCCGCTGCCTTCTGGATCCGCATGTCGTCCTCTCGTCGTCCGGGAGCCCACGGTCGGGCCTGGCCGGCGATCACTTCGAGGCGCTCGCCGTTAATGCAGGTCCTGGAGCCGCCCGTAACTGTCATCGTGCCACCACTGTCAGGCCCGCTTGCGCAGGCCGCCGGCCACGAGGACCGCGGCGACCACTCCGAAGACCAGGTGCTCGGTGAAGAAGGTCCACCAGCCCGCCATCTTGGCCATGTCCGCGATCGGGTCGCCGGCGTCGAAGATCGCCGCCGCGAGCGGCAGACCGACGAAGGCGCTGAACGCGAAGACCAGTGCGCCGTAGACGAGGCCGATGCCGGCGAGCACGCCGATGCCGACCGTCAGCCTCGCGACGGCGAGGCCGAGGATCGCGCCGTACATCGCGCCGGTCATCATGTGGATCACCGCACCGAGGAGCGCGACGCCTGCGGTGATAATGAAGGCGTCACTCTCCATCTTGTCTGCCATCATCGACTCCATCATCGAGCTGGGAGCCGCGAAGAGGCTGGCGATGTGGTGCAGGGGGGTGAAGAAGCCGGTGTCCTTCAGGTAGGACGCGACCATCGCGTACAGACCCATCGCGACCGACGCGATGGCGCCGGCGCCGGCGCCGTAGGAGGCGCCCCTCGCCAGGCTCGTACGAGTGGTCGAGCGGACATCTGTGGTGTTCATGGGGACCTCCTGGGTCGTTCGTCCTTGATGTTGGACAGGCTGTCCCGGGAGGGCGGGCCGGGTCGGTGAGCGCCATTACACAACCGGGGACTGTGGCGTGGGCGAGTGACTGGGTAGTCCAAGGGGGCGTTAACGGACCTGAGGATGGTCGCGCAGTGCGGACCGTCGCGAGTGCCGCCAGCGCCGCGACGCCTACCCACGAGCACCACCTCGTCCGCCGCGGACAGCCGCGACGACTATCGCTGCCGGGTGCCCGCGGCGCTCAGGCAGCCCGAGAAGCGGTCCTCGCCGACCAGCTCTGCCTCGATCCCCACGACGTCGAGCCCCGCGTCGGCGAGCTGGCTGCGACAGACTGGCCGGGTACGCCCAGGCCAACCACGACCACGTCTTCGGTGAGCCCGCTCATCGGTGGTCCTGGCGTGCCGGGCGGACCTCGACCCCGTTCCAGAAGGCGAAGTGGCCCTTGATCTTTCGGGCGAGGAACGTCGGCTTGGGGTAGGTCCACGCCGCGTCGGGGCTGACCACTCCCCCTACGTCGACCGTGTAGTAGCTGGCCTTGCCCTTCCACGGACAGATGCTCGTGGTGGCGCTGGGCTGGAAGTGCTCGCGGCGCAGCGACTCCTCCGGAAAGTAGTGGTTGCCCTCGACGACGACGGTGTCGTCGCTGTCTGCGATCACGGTCTCCTCGAACACGGCTTGCATCCTCATGGTGTCTCTCCTTCTCAGTGGTCGGTGGGGTCGGGGGTCTGTGTGCGGGTGATGGGCCAAGCGGCGAGGCGTGCCCAGCAGGCCGGGCCGGCAGTGGCGACCACACCGCGGTCGAGGGGTTGATCTCGCTCCTTCGACGCTAGGCGGACCGAGGCCGCCGAACCGTGGGGGTCCTCACATAGCGACGCTCCGCCTCGGTCCGGATCGTGGTGGAGGACTCCCTGACCGCGCCCACCCAGCTCCGCTCCACGCGGTCGCTCTCGCCGAGTCGCGCAGGTATCTGGCCGGTGTAGGTGAGGCGGAGAGCGGCGGTGACCCGTTCGACGCTGGCGGCGAGGGCAGCGGCGAAGCCCACTGCCAGGGCGAACCGGCTCATGGCTTCTCGCCCACCAGCAGCACGTAGTCGAGGACGCCGTGGCGGATCGCGGCCTTGGCCGCGTCGAGCACCGGTCGGGCGCGGGTGAGGCCGATGCCGAGCTCCTCGAGCCGGCTTGGGCTGGTCATACGCAGCAGTTCGAGCCGGGCGGAGATCTGGCGAATCATCTGCTCCAGCGCGGCGGTGTGGTGCTCGACGGTGGTGACGCGGAGCCCGGCACCGGCGAGGATCGACCGGTAGTCGTCGACCTGGCGGGCATCGGCGATGCAGGCCACCCAGGCGGCGATGCCGGTCAGCTCCGGCGGGAGTCGGTCGCGGTCCGCGGTGATATCGGTGAGGCCGATCCGTCCGCCGGGGCGCAGCACCCGCGCCATCTCCGCGGCGGCGGCGGCCTTGTCGGGGAACGTGCACAGGGCGCACTCGCAGACGACCGCGTCGTACGCGGCGTCGGGCAGCGGCAGTGCCTCTGCGTCGCCGTGGTGGAAGCGGGCTGGTCGGAGACGCCGCCGGACTGGGCGGCGCCGTTGGCGAGCGCGACGTTGGCGGCGGAGAGGTCTACCCCGTCGACGTACGCCTCGTAGTCACCCGCCGCGAGAAGGCTGGTGGCTCCGATGCCCGAGGCGACGTCGACCAGCCGGTCTGCCGGCCCCACGCCGACGGAGTCAAGAAGGCGGCGGGTGAGCCGCAGCCCGCCCGGGTGGTACGACGGCCCCAGCAGCAGCGCGACCGCGTCGGAGGAGTAGCCGGTCGCACAGCAGGCCTTGAGCATGGCCGCGTCGGCAGCGGGGTGGGCAGCGGCAGGGTGGGTGGTCATTGCGGCACCTGCCGGCTGCCGTAGCGCGTCGGGGTCAGCAACGGCTGCAGCGGCTTCGCGTTGGGCACGACGTCGGCGACCTCGACGCCGGACATCTGCGTCCGGACTTGTTCGCGGTAGCCCACGGAGTTGTAGGCAGAACGGGACCAGCCGCCCGTCGGGAGTTATCTCCTCGACGCAGCACTTCATCAGCTGGCGGACGTTGAGGGTGTAGGGGTCGAGGAAGTCCTGAACCACGATCATGAACGCGTTGTCCTCGATGCCCTGCAGGGCTTCGGGGGCGCGCAGTTCACGCCGCAGGCGTCGGCGCAGTCGAGGGCCTCCCGGCGATCTGCAGCGGCCGGGTGCCGGGCTTGAACGCGCTGGGCGTCGGTGTTGGTCCCCATCGGTGCCGTCGAGGTGAAGGCCGAGGCGCTCCAGTCAGCAGCAGGTCTCCAGCGCGGGCGGATCGTCGCTCGCGCGCGGCCGCGTTCGTGGGCCGTCATGGCGGGCACGCTACTCCGGGCAGCCGCAAGCCAGGAACAGCACGCCGCCCTCGAGCGCCGAGCCGGCGCGGAACGCGGTCACCACCACCGCCAGGAACGGCGGGATCGTGCAGCCCAGCGACGCAACGGCGTACGACGCCCCGAAGCCGGCCATCCAGGCCAGGCTGTCGGTGACCGGCATGATCGCCAGCCCGACCGCGAACACTGCCGCGAACGCCGGCGGAATTGACCGCGGCAAGCATCCCCGCGGCGAGGGCGAGGGCAGTGCGTCCATCAGCCCGCCAGTCGCGCGACGAGGTCCTCGAGCTCGCCGTTGTCGAGGTAGCCTTCGTGCATGATCTCGCCGTCGGCGTCGATCACCGTGTAGGTGCTCTGTGCGGTGACGTGGAAGTGCTTCCAGACCGCGCCCTCGTCGTCGACGAGATGGGTCACGTGGTCAATCCGACCGGCCAGTGCCTCGATGTTTCCCTGGGTGTCGAGCCCGCCGACTCCGACTACGTTCACCCGGTCGGCGTACTCCTCGCCCAGGCCGCTGACCGTGGGGATCTGCGCCCGGCAGGTCGGGCACCACGGCGCCCAGAACCACAGCACCGTCGGTGTGCCCTCGAGGCTCGTGCCGTCAAAGCGCTCCCCTCGAGGGTGGTCGCGGTGAAGGCGAGGTCTGCTGTCTTGCCGGTACCGACCACCTCGTCCACGGGGCTGGTTCCGGCTGTGGTGGTGGCGGTGCCGCAGCCAGCTAGAACCAGCACCAGCAGGGCGACGAGTCCGCGCAGCCTTTTCATGCCACCAGTCTCCCGCCTCGGCGAGCCGCCGTACTGTGAGCGCGGTTACCGAGCGCCGGTGCAGAGGAGCGCAGGCTAGCCATATGAGCTGGTGTCGGGTCCTTGCGTTGCTGACGGCGGTCTTGGTGCTGACTGCAGCGTGCAGTACCGCGCCGGACTCGCGGCGGCATGCCAAGACTGAGGTCGAAGGCCCCTCGGCGCTTGACGACCCGCGCCACCCTGACCTCCCCCAGCCCTTGATCGACCCCGGCGAGCTCGTCTCCGGGGGTCCCCCGCCCGACGGCATCCCACCCATCGACGCCCCGAAATTTGCGCCGGCATCCGAGATCGACTGGCTGGACGACGAGGAGCCAGTGCTCTCGTTGACTGTGGGCGACGAGACCCGCGCCTACCCACTACAGGTGATGACCTGGCACGAGATCGCCAACGACACCGTCGGCGGCGTCCCGGTGGCGGTGACCTACTGCCCGCTGTGCAACTCCGGCGTCGCTTTCGAGCGCCGGGTCGAGGGCCGGCTGCTCGACTTCGGCACCTCTGGTCTGCTCTACGTCGACAACCTGGTCATGTACGACCGGCAGACCGAGTCGCTCTGGCCCCAGCTCACCGGGCAGGCCTCGGTCGGCGTGCTGACTGGTACCCAGCTGAAAGCCGTCCCGATGGGCATCGTCGGGTGGGAGCAGTTCCGGGAGTCCCACCCCGACGCGCTGGTTCTCACCCGCGACACCGGCTTCGCGCGGGACTACGGCCGCAACCCCTACACCGGATACGACGACCCCAACGGCGAACTACTCGTGGACCCGCCAGGCGGCACCGACCCCCGGCTGCCGGTCAAGGAGCGCGTCGTCGGCATCACTGTGGGCGAAGAGTCGGTGGCCATCCGTCGGTCACGCGTCGCCGACGAGCGGGTGGTGCCGCTGACAGTGGGCGGCCGCGACCTCGTCGTGTGGCATCAGCCGGGCCAGGCCTCGGCCCTCGACACCGACCGGGTTTCCGAAGGCCAGGAGATCGGCAGCATCGGCGTCTTCCGTCCAATGCTCGACGGCCGGCAGCTCACCTTTGCCGTGCGCGGTGGGGGTGTGGTCGATGAACAGACCGGTTCAACGTGGCTCCTGGGCGAGGCTACCTCCGGGGAGCTCGAGGGCAGCCGTCTCTCGGCCGTGGTGCACCTCGACACGTTTTGGTTCGCCTGGGTCGGCTTCCGTCCCGACACCCGGCTCGTGGAGTGAGTAGCCACGACTTCCCCAGCCATCGACAGAGCTACCCCCGTCTGCAATGTCGGCCGGAGTTCACCTAGCGATATGGCGCGCCAAGCTGGTCGGGTCCGTAGCTGACGAGCCGCAGGGACAGCGTGATTGTGCCTGTTGGACGGCCGTTGTCCGACAAAGCCGTCGGTGAGAAACTGCCATGTTGTGTCTCTGCCCGGTCACCCTCAGGCCCGGTGCTTTGCAAGGAAGGCATCGACGGCCTCGCTAG
>JAUJOO010000001.1:356630-359312 GCA_030447585.1 Nocardioidaceae bacterium | reverse complement strand
AGGCCAGGAAGTCGAAGACCGCCACGGTGAGGTCGTCGCGGTAGCGTGCCTCGGTTCGAGCTCGTTGCGGGCGCCTTGCTCGCGGCGGCGTACACGAATCGCTGCGCTCCCCTCAGCCAACTCACGGGCGCGCTCGATTGCCTCCGAGGGCGCCCACAATCCCAGAAGCCGGCGGTGGGGTCGACCATTGCCTCTGGGTCGCCAGGCGATCCAGTACACGCCATCACCCTTGACCTGTCGGGTCACGAACGCGTCGCCGGAGGGCAAGAACTCCCAACTGTCCGAATGCCGGCCCTGCCGGGCACACCGTCCACCGTCACGTCGGTCGACACGGTTGACCACGGGCATCTCGTATCGTCGAGACATGCCCGCGTGGGTCAGAAGAGTCTTGTTGGGGGTGATGGCCGTCGCCGTCCTGGCCGGCGTGGTCACCGTCATACCGGGCCTATGGCCATGGATGTACTACGGCGTTCGCGGCTACTCGGTCGGCCCACCGGAGGAGACCTGGGCGGTCGACGACCAGTTGGGGGCGTCAAGCAATGGCGTAAGAGTCGCCGTCGTCGGCGATCCCGGCACCGGGGACTCGAACGAGTACGCCGTCACCGGCGCTCTTGCAGACGAACACAGCGAGCGGCGGTACGACGGCTTGCTGTTGTTGGGCGACCTCATCTATCCCGACGGAGACGTGGATCTGCTCGACGAGGCGATCCTCGAGCCGTTCGCGCCGGTGCTCGAGCCACCGGTCGAGGTGATGCCCGTCCTGGGCAACCATGACTACGAGAGCGGTGACTCGGCGGCGATAATGCAGCGCCTCGGACACCGGTCAGCCTGGTACGCAGAGGAGGTCGGACCCGTGCTCTTCCTTGTGCTCGACTCCAACCAGGTCGACGACCCGGCTCAAACCGCCTGGCTCACGGCGACACTGGAGGCCTCGTCTGCGACCTGGACCATCGCAGCGATGCACCATCCGCCGTACTCGGCTGGACTGCACGGCTCAGATGAGCAGGTGCGGGATGCGTGGTCCGGCCTGTTCAGCGAGTACGGCGTCGACCTGGCGCTCGCGGGACACGACCACGACTATCAGCGGTCTGAGCCGATTGACGGCCTCGTTTACGTGGTGACTGGAGGAGGAGGCAAGACCCGTCCGACAGGCCGAGAGGACTTCACCGAGTATTCGGCGAGCACGTTGCACTATCTCGACCTGCAGATCACCGCGGAGCAGATCTACGGGCAGGCGATCAACACCGACGGGAAGGCTTTCGACGCTTTCGCCATCCGCGCCGATCGATGAGCCAGCTTTGCCAGCAGGCGCCCCCGTCGTGGGCATTGCTAGGGTGCTGGCGCAGCCCGTAGTGCGGCGAGTTGCAAGCAGCCAGTATCGAACGGAGAGCACGTGACTGAGATCGAGATCCGGCGCGAGGTGACAGCGCGACCGGAACCAGACTATGCCGGCCAGACCTGGTCTGAGGAAGGCATCAAGAGTCAGCAGCACCGCAGATACGTCGGCGGCTTGTGGGAGGAGCTCGGCAAGCTCCAGGTCGACTTCTTGGCCGAGCAGGGTCTGAGGCCTCACCATCAGTTCATCGACGTCGGCTGCGGCAGCCTTCGCGCCGGTCGGCTCCTCGTGGACTACCTTGAGCCGCGCCACTACTACGGGATCGACATCAACGTCGACGTGATGAAGGCCGGATACGACCACGAGCTCACAGATGAGCAACGCTCGCGGCTGCCGCTGGTGAATCTGCGATGTACCGATCGCTTCGACGCCGACTTCGGGCACCCCTTCGACATGGCGATCGCCCAATCTGTGTTCACCCACCTGTCCCTCAACAACATCCGGCTGTGCCTCTTCCGCCTGGCGAAAGTGATGAAGCCTGGCGCAAAGTTCTTCGCGACGTTCTTCGAGGAAGCAGCAGGCGTCCCGCTCGACACCGTCAAGAAGGGCGAGCGTTTCACCGAGCGAAACGTCTTCTGGTACTACCGCAGCGACCTTCGTTGGGCCTCACGCCTCAGCCCATGGGAGTTCAACTACATCGGCGACTGGGGCCACCCGCGCGGCCAGCGGATGCTCGAGTTCACGCGGAAGGCTGACGGCTGAGCGCTGTATCCGAGCAACGCCGAGCGGCGCCCGCTTCGCAGGGCTCTGGAGGATCTGCGGATGGCTCCGTCTGACGGTCCCTGGGCGGAGAGGTTCCCGGAACTGTTCAAGGACTCCCGCGTCGACTACGCCGATTGTGAACTGGCCTTCACGACACAACCGGTCGAAGCGGCGCTGGTTTCTCGACTGCACCTCGTTGCCGCCACCTCCCGCGGCCAGCTGATCGTGTGTCGAAGCGTCCAGGGATGGCGTTTTCTTCCGGGTGGCACCCGTGAGCTCGGCGAATCGCTCGAGCAGCTGGCGAGTCGAGAGCTGCTCGAAGAAGCCGGTGCCAGGGTCAGCGGCACCTTGCACCCGTTCGCGTCCCACGTGGCCGACAGCCTGCGAGATCACCCGTATCGGCCGCACCTGCCTCATCCGCGCTCGTACTGGTCTTACGCGACGGTGCGAGCCGAACTCTCAGGTCTCCCTACCAATCCACCCGGCGGTGAGCACGTGGTGGATGTACTCACCCTGCCGCCGCGCGAAGCCGCTGACTACCTCGAAGTGCATGACCCGCTTCACGCAGACGTGGTCCGGCTTGC
>JAUJOO010000001.1:319978-356530 GCA_030447585.1 Nocardioidaceae bacterium | reverse complement strand
CGATAGCGCCGATGCCCGCCCAAAGTACGAATCGAGCTCAGCTTGCCCGCCTTTGCCCATCGGGTCACTGTCTTGGGGTCGACGCGAAACATCGCAGCAACCTCGGCCGGAGTCAACAGTGGCTCAGACTCAGTCGGCCTTGTGTTCATGAGGTCCCCTCTCTGTTGCGCCGGGCCCTGGAGGCTAGGCAGTTCAGGTCATCATTCGGCGCCCGCTCCTGCCCAGCCGGAGTCGTCATCTGACGAGCCCGCAGAACGCTTATCGGTGCCAAATCGAGGACCAAGTAGGTCATCTTGTTCAAAGGGTAGCCGAACCCCGCAAAGGACGCGTCAACGCGTACTTATCTGCGCATAACAAACGAAGATCAGTTCACGCGCTCGAACGCGTTGACCAGACGCCATCGCGCCTCGAATCTCCGATAGGCATCCCCGGCAGCCGCCCAGTCTCCCCGGCTCAGTGCTTCCAAGGACTCGTGGATGTCTCCGGCTGAGTGGTCGTCTCCGAGACTGCCGAGGCACCTCGCGATCCCGGCGTAGTCGAGCTCGACCCAGCTGGCGGAGCTGAACGCCTCGAGCCACCCCACCAGGTCGTTCACCTCTTCGAGCAAGTCTTCTTCGTCGAGGACGTTCTCCAACACTTCGAGCGTGCTCGTGATCCGGCTACTGGCATCCAGGATCCTCGTCCGGTAGCGAATGCTCTTGAAACCTCCAGCGTCGTACGTCCGACGCTCCTCGGGGGCAACCAGCGTGAACCAGGTGCGAGGGACACCCCACGTGGCCTGCCGCACGTGCGGTACGGCATCGGGATGGGCCCGCCGCCAGGACAGAAACTTCTCGTCCGCAACCACCAACGAGTCACCGGGAAACAGCAGCGCGACATTGGAGCCGCCAAGGTTGTTCACGAGTGACGTCAGGGAGAGCCAGGACCGAAGCGGCATGTCCGAAGGGCAGTAGAACGACCGGCCCCCGACACGGATGACGTACGTGCCAGCAGGGTCCTCGTCGAGGACGGGGCTCGACGAGGACATCGCGCGCTTCAGTACAGTCGTCTGCTCCATCACCAAGGTGGCGGAAACATCGGTCGACGGCTGCGGCGCTGACTGAATCGCCTCCCGAGCGCTCGGGCTCAGGGCTGTCAGCGGCTCATAGATCCGCAGGTACGACGCATACGGCAGCACCCAGACAGATTATGGCCACGGTCGAACTGTCGCGACCCGAGCGGACGGTCGATCGCGGGCGAGGCCTATCGTGGAGGGAGCAAAAGCCCGCACCACCCCCGCGGGCTCAAAGACAGGGAGAGTCACCACAGTGACCGACACCTCTGCTACCGGCGTCTTCGCATCTGGCGGCGAGCATGAACAGGTCGTGTTCTGCAACGACCCGAGAAGCGGCCTGAAGGCGATTATCGCCCTCTACTCCACCACCCTCGGTCCGGGGCTGGGCGGCACCCGGTTCTATCCGTACACGACAGAGGAGCAGGCGCTCCGCGACGTGCTGAACCTGTCGCGCGGCATGGCGTACAAGGCGGCGGTCTCCGGTCTCGACCTGGGGGGCGGCAAGGCGGTCATCATCGGGGATCCCCGGGTGGACAAGAGCGAGGCGCTGCTGCGGGCGTACGGCCGGTTCGTGCAGTCGCTTGGTGGCCGCTATCTCACCGCCTGTGACGTCGGCACCTATCCAGAAGACATGGATGTCGTCGCCCGGGAGTGTGACTTCGTGACAGGACGCACCGTCGAGCACGGCGGCGCAGGCGACTCGAGTGTCCTCACGGCATACGGTGTCTTCCAGGGCATGCGCGCGGCGGCAGAGGTGGCCTGGGGTACGCCTAGCCTCGCCGGCAGGCGCGTCGGAGTCGCCGGCGTCGGCAAGGTCGGGCACCACCTGGTGGAGCACTTGCTCGACGACAAGGCGGAGGTCGTGATCACCGACGTCTACGAACCGGCCATCCACCGTGTCACCGCGGCGCACCCGGAGGTCGACGTCGTTCCTGACAACGACGCCCTGGTCGCCTCGGACCTCGACGTCTACGCTCCCTGCGCTCTGGGCGACGCGATCAACGACGACAGCGTCCAGATCCTCAAGGCGCGGGTGATCTGCGGAGCGGCGAACAACCAGCTGGCCCACCCCGGTGTTGAGGACGTCCTGGAGTCACGCGGGATCTTGTATGCACCCGACTATTGCGTCAACGCGGGTGGCCTCGTGCAGGTGGCAGACGAGCTGGACGGCTTTTCCTTCGACCGCGCCAAGGCACGCGCCACGATGATCTACGACACAACCAAGTCGGTGTTCGAGGTCGCCGCTCAGGAAGGCCTGACCACCGCGGTCGCCGCAGACAAGATCGCCGAACGCCGGATGGCTGAGATAGGCCGCTTACGCGGTCTCTGGGTGGGGTGAGTCGAGAGGTCGACGCAGCGCTCAGCAGGTCGACGCAGTGCTCAGCGCTGCTTGGCCGACTCGGTGTCCTCGCCGTGCAGATCGGCGTACGGATCGCCGTCTTCGGCGTCGCCCGCTGCGGGGGTGCCGTCGTCAACTGCTGGATCCGCCTGGTCATCGCCGTGAAGCTCGCGCTGAAGCTGGTTGAAGTCCGTGTTGAACTCACGGTACTTCAGCTCCCGGGCGACCTTCGTCTGCTTCGCCTTGGCACGGCCGCGCCCCATAGGCTCGACCCCCTCGCACAAATCGTGGCCGGCTCACCCAGGGGTGCCGGACTGCATCTGGTTCCTTCGTGCGGACAACGATACCTGGCAGTGCGTGACGACACACACCGGACACTGCTGTCTTTGCCTGTCGTCAGGTGGACAGCATCTGAGCTGGAGGGAGACTCAGCGAGGTTTGGGATAGATCGCTCGGGCCAGGACCCGGTCGGACTTCCCCAAACCTGGACTCCCACAAACCTGTCGCGGCTGCCGTCACGGTCGCGAGCACTCGAGCTCCTGCCAGGGAACGTCCCGCCGACGTTTGGGGTAGATCGTCGGGGTCAGGACCCAGCTGAACTACCCCGGACCGTTCACAGCGCAGGTCGCCACTGCACCCGGGCGCACCAGCCACGCCCCCTACCTGGCGTAGGAGCCGTCCAGGGTGACGGTGCCGGCGCCGCCCAGGACTTCTCCGCATGCCCAGGCGGATACCCCGGCTGCGGTGAGGAGCTCGACAGCCGTGTCGGCGGCCGAGGCTGCGACGACGGCCACCATCCCCACCCCCATGTTGAGTGTGCTCTCGAGATCAGGAGTGGCCACACCGCCGACCTCTCCGACGATGCCGAAGATCGGCCCCGGTGACCAGGTCGAGCGGTCCACCGTGGCACTGACCGTGACGGGAAGCACCCGCGCCAGGTTCGCGGCGAGGCCGCCCCCGGTGATGTGCGCCATCGCGTGCGTTTCGGTCACCCGGGCCAGCGCCAGACACGGCTGCGCGTAGATGCGGGTCGGCTCCAGCAGCTCCTCGCCGAGCGTGCGGCCGAGCTCGTCGACGGTACGGTCAAGCTTCCAGCCGGCCCTGCCCAGCAGCGCGTGGCGGACCAGCGAGTAGCCGTTCGAGTGCAACCCTGACGAAGCCATCGCGATCAGTACGTCGCCGGCGCGCACCCGGTCCGCGCCGAGGAGCTCGCCGGCTTCCACCACCCCGGTCGTGGACCCGGCCACGTCGTACTCGTGCGGCTTCAGCAGGCCAGGGTGCTCTGCAGTCTCTCCGCCGAGCAGGGCGCAGTCGGCGACGACACATGCCTCGGCAATCCCCTTCACGATCGAGGCGATCCGCGGCGGGTCGATCGACCCGGTGGCGATGTAGTCCGTCATGAAGAGCGGCTCAGCTCCACAGACAACCAGGTCGTCGACCAGCATCCCGACAAGGTCGAAGCCGATGGTGTCGTGGCGGTCGAGGGCTTGGGCTATCGCCACCTTGGTGCCGACGCCGTCGGCGCTGGTGGCCAGTAGCGGCCGGTTGTAGAGCTTCAGCGCGGAGGCGTCGAAGAGCCCTGCAAAGCCGCCGATCCCCCCGACGACCTCCGGGCGCCGGGCCTTGTCGACCCACTGCCGCATCAGCTCGACAGCCTTGTCACCGGCCTCGAGCGAGACGCCTGCTTCCTCGTACGCCGACGAGCCGCCCCCGCGTGAGTGCTCGGTCATGATCGGCTCATCTCATGCGAGTCAAGGACGGTTGAGGGCGTCAGCGGCGCCGCCACCGATCAGCGCCACGGCCAGACCGTCAGGCCCCAGCGGCTGGTCGAGCGATGCCTCGAGGAGGTGCTTGCTGAGGAACCGTGGCTCAGGCAGGTCGACCGGGTAGACGCCGTCGAAACAGGCCCGGCAGAGGTCGCCCTTCTCGAGCTGGGTGGCAGCGACGAGCTCATCCAGCTCGACGTAAGCCAAGGAGTCCGCTCCGACCGACCGACAGATCTCGTCGACCGTCATGCCGTTGGCGATGAGCTCGGCGCGGGTGGCGAAGTCGATCCCGTAGAAGCAGGGCCACTTGACCGGTGGGCTGGCGATGCGCACATGGACCTCGCGGGCGCCTGCCTCACGCAGCATCCGCACCTGCGCTCGCTGGGTGTTCCCGCGCACGATGGAGTCGTCCACGACGACCAGCCGCTTCCCCTCGACCACGTCACGAAGCGCGTTCAGCTTGAGCCTGATGCCGAGCTGTCGAAGAGTGTTGCTGGGCTGGATAAAGGTACGGCCCACGTAGGAGTTCTTCACGAATCCTTGCCCGTAGGGGATCCGGCTCTCCTCGGCATACCCGATGGCGGCGGGTGTGCCTGACTCGGGGACGGGTATGACGAGGTCGGCCTCGACCGGGAACTGCCTGGCGAGACGACGCCCGATCTCTGCCCGCACGCTGTGGACCCGCTGGCCGCTGATCAGGGTGTCCGGGCGCGCGAGGTAGACGAACTCGAACAAGCAGCCCTTCGGCGCCGGCTCAGCAAACGACCGTGAGCGCAACCCTTCCTCGTCTATGGAGATCAGCTCACCGGGCTCGATCTCGCGAACGAAGGACGCCCCCACGATGTCGAGGGCAGCTGTCTCCGAGGCCACCACCCACCCCCGCTCCAGGCGGCCAAGCACCAGCGGCCTGATCCCTTGCGGGTCGCGGGCGGCGTACAACGTGCCCTGGTCCATGAAGACGAAGCTGAAGGCGCCGCGGAGCTTGGGCAGCACATCGATGGCGGCGTCCTCCACGCTGCGGTCGGGATAGGAGGCCAACATCGCCGTGACGAGGTCGGTGTCCGTGGACGCGGCAGAGGTGCGCATCGAGACCTCGAAGGCCCCGCTGCCTTCCGCGAGCTCGTCGACGAGGCCGGCAAGCTCACTGGTGTTGGTGAGGTTGCCGTTGTGGCCGAGGGCGATCGAGCCGGTCGGAGTTGACCTGAACGTCGGCTGTGCGTTGTGCCAGACGCTTGCCCCGGTCGTGGAGTAGCGAGCGTGACCGATCGCGATGTGTCCCCGCAGCGAGTTCAAGGTCGGCTCGTCGAAGACCTGCGACACCAGACCCATGTCCTTGTAGACGAGGATCTGACGACCGTTGCCCACGGCGATTCCCGCGGACTCCTGCCCACGGTGCTGGAGGGCGTAGAGCCCGAAGTACGTCAGCTTCGCGACATCCTCCCCCGGCGCCCAGACACCGAAGACACCGCAAGCGTCTTGAGGTCCACGGTCTTGCGGGTCGAGATCGTGGGTCAAGAGCCCATCTCCGCGAGGCACGGGACGAGTCTACGGCGGCGCGGTCGACGGCTCCGAATCCGCCACTCACACGACCAGGCCCAACTTGAGGTCACTCCGGTGACGAGACAGCAGACACGTCGGCGAGTTTCAGCAGGAGCAGCGCCTCGGCGAGACAGACACGCTCGAACTCGGCCAGGTGCAGCCCTTCGTTGGCGCCATGAGCGCGGGTGTCGGGATCCTCGACCCCGGTCACCAAGATGGCGGCCTGGGGGAACATTTCGGCGAACTGAGCGATGAACGGGATCGAACCACCGACGCCTATGTCGACCGGCTCCGTGTCGTCCCACGCCTCGCGGAAGGCGGCGCGGGCCGCGTCGAACACCGGTCCGCGCGCATCGACGGCAAAGGGTTCGCCCAGGTCATCGTCGGAGAAGTTGAGCTGTGCGCCGAACGGCGCATGGGCCAGCAGATGCTCCTGGAGACGTCCGAGCGCCGTACGCGAGTCGTCGCCTGGGGCGATCCGCATGCTGATCTTGGCCCTCGCGACCGGAAGGAGCGTGTTGCTGGCGTCCGCGACTCGGGTTGCGTCGAGCGCCACGATCGAGATCGCCGGTTTCGTCCAGAGCCGCTCCACGACAGACCCGGTGCCCATGAGCTCAACCCCGTCGAGGATCCCCGCCTCCGATCGGAGCCGATCCTCCGGGTAGCGGAGGTCGGCGACGGCCCCTGTCACGAGCCCCTGCACAGCCACGTTCCCGTCAGCGTCGTGCAACGTTGCGAGGAGCCGGATCAGGCTGGTAAGGGCATCGGGTGCCACGCCACCCCACATGCCGGAGTGAACGCCGTGATGCAGGGTGCGCAGCTCCACCACGCAGCCGGCGAGTCCGCGCAACGAAGTAGTGAGTGACGGCACACCGATGTCCCAGTTGGCGGAGTCGGCGATGACGATGACGTCGCTTGCGAGCAGGTCCCGGTGCCGTTCGAGGATCGCGGGCAACGACTGCGAGCCGTGCTCCTCCTCACCCTCGACGAACACGGTCACCCCGACCGGAAGGTTGTCGCCGTGTGCGCGGATCGCGGCCAGGTGCGCTGCGATGCCGGCCTTGTCGTCGGCTGCGCCGCGACCATAGAGCCGCCCGTCGCGCTCGGTGGGCTCGAACGGTTCAGTGTCCCAGTCCGCGCGGTCGCCCTCCGGCTGAACGTCATGGTGCGCATACAGCAGCACCGTGGGCTTGCCTTCTGGGGCTGGCTTGTGGGCAATGACGGCCGGCAGCCCACCCTCCACCTCGACGACCTCGGTGTCGAGACCGGCCTCGCGGAAGAGCGTCGCGGTGGCCTCGGCGGATCGCCGTACGTCGTCGTGGCGTGCCGGGTTCGCCCCAACGGACGGGATGCGCACCAGGTCTTCGAGAGCCGCCCTGACACTCGGAAGCACGGCCGCCACAGCTCTCCTCAGCTCCGACGTCGCGGTGGTGGACGCTTCCGGGTCACCCGGCGCGCTGACAACGGCATCCGACGTATGGCTCTGGCTCTGCGTCATGATCGGATGCTAGCCACGCTGCCACCGCGACGCAGATGGAAGGCCGCCGGGCCGGCGAACCTCCGGTCAGAGCAGTGGCAGGTACGGAGTCAGGTCGCAACGCTCGCCAGAGGCGCGGACCTTGCCCGCTGCCACGAGCGCTGTGAACGTCGCCTGCCCTCGTGCGAGCGTCAGCCAGCTGGCGGCGTCTGTCTCCACGACGGCGGGAGGTTTCCCCCGGGAATGACGGGCGCCCTCGATGCATTGCACCGCCGCATAGGGCGGCACCCGCACCTCTACGCTCCTGCCGGGGGCTCGCTCGGCGAGGACGGCCATGAAGTGCTTCACGGCAGCGCGGATGTCGTCCTGACCAGCATCCAGCCCGGCCGCCGCCGCTGCCTCGAGGCGGCCAAGCAGCAGCGCCTGCTCATCAGGAGGAAGGGGGCGGAGTCGGACCGGCATGCGGCGAGTTTAGGTGCGTTGCGGGGGGAACCAGCCGCGGATGGCGTCCGCCCTCGTCGGACCCCGGCTTGGCAGCCCGGCTACTCACCTGCAGCCGGCAAAAACTTGCCTGGTCTCAAACCGTTTCGCGCCAACATCTTGTGCTAAAGTTTTCCACGCCAGCCGACCAAGATTTTCGCCGGTTGCCGCCAAGTTGAAGCAGCGTCCCTTGGAGGACCCATGAAGAAGCGTCTACTCGCCCTCGCGGCGGCGTCTCTGTTCGCTCTCGTCGCTTTGATGGGTCCGGGTGCTTCGACAGCTTCGGCCGCCCGCGGCGTCGACTGGGAGTCCAACAACTCGAACCGCGGCACCGACTGGGAGTGAGCCGGCGCTGGTCGATCCAGCCCTAAGCCTCTGTCCGTATCCATGGATAGGCGCATCAACGCCTACATTGCCGCACTTTTTGCGGGCACCGCGGCCACGGTCGCCATAGCTAACCTTCTCCACCTCACTGCACCAGTCCAGGCGCGCTGGGCGACGCTGCCGTTTCTGGCGCTCGCACTGGTAATCGCAGCGCACCTGCGGGTACGGTTCCGCAGAGGTGACGACGTCGCCGCCGTCACGCTGTTCGAGGCGGTCCTTGCCCCCCTCATCTTCACGTACTCTCCTACCGTCGTGGTGGCGACGACGGCCACCGTCCAGCTCATCACAGCGATCCTGCGGCGCACGCCCTTCGTGAAGGCCGCGTTCAACATTGCACAGTGGTCGCTGGCGGCCGGAGCGGGGAGCGTGGTTCTCTCGGCCCTGTTGGACGATCCAGGGGCCTCACTGGAGTCGCTCGGCTGGCTGGTGCTGGCGCTCACATGCGTCGCGGTCGTCAACAACACCGCATTCACAGTCGTCCTCGCGATCTCCGGCCGCCAATCCGTGCCGGATGTGCTGCGTGAGCTTGGTCCGATCCTGGTGCCGGGCTGGCTAGGGGGCTGGGGCGTCAATGTCATCATCGGATTGCTGTTCGTGCTGGCCGAAGACAGCAACCCGCTTGCGGTCGTGCTGTTCCCCGTCCCGCTCCTCGTGTTGCACCTGGCGTACCGGGGGTACGCCTCCGCGCGGTCCGATCGCTCCCGGCTCAACGGCCTCCGCGAAGCGACCCAGACCCTAGCCGCCCCACTGCACCCGCGCGAAGCCATCGACGACTTCACCAGAGATGTCGCGCGGTGCTTCGACTCCCGCGGCGCCAGATTGATGCTGTTCAACGAGGCCGGCGAGCTCGAGGTCCACGACCTGGACGCCACCGGACGCATGAGCACGCGGAACGAGTCGCTGGACTCGCTCTCACTGGCGTCTGTTCTGGCGACGCAGCCGGAACCTCTCCGCGTCACCGCCACCGACTCTCACACCATCGCCGGCCTGCTCGCAGCTACCGGGTGGCGCGACTGCATCTCCGCACCGCTGATCGATGAGCAGCGCAGGCTCGGAGCGCTTGCGGTGTTCGACCGGACCGGCCTCGAGGGCGACACCGAGGCGGATCTCGCAGTGCTAGAGACACTCGGCCGCGAGACAGCGCACATCATCGCGCGCGGTCGGCTCTTCGAGAGCGTGGTCGAGGAGCGACGCAAGCTCGACCGAATCGTCACTACGACCTCCGACGGTATCTTCACCCTTGCCGACGACGGCGCCGTACTCACCTGGAACGCCGGCTGCGAGAAGATCACCGACCTCCCCGCCGCGGAGGTTCTCGGGCGCCGGGACGCCCTCAAGCGGCTGCACGCCCGCACCGCCCTCGGCACCCCCATCGACTTCGCCGGCTGGGCGGGCGGCAAGTCGTTGCCGGCGGAGGTGCTGATAACCCGGGCAGATGGCGGACACCGCCGACTGTCCTGCTCCGCCAGCACCGCCACCGACGTCGACAGGTCGTCACAGACGCTGGTCGTGGTGGCCCGTGACATCACCTCCGCCGAGGAGTACGAAGAGCTACGCGAGCAGTTCTCCCGCTTGGTGGAGGCGCAGGCAGCGCAGCGGCTGGTGGTGGAGCATCTGCAGCAGGCAGTGGCTCCGGAGCCGCCAGGTATCGAGGGAGCAGACATCGCGGTCGCGTACGTCGCTTCGGAACCTTCGTCTCCCACCGGCGGCGACCTGTTCGACTGGCACCTGCTGCCGAGCGGCGAGATGCACGTGGCAGTGGTGGACGTGCTCGGTCACGGTGTCGCGGCAACCAAGCACGCCCTCCTCGTCGTACACACGTTGCGATTCGCCGCCGTCGACGGCACACCGCTCGAACGAATGGTCAACCGGGCCGATGAGCTGCTGTCGGCTCAGGCTTCCGACCTCGTCGCCACTGTGGTGATCGCTCGCTACCACCCCGAGACCGGCGACCTCAAGGTGGCATCGGGAGGCCATCCGCCGGCACTGGTGGTCGGCGCCGACGGTGAGGTGACCGAGCTCACCGCCACTGGCGGCGCAATCGGGTGGCCCGGCGTCGGGAGCGACAACGTCGTGTCCACGCGGCTGGGAGTCTATGAGTCGCTGGTGCTGTACACCGACGGACTTATCGAGGCCCGCAAGGACGTGATGGACGGGATGGAGTCCCTGATGCGCCACGCGGGGGACGTCGCCCAGCTCCCGGCAGCGCAGTTCGCTGACGAGCTGGTCAAGCGGTCACTAGAGGGCGCCTACCGACGCGATGACAGCCTGGCCCTGGTTCTGCGGCGTACCCGCACCCGAGTGACCCCCGATCGGATGAGCTGGGACGTGGTGCCCGGCAGCGAAGTCGCGATGCGCGCTGCCCGCCAGGGATTCGAGCAGTGGCTGGGTAGCCGGTCTGGCGCCGACGACGCGGTCCTTGTCGCCGCAGAGCTGATGGCGAACGCCGTCGCAGCGGCGCGCTCCGGCGTGGTGCTGAGTGCGGCGATGCAAGGCGACCAGGTCGTCCTCGAGGTGTCCGACGACGGAAGCGGCGACGAGCACCTTGAAGAGCGAGGTCGCCAGCTGCCGTCCCCAGACAGTGAGCGGGGCCGGGGACTGTTCTTGGTGAGGAACCTGAGCGAGGACGTCTCGATGATGAGTACGGCGGCGGGGACTGTCGTGCGCTGCGTCATACCCACTGGGCCGCCGATGGCAGTCGCCACCAGCCAGTCGCGAACAGAGGCTAAGGGTTAGTCATGCCGTGGAGAACCGCCAGATCGTCGTCGACCGGAACTCTTCTCCTGGCCTGAGAACCACGCTGGGGAAGCCGGGGCGGTTGGGAGAGTCAGGGAGATGCTGCGTCTCCAGGCAGAGTCCCTCCCGCCCCTGGTAGGGGCGACCTCGTTTGCCTCGGAGGCTGCCGTCGAGCTGGTTGCCGGAGTAGAACTGCACCGCCGGCTCGCTGGTGAGCACCTCCAACATCCTGCCGGTCCGGGCCTCGAAGAGTCGCGCGGCCAGCGACGGGCTGGTCGACGATCCGTCCAGGACCCACGAGTGGTCGAAACCTCGACCGTGCGTGAGCTGCTCGTCCGCCAAGCCGATGTCGCGGCCCACCGGCTTCGGTCGCCGGAAGTCGAACGGCGTACCATCCACCGCCGCGGTCTGTCCGAGGGGGATCGAGTCGGAGTCCACGGGCAGGTAGCGGCTCGCGGGCATCTCCAGCTCATGGGACTCGATGGATCCTCCGAGGAGACCTGCGAGGTTGAAGTAGCTGTGCTGGGTCAGGTTCAGGATGGTTGGCCGGTCCGAGGTCGCCCGGTAGTCGATTCGGATGTCGCCGCCGTCCAAGCTGTAGGCGACAGTCGTGTCGAGCGTTCCAGGGAAGCCCATGGTGTCGTGTGGGCTCAGATGGGAGAACTCGACGGCAAGCTCGTCAGGCGTGTCGATTGCCCGTGCAGCCCAGACCTGGCGATGAAACCCCTCCGGTCCGCCGTGCAGCGCGCTGCCGCGGACATTTGTCGGAATCTGGAAGTCGACGCCGTCCAAGGTGAACCGGCCTCGCGCGATCCGGTTGGCGTAACGGCCTACGACGGCGCCTAGGTAGGGGTGGTCACCGAGGTAGCCGGCAAGCTCATCGAAGCCGAGTACGACGTCGGACTGGTCGGAGTACCTGTCCGGCACCAGCAGGGACTGCACTGTGGCGCCCCAGGTCAACAAGGACACCTCGATGTGACCGTTGTCGAGGACATAGCGCTCCACCGACTTGCCAGCTGCCGTCACCCCGAAGGGTTCGGAACGCAGGCGCGTCATGAGCGCAACCAGAGTGCGCGACTCCTAACTAGTTCCACAAGGACCAACCCTAACCAGAGCAACGCGTCCTGCCTGTTGGCATCCTTGGTCCATGCGTCGCGGTCGGAGTCGTGCCCCTCAAGCTGAAGGCGCTGACCAAGACGATGATCGAGACTGTCCAACAGCGCGACGAGCCCCCCCCCAGGCGATCGCCGTTTGGGACTTGCTTGCGCACATCCGGAACTCAGGTCACGAGGAAAGGTTTGCGGTCTTGGTGGACGATGGTGTGTATGCGAAGGATCAACTCGAGCGGTTTGGCGGCGCCGGTAGGCGGCTACAGCCATGGGGTGGCTACCGGGGACGAACTACTTTTCATCAGTGGCCAGACCCCAGAGTCCACCGATGGGTCTGTCTCACCGGAGCCCGAGATGCAGCTACGTCAGATATGGGCAAACCTGAAGGGGGTGCTGGATGCCGCACGCGTCGATGTCTCGGATCTCGTGCATGTTCGCACCTACCTTGCCGACAGGTCCCACCGTTCCATCAACGCGGAGGTGCGTCGCGACGTGCTAGGTGCCCACGAGCCCGCCTTGACCGTCGTTGTGTGCGATCTATTCGAGCCGGGTTGGGTGGCCGAGATCGAGGCCGTGGCTCGGGTGCCTGCCTCGTCCTAAGGCTGATACGGGAGAGCTGTACGTCCGGCCGCGCGGCGTCGAGCACTGCCGCGAGCCCGCGCTACGGCTTCGTCACGGTCGACGAGGAAACGTGGCGCAGGTATCCGCGCTCAGATGAGTGCGCGGACAGCGGACTGAGAGGGCCGGGCGTATTGCTGGAGGCCGCCTTCGAAACCGGCCGTCGTCGTATCTGGTCGGCTGTGCGGTCATGGAACGCACCATCGTTCCGGGTGCTGGAGAAGCTCGGGTTCCGTCGCAGCCACAGCACGCGGACGCTGATGGTGAGGTGGTTTGGCTTGTGTGCGACCGCTGATCGACAACAGTCTCGGAGTGGACGCCGCGACCGTGGTCAGTGCGATCGTGTCCAGAAGTCGAGCAGGTCGCGACCGGGTCGGAACCCATGGGCCTCGGCCATGGCTGCCGCGTCGCGGAAGCCGCGGGCTACGGCTGAGGGGTCGTGGGCGTCGCTGCCGAACGTGACGGCGTCGCCACCTTCTTCGTGCCACCACCGCAAGATGGTGTCGTGCAGCGGTACGACGGTGCTGATCTCCAGGGCCTTGGCTGACTCCGCGGTGGCTCGCAGTGCGTGGCGGAACTCGTCCTCGAACGCGGTGGCATCGAACGGTCCGCTGTCGTTCGGCCAAGAACGCACCGGGTAGTCGATATGGGCCAGCACCGAGAACGCGTCGCTCTGGCTGACCAGGACCGCCACCTCGGTCAGGTAGCGCCGCACGACCTCACTTGGGTCTCGGCGGCAATACAGTCCGGGTGGCTCACGGAACCTGTCGCCGTCCGGTAGACAGTGCAGGGAGCCGAGCACCCGGTCGAACTGTCCGGCGGCTAGGACGCCTTGGGCAGCGTCGGCGTGCCAGTGCGGCTCACCCAGCTCCAAGCCGCTGAGGATCCGCAGACCAGGGAAGAGCTCACGGCACCGCTCGATCGACATCAGATACCCCGCAACGTCGAATTCGGGAGGAGTCAGCCGCCCGTCGGGCCCACTCAGCGCTACCACCGGATGACCCGCATCCAAGTCCTCGAGGTCATCTTGGTCGACAGTCCAGACCGTGTGGTCCAGATGCTCGGTGAACGCGATCGCAGGCAGCCCGAGGTCTACCGCATGCAAGCAGGAGCGTTCCATCGAACCGTTCCACGCATCCCAGGACCACTCACTGTGAACGTGACTGTCCAACGGCAAGCTCACAACCTGTCACCTGTCGTGAAGATGGGCTCGGACGCCGCCGTCACCGCCAGGGTGTCCTACTCGCCGGGCCGAACCATGAAGGGCTGACGGACACACGGTAAGCCAGTCCTGCTCTCAGCCTGACCAAGGCGGACCGCGGCATTGTGCTCATTGAAGGCGCGTAGCCGGTGACAGTGCCTCAGACCGGTTTGGTCCAGGTCGCGGTGTACCGGAAGCCGATCCGGCGCCGCAGTCGGCTCCCGGGGAGCTGCCGCGCGAAGGCGATCCGCAGCTCGTCGTAGGCGTCTTGTGGATTGAGAACCGGGTATGCGTGCTCGTTCGCGTTATCGGGCGCCGGGCGCGGATGCTTGATCAGTCCGAGCACCGGGTTGATCAGCAAGCAGAAGGCGTCCCAGGCCCAGTCGGTAGGGGTCTGGGGTCGTGCGAGCCCTACGACCAGGAGGCGTCCACCGGGCGAGAGCAGCCGCCGCGCTTCGGCCAGGGTTGCCTCGGTGTCGAGGTGATGGAGAACCGCGACCATCGTGACGAGGTCGTACGGTCCCTTGAGTTCTGCGAGTTGCCGGCCCGACACTGTGGCGTGGGGGAACCGGGTCACACGACGTGAGGCGACATCGCGCATCTCGGTGTCACGATCGGTCCCGTGCGCCTGGTCGAAGAGGCCGGCCAGCTTCTCCAAGAGCTCGCCACGGCCGCACCCCACGTCGAGTGCTCGGCGACGTTGTTGCGGTAGTTGCCGCAGAATCCAGCCGTGGAAGTGGTCGTTGTGGCTCCACGGGTGACGCTGGTTAAACCGGTCGAGGCCGGCGACCAGCGCAGGCAGCCAACGGCGACTGAACTCTCGTGGGTTCACACCTTGACCTTGCCAGACGCAAAACGAGTGAACCTCTCCCCACACGCGGCCGGCCGACAACCGGCCGTCTTGCACGGGCCATCGGTGCAGGCGGCCACAGCCTGCTGGGGCTGTAACCGACCTCAGACGCTGGCGGCGGTACGACGCATCTCGGCGGACGCCCGGATCGCGGAATGATCGGGCGCCTGTCTCAGTTCGGTCGGCCACCGAACCGCCACTGATGCACCTCGATTCCAACGTATCGGTCAGCGGAGAGGAGTTCCCGTGCTCCGTCTGCGTCGGGCGCCTCCAGCAGGACTGCCGCCCCAAGCACTAAGGAGCCGTCGTCGGACAAGAGCGGCCCATAGGCAATCAACTGGTTGCGCAGCGGTAGTTCGGTGACGTCGGGTGCTGGCTCCAAGGTGAACCCGAGGACGAGGTAGCGGTTGTTTTCAGGCTGGCTACCTTTGAAGTCCCACATCGTGCGCCCCAGGGAGTTGTGCCACCGTCGCAGCAACACGTCGCGGTAAGCACCAGCCTGGTAACCGGGCTCCTCGAAGGCAAAGGTGCGAGCAGTGGTGGGGTCTGGCAGGTCGAGGATGTGCACGCTACCGGTCAGAGTTCCGTCGCTGGCGAAGGTAGGGCCGCGGGCGACCATCGTCGCGGCGAACTGATCCATGTACGACCAATGCTGCTCCACCATCTGGCTACGCAGCGGCATCGATCCGGGGCGATCGCGGTGGTAGCAGAAGAACTCCATCGTTGCAGCGTTGCTGAAGCTCCTGACGCGCGCAATGCAATCGCTTGCATCGTCGAACTCGCTCCCTCATCGGCAGATCCGAATCGCTTGGATTGGGTAGCCCATTGTGGGCGGAGGGACTCAACGCTGCCGTCCATTATTTCGACCGCCGGAGTCGCTCGCCGTCCCGAGTCAGTCGAGGGCAGCCGGCAGAGTGGCGCTCCAGGTGGCGCGAAGCTCTCCCAACGGCACGCTGAACTGGCCATCGACTTCCAGCAGGGCGCCGTCTCCGACGCCTTCGGTCGCACCGATCCGGGCGTGCGGGAACTCCCGGACTGTGCACATTTCGAGGAAGCGCGCCTCAGCGCTGCCTGGCACCGCCACGACGGCACGAGACGTCGACTCAGAGAAGAGGGCGACGAACGGGTCGACGCCTGCCGGTAGTCGCACCCTCGCTCCTACCCCGTTTCGCAGACACGACTCGACTAAGGCTTGCGCGAGGCCGCCGTCGGAGAGGTCATGTGCGGCTGAAACCAGGCCATGGCGCCGCGCCTCAACGAGGATCTCGCCGAGCTGCTGCTCGACGGCCAAATCGAGCGACGGTGGGCGACCGCCGAGATGCGCGTGGACCACGTGTGCCCACTCAGACCCGCTGAGCTCCTCACGGGTGGTTCCAAGCAGGTAGACGGACTGCCCCGGCTCGCGGAACCCCATCGGCGTACGGCGGGCGACGTCGTCAAGCACTCCGAGTACGCCGACGACGGGCGTCGGCAAGATGGGAATGTCACCGGTCTGGTTGTAGAAACTTACGTTGCCACCGGTGACGGGCAGGCCGAGGTCGCGGCAACCTTCCGCGAGTCCCCGGGTCGCCTCGGCGAACTGCCACATCACCTCCGCATCCTCCGGTGAGCCGAAGTTGAGGCAGTCGGTGACGGCAAGCGGCCGGGCACCGCAGGCGGCGACGTTGCGGTAGGACTCCGCAAGTGCGAGGCGGGCACCGGCATACGGGTCCAGCTTGGCGAAGCGGCCGTTGCAGTCGGTGGAGATCGCGACGCCAAGACCTGTCTGCTCGTCGACGCGGACGACGCCGGCGTCCTCAGGCGGCGCGAGCACCGTGTTGCCCCGGACGTAGCGGTCGTACTGGTCGGAGATCCACGACTTGTCGCAGAGGTTCGGTGACGCAGCGAGCCGCAGCAGCGTCGCACGCAGCTCATCGCCGGTGGCGGGTCTCGGCAGTGCCTCGGCACCATCTGCCTGCAGCGTGTCCTGCTGGACCGGACGGATGAGGGGGCGTTGGTACACCGGTCCGTCGTGTGCGACGCTGCGCGGTGGTACGTCGACGACCGTCTCGCCCTGCCACTCCACGACCAGCCGCCCGGTTGAGGTGACCTCCCCTATGACGGTGGCGTCAACCTCCCACTTCTGGCAGATCTTCAAGAAGCGCTCGACGTTGGCGGGCTCGACGACCGCCATCATCCGCTCTTGGGACTCGCTCATCAAGATCTCCTCGGGCGCCAGCGACGCGTCGCGCAACGGCACCCGGTCGAGCCAGACGTGCATGCCGCCGTCTCCGGCACTGGCGAGCTCAGACGTCGCGCACGACAGACCGGCACCGCCCAGGTCCTGGATGCCGCCCACGAGCCCCTCCTCGAACAGCTCGAGCGTGCACTCGATGAGCAGCTTCTCCATGAAGGGGTCGCCCACCTGGACGCTGGGTCGCTTCTTGTGCTGGTTTTGCGTATGCCCGCGGGCAGCGAACGTCTCCGACGCCAGCACCGAGACGCCTCCGATCCCGTCCCCGCCTGTCTTGGCGCCGTAGAGGACGACCCGGTTGCCCTCCCCGGAGGCCCTCGCCAGATGAATCTGCTCGTGCCGCATGACGCCAACACACAGTGCGTTGACCAAGGGGTTGCCGGCGTACGACGGGTCGAATACCGTCTCGCCGCCGATGTTCGGCAGGCCGAGGCAGTTGCCGTACCCGCCTATGCCCGCGACGATCCCTGGCAGCACCCGCTGAGTGTCAGGCGCGTCGAGCGGCCCGAACCGCAGCTGGTCCATCACCGCGACCGGCCGTGCGCCCATGGACAAGATGTCGCGGACGATGCCCCCGATCCCGGTGGCCGCACCCTGGTACGGCTCTACGTACGAGGGGTGGTTGTGCGACTCGATCTTGAAGGTGACGGCGTACCCGTCGCCGATGTCGACGACTCCCGCGTTCTCCCCTATACCGACCATGAGATGCTCACGCATCCGGTCGGTCATCAGCTCGTCGAACCTGGCGAGATGCACCTTGCTGGACTTGTAGGAGCAGTGCTCACTCCACATCACCGAGTACATCGCCAGCTCGCTGGAGGTGGGCCGGCGACCGAGGATCTCCCTGAACTGTGCGTACTCGGCTGGCTTGAGACCAAGGTCGGCCCACGGCTGCTGAGCGTTGGGGTCGCCCTGCGCGGCCGAGACCGTGTCGACGACTCGCTGATCTGTCACTGCGGTGATGCTAGTCCCAACCGCTGCGCACCACGACTGGGCGGTCGAGCCGGCCCGTGCGTCAAGACAGGCTCCGCGCCGCGACGGCGATCTGACCGGCAAGCCGGGCGTTCGACAAGACCAGTGAGACGTTGGCCTGGAGGCTCCGACCGTTGGTCTGCTCGTGGAAATGGGCGAGCAGGAACGGGGTCACATCCTTACCGCGTACGCCGACCTCAGCGAGCGCCCGCAACCCGGACGCCAACGTCTCGTCATGCACCGCCCGGTCCAGCTCGTCCAGGGGGTTGATCGGGTTGGCGACGACGAGCGCCTGCTGGAGACCGAGGAGGTGGCGCCGTTGCATGATCGTGACGATCTCAGCCGGACTGTCCACGCGCCATGGCACCGGCTGCCCGGAATCTCGGATGTAAAAGCCCGGGAACGCGTCGGTACGGTAGCCGACCAGCGCCACCGACAACGTCTCGAGGCGCTCCAGCGTCGCCGGGACGTCGAGAACCGACTTGATCCCGGCACAAACCACGGTGACAGGCAGTGCGCCTAGCGCCGGCAGGTCCGCAGACTCGTCCCACGTCTCACGTGCCTCCCGGTGCACTCCGCCGAGCCCCCCGGTGGCAAACACCGCGATCCCCACTGAGTGGGCAAGGTACGACGTTGCCGCGACCGTCGTGGCACCGGCCACCCCTTTGGCTAACACCGCGCCGAGGTCGCGGAGGCTGGCCTTGGCGACCGACTCGTCGGTGGCTATGCGCTCGAGGGCGGTGTCATCGAGTCCCACCCTCACCTTGCCGTCGAGTATGGCGATCGTGGCCGGCACGGCGCCGGACTCCCGCACCGCCGCCTCGACCTGCCGGGCGACGGTCGCGCTGTTCGGCGTGGGCAGGCCATGGCTGATGAGAGTTGACTCCAGCGCCACCACGCCATGTCCGCTCGCCAGCGCCTCGGCCACCTCGGGGTGGACTTGAGTGATCTGGTCCGGGCTCACACGCTGGACAGTAACGTGAACGCTGCATACGCGGGCCCCGATGCTTGGTGTGCATGAGCTTAGAGACAGCGCCACCGTCAGCCCCACCGGGCAACCGATCGTCAGGATGCCATGCACATCGTCACCGTCGGAGATGTCGCGCTCGACGTCCTCGTGGATGCACCGTTCGGTCTCCACGAGGACGACGACACCGAGGCGAGGATCGTGCTAGCGGCTGGCGGTCAAGCGGCAAATGTCGCGGCCTGGGCGGTCGAGCTGGGTGCACGAGCCACCGTTGTCGCACCTCGCGCGAACACCGTCTCGGCCGACCTGGTCGCCGAACAGCTCGCCCGGACCGGCGTCGACCTCGTCGAGATCTCCGTGTCGAGCATCGCCACGGTCGTGTCGCTTCTTGCCGCGGGAACCCGGACACTGCTTTCGGACGCCGGAGACCAGTCCTGGGTGGACCGGCTTGACCCGAGCGTCCTGCCGACCGACATCGACTGGCTGCACGTGTCGGGGTATCCGCTGCTGCGGGCGCGGGATCCGGCGGCTCTGGTGGCGTTCGTGGAGGCGGTTCGGCGCCGGGGGGTTTCGGTCTCGCTCGACCTGTCCTCGGCCGCGCTCGTGACGGCCTTCGGACCGGCACGCTTCGCGGCGGTTGTGCGCCAGCTTGAGCCGACGCTGATCTTCGCGAATGAGCCAGAATGGGCAGCCCTCGACCTCCACCACAGCAACCTCCGATGTGACGTGGTGATCAAGCGTGGGGCCGCCGGTGCGACAGTCGTCGTCGACGATGTGGCCAGCAAGCATGTGGCGCCGGCGGTTGACGTGGTCGACCTCACCGGTGCGGGTGACGCGTTGGCAGCTGGTTACCTGGTCGGTGGCATCGACGTGGCGTTGCAGACTGCGGCACGATGCGTCGTACGCCGAGGCGCCCAGCCCGTGGACCGCTGAGCTGCGTCGCGAGGGCGGCCTGCGTTCATACCATCCATTGGTCGAATGGCGGTCCAAGAACGATCACCGGGGAGGCTGCCTGTCAGGCCTTGGCGAGCTCCTTCAGCACGGACGTGAAGAAGGGGAGGCCGTCGGTGCTGGGACCGCAGAGGTCGTCGACGGCATGCTCGGGGTGCGGCATGAGTCCCACGACGTTGCCGCGTTCGTTGGCGATGCCGGCGATGTCGCGCATCGACCCGTTTGGGTTGTCGCCGAGGTAGCGGGCGACGACCTGGCCCTCGGCCTCCAACCGGTCAAGGGTGGTGTCGTCGGCGACGTAGCCACCCTCCCCGTTCTTGAGCACGATGGTGACCTCGACGCCCTCGTCGTACTGCGACGTCCACGCCGTCGAGGCGTTCTCGATGCGCAGCCGCTGGTCGCGGCAGACGAACCGTCGCTCGCGGTTGCGGATGAGCGCACCCGGCAACAGATGTGACTCGCAGAGGATCTGGAACCCGTTGCAGATACCGAGGACCGGCATCCCTGACTCCGCGGCGCTGAGGACGCTCGTCATGACCGGGGCGAAGCGGGCGATTGCGCCGCAGCGCAGGTAGTCGCCGTACGAGAAGCCGCCGGGGAGTACGACGGCGTCGACTCCGCGTAGGTCACGCTCGCCATGCCAAAGCGCAACCGCCTCGCCGCCTGCGAGGTTGACGGCTCGACGGGCGTCGACGTCGTCGAGGGAGCCGGGGAAGGTGACGACCCCGACCTTCATTGTTCCACCCGCACGGTGTAGTCCTCGATGACGGGGTTGCTCAGCAAGGTCTCCGCTGCATTGCGGATCTCGGCCAGGCGGTCGTCGGTGACGTCGCCGTCGAGCTCCAGCTCGAAGCGCTTGCCCTGCCGTACGGCTACGACTCCCTCGAACCCGAGGCGAGGCAATGCGCCGTGGACGGCTTTGCCCTGCGGGTCGAGGATCTCCGGCTTGAGCATGACGTCGACGACGACACGGGCCACGGCAAGCTCCTCCGCAGGTAGTCCGTGGGCGGGCGTTGCAAGTCTAAGCGGGTCCCAGCCAGGCCGACCACGTCGCCATCCCGCGGCGGGGCATACCGATTTGCGATGTAAACATCGCAGGCTGCCCGTCTGCATCGCAGATCTGCGATGTTCACCATCCATCCGGCCGGTCTACATCGCAAACGCGAGGTGGCCGCCGGCTTCGGCCGCAGCGGTTCAGGTCAGTTCGCGCTTGAGGATCTTCCCGGTCGCCGTCATCGGCAGCTCGTCGCGGAACTCCAGAACTCGTGGGTACTTGTACGACGCCATCTGCTCCTTCGCCCACGCCACCAGCTCGTCCTCGGTCACGGTGGCGCCCTCGGTGCGGATCACGTACGCCTTGATCTCCTCGCCCAGGCTCTCGTGGGGAACGCCGACCACCGCGACAAGCGACACGTCGTCGTGGGTCAGTAGGACCTCTTCGACCTCCCGGGGATAGACGTTGAAGCCGCCACGGATGATCATGTCCTTCGCCCGGTCGACGATGAAGTAGTAGCCGTCCGCGTCGCGACGCGCGAGGTCGCCCGAGCGGAACCAGCCGTCTCTCATGACGGCGTCGGTGTCCTCGGGGCGGTTGTAGTAGCCCTTCATGATGTTGTGGCCGCGGATGGCGATCTCGCCTACCTCGTCAGCTCCCTCGACCGTCTTCCAGTCACCATCGATGAGCTTCACCTCGACACCCCAGATAGGCGTACCGATGGATCCTGCTCTCGGTTCCTGGTCAAGATGGCTGAAGGTGGCGACGGGCGACGTCTCCGAAAGTCCGTAGCCCTCGAGGATCTGGACGCCGAAGCGCTGCTTGACCTCCTTGAGAATCTCCACCGGCAACGACGCGCCGCCCGCGACCGCGCGTCGCAGGTTGCCGGCGATCTTCTTGACGTC
Source organism: Nocardioidaceae bacterium (assembly GCA_030447585.1). Lineage (GTDB taxonomy): Bacteria > Actinomycetota > Actinomycetes > Propionibacteriales > Nocardioidaceae > JACDHG01. The sequence goes on along the minus strand of JAUJOO010000001.1, from coordinate 334,955 downwards.
CACATCTTCGTTGAGCGCTCCCAGCAGGCCCCAGTACATGGTCGGTACACCGGCGAAGAAGGTGACCTCCTCCTTGTCCATCAGCGCCAACGCCTGGGCCGGGTCGAACCGTGCCATCAACACCAACGTCGACCCGAGCCCGAAGCCGGCGTTGAGCTGGACGGTCTGGCCGAACGAGTGGAAGAGCGGCAGCGTGACCAGGTGGACGTCTGGCCGCAGGGGGCTGAGCTCCCAGATGCGGTGGCACGTCGCGACGTTCAACGCGATGTTGGCGTGGGACAGCTCGGCCCCCTTGGGCTGTCCCGTCGTACCGCTGGTGTAGAGGATGACCGCGGTGTCGGTTGCCTCCGTGACCACAGTTTGGAACGTCGTCGGCTGATTCTTCGTCGCTGCGAAGAAATGGTCGCCCGCCTCGACCGGGACAGGCCCCGTCGGATCCGCGGGTATGACGAAGAAGTGCTCGCAGGCGTCCACCTGGTCGAAGCCGGCCAGGCCCGCCTCGGCCATGGCCAACTCTGCGGTCCCCTCGAAGCAGAAGTACGCCTTCGCGTCGGAGTCGCCGAGGTGGTACGCCACCTCCCGCCCCTTGAAGAGGACGTTGAGTGGCACGACGACGGCTCCTGCCTTGAGGATGCCGAAGTAGATGACAGGGAAGTAAGGGAGGTTCGGGCATGTCAAGGCAACCTTGTCCCCGGGCCGGATCCCCCGCTCCACCAGGAGATTCGCCACTTGGTTCGCCATCGCGTCGACCTTGGCGTAGCTCAGACGGGTGTCGCCGAACACAATGGCTTCACGGTCCGGCACCTTGCGAGCGCTGTCTTCGAGCATCACGGCCAGGTTGAGCACTATGGACCTCCAGAGGCAGGGCGTGGCGTGGGGTAACCGCCACAACGTATCGACCAGGGCTTGGCGCCGCCACGCTCGTGGCACCGGCACCGAAGCCTTCTGCAGACCGCTCCACGATAAGTCCAGATCCCTCGACGTGACAGAGTGGTGGGGTGGGCAAGGACCAGCCTGTCGTTCGCCAGGTGCGGCCAGAAGACCACGTGGCAGTCAGAGCGTTGGCGCCGCGCCTGACGGAAGGTGTCGCCCCCTGGCGCGCTCCAGCCGACGTACGACGAGCGGTCGAGAACTGGGTCAGAGGCTCCCTGTCGTCCGCTGATCAGCCCGGGCATGCGTTCTTCGTGGCCGTGGTCGCCGACATGGTGGTTGGGTTCGTCTCGGTCGGGGAGCGACGGCATTTCAGCGGCGCCGTCGACGGGTACGTCGGAGAGCTCGTCGTAGCAAGGGAGCATGAAGGCCGGGGCATCGGCAGTCTGCTCATGGACCATGCCGAAGGTTGGGCCCGTCACCGGGGCGTTGCCCATCTAACGCTGGAGACGGGTGCGGCCAACGGGGCGGCACGAGCCTTCTACAAGGCTCGGGGCTATCAAGAAGAGGATGTCAGGCTCACCAGGCCCTTGTGACAGGGCCGTGACCGACGCCCCGAACTGCGGGGCGTGCACGGTAGCGACCGATCGCTGTGTCACTCAAACCGGTCACCGGTGAGCTGCTCATAGGCAGAGACGTACGTCTCACGCGTCTTCGCGACGATCTCGTCGGGAAGCGGTGGCGGTGGCTGGTCCGAACCCCGGTCCCAGCCGGAGGCGGGGCTGGTCAGCCAGTCGCGCACGACCTGCTTGTCGTACGACGGTTGGGCCCGGCCCGGCCGCCACCTGTCGGCGGGCCAGAACCGCGACGAGTCGGGGGTCAGTACCTCGTCGGCGAGCACGACCGTGCCGTCCGGGCGGGCGCCGAACTCGAGCTTGGTGTCGGCGACGATGATGCCGCGCTCGTGGGCGACGCCCTCGGCCCTGCCGTAGACCTCCAGCGACAACGTGCGGAGCTGCGCGGCCAGATCACTGCCTACGGTCTCCACCACCGCCTCGTACGCGACGTTCTCGTCATGCTCGCCCGAGTCGGCCTTGGTGGCCGGGGTGAAGATCGGCTTTTCCAGACGCGAGCCCTCGGTCAGCCCCGGCGGAAGCTCGATGCCGCAGACCACCCCGCCAACCCGGTAGTCCGACAACGCCGAGCCTGTCAGGTAGCCACGCACCACGCACTCGACAGGGAACATGTCGAGCTTCTCGCAGAGCACCGCCCGGTCAGCGACCACGTCGGGGACGTCTGTCGAGAAGATGTGGTTCGGCACTAGGTCGCCGAGCATGTCGAACCACCACAGTGACATCCGGGTCAGGATGACCCCCTTGTCGGGGATCGCGGGGCTCAGCACGAAGTCGAAGGCGGAGATGCGGTCGGTCGCCACCATCAGCAGCCGGCCGTCGGGGAGCTCGTAGAGGTCTCGCACCTTGCCGGAGTGGACATGGCGCGCCCCCTCGACAGTCGGGCGCCGGTCGACAAAGCCCGTCCCGACCGCTGCTCCAGGGCCGTCGCGGTGCGGGCCGTTCAGTGGTGGGGTGTCGAGGTGGGAGCCGTCGCGGGGCGAGGTCATGGCCCCATCCTGCCCAAGGCGCGAAGCCCTGCCTGCGCGGGTGGGCTCAGCCAGGTCCAAGATGGGGGTATGACGGACGCTGTCGTGATCGGAGCGGGGCCGAACGGCCTCGTCGCCGCCAACCTGCTGGCCGATCAGGGCTGGTCGGTCACCGTGCTCGAGGCACAGCCGACTCTGGGCGGCGCGGTCAGGACCGATACGGAGGTGCATGAGGGCTTCCGCCACGACACCTTCAGCGCCTTCTACCCGTTGGCCGCCGCCTCGCAGACGATCGAGTCGCTGCACCTGGAGGAGTACGGGCTGACCTGGGTGCATGCCCCGGCCGTGCTGGGCAACCCTCTGCCCGAGGGCGGCTGGGCGATACTCCACCGCGACCGCCACGACACAGCAGCCGGTCTCGACGAACTGTCACCCGGCGACGGCGAGGCGTGGCTGAAGCTCTGCGCCGAATGGGACGGCTACGGCCCGGATCTCATCACCTCGCTGATCTCGCCATTCCCACCGATACGGGGCGGGCTGCGCCTGGCTGTCAACCTGCCTCGGCACGCCGGGGCGGGCGGGCTACGGACGCTTCTCATCTCCGTACGCCGGCTGGCCGAGGAGAACTTCTCCGGCGAGGGCGCCAGGCTGCTCCTCGCCGGCAACGCCCTGCACGCCGACTTCAGCCCCGAGGGTGCTGGCTCGGGCATCTTCGGGCTGATCATGACCATGCTCGGCCAGACAGTCGGCTTCCCCTCGCCACAAGGAGGAGCCGGTGAGCTGACCCAGGCGCTCGCCCGTCGGCTCGACTCGTTGGGCGGCACCGTCGAGCTGGGCCGGGAGGCGGCGTCGATCGACGTCCGCGGAGGCCGGGCGGTCGGCGTACGCCTCGTCGATGGTGACGAGATCGGCGCGACCCGCGCCGTGGTTGCAGCGGTCACGGCTCCCGCACTCTACGGGGGCCTCGTCGACTGGGCGCACCTGCCGCCGCGGGTACGCCGCGGGGTCGAGCGGTTCGACTGGGATCCCGCGACGGTGAAGGTCGACTGGGCGCTGTCCACGCCAATCCCCTGGGACCCGAGCCCTTCACTCGCTCCTGGCACCGTGCACATCGCGCACTCGATGGATGAGCTGTCGACGACCGCTGCACAGTTGAGCGGGCACACCGTCCCGTCCAACCCGTTCCTGCTGATGGGACAAATGACCGCGACGGACCCGACCCGGTCTCCGGCCGGCACCGAGTCGATGTGGGCGTACTGCCATGTCCCGCAGCACGCTCGAGGCGACGCCGGGGACGCCGGGATACGTGGCGACTGGGACGAGTCAGACCTCGAACTGATGGCCGATCTGATGCAGGCCAGGGTGGAGCGCTTCGCGCCAGGCTTCGGCGACCGGGTTCTGGCTCGTCGGGTACTGGGGCCGCGCGAGTTGGAGGCCCGAGACGCCAACCTCCACAACGGCGCCATCAACGGCGGCACGGCGAACCTGCACCAAGAGCTGGTGTTCCGGCCGATCCCCGGACTCGGCCGTGCCGAGACCCCCATCAAGAGTCTCTATCTGGGTTCGGCCTCCGCTCATCCCGGCGGAGGCGTGCACGGCGCTCCCGGCGCCAACGCCGCCCGCGCGGCGCTGGCCCATCACCGCCTACGACGGCTGATCCCCAACCGCTGACCGGCAGGACCGGGTGGCAGTTATTTGTGCCCCTCCTCGACCACCTTCACCAGGTGCTCGAGCATCAGCTTCACCCGCACCTTGAAACCGAGTGCGGTGAGCGGGTTGTGGAGCAGTCGCGCGGGTCCACGCAGCGGGTGCTCGTTCAAAGTGATGATGCTGCCGGTACCGGAGGGGCTGATCCGTATCCCGACTCGAGCGGTTCCGGCCGGCCAGCCATGGACCTCCAGTTCCAGCTTCTGCCCGGGGATACACTCGCGGGAGGTCGTCTCGTTCTTGTATGTGATGGGACCGACGCCTGCCGTGAAGTGGATCGACGTTCCGACAGCCGGCCAGCCGTCGTCGACGGCCCTGATCTCCTTGGTGCCGTGGACCCAGTCGGCGTACCGGTAACCGTCGCTGAGGACGGCCCAGACCCGCTCAGGGCTGGCGGACGTTTGCTTGTTGCAGGCAGAGGTAGACATGCGCTCAATGTAGGTGCCGACCTGGTTGCCTCGCCAGCGCACCCCTGGCCCGGGTAACCGAGCAGCGGTGACCGTTAGCCGCACCCCATACAGGGTAAATTGTTCGTGATGCAGCCCGAGACCATTGCCGGCCGGTACCGCGTCGTGCGTGCCGTCGGAAAGGGCGGCATGGGCACGGTGTGGCTGTGCACCGACGAAACTCTGCACCGACAAGTCGCAGTCAAGCAGGTCGGGTTCCTGCCCGGGGAGTCCCCAGGGGACACAGCGCGGGCAATGCGCGAGGCTCGACTGGCCGCAGCACTCAACCACAAGAACGCCGTCTCCATCTACGACGTCGTCGAGCATGCCGGCAGCACCTGGCTCGTCATGGAGTACGTGCCGTCCCAGACGCTGTCGCAGCTGATCGCCGCCGAGGGCAGGTTGTCGCCGGATCGGGTGGCACGCGTAGGCGCCCAGGTAGCCGCGGCGCTGAACAGCGCCCATGCGCTGGGGATCGTTCATCGCGACATCAAGCCGGGCAACATCTTGGTCGGCGACGACGACGCGGCCAAGATCAGCGACTTCGGCATCGCCCGCGGCCACCAAGACGTCCACCTCACGCAGACCGGGATGGTGACGGGAACACCGGCTTTCTTCTCCCCCGAGCTCGCGCGCGGTGAGGACCCCACCTTCGCCTCAGACGTCTGGGCTCTCGGCATCACCCTCTACACCGCCACGGAAGGTAGGCCGCCGTACGACTCACAGGCCAACCCGCTGGCGATGCTGATGACCATCGCCCGAGACCCGCTGCCACCTCCGACTCATGCCGGGCCTCTCACTGGAGTGCTCGCCGGCATGCTGGACCCCGATCCGAGCCAGCGGTCGACGATGGCCGAGGCGCTGGAGGGGCTGCGTGAGGTGGAGCAGCAGACCAGCCCTCGGACAGCCCCCTTGGCGGTAGCGACGGTCGCTGACGAGCCGGCGGCTGGCCGTGAGCCGCCCACCACCTCGATCCCGGCCGCGGTCGAGCCCACCTACGAGCAGCCGGTGGCGATGCCAGCGCTGTCGAGCAGCTGGTACGGCGATCGCGGAGACGCCGGCGAAGAAGACGCCGGGCCAGCTCCGCGGGAAGGCAGCCGGTCCGGCCGCCTGGCGATGGCGGCGCTTGCTCTGCTGGTGCTCCTGGGTGCCGGCGCCCTGCTATGGAACACCCTCGACCTCGGCGGGGCCGACGACAACGAAGCCACTGTCGCAGACACCACCTCGACGACCCCCGGCGACAAGACGAAGGCACCCCCGAGCACTAGCGGAGACAAGACCACCAAAGACGACCCCACGACACCGCCTGAGACGAAAACGAGGACCCCCGACGATCCAACGACCTCGTCGACGCCACCGACGACCTCGTCGACGCCACCAACGACATCGTCGACGCCACCAACGACCTCGACGCCACCCACGTCCTCTTCGCCGCCGACCACCACCACTGCGCCGGTCGACCCGCCGGCTTCCAGCCCGGTGGAGTTCGCGCAGACCTACTTCAGCATCGTGCCCGGCGACCTCGACACCGGCTGGAGCTTCATCGCCCCGTCGATGCGCCAGGCGATGGGAGGACGGGGCACGTACAACGGCTTCTGGAGAGGTATCGCCTCGGTGGACCTGCTCAGAGTGGATGCGGACGGCCAAACGGTCACATACACGGCGACATATACCAGGACCAACGGAACCACGTCGACGGAGACGAAGCAGCTCACCTTGCAGCCGAATGGCGACTCATACCTGATCACGAGTGACACCGCAGCGTGACCGCTGGCTCGGCGAGGACTGGTTGCCCAGCAGTTGTTGTCGGCCGTAGCGCAGTTCAGAGGATCGCGCCCGGCCGATAGCTGGCGGCCTCCCGGTCCGTCGCGGCTAGCTGCTCGATGCGGCGTACGACGTCGTCGACCTGCGTACCCGCCGTTCCGGTGAACGACAGCGGCTCGGCCACCATCGCCGCCAGGTCGACAGCGTTGAGCCCGAGCCGTTCATCTGCAGCGAGCCGGTCGAGGAGGTCGTTGCGCTCGGCGCCCTTCTCCCGCATCTGCAGGGCAACCGAGACGGCGTGCTGCTTGATCACCTCGTGGGCGGTCTCGCGGCCGACGCCGCGCTGGACCGCCGCGGTCAGGATCTTCGTCGTGCCGAGGAACGGCAGGTAGCGCTCGAGCTCGCGTTGCACCACAGCCGGGAAAACCCCGAACTCCGCCAGCACGGTCAGGAAGGTTTCGAAGAGCCCGTCGGCTGCGAAGAACGCGTCGGGCAAAGCGATGCGGCGTACCACGCTGCAGGAGACGTCTCCCTCGTTCCACTGGCTTCCGGCGAGCTCGCTCACCATGGACAGCTGGCCACGCAGTACGACGGCGAGCCCGTTGACGCGCTCGCAGGAGCGGGTGTTCATCTTGTGCGGCATCGCGCTCGAACCCACCTGCCCGGGCTGGAAGCCCTCCGTGACGAGCTCGTGCCCAGCCATCAGCCGGATCGTGGTAGCGAGGCTGCTCAGGGGCGCCACGCCCTGCACGAGGCAGGAGACGACGTCGAAGTCGAGGGACCGCGGGTAGACCTGGCCGACGCTGGTCAGTACGTGGTCGAAGCCGAGGTGTTCACAGACCCGCTGCTCAAGGTCGGCGAGCCTGGCGGGGTCTCCTTCGAGGAGGTCGAGCTGGTCCTGCGACGTGCCGACGGGGCCTTTGATGCCGCGCAGGGGGTAGCGGGCGCTCAGCTCGTCGAGCCGCTGTAGGCCGAGCAGCATCTCTTCAGCGGTGGAGGCGAACCGTTTGCCGAGCGTGGTTGCCTGGGCGGCGACGTTGTGGGTCCGGCCGGTCATGACAAGGTCGCGATGCTGGGCGGCGAGCTCACCAAGCCGCGCGATGGTGGCGATCATCTTGGTCCGCGTCAGGAGCAAAGACGTGCGGATCTGCAGCTGCTCCACGTTCTCGGTCAGGTCGCGGCTCGTCATACCTCGGTGGATGTGCTGCTGGCCGGCAAGCGAGCAGAACTCCTCGATCCGCGCCTTGACGTCATGGCGGGTCGTGCGTTCCCGCTCCGCGATGGACTCCAGGTCGACGTGGTCAACGACACGCTCGTAGTCCTCGACGACACCGTCTGGCACGTCGACGCCAAGCTCGCGCTGCGCTTGGAGGACGGCGATCCACAGGCGGCGCTCCGCGATGACCCTTGCCTCTGGTGACCACAGCTCGCGCATCGCTGGGGAGGCGTACCGCGTGGCGAGCACGTTCGGGATGGTCACGGCCTCAGTATCCCGTAGAGGGATTCACCAAGGGCCCGAAGCTCTCGACAGTTAGCGAGGCCTATTGAGATTGCGACAGGAGTTGACCCAATGCATCGTTGGGCGAGTGCGGCCACGCCCGGAAGCAGCTGCTTACCAGTGATCTTCCTCATTGAGCTCCCATCGATGCTAAAGGCCCTCCGATGACCGCACACAAGAGGACGGTCGGTCCGCCTGCTGCGTCTCTGTGCAGTCGTCGGCTGGGGCGGAGGCGGTCAACAGCCCTAGAAGGGGCGAGAGGATAAGGACGGTCATCGACATCACCTTGCGCCACGGCCAGGTCCCTCGACGCCAGAGCTTCCAGGCCAAGCCGGCCGCCGCCAGGTAAACGACGGCGATAATCGCGGCGCCGGCAGGGGCGAAGTCGGCCCCAGCGCGACACAGGCGCCCCTGGTCCGATGCGGCCGCGGGTGGAACCGCCGCACCATCCCCGACGAGACCACATTCCATCCAGTAGAAGCCGAAGACGTGCACGAAGGCCGCGAACAACAAGCTGGTGACCACCGCCACGGCGACGCCGGTCGCGGTGAAGCGCCCCGGGTGCTCTGCCCCTCTCATACGGGTTGCGGCTCTGAGTTGAGGGTCGCGTAGTGGTGCTGCTCGGACTCCACTGGAGTCATCATGCCAAGCGTTCCGTGGAGGCGTCGCTGGTTATACCGGTCGACCCGCCCACCGGTTGCGTACTCGATGTCGGCGATGGTCCGGTACGGCGATCTTGGAAGACCTCGGTGCGGATGCACTCGGCCTGTAGAGACCGTTGATCGTCTCCATCAGAGCGTTGTGGTAGGCGTCCCGACGGACCCGATCGAGGGCGAGACTCCTCCGGCTCGAAGTCATGATTGCCGTCCACTGGCTCAGCGCGACGGCGAGCCGTCGTTCGCGCCAGCCAGTCCGGCGGCCGCTGCCGCAATGTCGGTGCGGTACTGAGCGCCGTCGAAGGAGATGGCCCCGACGCCCTCGTAGGCGCGGGTGCGGGCGGTGGGCAGGTCGTCGGCGACTGCTGTCGCCAGCACCGCCCGCCTACGGTATGAGAAGACCGCCCGGTGCGGGCGCCGTACCCGCCTGGAGGATGTGTACGCCGTCGAGCGACTCCGCTGCCTCGATGCCGTCGATGACGTCGCCTTTGCGTGGAGAGCCTGGGTACCCGGCGGCGGCCATGACGACGGCCACCGACGCGCCGGAGCTCCAGCGGAGGCCCGGAGTCGGCCAGCCGGCGGTCGATCGCGGCATACAGCACCTGGCCGAGCAGCGTCTCGAGCAGCGGCAACAGCGCCTGCGTCTCCGGGTCACCGAAGCGTGCGTTGAACTCGACCACCCGTATGCCGCGAGAGGTGAGCGCCAGCCCGGCATAGAGAAGACCCACGAAAGGCATGCCGCGCCGAGCAAGCTCTGCTACCATGGCCGGAGCACGGCGGCCGCGACCTCCTCCACGAGCCCCGACGGCGCCCACGGCAGCGGGGTGTAGGCACCCATGCCGCCGGTGTTCGGGCCGCGGTCCGAGTCGAGCAGGCGCTTGAAGTCCTGGGCCGGTTGCATCGGCAGCACGGTGTCGCCGTCGCAGACGCCGAACGAGGACACCTCTGGCCCGTCCAGGTACTCCTCGATCACGGTCCGCTGGCACGCCGCGGGCGAGCGCGGCGGCACGGTCGGTCGTCACGACCACGCCTTTACCTGCGGCGAGACGGTCGTCCTTGACGACGTACGGCGGCCCGAACGCGTCAAGGGCGGTGGCCACCTCAGCCGGTGACTCACACCTGGGCGCGCGCGGTGGGTATCCCCGCCGTCGCCATGACGTCCTTGGCGAACGCCTTCGAGCCCTCGACCGCCGCCGCGTCCTGCCGGAGCCGAAGCAGGCGATACCCGCAGCGCGTACGGCGTCGGCGACGCCAGCGACAAGCGGCGCCTCGGGCCCGATGACGACGGGGTCGACGCCGAGCGTGGCCGCCAGTGTCACCACCGCCTCGCCGTCCGCCGGGTCCACGGGATGCAGCTGGGCGACCTGTGCGATCCCGGGGTTGCCGGTGCGGCGTAGACCGCCTCGACGTCGTGGTCCCGAACAAGAGCTAGCACGAGAGCGTGCTCACGGCCACCCTGTCCCGATCACCAGCACCCTCACAGGTGCCGACCCTACCGAACCCGCCGCCTGCGTTTGCGATGTAACGGCCCACTTGGACGGTTTACATCGCAGATCTACGATGTAGAGCGGGAGTTGCGATGTGGACCTGTGCCACCAGCCACACCTAGGAGATCGTGGAGGACCGCGGTCTCGTCTCGCCCAGTCCGACACCCACCGCCGAGATGCGGGCACCGCACATAGCCTCGACCGTCTCGACGTAGGCGCGCGCGTTCGCCGGCGGGTCGGCAAGGGTGCGCACCGCCGAGATGCTGTCCTCCACCAGCCCGGTAGCTCCTGGTAGATCGGCTTGGCGTGGTGAAAGTCGGTCTGGTTGACGGGCATCTCGTCGTGGCGTACGCCGTCGACGTCATACGCGACGCAGACGGGCACCGTCTCCAGGCCGGTCAGCACGTCGAGCTTGGTCGGCACGAAGTCGGTGACCCCGTTGACGGGCGGCGTACCGGGCGATCACCGCGTCGAACCAGCCGCAGCGCCGCGGGCGTCCTGTCGTGGTGCCGTACTCCCGGCCCGTCTTGCGGAGGAACTCGCCGCTGTCGTCGAGCAGCTCGGTGGGGACGGCCCTGCGCCGACTGGTCGTGTACGCCTTCACGATCCCGATGACGCCTTCTGCCGCATCGGCGGGATGCCGAACCGGTGCAGGCGCCGCCGGCCGTCGCCGAAGATGAGGTCACGAACAGGTAGGTGCCGTGGTCGACGTCGAACAGCGTCGCCTGGCCGGCTTCGAGGCACGGTCTCGCCCCGGTCGAGCGCCTGGTTGAGCACCAGGCCGGTGTCGGCCACCATCGGCGCCAGCCGGTCGCGGTGCTCGAGCAGCTCGTCGAGGATCTGGTCGACCTCGATCGCCCGGCGGTTGTAGATCTTGGCGAGGATCTGGTTCTTGAGGTCGAGCGCGCACCCTCCAGCGCTTCTGCCGCAGGATCTTCTCGTCGAAGACGTCCTGCATTCGCACCCCGATCAGTTCATCTTGTCGGCGTACGCCAGTCCGATCACCCCGACCGGTCGTGCCGATCTTGCGGGAACCGAGGAAGCGCTCCGCCACCTTGTCGAGGGTGCGGTGGTACTCGCAGATGAGGTGGGCGTTGGCGCTGACGAGCAGGGCCTTCGTCGATCCACGCGCCTCGAGGCGTCGAGCTCCTCGACCAGGACCCCGAGGTCGACGACGACACCGTTGCCGATCACGGGATGCAGCCGGCTGTCCAGGATGCCACTCGAGAGGAGATGGAGGGCGTAGGTCTCGCGCCGATCACGACCGTATGGCCGGCGTTGTTGCCGCCGTTGAACTTGACGACGTAGCCGACGCTGCTGCCGAGCAGGTCGGTCGCCCTACCTTTGCCCTCGTCCCCCCACTGGGCTCCGACGATCACGATCGCGGGCATGTGCGCACCGTCTCCTCGTACCTCTCGGCCCGACGTCCACGTCGTACGACGCAGACATCGAAGCCCGGCTGTATGCATCAACCAGCGTGCAACAGCCAGGGCTCTGCGGCTGAATGCTGGCGGAACCGCACAGCACAGCGGAGGTCGAAGCCGTCCCAGACGCGCGCTCGCCAGCCAGGTCGCTGCCAGATGCTCAAGTCCTCCGACCGGCACCACTAGAGTTCGGCGCGTGGATCGGATCCTGCTCATCACCAGCGCCGAGGCGGGCACCCATGACGAAGGAGGCGGTCGAGGAAGCGCTCGTTGTGCTGCGGTCCAGGGCGGACGTCCGGGTCGCCTGCACCGGCGACGTCGACGAGTTGCGTGAGGTCCTCGGCGGTCGGGACGGACGAGACGTGGTGGTCGCGGGAGGTGACGGCAGCCTGCACGCGGTGGTCGGAGTGCTGTTCGACGCCGGCGACCTGAGCGGTCCGACGATCGGGCTCATCCCACTCGGAACGGGCAACGACTTCGCGAGCGGGGTGGGCATTCCCAGCACCGGCCGAGGCGGCCGGCGTGATCGGCGAGCGACGGCCCCACCGTCGAGGTCGACGTGCTGGTCGACGACAAGTCCGGCATCGTCGTCAACGCCGTCCATATCGGCGTGGGTGCCGACGCAGCCCGCGAAGGCGAAGCCGTGGAAGAAGCGGCTGGGCAAGGCCAGTTACCTCGTCGAACTGGTCAAGGCGGGCGTCAAGGCGCGCAGGGGCACAAGCTTCGAGTCGTCGCAGACGAAAGCGTGCTCGCAAAGGGCCGCCACCGCGTGCTCCAGGTCGGCATCGGCAATGGGCCCAACATCTGGAGGCGGCACCGCCTTGGCCCCGCAAGGCGGACCCGACGGACGGCGCGGTCGATGTCGTGGTCTCGTTCGCCGTCGATCCCCGAGAGCGACTGCTGTACGGCGTACACCTCAAGCGTGGCACTCACGAGGAACGTGATGACGTGCGCGCCGTGCGGGCGAGGACTGTCTCGGTGAGCGGGGAAGCGTTCTGGTGCAACGCGGACGGGAGCTGACGGGTCCGTTTCGGGCGCGAACGTGGCGGGTCCAGCCTCGCGCCTTCGCCATGCAGCTCCCGACCCCCGGCAGAGCGACGGCGACGGCGACACGGCCGGCTGACACCGGCGACTGCCGCTGACACGGAGTCCCCCAGGATCACAGCGCGTCCAAATCACCGATGAGGATCATCGCAGCACCGCTGCAGACGTCGGGCACCTTCGGGCGGGATCAGGAGTCCGGTCCTCGTAGAAGGAGCCGCCGCCCTCGATACTGTCACCGACTTTGAGAAAGGGCCCGTCGGGAAAGTCACTTCGCCGTTGCTGGAAACTTTCGTCCCAGACGGAAATGAGCGCCACCACCAGTTCCTCCACAGCCGAATGCCCAAACAACCCTCCACATCATCGAGTTCGCCGGTACGCGCCTCTGCCGGACCCATTGGTGGGCCCAGCAACGAGGACCTTGAATCCACTATCGGTCTCCGCTACAGCGGGGCCCTTATTGGCATCGGTCCCGGAGCATCCCGAGACGACCGCCAAGATCGAGACTAGACCGAACGTCGCTAACTTCCGAGCAGAGAGAAAGAGCATTGCCCACTCAATTCACGCAATAGCGGCTGCAAAGTGGTGTCTGAACACTATCGGAATCGAGGGCTCATAAGCAATGGCTCCGCGTTGACTCCAAGGCCTCCGCGTAACTCGATACCTTGACCCGTCCCGGGGTTCGGAGGCTTCCGGTCGCCGAGGACGCCGCGACGGCACAGGCAAGATGGCCGTATGACGTTCGACAACCTCCTCGGCGGCCCGCCTCCCACCCTGCTTGCGGACGACCCCGCCGCCGAGCCACTCGCCAATCACGGCAACCCGGAGTCCGTGGCCATGTCCCACCCCGCCTCGCCGCTCGCCTGGGCCACCCTCGCTGAGGCCGCCCTGGCCGAAGGGCGCGACCTGCAGGGCTACGCCTATGCCCGGGTCGGCTACCACCGGGGGCTCGACGCGCTCCGCAAGAGCGGCTGGAAGGGACACGGCCCCGTCCCGTGGTCCCATGAGCCGAACCGGGGCTTTCTGCGCTGCCTGGCCGCCCTGGCAGACGCTTCCGAGCGCATCGGCGACCACGAAGAAGCACAGCGCTGCCGCGGATTCCTCGCCGACTGTGACCCCGAAGCCCCGCTCCACCCCCCGACCTCCTGACCCACCGGTGAGCAGCTCACTGCACGTGAGGGCGGGCGACTCGGCAAGCCCCTGCCGGTACTCGCGGCGGGTCAGTCTGGGTCGGTGACTTCGTCGCGGAGCACCTGCTCGCGTTCATGCTCGTCGTCATACCGCTCGTCGCGGTTCGCCGAACGCGCCCGCAGCGCCTCGAACGCGATCGGGAGGACCGACAACGCCACGACGCCGAGCAGGATGAGGTCGATGTGGCGGGCCACGAAGTCCACCTGCCCGAGCCAGTAGCCGAGCAACGTCACCCCCGTCGCCCACAGGACCCCGCCGATGGCGGAGTAGGTGATGAAGCGGCGGAACGGCATGTGCCCGACGCCCGCGGCCAAGGTGATGAAGGTCCGCACGATGGGGACGAAGCGCGCGAGCACGATCGCGCGGTTGCCGTACTTGTCAAAGAACGCGAACGTCTTGTCGACGTGGCTCTGCTTGAAGAAGCGCGAGTCCGGCTTGTTGAAGATCGCCGGCCCCACCCTGGCCCCGACGCCGTAGCCGACCACGTTGCTCGCGATCGCCGAGACGGTGAGCAAAAGGCACGCCAACCACAGCGGCACCGTGATCTGCTCCTGCTGCGAGATGAGCAGACCAACCAAGAAGAGGAGCGAGTCACCAGGGAGGAACGGGAAGAGCCAGCACTCGATGAAGATCACGAGCAGTGCACCCCACAGGGCGTACGTCCCGAACTGGTCGATCAGGTACTGCGGGTCGAGCAGACCACCGAGCAGCAAGAGGCCTTGCGGGTCGGTCAGCACCCCCCGAGCGTAACCGGCACCTAGTGTTACGCCGGTGGAGACACCGACTGGCCCCGTGAGCCGGTATGACGTCGGGGTGGGACCGTGGCCAGGCGTCTGGCCCGACGACCCGCGTCTGGACCCCGAGCTCCTCCGTCACGGTGACCGTCGCAACGTGGCAGACCGCTACCGGTACTGGCGTCTCGAGGCGATCGTCGCTGACCTCGACACCAGACGGCATGGCTTCCATGTCGCGATCGAGAACTGGCAGCACGACTTCAACATCGGGTCAGTCGTTCGGACCGCGAATGCCTTCCTGGCCGCGCAGGTGCACATCGTGGGCCGCAAGCGGTGGAACCGCCGCGGCGCCATGGTGACCGACCGCTACCAGCACGTGCGCCACCATAAAACCGTCGACTCGCTGGTGGACTGGGCGGTCGGCGAGGCCCTGCCGCTGCTGGGGGTCGACAACCTGCCTGGTGCGGTGGCGCTGGAGAAGGCAGAGCTGCCGCGCCGCTGCGTGCTCGTCTTCGGCCAGGAAGGCCCGGGGCTGAGCGCGCAGATGCGCGAGGCATGC
>JAUJOO010000001.1:314914-319878 GCA_030447585.1 Nocardioidaceae bacterium | reverse complement strand
ACCGCCACCGCTGACACCGCCACCGCTGACACCGAGACGGAGTTCCTGATGCCGATCGCCACCCCCGACGTGTACGCCGCCATGCTCGACAGGGCGAAGGAGGGCCGCTTCGCGTACCCCGCCATCAACGTCACGTCGTCTCAGACGCTGCATGCGGCGATGAGGGGCTTCGCGGAGGCCGAAAGCGACGGCATCGTGCAGGTCTCGACCGGCGGCGCGGAGTTCCTCTCCGGCGCTTCAGTCAAAGACATGGTGGCGGGCTTGCTCGCGTTGGCGGCGTTCGCGCAGGAGGCGGCCAAGAGCTACCCGGTCAACATCGCGCTCCACACCGACCACTGCCCGAAGGACAAGCTCGACGGTTTCGTCCGTCCGTTGCTCGAGTTGTCGAAGCAGCGCGTCGACTCGGGTGGCCTGCCGGTCTTCCAGTCCCACATGTGGGACGGCTCGGCGGTGCCCCTCGAGGAGAACCTGTCGTTCGCCAAGGAGCTGCTGGCCGACGCGGCGGCCGCGAACGTCGTTCTCGAGATCGAGGTCGGCGTCGTCGGCGGCGAAGAGGACGGCATCGTCGGGGCGATGGACGAGAAGCTGTACACGACACCCGGCGACGCACTCAGGACCGCGGAGGCTCTTGGTCTCGGCGAGCACGGGCGCTACCTGACGGCGCTCACCTTCGGCAACGTGCACGGCGTCTACAAGCCGGGCAACGTGAAGCTGCGCCCCGAGATATTGAAGGCTGCCCAGGAGGCGGTGGCGAAGGAGCACGACCTGGGCGACGACGCAAAGCCGTTCGACCTGGTGTTCCACGGTGGGTCCGGCTCGACGCTCGAGGAGATCCGTGCGGCGCTCGACTACGGCGTCGTCAAGATGAACGTCGACACCGACACCCAGTACGCCTTCACCCGTCCGATCGTCGACCACATGTTCACCCACTACTCCGGCGTACTCAAGGTGGACGGCGAGGTGGGCGACAAGAAGGCGTACGACCCGCGCGCCTACGGCAAGCTGGCCGAGGCCGGGATGGCGACCCGTGTCGTCGAAGCCTGCGAGAACCTCCGCTCCGCCGGCACCTCCCTCTCCTGACCCTTCCACTCCCCCTAGCGCGGCCCCCCCGGGTTTGCGATGTAAACCGTCCAAATGGCTGGTGAACATCGCAGACCTGCGGTGCAAAGGATGGGTTTGCGGTTCGCTTCAGCCGATGGTAGGCGCAATCTCGTGTCGCGGTTTGGGCGTTCGCACCCTTTCCCCAGCGGTTTCTCTGGGGACGTTATCCACAGCTACTGAAACCGGCCCGCTAAGGCACGCAGGTACCGGCATAGTCGGCACATGAGGTCTGGATTACCGGCTGTGGCCGCAAGCCAACATGGGCTGTTCCTGCGTCGGCAGGCGCTCTCCACCGGCTACACCGACCGTGAGTTCGACGCTATGACCAGCCCTGGAGGGCCCTGGGTACGCGTTCGGTACGGCGTCTACTGCGAGCTCGCGCTGTGGCAGCAGCTGACTCTCCCACAGCGACTCACATTGACCGATCGAGCCGCCCTTCTGGTCTGTGCCTCAGACGCGGTCTTGAGTCACACTTCCGCCGCCCGGGTGCAGTCACTGTCTGTGTACGGCGTCGACGATGCGCTGAGCCACCTGACCCGCAAAACCAACGGCCGCAGCAGCCGAGTCCAGTCAGGCATTAAGCACCACCCCGCTTCGCTCGATCACCACCACGTCATCGAGGTGGAGGGAGCTCGGGTCACCGACCCGCTGCGGACCGCCATCGACATCAGCCGGGAGTATGGCTTTCGCTCCGGGCTGGTAGCAGCTGACTCTGCCTTGGCTGCAGGAACAACCAGAGACGACCTGCTCGAGCGCGTCGATGCACTTGGTTCAGAGCCGCGCGGGCCAACCATCAAGGCGGTCGCTCACTTCGCGGACGGGCGTGCCGAGACGCCGATCGAGACGCTTGGCCGACTCTTGCTTTGTGACATGGGTATCACGGACGTAGTGCCGCAGTACGTCATCGTGTTCGCCGACGGTCGGCGCGCCGTGGGTGACCTGTACTCCCCAGCGCTCAACCATTTGTTCGAGTGTGATGGCAGGGTGAAGTACCAGAACCAGATCAACCACTACGGCGAAACCGTAACGGCGGAGAAAGTGGTGTGGCTGGAGAAGGTCCGCGAGGACCGAGTCCGTGGAGAAGGTATAGGCGTGAGTCGGATCTATTGGACCGATGTCCTACCGCAGAACTTCGAACGGGCCAGCATGCGACTCTGGAGTGAAGTAAAACTTCAGAGTGCCGGGCGCCGCCGGCTGCCCGACGGGGCCTGACCGCTCGACGTGGGCTCTCCTCCTCATGGCTGAACCCGCGGTTGAAACCGCTCGACGTGGGCTCTCCTCGTCATGGCTGACCCGGTCACCGACTCACCGGCTCGAGTAGAGGTCAACATCGCAAACCCTCCCTCTGCACCGCAGGTTTGCGATGTTAACCAGCCAACTGGACGGTTTACATCGCAAACACGGGTTTGCCTGCAGCGTGGCAGCTGGAATCTGGGTTACTTCGGGGTCGTCTCGACGAGGTGACCGAAGGCAACCATCCGGTTGTCGGCGTGCAGCGGCTCGGAGGACGTGGTCAGTGTGATGACTGCTTGGGTGGGCGTCTTCGAGTCGAACGTCGGCATGCCCGCTGGAGCCTCTCCTCCGGGCGGCACCGGCACCGGGCTGATCACCCAGGTCTCGGTGAATGGCACGACCACATCATTGGGATTGGTGTCGAGGACGTACGTGTAGATGGCGTCCGACTTCTCGACGATCACCCGATCGCCTGGTCGCAGCTGGGCCATCTCCTTGAAGGGCTCACCGTAGGTCACCCGATAGGCGGAGAGCGCGAAGTTTCCCAGCTGCCCCGGTCCGGCGCCCGGGAAGTGGCCGATCCCCTTGGCCAGATCCTCGTCGCGCACACCTTCTACCAGCGGCATCTCGAAGTCGGGACCGAACCTCGGAATGCGAACCAGCGCATCGGCGCTTCCCAACGCCGGCGAGGCGGAAGGGCCGACGACGTCACCGACCGTGGGGTGCTGCCACCGCTCGCGGATCTCCTGCGTCAGCTCGACGTGGCCGCGGCCCGCGACAAGGTCGGTGCCGACGTACTTCCATCCGAGGTAGCTCAGCGACCCCAACCCAGACAGGATGAGAAAAACGACGATCCCCAGCACCGCCCACCGCCGATCGGAACGCGGACGCCGCGCCGCCGCGGGCGCCGGGTCGGGCGGGGCGTCGTCCGTCACCCGAAGAGGTGTGCTTTCCATAGCCCTGCCACTGTAACGATCCTGCTCCATACCGCCCGTCCCGCGAGGCGCTAGACGTCCTGTCAAGAGTGAGCAGCGCCAGCAACCGCCCACGTCACTACTCTGAGCAGATGCCCAGCTTCCCACCCGCGGACCGACTCTCCGGACTCGGTACGACGATCTTCGCGGAGATGTCGGCCCTCGCCTTGCGGACCAGGGCAATCAACCTAGGGCAGGGTTTTCCCGACACCGACGGGCCACCCGAGATTATCGAAGCCGCCGTCAGAGCCCTGCGCGAAGGCCGCAACCAGTACGCTCCCGGTCCCGGTGTCCCGGAGCTGCGGCAAGCCGTCTCAGATCATCAACAGCGCTTCTACGGCGTCACCGCAGATCCGGACAGCGAGGTCTTGGTCACCACCGGGGCTACCGAAGCCATCGCTGCCGCGCTGCTCGCACTGATTGACCCCGGCGACGAGGTGGTCGCCCTCGAGCCCTACTACGACTCCTACGCGGCCGGCATCGCCATGGCAGGAGGCGTCCGCGTCCCGGTCACGATGCGAGCACCTGACTTCCGTCTCGACGTCGCCATGCTCCGCAGCGCCGTCTCGCCCCGCACCAAGGCCTTGCTCGTCAACAGCCCACACAACCCGACCGGCACCGTTCTGGGCGACTCCGAGCTGCAGGCCGTCGTCGACGTGGCCTGCGAGCACGATCTGCTCGTCATCACCGACGAGGTGTACGAGCATCTGACGTTCGACGGTGTTCGGCATCGCCCGCTGGCGACGTACGACGGCATGCGCGACCGCACCTTGACGATCTCCAGCGCCGGCAAGACGTTCTCCTTCACCGGCTGGAAGGTTGGCTGGGCGGTCGGGCCGGCGCAGCTGGTACGGGCGGTGACGACCGCAAAGCAGTTCCTGACGTTCACCTCCGGTGCGCCCTTGCAGCCGGCGGTCGCGCAGGCGCTCGGGCTGGGCGACGACTACTTCACTGAGATTCGTACGACGCTGCAGGCGAAACGCGACAGACTGTGCGCCGGGCTGCGCGATATCGGCTTCGACGTCTTCACCCCACAGGGAACCTACTTCGTCACCACCGACATCACACCTCTCGGCTACGACGACGGGGTGGCCTTCTGTCGTGACCTCCCGGAACGGTGTGGCGTGGTCGCCATCCCCCATCAGGTCTTCTACGACGACCCGCGAGCCGGCAAGTCCCTGGTGCGCTGGGCATTCTGCAAGCGAGACGACGTCCTCGACGAGGCGGTCAAGCGCCTCTCCCTGCTCAGTAGCTGACGTTCTTGCCGGACTTGTGGGCAAACCACTCCTTCGACCCGGAGAAGATCAATGCCAACGACCCCAGGACCCAGGCTATGATCACCACTCCGGTGGGATCTCCGGACCTGACAATCCCGGACATCACCAGCGCGGCGTACAAACTGCCGACCACGGCTAGCGCCACCGCCGCCCATCGCTTGCCCATGAAGGTGAAAACGGCGAGGACAGCGGCCAGCAGGGACCAGACGGCAAGCAGACCGCCGAAAATCTGCAAGAAAATCTCCACATCCTCGGCTCCCGCCGCGTCGAGAGCTTCCGCGAGGTCCGGATTGCCGCTCACGCCGAGGAAGAGGAGCCCGATGAGTAGGCCGAAGGCACTACCGATCCAGGTGAGGATGCAGCCCGCCAACAGTGTGCC
>JAUJOO010000001.1:286005-314814 GCA_030447585.1 Nocardioidaceae bacterium | reverse complement strand
GGACATGTCTTCCTCCGTGCTGGAACGGTCGTAACGAGCGTAGTCCGTTGGGACCGCCTCGCGCCCGAGGACGGACGCCAACGCCGACTTCGCGCGTACGGCGTCAGCGCCGGTCAGGTGGCGATGGAGGTGGTGGCCACGTCTGACCCGGCGGCGGGCCCCATCCGGGCGTCTGCTCCGACTTCGCGGATGCGAACCACGTCCGCGCCGCCTTCGTCCACAGCAGCAGCACAGCCGCGCCGACGTACGCGGTGACCACCCACGCCGCCGGGCCACCCGCCAGCGTAACGAGCCCGATGAGCCCGCCCATGATCGTCAGAGCCAGGCGGGCCGACCGGTCACGGCGCATCACGAAGATGCCGAGCACCAGGGACACGGCGGCGGCAGCACCGGACGCCAGGAGCGTGTACTTAGCCAGGGTGCGGGCAGACTCGAGCGTGAGGTTCAGGGTGGCCGCCTGCTCCATCTGCAGCATCTTGTTGAGCGCCTCACGCATCTCGGTGCTCCTCAGCTGCGCCATACCGTTGAACGCCGCGACGAGCACCAACACACTGCCCAGGACGATCTGGACGCCCGCAAACGTCACTTCGCGCGGCCGCCGTCCCCGGTCGGTGCTGGGTGAGGTCACCCGCGGCTCACCCGCAGGCCCTCACCACTCTGGTCGGTGTCCACCCGCACAGTGTCTCCGTCGACGACCTCCCCTGCCAAGAGTGCCCGGGCCAGCGCGTCGCCGATGGCGCTTTGTACAAGCCGCCGCAGCGGTCGGGCTCCGTACAGCGGGTCGAAGCCGGTGAGCGCCAGCCACTCGCGGGCTGCCGGGGTCACGTCCAGCGTGATGCGGCGTGCCGCCAGCCGGTTGGCCAGAGCCTGCACCTGGAGGTCGACGATGTGCTGCAGCTCCTCGCTGCCGAGGGCGTCGAAGAGCACCACCTCGTCCAGCCGGTTCAGGAACTCCGGCTTGAACGTCGCCCGGACCGTCGCCATCACGGCGTCGTGCTGCGCGTCGGCAGTGAGCCCCGGGTCCACCAGGTACTGCGACCCCAGGTTGCTTGTCAGGATGACAATGGTGTTGCGGAAGTCGACGGTGCGGCCCTGGCCGTCGGTCAGCCGGCCGTCGTCGAGCACCTGCAGCAAGATGTCGAACGCCTCCGGGTGTGCCTTCTCGACCTCGTCGAGCAGAATGACCGAGTAGGGGCGGCGACGGACCGCCTCGGTGAGCTGGCCACCCTCCTCGTATCCGACGTAACCGGGGGGTGCCCCCACCAGTCGTGCCACCGCGTGTTTCTCCGAGTACTCGCTCATGTCGATGCGGATGATCGCGCGCTCGTCGTCGAACAGGAAGTCCGCGAGGGCCTTTGCCAGCTCGGTCTTGCCGACACCTGTCGGGCCGAGGAAGAGGAACGACCCGGTCGGGCGGTCTGGGTCTGAGATCCCCGCGCGCGCCCGCCGTACGGCGTCGCAGACAGCCGCGACCGCCGCCTTCTGGCCGATGAGTCGCTTGCCCAGCTCCTCTTCCATGCGCAGCAGCTTTCCCGTCTCGCCCTCCAGCAGGCGACCCGTCGGGATGCCGGTCCAGGCGGCGATGACCTCCGCGATCTCACCGGTGCCAACTTCCTCGCGCACCATCAGCGTGCTCGGGTCGATGGCCGACTCCGCCTCCTGGGCCTGTGCCAGCTCGAGCTCCATCTCGGGGATCTCGCCGTTGAACAGACGAGCGGCGGTCTCGAGATCGCCATCGCGGTAAGCGATCTCCGCTCGGGTCCGCACCTCGTCGATGCGCTGCTTGAGCTCACCTACCCGGTTGAGGCTCTGCTTCTCCCGCTCCCACCGCGCCTCCAGGCTGCGTAGCGACTCCTCGGTGTCAGCGAGTTCCACGCGCAGCCGCTCGAGCCGCTCCTTGCTCGCCTCGTCGCTCGCGGCCTCCAGGTGGAACTCCTCCATCTTGAGCCGGTCGAGGTTGCGGCGCAGCTCGTCGATCTCGACCGGACTCTGGAGTCGATCTCCATCCGCAGCCGCGACGATGCCTCGTCGATGAGGTCGATGGCCTTGTCGGGGAGCTGGCGCCCCGAGATGTAGCGGTGCGACAGCATCGCCGCCGCGACCAGGGCGGCGTCTGAGATGGACACCTTGTGGTGTGCCTCGTAACGCTCCTTCAGGCCGCGCAGGATGGCTATCGTGTCCTCGACCGTTGGCTCACCGACGTACACCTGCTGGAACCGGCGCTCCAGCGCCGGGTCCTTCTCGATGTGCTCGCGGTACTCGTCGAGGGTGGTGGCACCGATCATGCGGAGCTCACCTCGCGCGAGCATCGGCTTGAGCATGTTGCCCGCGTCCATCGACGAGTCGCCGCCGGCGCCGGCTCCTACCACGGTGTGGAGCTCGTCGATGAAGGTGATGACCTGACCTTCCGAGCTCTTGATCTCCTCGAGCACGGCCTTGAGCCGCTCCTCGAACTCCCCTCGGTACTTCGCTCCGGCAACCATCGCGGCGAGGTCGAGCGACAGCAGTCTGCGATCTCGCAGCGACTCCGGGACGTCGCCGGCGACGATGCGCTGCGCCAGTCCTTCGACCACTGCGGTCTTGCCGACGCCCGGCTCGCCGATGAGAACGGGGTTGTTCTTGGTACGCCGCGACAGCACCTGCACCACCCGGCGGATCTCACTGTCGCGCCCGATCACCGGGTCGAGCTTGCCCTCACGAGCAGCAGCCGTCAGGTCGACCGCGTACTTCTCCAGCGCCTGGTAGGTGCCCTCTGGGTCGGGGCTGGAGACACGGGCTGACCCGCGGACGCTGTCGAACGCCGCCTGCAGTGCCTCCGCCGTCGCGCCGAGCGACCTGAGCAGCTCCTGGACGGGGCCCGCCACCGAGGCAAGCCCGACGAGCAGGTGCTCGGTCGAGATGTAGTCGTCGCCAAGCGACTGCGCCAATTGGTCGGCGGCTTCGAGTGATGACACGGTCGATCGGCTGTACGCCGGCGACGACACCGTCGAGCCGGTGGCCGAAGGCAGCCGCCGCAGCGCGTCTCGTGCGCCGCTCTGCACCGACGCGGCGTCCACACCTGCCGCCTGGAGGAGGGCAGGTGCGATCCCGTCAGCCTGGTCGAGCAGGGCGGCGAGCAGATGCGCCGGCTCCACCGCCGGGTTGCCCGCGCCCCTGGCGAGCTCTGCCGCCGCTCCGATCGCCTCTTGGCTACGTCGGGTGAACTTGTTGGCGTCCACGGTCGGTCCTCCGCGTTAGTTCGAGTCCTTGCCTGTCGAAAGTGTGTTCTGTCAGGAACGACACATGTCTTTGCAACGCCGCTAGAGTTGAGCCTATTCCGCTCAACTCTGCGGCGCTACCCCACCGTTGGCGGGTCGGTGGTCAGCCCGCGATGTCGCGGCAACGAAATCGGCGCCGGCTCCCAGCGAGTCACCGCGGAGCTCGGCCGGCGCGCCGGCAGGTTGAGCCGCATCTCGGCGCGGGCCGCGAGCTCCGCCTCCAGGTGCAGGACTCGCGACCGCATCTCCGCCACCTGGCTCTCGAGCTCGAGAATGCGGCGGACTCCCTCGATACCAATCCCCGCCGACGTCAGCTCTGCGACGGTCCGAAGAAGCTCGATGTCACGCAAGGAGTACCGGCGGCCGCCGCCGACGGCGCGACCAGGTCTGACAAGTCCGATGCGGTCGTAGCCACGCAGCGTCTGCGGGTGCATACCGCTCAGCTCAGCGGCGACGCTGATCACGAAGACGGGAGCTTCGGGGTCCGTGCTCTTGACGGTCATGCGTGCCCTAGGCATGGCTTGCTCCTCTTCTCAGCAGCTCGGCTCGCGGGTCGTGCCCACTTGACGCCGCCCGCAGCGCCTCCACGGCTTTTCGGGCCGTGTCGTCGAGCTCAGTCGGTGTCTCGACCTCGACCGTGACCAAGAGGTCACCGTTGACGCCGTCGCGACCGGGGGCACCGTGGCCTTTGACGCGGAACGTCCGGCCGTTCGGAGTCCCGGCGGGGATCTTGAGGGTCACCGGACCGGATCGAAGCGTTGGCACGGAGATGTCCGCGCCCAGCGCCGCCTCGTCAAAGCGGACCGGCACGGTCAAGGTCAGGTTGTCGCCCCTGCGGCCGAAGACTGGGTGAGGGCTGACGTGCACGAGGACGTAGAGGTCGCCGTTGGGGCCGCCGTGCTCGCCGGGGGCACCTTTGCCGCGCAGTCGGATCCGCTGTCCGTCCTTGACGCCAGCGGGGATACGGGCGTTGATCGTCCGGGTGGACACCCCTCGACCGGATCCGCGGCAGACAGGACACGGGTCGTCGACGACGAGTCCTCGGCCGAGACAGTTGCGGCACGGCTCGGTCATGGCGAAGCCGCCCGCTTGGTTGGACGTCTGCATGCCCGAGCCGGTACACGTCGCACAAACGCGAGGCACCGTCCCTGCCCGAGCGCCCGTACCGGAGCACGCCTGGCAGGGGGAGTCGCTACTGAGCCGCAGGCCGACGGTGCGCCCCTCGAGAGCCTGCTCGAACGTGAGCGTGGTCTCGGTCTCGACGTCTTGGCCCCGGCGCGGGCTCGTCCGGACGCGCCCGCCGCCGAAGAGGCCGCCGAAGAGATCGCTGAACCCGCCGTCGGCACCCGTGCGACCTCCACCGAAGACGTCCGAGAAGTCGTAGGTGCCGCCTGGGCCGCCGCGCCGGGGTTGGAAACGACCGGCTCCGAACAAGGCGCGTTGCTCGTCGTACTCCTTGCGCTTCTCGGCGTCAGACAGGACCGAGTACGCCTCGGATATCGACTTGAAGCGCTCCTCTGCGGTCGGGTCGCCCGGTTTCGAGTCGGGGTGGTTGGCGCGCGCAAGCTTGCGGTAGGCCTTCTTGATCTCGTCGACCGAGGCGTTCTTGGACACGCCGAGGACCTCGTAGAAGTCCTTGGTCGCATAGTCAGCGGGGCTCACACGCTCACCTCCTCGTCACTGCCCGCGGATCTCTGCACTGCTTTGGTCGTCGGCGGCTGTCGCCTCGGCTGCCGGTGCCTCGGTGGCGGGGACGTCGTTCGCATCCGCGGCCACAGCGGCCTGGGGCTCGGCGACCGCCACCCGGGCAGGGCGCAGGACTCGCTCTTTGAGGCGGTAGCCGACCTGCAGGACCATCTGGCACACGGGCTCGCTGACCTCGTCGGAGTAGCTGTGCATCAGCGCCTCGTGGATACGCGGGTCGAATGGCTCGCCCCCGGCACCGAACGCCTCGAGTCCGAGCCCGCGCAGGGCGCCCTCGAGTGAGTCGGCAACCGCCTTGAAGCCGCCGGTGAGCTCTGCGTGGTCGCGGGCTCTGGCGATGTCGTCAAGCACTGGAAGCAAGCCGGTGACAACGGTGGCAACCGCCGACTCGCGCACCACCTGGCGGTCTCTGTCGACGCGGCGCTTGTAGTTGAGGTACTCGGCTTGGAGCCGTTGAAGGTCGGCGGTCCGCTCGGCAAGTGCCGCCTCGAGGTCTGCTGTCGCTGGCCCAGTCGGCTCGACCACCTGGGGCGCCGCTGAGGCGGGGGCCGCAGTCTCCCGCGGCTCCCTCACCTCACCGGTCTCAGGGTCGATGCGGCGCTTGTCGCGAAACACCACTCCTTCGCGACCTGCTCCTTCGAACTCGTTGGGGTCGAGTGTCACTTGCCCTCACCCTCGGCGTTCGAGTCGCTGCCCTCGTCCACGATCTCGGCGTCGACGACGTCTTCGTCGTCGCTGCCGCCGGCAGCAGAGCTGTCGGAGCTCGCGCCGGCCGAGTCGGGGTCGCCGGCCGACTCGTACATGGCTGTGCCCATCTTCTGGCTGGACGCCGCAAGCTTCGCGGCAGCGGCAGAGATTGCGTCGTTGTCGTCGCCCTCGAGCGCCGTCTTGGCCGCCGCCAGATCCGCCTCGACCTCGGACTTGACGTCGGCAGGGATCTTGTCGGCGTTCTCGCTGAGGAACTTCTCAGTCGAGTACACGGCCGAGTCGGCCTGGTTGCGAAGCTCCACTGCCTCCCTGCGCTGGCGGTCCTCCTCGGCGTACTGCTCGGCGTCGTAGATCATCTTGTCGATCTCTTCCTTCGACAGCGCAGAGCCCCCGGTGATCGTCATCGACTGCTCACGACCGGTGCCACGGTCCTTCGCCGAGACGTGCACGATGCCGTTCGCGTCGATGTCGAACGTCACCTCGATCTGAGGTATGCCGCGAGGGGCCGGCGGCAGCCCGGTCAGCTCGAAGTTGCCCAACAGCTGGTTGTGCGCCGCCATCTGACGCTCACCCTGGTAGACCTGGATGCCGACCGACGGCTGGTTGTCGGCCGCCGTGCTGAACACCTCCGACCGCTTGGTCGGGATCGTGGTGTTGCGCTCGATCAGCGTGGTCATGACGCCGCCCTTCGTCTCGATCCCGAGACTGAGCGGCGTCACGTCGAGCAGCAGGACGTCCTTGACCTCACCCTTCAGCACGCCTGACTGGAGCGCTGCGCCTACCGCGACCACCTCGTCGGGGTTGACGCCCTTGTTCGGCTCCTTGCCCTTCGTCATCTCTTTCACGAGGTCGGTGACAGCCGGCATCCGGGTCGAGCCACCCACCAGGATCACGTGGTCGATCTGCTCGACCGTCACGCCGGCGTCCTTGATGACCTGCTTGAACGGCTGCTTGGTGCGGTCCAGCAGGTCCGACGTCATCTTCTGGAACTCGCTGCGCGTCAGCTTCTCCTCGAAGTGCAGCGGCCCGGTCTCGCTGAGCGTTATGTAGGGCAGGTGGATGGTGGTCTCGGACGACGCCGAGAGCTCGATCTTCGCCTTCTCGGCCGCTTCTTGCAGCCGCTGCCGGGCGATCTTGTCCGCGCCTAGGTTGGTCCCGTGCGCGTTCTTGAACTTCTCGACCATCCACTCGACGATGCGGGTGTCCCAGTCGTCACCACCGAGGTGGTTGTCGCCGCTGGTGGCCTTCACCTCGACGACTCCCTCACCGATCTCCAGCAAGGACACGTCGAACGTGCCGCCACCGAGATCGAAGACCAAGATCGTCTGGTCGGTCTCCTTGTCGAGGCCGTAGGCAAGCGCTGCAGCGGTTGGCTCGTTGACGATGCGCTGCACGTTGAGTCCGGCGATCTCCCCGGCCTCCTTGGTGGCTTGACGCTGGGCGTCACCGAAATACGCCGGCACGGTGATGACCGCGTCCGTCACGCTCTCACCCAGATACGACTCCGCGTCCCGCTTGAGCTTCTGCAGGATGAACGCGGAGATCTGCTGGGGAGTGAAGGTCTTGTCGTCTATCTTGCGGCTCCAGTCGGTGCCCATGTGGCGCTTGACCGACCGGATGGTCCGGTCGACGTTCGTGACTGCTTGCCGCTTTGCGACCTCTCCGACGAGTACCTCGCCGTTCTTGGCGAATGCCACCACCGACGGGGTGGTACGAGCGCCTTCGGCGTTCGCGATGACGGTGGGCTCCCCACCTTCGAGGACGGCGACGACGGAGTTCGTCGTACCGAGGTCGATTCCTACCGCACGAGCCATGATGCCCTTACCTTTCAAGAGATTGAGTCTTACGGACTCATGTTTACCTCACGATGCGCCTCGGTTCAACAGTTGAGTGAAGCGCGCTCAGGACTTGCTCGGTTACAACGCCTCGCCTGCGGAAATCTTCCCGGGCACTACACGCATCCCGCCGCGGAGATCCCGACTGTGGCGGGGCTCCAGACACGTGCGAGTCGGATCTTTGCGCGAGCCGCAGCTGAGGTCCGACTGCGGCGGTGCTCGAGCCCCCTGAGAGTCGGAGCTTGGCGCAGCGCAGGTTCAGGCGAGGCGTCGACCGGCCCGGTAGACGGCTCCGACGAGGGGGACCCCGGGGCGGTAGGCCAGATGCACGTACGACGGCGCCGCCAGGACCGCGAAGTCAGCGCGCGAGCCGACCGTCAACCGACCCACGTCATCGCGGCGTAACGCCGCGGCGCCCCCCGCCGTGGCAGACCACAGCGCCTCGGCGGGAGTCATCCGCATCTCGCGCACCGCGAGCGCGACACACAAAGGCATCGACGTCGTGTAACACGACCCGGGGTTGCAGTCGGTGGCGAGCGCCACCGTCACGCCGGTCTCGAGCAGCGCCCGCGCATCCGGGTACGGCGACCGGGTCGAGAACTCGACACCGGGCAGCAGGGTAGCCACGACCCCGGCCGCAGCGAGGTTGTCGCGGTCCTCGGCTGTGGTGAACGTGCAGTGGTCGGCGGCGGCGGCACCCACCTCGCAGGCGACCGTGACACCAGGTCCGGGGCTGAGCTGGTTGGCGTGGATGCGTGCCCCTAGCCCAGCCGCTATCCCGGCCCGCAGGATCGCACGAGCCTGGTCGGCGTCGAACGCGCCCCGCTCGCAGAAGACGTCGATCCATCGGGCGTGGGCGGTCGCCGACTCGAGCATCGGCCCCGTCACCAGATCAACGTAACCGGCGGGGTCGTCGGCATACTCCGCTGCCACCACGTGGCCCCCGAGGTACGTCGTCTCGTGCGTGAAGTCAGCCGCGATGGCCAGGCTGCGCGCCTCGCCGCCGACCGTGAGGGCGTAGCCGGACTTGATCTCGATTGTCGTCGTGCCCTGGCGCGTCATCTCACCGACAAGCCGCGCGACCGTATGACGCAGCGCCTCGTCAGTTGCTGCGCGCGTGGCCGCTACCGTCGCCTGGATGCCACCGGCCGCGTAGGGCCGACCTGCCATCCGGGCGGTGAACTCATCTGCCCGGTCGCCGGCGAAGACGAGATGCGAGTGGCTGTCGACGAAACCGGGGATGACCGCGGCACCGGCGGCATCCACCTGCTCGTCGGTCGCCGGTGCCGACCCGCTGTCGCCGAGCCAGGCCACCCGGTCACCGTCGACGACGAAGGCAGCGTCGCGGACCACCCCGAGGGCGGAGCCATCGCCGCTCGTCGAGTCGTTCGTGACGAGCTCCCCCACGTGGTCGACCAGCAACGACACCATCAGTACGACCTCATCGGGGCACTACCGCGGCAATCGCCGTCGACAGGTTGTGCCCTACCGTCACGGCATCGAGCTCGACGAGCCGGCCGCTGGCCACCACACTGCTGACATCGGCGGCGCTTGCAGCGAAGACGACCGACTCTGCACCTGCGCCGGTCCCGGCGGTACGGGGGCTGGTGACGTCGACCGTGACGAGATCCGCCCAGGCGCCGGGCGCGAGCACGCCGGCGTCCGGGAAGCCCAGCGACCGGTGCCCGGCCGCAGTCGCGGCGGTGATGAGCTCATCGGCTGTGAAGTGGCCGCGTTGCTGCGACGCCAGTCGCGCGTCGAGCTCGACCGCCCGCATCTCTTCGAACATGTCCACCACGGCATGGCTGTCGGTTCCGAGCGTCAGCCCACTTCCGGCGTCGACGAGCGACCGCGCAGGACCGATGCCGTCCGCCAGGTCACGCTCGGTCGTCGGGCAGAAGCCGACGAAGCACCCAGTGCCGCCGAGCGTGGCGACGTCGGCCACGGTGAGATGGGTGGCGTGCACGGCGGTCAGCCGATCCGACAACAGCCCGGCGTCGGCCAGCAGTGCGGTGGGAGTGCACCCGTACGCCGCCAGGCAGGCCTCGTTCTCAGCGACCTGCTCCGACAGGTGCACGTGGAGGGGCACACCGGCGGACGAGTCTCCCACCGTGGGCAGCTGTTCTCGTGGAACTGCCCGCACCGAGTGCACGGCGGCGCCCACCACCACCCGCGGGTCCACGACGTCAAAGGCACCCAGGCGCTCCGCCCAGCCATCGGCGAATCCGTCACTGAACCGGCGCTGCACTCCTTCTGGGGGCTTGCCGAAGCCGGCGGACAGGTAGCACGCGTCGAGCAGGGTGATGCGCAGGCCGGCGTCGAGTGCCGCGGCGACCACAGCATGGCCCATGGCGTTCGGGTCGTCGTACGGCGTCCCATCGGCGCCATGGTGGAGGTAGTGGAACTCGCCGACCGCCGTGACCCCGGTCATCGCCATCTCCTGGTAGGTGGCGCGTGCCAGGTCGTAGTACGTGTCGGGGTCGAGGCGCTCCGCGACGCCGTACATGGTGTCCCGCCAGGTCCAGAACGACCCCCGCTCGCGCTGCGTCCGGCCGCGCAGCGCGCGATGGAAGGCGTGGCTGTGACAGTTCGCCAGCCCGGGGATCGTCAGGCCGTCAAGTCGGGTGGCTTCACCTTGCGGCTGGTCCCGGCTCACTGCCGTGATCCGATCGCCGTCGACGTCTACCCTGACGGCGGAGGCGACGTCCGATGGTCCGAGCCAGGCACGCTCGCACCAGTACGCCGTCATGCCGACAGCTCCCGCAGCACCCTGGTCAAAGCGTCCACCCCGGCGAGGCAGTCAGCGGTCTCCGCGAACTCTTCCGGCGAGTGCGACACCCCCGTCGGGTTGCGGACGAACAACATCGCCGACGGGATGCCTGCCAGCTGCAGGATCGCGGCGTCGTGACCGGCGCCGGTGGGAATCAACGGGGCACCGAGGATGTCTACCAGCCGGCTCGACAGCGGGCAATCGAAGACAACGGTGGGCGACGTCGACTCTGACGTGACCTGCAACGACGTCCCGTCGCGCGCAGCCCGTTCGCCAGCTTGACGCGCGATGGTATCGACGAGGCCAGTGACCAGGCCGGCGTCTGCACCCCGCGCATCCAGCCAGCCAGTCACCTGCGACGGGATCGCATTGGTCGCATTCGGCTTGACCGAGACCCGCCCGAAGGTGGCGCGTGCTTCGCCGAGACGTGCCTGCTTGTTGGCCGCCAGGACGGTCATCGCGTACGCGAGCATCGGGTCGCGACGGTCCTCCATCCGAGTCGTCCCTGCGTGGTTGGGCTGACCGGTGAAGTCGAACCGCCAGCGTCCGTGCGCCCAGCTGGCCGACGCCACGGCCACCTCAGTGCCACGGTCGACGAGGTCGCGCCCCTGCTCCACGTGCAGCTCCACGAACAGCTCGACCCGGTCGAGCAGGTCGGAGCGGCCAAGTCGGGGGTCGAGCCCTGCCGAGGCCATCGCGTCGAGCAGGAAGACGCCGTCGCCGTCTCGGAGCTCTCGGGCGACATCGGGGTCGGTCAGTCCGGTCGCGAGTCGGGACCCCAAGCACGCAACGCCGAAGCGTGACCCTTCCTCCGCAACGAACATCGCAACCCCGACCGGGCGCTGGGGGGTGAAGCCGCCCGCTCGCAACGCGTCGATGGCGGCGAACGACGACACGACCCCGAGGGGACCGTCGAACGCTCCTCCGTCGTCGACGGAGTCCAGGTGGGATCCGACCAGGACGCCCTTGCCGGTGGCACCTTCGGGCCGCCACCAGGCAATCTTGTTGCCCTGGCCGTCCTCGTCGATGCTGAGGTCACGCCGGGTCGCCTGGTCGACGTACCAAGCGGCGCACTCACGCTCTGCTGATGTGAATGGCGAGCGCAGGTACCCCCCTGAGCGAGGATTGAGGCCGATCGGCCGCAGGTCCTCCCACATCTGCTCGAACGTCATCTCTGCACTATCGCAGCCTCGACGGCGGCCGCGTGCCGTTGGGCAGTGAAGACGTCTGGCGGCTTCGGCCGGGCTGACACGGGTCGAGAGTGCCGGCAGCACGCCACCTCTCGGTACGACGTCATGCAGACGGGGGGAGGGGATCCGGGACCGCCGTCGGCGCAGGCACGGGGGGCCGCGTCGGCGATAGAGTCGCCAGGAGCCGAGCGGAGCACCGGGAGGACAGGGTGCGGTTCCAAGACGTTGTCGACCGGCGGCGGATGGTGCGCAACTACACCGACGAGCCGGTCGATCCGCAGGTCGTGCGACGAATCCTCGACAACGCCCTGCACGCTCCGAGCGCCGGCTTCAGCCAGGGGTGGGCCTTCCTCCTGCTGGACACCCGTGCGGACGTGGAGAGGTTCTGGCGCAGCACCACGTCCGAGGACGAGATGCCGGACAGCTGGCTCAGCGGCATGCTTCGCGCGCCGGTGATCATCGTGCCGCTGTCGTGCAAGCAGGCCTACCTCGACAGGTACGCCGCCGCGGACAAGGGCTGGACCGACAAGGACGAGGCGCGCTGGCCGGTCCCCTACTGGGACATCGACACCGGCATGGCGGCACTGCTGATGCTCCAGACCGTCACCGACGAGGGTCTTGGCGCCTGCTTCTTCGGCATACCGCGCGAGAAGTGGGAGTCGTTCCGCGCCGAGTTCGGCGTACCGGACGACTACACCCCCATCGGGGCGATCACCGTCGGCCACCGCGCACCCGACCGTCTCCCTCGTTGCAGCAAGCGGACGCAAGCCGGCCGCGGACGTCGTTCACCGCGGCCGTTGGGGTGTGCACGGCTGAGCACCTGCTCACCTCCACTCGTCACCGTACGAACGTAGCTCGAAAGGGGACGCAATGGCGGAGTCCGACCCGCAGCGGTGGAACGACGAGTTGCAGCGCAATGGTCGACTGGTGCTGAGGACGAGACGCGGCAGGGTCGCTTTGCTGCTGCTGGTCGCCGTCGTCTTCACCGTCGCAGGCATCCTGCTGATCGGCGCAGGGAGTGGGGCGAGCCAGTTCGAGGGGCATTCTCGCCGTGGTCTTCTTTGGTGTGCTAGGCATCCCTGCGCTCGGCTGGCGCCTGGTCACGGGGCGGCCGGTGACCGTCGTCGAGCCACAGGGCGTGGCCGTCGACAGCGTCCGACTCGGCCCAGGGAGATCCTCGGCATCCGGGTGTTCGACACCCCGACAGTCGACGTCGCAGACTACAGCGGTGGAAACCGGCTGGTGCTCCTGGACATCACCTCCGAAGCACAGCAGAGACTGTCGGCTGAGAGGTCGTGGTGGCAGCGCGGCCTGGCGGCTGCCACACAGGGATCACGGGGCATCACTCCTTCGCGTTGCCGACCGACCAAGGCGTCGACCCCGAGGCGTTCGCCGCCTGGTTGGGTTGGCTGCACGCCGGCTACACCAACCAGCCACCTCCCGGCGAACCCACCCGCTGAGCGAGGGCAGCACCCCCGAGCTGACGCCGCTATGTCAGGCAGCTCTGAGAAAGAGCCGAAGATCCGGACCGCCGTCGGCGGCAGGCACGAGGAGCCGCCTCGGCGATAGAGTCGCCAGGAGCGATCACTGTCGGCCACCGCGCTGCTCACCTCCAGGGCGCCGTGCGAACGTAGCTCGAAAGGGGACGCGGATGGCGGAGTCCGATCCGCAGCGGTGGAACGACGAGTTCTACCGCAATGGTCGACTGGTGCTGAGGACGGCACGCGGCAGGGTCACATTGCTGCTGCTGGTCTGCATCGTCTTCACCGGTGCAGGCATCCAGCAGATCGGCGCAGGAGGTGCACGGAACCGGTTCGAGGGCATTCTCGCCGTGGTCTTGATTGGTGTGCTGGTCATCCCTGCGCTCGGCTGGCGGCTGGTCACGGGGCGGCCGGTGACCGTCGTGGAGCCACAGGGCGTGGCCGTCGACAGTGTCCGACTCGGCTGGGACGAGATTCTCGGCATCCGGGTCAGTGGGCGACGAAACCGGCTTGTGCTGCTGGACATCACCTCCGAAGCACACCAGAGACTGTCGGCTGAGAGGTCGTGGTGGCAGCGCGGCTGGCATCCGCCTTCGCGTTGCCGAACGTCCAAGGCGTCGACCCGGAGATGTTCGCCGCCTGGTTGGGTTGGCTGCACGCCGGCTACACCAACCAGCCACCTCCCGGCTGACCCGCCTCAGGGCCCCGGACCTTGCGACAGCTGCCGGCACAGGGATCACCGGGCATGTCCTTCGCGTTGCCGACCGGCCAAGGCGTCGACCCCGAGGCGTTCGCCGCCTTGGCCAAAATCAGAGCCTCAGGTAGCCGGAACCACCTCAGGCTCGGATCTTGCTGAAAGTTGCCCGGCGCTCTTGTCACCGGGGCTGGCCGTGCGTAAGACTACGCTCCACCAAAGACGAAGGAAACCTTCCAGCTCGAGTGCTCCTTCGTCAATTGTTGCCACAGAGGGTTCGCCGCGGCGACTCCGACTGTGGTGACAACCGCACCCACCTGGGAGGGCTTGTGAGAACCAAGAAGTTCGTCAGGCTGGCTGTCTCGCAACTGCTGGCCCTGGGCATCACCATTACCGGCCTGGTGGCGGTCAGCGTCGTCACTGCGTCGCCCGCGCACGCGGACGCCTGTTACACCTGGTCGCGCACCCTCAACCGCGGCGACAGCGGTGAGGACGTCCGTATCCTTCAGTCCCGGATCGCTGGCTGGATGAGCTATGGCGAGAACCTGGCGCTGGACGGCAACTTTGGGCCCGGCACCGAGGCCGCGCTCAAGCGGTTCCAGTCCGGCTACGGGCTTACCGCCGACGGCATCGCCGGCTCCGCGACGTACAGCAAGATCTACGCGCTTCAGGACGACGACTGCACGCCGATCCACTTCAACCACTCCGAGTTCAACTACTCGTGCGGGGAGCGGGACTACACCGGTGGCGCCGTCTCGGAATCGACTGCCAAAGTCAACCAACTCCGGGTGATGTGGCAGCTCGAGGCGATGCGGCACAAGCTCGGTGACCGTCCGTTCGCGATCACCTCGGGGTTCCGGAGCTACTCCTGCAACAGCAGTGTCGGCGGGTCGTCGAGCAGCCGGCACCTGTACGGGGAGGCGGCCGACATGGGTACCGGCAGCGGTCCGACGCTCTGTGAGATGGCGAGAGCGGCCCGGTACGCCGGCTTCGAGGAGATCCTTGGCCCCGGCTACTCCGGTCACAACGACCACACTCACGTGGCCAACAGGTCCAGCCGCTTCTGGAGTGCGCCGAGCTGCGGTATCTGACCGCAGGTAGGCGACACTCCGCCTGGCAGGTGTCTCCGCGGGTCATGACCAGGTGGCCCGCGGGGCCTGCGGTCCCTTCGACGCAGGAGGAGTATTCATCTTGACCCGCAATCTCAGGCGGCTGCTCGCCGGACCTCTCGTGCTGACCGTCATGCTGACCGCCACGGTGATCGGCGGCGTTCCCGTCAGCCATGCGTACAGCGGCGCGTTCTTCCATACCCAAAGCACCGGCAACCGCGGGATCGACGTGCAGGCGATCCAGTACCTGTTGCAGCAACACGGGTACAGTGTCACCGCCGACGGCGTCTTCAGCTCGGGCACGCAGAGTGCGGTCAAGAGCTTCCAGTCCAGGGAGGGTCTGACCGCCGACGGGATCGTCGGCCCGCAGACCTGGGGGGCGTTGACCGTCACGCTGCGGCAGGGCTCCAGCGGCCCGGCGGTCAAGGCGCTGCAAGCCCAGCTCAACGAGAAGCGGGGCTCCGGTCTGGCCGTGGACGGGCAGTTCGGCGCGGCGACGGACTCAGCGGTGCGCTCCTTCCAGCAGCACGCCGGCATCAGCGCCGACGGGGTGGTCGGACCCGCGACGTGGCGCAACCTCGTCTGGCACTACGCCTACCCGAGCTTCGCCAACATCTGTGACCAGAATCCCGACGGCAACACCACGGCGAACTGGGGGACGGGTGGCGCGGTCGGCCAGCTCGAGGCCGCGGCGCGCAGCTTCGCCGGCACCGGACAGGGAAAGGTGCCGCTCGGCGACATCAGCCTCGAGCACGGCGGTGACATCTTCGGGCACGCCAGTCACGAGGTTGGCCTCGACGTCGACGTGTGGCCGATCCGGACCGACAATGCGCAATGCACCGCTGGCCGGATCACCTGGCAGTCGGGCAGCTATGACCGGGCCGCCACCCGGCAACTGGTGCAGGCCATCCGCAACACCGCACCCGGCCATGTCAAGGTCATCTACTTCAACGACCCGGTCTTGGTCGACGAAGGGCTCGTGACCGCATACCCGAACCACGACAACCACCTGCACGTCCGGTATTGCGAGAAGATCCACCCGAACAGCTTGTACGACTGCTGACCGCCCGCGGGGCACCGGTGCCACCGGCCGCCCAGCCGCTATGCCGGAGAACGAGCCCGCAGGTGACGAGCGGCCTGCTGCGGTCAAGCAGCTAAGGGTGACGCCACCGGGCGGGGAGACGGCCGCCGGCGTGTACGCCGAGGAGGGCGCGTTTCGTTCGGTGGCTGACATCCGGGACCCGCGGTCGTTGGAGAAGGTCAGGGCGTTTCTTGGTCATGGAGGTCAGCAGCTTCCGCGCACAAGGCTAACGCCGCGAGCACTGGGGGCCGCGGCTTGTCGCCGACACGTCGACCGACGCCCGAACGCCACTGCCTTTACCTCAGAGCTCGAGCATCGGGATGCGCACGCCCTGCTCAGTCGCCACCTCGGTCGCGCGCTCATAACCGGCGTCCACGTGGCGGATCACACCCATGCCGGGGTCGTTGGTGAGGACGCGCTCTGCCTTCTGCGCCGCAAGCTCGGTGCCGTCGACCACGACCACCTGCCCGGCGTGGATGGAGCGGCCGATGCCGACTCCGCCGCCGTGATGGATGGAGACCCAGGAGGCGCCGGAGGCGACGTTGACCATCGCGTTGAGCAAGGGCCAGTCGGCGATGGCGTCGGACCCGTCGAGCATCGCCTCGGTCTCCCGGTACGGCGAGGCGACCGACCCGCAGTCGAGATGGTCCCGCCCGATGGCGAGAGGGGCCTGCAGCCGACCGGATGCCACCATGTCGTTGAACCGCATCCCGGCCAGTTGCCGTTCCCCGTACCCGAGCCAGCAGATCCGCGCCGGAAGGCCTTGAAGTGGACCTTCTCGCGGGCCTTCTTGATCCAGCGATGCAGGTTGCCATTGGCTGGGAACAGCTCGAGGATCGCCTCGTCGGTGGCCGCGATGTCACGCGGGTCGCCGGACAGCGCCGCCCAGCGGAACGGTCCCTTCCTCGCAGAAGAGGGGTCGGATGTACGCCGGTACGAAGCCCGGGTAGTCGAACGCCTGGCCGAAACCGCCGAGCTGTGCCTCGGCGCGAAGGGAGTTGCCGTAGTCGAAGACCTCGGCCCCGGCCTCGAGGAAGCCGAACATGGCCTCGCAGTGACGCGCCATGGAGTCACGAGCCCGGTCGATGAGGTCGGCCGGGTCCTTCTCCGCATCGCCACCCAGTCGTCGAAGTCGACGTCGACGGGTAGGTACATGAGCGGGTCGTGCGCCGATGTCTGGTCGGTGACGACGTCGATCGGCGCCTGCATGGCCAGCAGGGCAGGCACCATCTCTGCGGCGTTGCCGAGCACGCCGATCGACAGCGGCCGCCTTGCGTCTCGTGCCTGCACCGCCAGCTCGACGGCATGAGTCAGTGAGTCGGCTCGGACGTCGAGGTAGCGGTGCTCGATGCGCCGCTTGATCCGGGAGTCGTCGCACTCGACACAGATGCAGACCCCGTCGTTCATCGTCACGGCGAGGGGCTGAGCGCCTCCCATCCCGCCGAGGCCCGCCGTGAGGGTGATGGTGCCGGCCAGACTGCTCTCGCCGGCTGCTGCCCCGGCGCTCCCGCCACTTCGACGCTCGCGGGCGAGCTTGGCCGCGACGGCGGCGAAGGTCTCGAAGGTCCCCTGCAGGATGCCCTGCGTACCGATGTAGATCCAGGAGCCGGCCGTCATCTGCCCGTACATCGTCAGCCCGAGCTGCTCGAGCCGACGGAACTCGTCCCAGCTCGCCCAGTCCCCCACGAGGTTCGAGTTGGCGATGAGCACGCGCGGAGCCCACTCGTGTGTCCGCATGATTCCGACCGGACGGCCACTTTGGACGAGCAGTGTCTCGTCCATTCGCAGGTCTGTCAGCGAGCGCACGATCGCGTCGTACGACGGCCAGTCCCTGGCTGCCTTGCCCGAGCCGCCGTAGACGACGAGCTCTTCCGGGTGCTCGGCCACCTCCGGGTCGAGGTTGTTCATGAGCATGCGCATCGGCGCCTCGGTCTGCCACGACCGTGCTGTCAGGTCCGTACCGCGGGCGGCGCGTACGACGCGTGAGGTTGACGCTGTCATCTTGAGGCTCCTCACAAGAGGTCTATGGCCGAACTGCGTGAATGCAGGTGGCCCTGGTCAACTGCTTTCAGGTCTCACCTCATTGTCGTCGCCGGTGTGCCTCGCCCGGTGAAGGCCGTCAGCAACCACAAGAGTGCTGTCGAGCCCAGCGCTATGCCGACGGTGACAACGCCCACCCCGACATAGCCCTTATTTTCCGGGTCGAGGAATGGATAGGGATACCAATTCACCAAAGATCCGCGGACCAGGCTGTAGACGACGTAAACGAGCGGAAACACCAGCCAGACCAAAG
This sequence comes from Nocardioidaceae bacterium, assembly GCA_030447585.1. Classification (GTDB taxonomy): domain Bacteria; phylum Actinomycetota; class Actinomycetes; order Propionibacteriales; family Nocardioidaceae; genus JACDHG01. The sequence continues at coordinate 296,692 of JAUJOO010000001.1, read as the reverse complement.
CCTGTCGCGGACTGATCCGGACACGAGGAGTGGCGATGAACCAGTCGACCACCACGGCGCCGGGCATGAGGTAGTGCAGCACGACGTTGTCCCAGGGAACGGCCGTCAACGGGACATCCAACCCCGCGAGCAGCAAGGGGAAGACCATGCCGACCACGGCCATGTACAAAGTGGAAGCACCACGGAGCAGCGATACGAGCCTGTGCTCTCTTCCGCCGGCCAGAGCGAGCGCGCTGAGCAACAAGACGGCGACAGCGAACGAATTCGACTGAATGGTGAAATAGCTGAAGAATCTTTCCGGGACGAATCGGTTTCGTTCCACGATCGTGGCGATTTCGGTCACGATCGCTGCGAACCCGAGTAATGCGAAGAACACCCGGTATCCGATAAGCATCCCGGCAGAACGCATGCTTGTCACCCTACAACCGCCTAGGATAAAGGCCCGGGCAGCGCGGACTCGGCGGCCGTGACCAGAGCTCCCGAAGAGACGAGCCCCACAGCTGCATCGATCTCCGGCGCCAGGTGGCGGTCGGGACCGGGTCCTTCCACGTGCTCACGCAGAGCGGCAACCACGGCCGCGGTTGCCGGTGACGGCGTCAGCGGCGCCCGGAGGTCGAGGCCACGAGCTGCCGTGAGGATCTCGATGGCGAGGACGCGCGTCAGCGCGTCGATGCTGCGGCGCAGCTTGCGCGCAGACGACCATCCCATCGACACGTGGTCCTCCTGCATGGCGCTCGAGGGGATCGAGTCCACGCTGGCTGGGTTTGCCAGTCGCTTGAGCTCGGACACGATCGCCGCCTGGGTGTACTGGGCGATCATGTGACCGCTGTCAACGCCTGGGTCGTAGGCGAGGAATGGTGGAAGGCCGCCGTTGCGGGTCACGTCGAGGAACCTGTCCGTACGTCGCTCGGCCATGCTGGCCACGTCGGCGACCGGGATCGCTAGGAAGTCGAGCACGTAGGCGAGCGGCGCCCCGTGGAAGTTGCCGTTGCTCTCCACCCGCCCGTCAACCAGTACGACGGGGTTGTCCACGGCCGATGCGAGCTCGCGCTCGCAGACGACGGCGGCATGCGCGGCAGTGTCTCGCGCAGCCCCATGTACCTGCGGCGCGCAGCGAAGCGAGTACGCGTCCTGAACGCGGTTGCAGTCAGGGCCGCGGTGGCTGGCCACGATGGCCGACCCGGCAAGCAGCGCCCGCAGGTTGGCGGCGGACCGCGCCTGGCCTGGGTGAGGGCGCAGGTCCTGAAGGTCTGGCGCGAACGCGCGGTCGGTGCCGAGCAGCCCTTCCACCGACATGGCGGCGCCGATGTCTGCCACCTTGAAGAGCCGTTTCAGGTCGTCCAGAGCGAGGACGAGCATGCCGAGCATGCCGTCTGTGCCGTTGATGAGGGCCAGCCCCTCCTTCTCCTCCAGCTCCATCGGCTCGAGCCCGTGCTCAGCGAGCACGTCACGTGCCGGTCGGCGTACCCCCACCGGGTCTCGGACCTCTCCCTCCCCCATCAGTGCCAGGGCACAGTGGGCAAGCGGGGCCAGGTCGCCGGAGCACCCGAGGCTGCCGTGCTCGGGGACGACCGGCGTGACACCCGCAGAAAGGAGCCCGGCCAGCGCCTGAGCGGTGTCGAGTCGAATGCCGGTGCGTCCAGTGGCAAGGGTGGACAGCCGCAGCAGCATGAGCGCGCGGACGACTTCGCGCTCCACCTCGGGGCCGGATCCGGCGGCATGTGACCGCGCCAGGGACCGCTGCAGCTGGGCACGCTTCACGGCCGGGATGTGGCGGGTCGCCAGCCCCCCGAAACCGGTCGAGATCCCGTACGTCGCAGTGACCGCCGACGCCAGCTTCTCGACATAGCACCGTGAGCTGGTGATCGCGTCCAGCGCCTCACCGGACAGCTCGACCGCCGCCCCTTGCCGAGCGACGGCCACCACGTCGTGCCTCGAGAGTGGCCCGACGCCGACGCGCACCTTGTCCATGTCGTCATTCCAGCCGCGGTCTGGGGTCTGCGCCAGCCCAGCGGGTCGGCACTTGTCTGAAATCGCAGACAGGCGGGCTAGGCTGCCAACTGTGTCATCGCATGTTCCCGCGGCCCAGCGTGCGCTTCGGGTGCTGACCTTCTTGGCGGCCCAGCCGGAACCTGTCACCCTCGACCGCATCGCCCGCGCAGTGGCGATGCCCAGGTCCTCGACCTACCAGCTCGTCAACGTGATGATCGCCGAAGGCTATGTCACCCACCTCGAGGACGACCACCGGTACGGGCTCGGCCTCGCGGCGTTCGAGGTCGGAAGCGGATACACCCGGCAGGCGCCGCTTCAGCGACTCGCCCGCAGACCGTTGGCCGGGCTCGTCGACGAGCTCGGGGAGTCGGCGCATCTGGCCACCATGCACGGTGCCGACGTGGTGTATGTGCTGGAGGAGCGGGCCCCTGGGAAACCCTCTCTGGTCACCGACGTGGGAGTCAGGCTGCCGGCTCACCTCGTCGCCAGCGGCCGCGCCATCTTGGCCCAGCTGCCCGCTGCGCAGGTGCGGGCCTTGTTTCCCGACCGGGCCGCGTTCGTCTCCCGGACCGGCACGGGGCCGGCGTCGCTGACTGCGTTGAGCTCACTGCTCGCCGGCACGAGACAGCGTGGGTGGGCGACTGAGGAAGGCGATGTCACCGCCGGCTTCTCGTCGATAGCGGTGGCTGTCCTCGACGCATCCGCGCATCCGGTAGCCGCCGTGGCCGTCACCTATGAGACGGGGAGGTTCACGGTTGACGACGCGGTGGTACGACGGGTGGCCGACACGGCGGCTGCCTTGACCCGTCGGTTGCATGGGCGCCCACCCAAGCCACCTCCCGGCTGAGTTTGCCGTGGTGACGGGCCATTTGCGTTGTCAACATCGCAGACTTGCCGTGTGGAGGGGGCAGTTGTCATGTAGACGTGGTCCGTTGACGACCACCCGCTCCTCTCTGCGAACGCAACCGCCAAGTCTCTTCCCGGGCTCGAGCGTGGTTCGTGGCCCCTAGCGTCGCTTGGGTCAGGCAGCTGCCATTGCTCGGTAGGCTTGCGGAGGCCGGGTGTCGGTCAAGCCAGGATGCCTTCGGCTAGCGTCACGGGGGGTGGAGAACACAACGTCGGCGAGGAGTAAGCATGCAGGTGGTCGCCATCGTGGCATCGCTGGCCATCACTCTCGTCGCTCTCGCTCTGTTCATCAGGGCCATCAGCCAGATCGTCGCGGTGGTGGGCACCGGCCAGCGCACCGTCGGACGCACGGACCACAAGGCGCGCCGCTGGACGGTCCTCGTCAAGGAGACGCTCGGGCACACCCGAATGCTGCAGTGGACCCATGTCGGAATCCTCCACTGGTTCGTGTTCTTCGGCTTCGGCTTCCTGTTTCTCACCTTGGTGACCGCCTTCGGGCAGCTGTTCGACGCCGAGTTCGCCCTCCCCCTGGTCGGCCACTGGGTGGTCTTCGAGTGGGTGACCGAAGCGATCGCCTGGCTGATGCTGCTGTCGATCCTCGGGCTCATCGCCATCCGGGTGTCCAACCTGCCGACCGGCTCAGGTGGCCGCTACAGCCGGTTCTTCGGCTCGCGGATGTGGCAGGGCTACTTCGTCGAAGGGATCATCCTCGGCATCGCCTTGTGCATCCTCGCCCTTCGTGGCGCGGAGTACGCCCTGCAGGCAAGCCAGGCGTCCAGACTGCATTTCCCCCTTACCTTCTTCATCGGCGACGCGCTGTCCGGGATGAGCCGCAGCGGCCTCGAGAGCTTCGTACATATGGTCGCCGCCACCAAGATCGTGATCTCGTTCACCTGGATGATCGTGCTGTCGCTCAACATCACCATGGGAGTGGCCTGGCACCGGTTCACGGCGTTTCCCAACATCTGGTTCAAGCGAGAAGCCGACGGCAGTGCCGCCCTCGGCGCGATTCCGCCCATGATGGCCGGCGGCAAGCCCATCGACTTCGAGAACATCGAAGAGCTCGACGAGGACACCCCGCTTGGTGTGGGCAAGGTGGAGGACTTCTCCTGGAAAGGGATCCTCGACTTCACCACCTGCACCGAGTGCGGTCGTTGTCAGTCCCAGTGCCCGGCGTGGAACACCGAGAAGCCGCTGTCCCCCAAGCTGCTTGTCATGGCGCTGCGCGAGCACGCATATGCCAAGGCGCCGTACCTCCTCGCCGACGAGGCCGAGCGCGACAACCTGCCGGCCGAAGTGAAGGCCGAGGCGGAGCGGAAACTGGTCGGCCCGACCTTCGGTGACGCCTACTGGCCCGACGAGGGAGCGGTCATCGATCCCGACGTCCTTTGGTCGTGTACGTCGTGCGGCGCCTGCGTACAACAGTGCCCCGTCGACATCGAGCATGTCGACCACATCATGGACATGCGCAGATACCAGGTGCTGGTGGAGTCCAGCTTCCCCACCGAGCTCAACCAGCTCTACAAGGGCCTTGAGAACAAGGGCAACCCGTGGAACATGTCGCCCGCCGGCCGGATGGACTGGGCGAAGGGCCTCCCTTTCGAGGTGAAGCAGGTGGGGGCGGATATCGAGAGCCTCGACGAGGTGGAGTGGTTGTTCTGGGTGGGCTGCGCCGGTGCCTACGAGGACCGGGCCAAGAAGACCACTCGCGCGGTCGCCGAGCTGCTCAACGAGGCCGGCGTGTCCTTCGCCGTGCTGGGTGACGGCGAGACATGCAGCGGCGACCCCGCCCGACGGTCTGGCAACGAGTTCGTCTTCCAGCAGCTGGCGATGCAGAACGCCGCAGTCCTGGCCGAGAGCAAGGCGAAGAAGGTGGTCTCCACGTGCGCCCACTGTTTCAACACCCTGAAGAACGAGTACGGACAGTTCGGGCTGGAGCTGGAAGTCGTCCACCACACGCAGCTGCTCAACCGGCTGGTGCGCGACGGCCGACTCACGCCGGTAGCCGATGCGGACGCCTCCATCAACGGCCGCACCATCACCTACCACGACCCTTGCTTCCTCGGCCGGCACAACTCGGTCTACGAGCCGCCTCGCGAGTTGCTGTCCGTCATACCCGGTGCGGCGGTCAAGGAGATGCCCCGCACTGGCGACAGGTCGTTCTGCTGCGGTGCCGGTGGAGCGCGCATGTGGATGGAGGAGAAGATCGGGGAACGGATCAACCTCAACCGCACCAAGGAGGCGGTGGCGACCGGAGCGCAGCAGATCGCCGTCGGGTGCCCGTTCTGCCGGGTGATGCTGTCGGACGGTCTCACCTCTTTGCAGTCAGACGGCTCGGCGGGAAGCGACGTGGAGGTCCTCGACGTGGCGCAGATGCTATTGGCGTCGGTACGACGTACGACCGAGCCGACCAGCGACCAGGCGCAGCAAGCCGTCGAGGGTGCGGCCGACTCCGCCGACAAAGACATCTCCGACACCGCGGCGGAGACACCCGCGACGGCCGGCGACAACGGCGATGCGGATCTCCGAGCAGAGACTGCGAAGACGGCCGCCGAAACGGAGCCTCTCGACGCCGTGACACCGCCCGACGACGAGCCCTCAGCCGGGCGGGGCACACCGCCCAGCTGAATGCCCGCTTTCGGCGCGGATGGCTCGACGACTCGACTCGCACGTCGCCGGAGCCCCGCCACCGTAGGATCTCCTGTGGGCTGAGCACAACCAAAATGGTCAATGTGGTGTTGACATGACACCATAGTGGTGTCACAGTGGTGTGCATGGACATCACCCCCTTCGTCGAGGCGCTCCGCCACGATCTCACCCAGGCGGCCGAAGCAGGCGGTGACGAGATCCTGGCGGCCGCCGACCGGCTTGCGCTCGCCCTCGACCCGGCAGTCCGCCTCACCCTGATGGATGCGCTCTCACAGGCGGCAGCAGAGATCACCAACGAGCTGCACGGCACCTCAGTCGAGGTACGCCTCAAGGGCCGCGAACCCATCTTCGTGGTGATGGGCGCGGGAGCGGAGGCCGCTGCGCCCGAGCCGCCGATGCCACCACGCCCACCGGCTCCGGGTGACGCCGACGACTTCGACGGCGACGACGAAGCGGTCGCTCGCATCACGCTCCGGCTGCCGGAGTCCCTCAAGGCACGCGCCGAGGAGCTCGCCGCCGCCCGGGGGCAGTCCCTCAACACCTGGCTGGTCAACGCGGCCCGACGGCTACGTCCGGCGACTTCAACCTGAACATCTCGTCCACCGGGATCAACATGGGTATGGGCCCTGGCGCTCCCGGCCGCAACCGCTCGTCCAACAAGCGCATCCAGGGTTGGGTGCGATGACTCAGGAGGCCACCATGCACACGTTCCACACTCCCGGACCGACGCGGCTGCGTGTCGAGCTAGGGGCCGGCGCATGCCACATCCGTGGCGAAGAGACCGACACCACGACGGTCGAGCTTGTCGCGATGCGTGGCGACCGATACGCCCAGGACCTCATCGACCGGGCCACGGTCGAGCAACGAGGCGACGAGGTCGTTGTCTTGCTGCCCAGGGTGACAGTTGCCCTGTTCGGCCGCAGGGGCGAGGTCGAGGCCACCATCGTCGTACCCACCGGCAGCGACATCGAGGTAGTGCTGGGCTCGGCGGACCTCGACACCCACGGTGTGCTGGGCCAGGCGAAGGTCACCAGCGGGTCGGGCGACATCACCGTCGACGAAGTCACCGACGTCACCTCCAAGACTGGCTCAGGTGACCTCCGGATCGCCAAGGCGACAGGTTCGGTGTCGAGCAAGGGGGCTCCACCGATGCCGAGATCGGCTTGATCGGCGGTGACTTCGACTTCCTCACTGGTTCAGGTGACATCGAGGTGCGCGAGATCCACGGCCTGGTCCGCGGCAAGGCGGGGTCCGGCGATGTGGAGATCGGTCGCGCCGGCGACGGCATCGACGTCCTCCTCGGTTCCGGCGACCTCGACGTACGACGCGTCGAACGCGGCTGCTCAAGGCCAAGACAGGCTCCGGCGACGTGACCGTGGGCAGTGGCGGACGGTACGGCCGCCTACCTCGACATCATGACCGGCTCCGGAGAGACCCGTTCGTCCTTGGACGGCGCCGAGGCCCCGGTCGACGGTGAGCCGACCGTCGAGCTGTCCATCCGGACCGGGAGCGGCGATGTGGTCCTTGAGCGCGCCTAGCAGCCAGCGGCCCCAACCTCCTCCGGATGATCGGGAGGCGACGACGATACGCAGCAAGAAGCATCAAGAGCAAGCGCTCCGCCGACGCGCAGACTCTAAGCAGACAACGACTTCCAGACGTCGAAGGGAAACACGCTCATGAACATGAACGACCACCTCGCCAAGGAGCTCATCCGCGAACGGACCTCTCACCGGTTCCCGACACGACGACCATCGCACCCCGCGGCAGCACGAGCGCTGCGCCGTCTGGCCCACCGCCTCGACGATGCGCAGTGACTCAGACACAGTGACTGAGACGCAAGCAAGGCGGGAGCCCCGGTGGCTCCCGCCTTGTTTGCTGTCCTGGCGACGGGCGACCCTGTTACGCGGGTGTACCGCGCGGGTTCCGCGGCCTCAGATCTTGGTGCGATGGAACCCGATGTGGGAGCGAGACGGGGTCGGACCTCGCTGGTCTTGGTAGCGGGAACCGTACTTCTCACTGCCGTAGGGGTTCTCGGCCGGCGACGACAGCCGGAAGAAGCAGAGCTGCCCGATCTTCATACCCGGCCACAGTTTGATGGGCAGTGTGGCGGCGTTGGACAGTTCCAAGGTGACGTGGCCGGAGAAACCTGGGTCGATGAAACCGGCAGTGGAGTGAGTGAGCAAGCCCAGACGTCCGAGCGACGACTTGCCCTCCAAGCGAGCTGCGACGTCGCTCGGCAATGTGATGATCTCGTAGGTCGAGCCGAGCACGAACTCTCCAGGGTGCAGGATGAACGGCTCGTCCCCGTCCGGCTCGACGGCCCGAGTCAGGTCGGGCTGGTCCTCCGCAGGGTCGATGTGGGGATAGCGGTGGTTCTCGAACACTCGGAAGAAGCGGTCCAGGCGCACGTCGACGCTCGACGGTTGCACCATCTCGTCATCGAAGGGGTCGAGGACCACGCGCTCGTCGTCGATCTCGGCGCGGATGTCGCGGTCGCTGAGCAGCACCGGATGAGACTACCGAACCGCGCTCACCCGGCTGAGATGCAAGCCACCCCGAGCATGGTCACACAGACACCGACGACCTGGACCATGCGGAGCCGCTCCTTCAGCACCATCCGCGCGAGCAGCACCGTGACCACCGGGAACAACGAGGCGAGGACACTGGTGATGCTGACGTAGCCCATCGTCGACGCGATGCCGAAGGCGAGGTTTGCGCCCAGGTCGCCCGCAGCAACGGTGACGACCCAGCCGACGTCGCGGATGGCCAGTGATCCAGTCGTACGCCGCACGAGCGCCGCGACGACGAACGCCGTGGTCAGCGCAGCCCTCATCGCCCACAGAGTGAGCAGCGGACTGGCTTCCGAGCCTTGGTCCATGAACACGAAGAAGAAGCCGAAGAACGCCCCGGCAGCGCCGGCTACGAGGACCGGCCGCGCCGAGGCGGCCCCGGTGAACTCCGGGCCGCTGGTGAGCACTATCCCCACGATGGCGACGCAGATGCCGAGCCACACGAGACCGGTGGGACTCTCGCCCGAGAGGATCCCGATGACGACGGGCACGACCACCCCGAGCGAGGTCACCGGGGCGACCACACCCATCGTGCCTGAGGCGAGGGCGGCGTAGTAGCAGATCAGACCGAGGCCGCCCGCCACTCCCGCGGCCGCCCCCAGGGCGCCCAGCCGTACGGACCGTGCCATCCCTCGATCAGGACCACCGCCACTGAGGCCATCACCAGACCGAACAGGGCGCTCCAACCGACGATGACCAGCACGGGTCTCCGGCGGCTGATCAGGCCACCGATGAAGTCCGACATCCCCCACATGAGACTTGACGCAAGGGCAAGCAGGATGGCCATCAGCGGAGCCTAACCGCCGGCTCACCGTGGCGGGTTCGGCCGCAACTGGCCGGACCAGCGACCGGGACGTCAGCCGAAATGGCCGGGCCACGAGCGGGACGTTAGTATCGAGACTCGCTCGCCCCGGTGCACGCCGAGGCGCTGCGCGGGTGTAGTTCAATGGCAGAACATCAGCTTCCCAAGCTGACAGTGGGGGTTCGATTCCCCTCACCCGCTCCAAGGTGAAACCGCTGAGATATGTGGTGATGATGGTGCGTGCGCGCGGTCAGTGCCGAGCGCCGGGAACGAAAACAGGCCCTCCCGTCGCGGAGGGGAGGACCTGCTTGTCGAGGAGCGGTTATTCGGAGCTGCCTACCGGGCCCAGATCACGTGAGTGATCATCCGGCTCCCGTTGCCAGTGTTACGCACATAGGTGGAGACACCGCTCGACCGTGAACCTTCGACCAGTCGACCCCAGGCGGCGGGGGTCTTGCCGGTCCGCGCGGACGTGGCACTCGGAGCCGATGCGCCAACCGTCGTGGTGCTGTCGGTGTGGGCGTAGATGCTCTCCAGCTGCGCATAGTCGTGAGCATCCGGGTGCTGGTTCGGCTCCGGGTCGTTGGAGTAGTCCATGCATGTACCGGTGGGGGTGTTCTCGAAGTTCTCGTCATTGTGGCCAAGACCCAGGGTGTGCCCGACCTCCTGGCACATGACCAGGTTCCGCCAAGCCGGCGTGTTGTACTTCGCTGTGTTGAAGTACGTGTCATTCACCTTGACGGTGCCCGAGGTGATGTGGGAGCCGCTGACGCTGATGGACGCCACCCCAAGCCAGCCGGTGCTTCCATAAGCGTCGTTGCAAACCTCGACGCGTCCGGTGGTCGCTCTACAGCGACCCTTTGCGGCACCGGCCACGATGGGTGTGTCGACGACCGTGGACTTGGTCCAGTCAGCGGACGTGGTGACGAGGTAACTGTCCCATGCCGCCGTGACGTTGTCGCCGAGCTGGAGGGTGAACGGGTTAGAGGTTCGTGCCCAGTGGTAGTTGTTCCACGAGTGCGATGCTTCGGCGGGGACGTTCAGACCAACAAGGCTGAGCGCAGCGACCGCGACGAGTGCAAGGGGCTTATAACGCATAGAGGCCATCCAGGGGTCGAGGGGTGAAGGTGGCTCATACTTGCACAAGTTCCTGTCTCTTGCACATAGCTGATCCTGCCTCCGGTTCTTCGGTTTGACGATCAAATCACCACAGTTACCGCGGCGGCCCCAGTCCGGCTCCAGCAAGCCCAGCGCGTCGTTGACAGGATCGCCGCGCTGACAGTGAACATTGCCGCCACGCGTTACGCACCGAGAAGGCTGATGCTGGGCCGTGCCTCGTCGAGCAGGCGGTTGCTCGACGACGATCGGAGCTGGACTTGCGTCAGCTGCGCAGGTATGACGCCCCGTTCACATCGATGATCGTGCCGGTCGAGAAGCGGGCCTCCGGCGAGGCGAGCCACAGCACCGCTGCGGCCACCTCCTCAGGTCGGGCCACCCGCCCGTACGGTGACTGGCTCCGCACCGCGTCTCCTCTCGGTCCGTCGAGCGTCTGTTGCGCCATCTCCGTCTGCACGAACCCCGGAGCAACTGTTGCGACACTGATGCCGTACGGCGCCAGCGCGACCGCCATCGACTGGCCGAACGCGTTCATCCCCGCCTTCGATGCACCGTATGCCGGACACGTCGGCTCACCGCGAAACGCCCCTCGGCTCGACACGTTCACCACGGCTCCACCGCCCGCCGCCACGAGGTGGGGCAAGGCGCAGAA
>JAUJOO010000001.1:260350-285905 GCA_030447585.1 Nocardioidaceae bacterium | reverse complement strand
GGGGCGTTGACCGACCTGGTCGCCAGGAACTCGTAGACCGCACGAGGGGTCTGACCTCGCACCGAGAACAGAGCGGTCGGCGTACGCCGCCGCGCGTGTGCGTGCAGTCTGACCGAGTCGAGCTCGCGCAGACCAGCGAGCAGGCGCGCGAACAACTCGTCCTCGTACCGCTCGAGGGCTGCCATCGAGGTCAGCACCCTCTGCCTGCGCGCCCCGCCGGCGGGGACGAGGTCAGCGATGAAGTCGACAGCCGCCACCGATCCGGCGATCAGCTCGTAAGGCAGCGTGCCCAGCTCGAACCGCTCCGGCACCTCGTTGCTCGAGGGGAGGAGCTTGTCGGGCTCGATCGACTCGAGCAACGCCGGGTCCGCGACCAGCACCCCGTGGTGTGGGCCGAAGAACTTGTACGGCGAGCACGCGAAGAAGTCCGCGCCAAGCTCCCCTACGTCGACGGGGGCGTGCGGGGTCAGATGCACGCCGTCGACGTACACCAGCGCGCCGACCGCGTGCGCCGCGTCGGCAATCGCTGGAATGTCTGGACGAGTGCCCAGCAGGTTCGAGGCTCCGGTGACCGCGACCACCCGGGTCCGGTCGCTCAGCACGTCGCTCACCGCCGAAACCGGTAGCTCACCGGTACCGGGGTCGAAATCTGCCCAGCACACGCTGGCACCGACCGCCTCGGCCGCCTGCACCCATGGACGGATGTTGGCGTCGTGGTCGAGCCGCGTCACGACGACCTCGTCACCTGCGCTCCACTGTTTGGCCAGCGCCCGCGACACGTCGTAGGTCAGCTGCGTCATGGACCGGCCGAACACCACGCCGTCGGCACTGCAGCCAAGCAGGTCCGCGAGGGCTGCGCGTCCGTCGCTCACGACTTCCTCGGCCCGTTGCTCCGCCCTCGTCACGGTGCCGCGGTTGGAGATACCGCAGGTCATGGTGGCGGCGACCGCTCGCGCGACCTCCACCGGGACCTGCGATCCGCCGGGACCGTCGAAGTGGGCAACACCCTGCCTGAGAGCGGGAAACGACTCGCGCACCCGGTTGACGTCGAAGGCCATGCGCGCCATCTTGCCCCAGCACCCCAGCTGTCGAGTCAATCGGCGCTGGGACGGTGTGCGTCATACGGCAGCCCGAAGTCTGTCGTGACTCCCGGCGACCACAGCACGGAGTCGGGGGCGCGGCCCTCGAGGAATCGCAGCCCCGCGGCGCTGAGGAGGCTGTCGTCCACCGCGACGAGAGTGGCGTCGTGCAGCGGCCACACCTCATGGCTGATCGGCACGTACAGAGTGCGGCCGAGCCATCTCGTGTGCAAGCCCCAACGAGCCGTCAGGAAGTCGGCGAGCGGGTCCCCTGGCTCTCTTTGTGCGCCGGGACGTATGACGATCCGGCCACCGCTCCGCCGTGGCTGCGGCCACCTGCGGCGGCTGGAGTATTCCACCTGGCCACTCGCCTTGCGGACGTGCATCCGCGCCCAGCAGTACGGCAGACCCAACGCGACTCGTGCGCCGAGCACGACCGCAAGCCGGCTGGCGTCCAGCGACAAGAAGACCACACCTCGACGACCCCGGGCGTCGACCCCGTAGCCGCGGACGTTCGTCTCGGCGAACCTGCCCAGCCAGGGCACGTTGGGGCCACACGCCGGCCCGGCGCACTCCATCTGGAACGGGATGAGCCCGACCCAGGTCGAGCCGTCGTACACGTCCGGTCGGATGCCCGCGGGCATCAGCGGCTGGACCAGCTCGGGGTCGGCTCGCCAGTGCAGGAACGTGACATCGCGCCAGCACTGGCGCATGATGCGGCGACCTGGTAGCGCGTCAGCGTGCGCGCGCACCTGGGCGGGCTCCCTGCCGGCCGCATCCACGCGACAAGGGTAGACCGCCGCCCCGCCAGACCGCCGCCGTGCGTCGGCCGAGCGCGTTCGCCTGCCGAGGCGAGCCTGCGAGACCAGCCTCCCGCTGTACAACGTCATCGACGCCACGTTCGCCTTCACCCAGGGCCTCATCTTTCGCCATGTCGACGTGTTCGATCTGCCCCGGTGGGCCGGCCAGGCGCTCGGCCTTCCGGGCAAGCTGCTGGGTCGTACGTCGTTCCTCCAGGCGCGGGTGCGAGCCACTGCCAGGGGACAGTTGGATACCTTCCGCGCGCAGCGGGCGCACTAGGACCGGGCCGCGGACTACTCCTGCGTCGACCGATCAGGTGCCGGCAATCGCCTCATGGTGACGCAGTACCTCTGCGACGACGAAGTTGAGAAACTTCTCGGCGAACTCCGGGTCGAGCTTCGCCTCTGCTGCCAGCCGGCGCAGACGCTCTATCTGCACCGCCTCGCGCTCGGGGTCAGCCGGAGGCATTCCCTGTTCCGCCTTCAACTGTCCTACCTGCTGGGTGCACTTGAAACGCTCTGCGAGCAGGTGCACCAGTGCTGCGTCGAGATTGTCGATGCTGTCGCGGAGCCGCGACAGCTCCCTCAGCGCGGCGACGTCGCCAGCCGGGGCGTCGGGCATCGAGCTCGGGCGTTCCATGACGACACAGAGTAGCCGCGCCATTCGGTACCCGGGGCTGATCAGGGGCGGCCGCCGGGCGCCGCACGACCACTCTGCCGTTCCCGGGCCGCCGCCCGGCCCGCCTCCCCCCGCCTGTCTCGGGCGCGTCCGATGGCGGTCACATCCGCCGCTACAGGTTCAGTGCGGAAGCCAGGCGTCGTCATCCGTGGTCAGCCTCGTGACGTGGTCTGGCAGGGCGCCGCCGGCGAGCATCTCGACCGTGACGTCTTCGAAGACCTCGCGGAGGTTCGCGCGTGCGGCGATCCAGACAAGCTGCAAGATCTTGGCGCTGTCGTTGTACTGGACGGCTTCGGGGCGCAAGCCGTACACGCTGACCAGGGGGCCGTCCACCGCCCGGATGATGTCGGCGATGCTGACGTCACCACTTGGCCGGCCGAGTCGCCAACCGCCGCTTTGGCCTCGGACACCGATAACGATCCCCGCGCGGCGCAGATCGGCGAGAATCGCCTGCAGGAAACCATGTGGGATGTCTTGCAGTCTGGCGATCTCCTCAGCGGAGACGGGTGCACCGTCGCTTCGTGAAGCGATTTCGATCAAGGCCCGTAACGCGTAGTCGGACTTGGCAGAGACGCGCACCCCCCAAGTTTGTCAGAAGCGCCCCCGCCCACGCGACTACTCGTGAGTAGGATAGTGATGTTACTGACGGGTAGGGTCGCCGCGTCAGGCGATATGCAGCGGGGAGACGAGCACGTGACCCACTACCGGAGCAACCTGCGAGATCTCGAGTTCAACCTGTTCGAGGTCTTCGGTCGGGACCAGGACTTCGCCTGTCCACCCTTCGCCGAGGTCGACGCTGCGACCGCTCGAGATTCTGCACGAGGTGGACAGGTTGGCGCGTGAGGAGCTTGCGGCGTCGTTCCCCACCGCTGACCGCGACCCACCCGTCTTTGACGCCGACCGGCGTACCGTCACCCTGCCGGTTGAGCTCAAAGCGGCCTATTCGGCGTACATGGACGCCGAGTGGTTCCGCCTCCAGCTGCCTGGGAGCTCGGGGGCAGTCGGCTCCGCCATCTTGAAGTGGTCGGTGGCTGAGCTTGTGCTGGGGGCAAACCCGGCCGTCCACCTCTACTCGGCGGGCCCGGCTTTCGCGTCGGTGGTCTGGCACAACGGCACCCGGCGCGACAAGGCCCAGCACATGGTCGACCGCCGTTGGGGCTCCACCATGGTGCTCACCGAGCCTGACGCCGGCTCGGACGTCGGTGCCGGTCGCACGAAGGCGGTGCTGCAGGATGACGGCTCCTGGCACATCGATGGCGTCAAGCGCTTCATCACCTCGGCCGAGCATGACCTCACCGATAACATCGTCCACCTGGTTCTCACCGCGCGGCCGGTGGGTGTCGCAGGAGTCGGCGGTCCTGGCACCAAGGGTCTTTCTCTTTACCTCGTACCCAAGCACCACTTCGACATCGACACCGGTGAGCTGACCGGGAGCGCAACGGCGCCTTCGTGACCGGTGTCGAGCACAAGATGGGCATCAAGGCCTTGACGACCTGCGAGCTGACGTTCGGTCAGGTGGACGGGATCCCTGCCAAGGGCTGGCTGCTGGGCGAGGTCCACGACGGGATCGCGCAGATGTTCCAGGTCATCGAGAACGCTCGGATGATGGTCGACGAAGGCAATGTTGCCACCCTGTCGACCGGCTACCTGAACGCGCTCGACTTCGCCAAGACCCGCGTCCAGGGCGCGGACCTCACCCGCTCCGCCGACAAGACAGCCCCGCGGGTCCCCATCAGCCACCATCCCGACGTACGCCGTTCACTCCTCACGCAGAAGTCCTTCGCGGAGGCCCTGCGCGCACTCGTCATCTACACCGCCACCTTCCAGGACAAGGTCGCGATGGCCAGGACTGGCGGCGAGCGAGACGAGGTCGCGGAGGCTGTCAACGACCTCCTGCTGCCGCTCGTCAAAGGCTACTGCTCCGAACGCGCGTGGGTTCTGCTCGGCACGGAGGCACTGCAGACGCTCGGCGGCTCAGGTTTCCTGGAGGACTACCCGATCGAGCAGTACGTCCGTGACTCGAAGATCGACACCCTCTACGAGGGCACCACGGCGATCCAGGGTCTGGACCTCTTCTTCCGCAAGATCGTGAAGAACAAGGGGCAGGCGCTCGGAGCTCTCACGGCAGAGATCGGGGACTTCTTGTCCGACGAGACGGGCAACGGCCGTCTCAAGATCGAGCGCGAGCTCCTCGCTCGTGGCCTAGCAGATGTGCAGGCGGTCGTCGGGCTGATGATCGGCCATCTGGTGGCGACCAACCCACAACAAGGTGACGGTGACGTCAACAACGTCTACAAGGTGGGCCTGAACACGACCCGACTGCTCATGGCGCTAGGAGACGTTGTCTGCGCCTACTTGCTGCTACGGCAGGCCGACGTGGCGTTCACCGCACTCTCCGGCGACGTGACGGCCAAGGACGAGCGGTTCTACGCCGGCAAGGTCGCAGCAGCGCAGTTCTTCGCCCGCCACGTGTTGCCCAAGGTCACCGCCGAGCGCGCTATCGCAGAGGCCACCGACCTGCTGGCGATGGACGTCGCCGAGGACAGCCTCTGAAGCTTGCGAGACCTAGATGGGGTCGTCGTAGCGGCGCTCCTCGACGTGTGTCGTCGCCCCAGGTCGTCGGCTGCGCTGCGCGTAGAGCAGCAGGGACAAAAGCACGGTGAGGACCCCGCGATCAGCAGGATCCAGCCGAGTGTGTAGTCCTCGATGAACGAGATGTCGACGTCAAGCGCCCAGATGAGCACCGCGCCGATCACGATGAGGACGATCCCGAGTCCGATACTCATGGCAGTTTCCTTCCCAAGTCACTTTGACTTCACGTGTTCTCACGGTAGACCTCGTACCCGCATTTCTGCGGGTCAGACACGTTGAAGCATCGCTGGCGCGGAGGGCTGGACGTTGACGTTGACGAGCCGCTCCGCGCGCTAAAGGATACGTACAAAAGGGATACCTAAGAGAACTCCTCCCAGCCGCAGCAGCGGGAGGGCGGCTCCCAGCCGAACGCCGAGGCGTCACGCAAGACCGAAAGAAGTAGCGCGATGACCACTGACGATCCGATCACACCGCAGCCGACCACACCACCAGCACAGGGCCGCCCCGTGCCACCCAAGGACTGGCTGCCGGGACTGCGTGAGAACGCCAGGTACGACGTCGTCTCGGGCTTCATCCTCTTCCTCATCGCGCTGCCGCTGTGCCTCGGCATCGCGTTGGCCTCCGGGGCACCACCGATCGCGGGCATCATCTCGGGCATCGTCGCCGGGACCGTCGCCAACCTGCTGTCGGGCTCGTACGTGACGATCAACGGCCCTGCCGCCGGCATGATCGTCATCGTCTTGGGCGCCGTCACCGAACTCGGTTTCGCCGGAGCCCTCGCGGTCGGCGTCGTCGCCGGTGGCATCCAGATCCTGCTCGGCTTTGCCAAGGCCGGCAAGCTCACCGGGTTCTTCCCCCTGTCGGTCATCCACGGCATGCTGGCGGGTATCGGTCTCATCATCATGGCCGGTCAGATCCACGTGGCACTCGGTCTGAAGAACCCCCGCGAGCACGGCTTCCACATCCTCACGGCGATCCCACCCAGCTTCGCCAACATGGTCCCCGAAACCCGCCCTCATAGGTCTTGCGGCGGTGCTGGTCATGGTGTTCTGGCCCATGCTCGGCCGTGTCGCCAAGGTCGTGCCGGCGCCACTGGTTGCCGTCATCGTCGGCACTGGGATCTCCCTGGCCAGCGGCGCCGGTCCGCTGCTGAACCTCGGCGAGGGCGGCCTGCTCGCGGGCTTCACCACGCCCGACTTCTCCGGCCTCCTGTCGGGTCCCGCGGTCAAGTGGATCGTGCTGTACGTGTTCGTCGCGAGCCTTGAGTCCTTGCTCACGGCGGAGGCGGTCGACAAGCTGGACCCCTGGCAGCGCCGCTCGAACATGAACAAGGAGCTGATCGGCAAGGGCACCGGCAACATGGTGTCCAGCGCCATCGGAGGCTTGCCGATGATCGCCGAGGTCGTCCGCAGCAAGGCAAACATCCTCAACGGCGCCCGGACCCGCTGGTCGAACTTCTTCCACGGCGTGTTCCTGGCGGTGTTCGTCCTCGCCCTGCCCGGTGTGCTCGAGCTCATCCCGCTGGCTGCGCTGGCCGGCATCCTGCTCGTCATCGGCTTCAAGCTCGCCCACCCAAACGACTTCCGCCACGCCTGGCACGTCGGCAAGGTCGACTTCGTGCTCATGCTCGTCACCGCGTTCACCGTGCTGTTAACGGATCTGCTCATCGGGGTGGCGACCGGGATCGTCCTGGGCCTGATCTGGGCAGTCGTGAGGGGCACCTCGATCGGCAACCTGTTCAAGCCGGACATTGCTGTCAGCGAGCAGGGCGACAACATCGTCATCAAGCTCCGTAAGGCCTTGGGGTTCCACAACTTCATCCCGCTGCGTTCCAAGCTCGACACTTTGCCGCTCGGCAAGACGGTGACGCTGGACTTCACCGGCGTCCACTACATCGACCCCACCGTCTTGAGCGCATCCGCGACTTCGAGCTGGGCTACATCGCCGACGGCGGCAACGTCGTGCGCGTGGGCGACGAGCAGCTGGTCCCCGACTCCGACCATGAGTTCGCGACACGGACAGCCGCCAAGCCGTCCTCGCGGACCTAGCCGCCACAACCCGCGACCGGGACTGACTGCCCTTGCGCATGCTGACCGCCATCACGTGGCTGCCCATCCTGGGACTGGTCGTGATCCTGCTGCTCCCCGGAGTCAGGCGGCGCTCGCCAAGAGCGTAGCCCTGGCTGCTGCGAGCGGTTCCCTCCTGCTGTCGTGGGGCTTGCTCGCCCACTTCGACCGCTCCTCGTCCGAGCCGCAGTTCACCGAGCAGGCGAGGTGGATCCCCGAACTCGGTATGACGTACAAGCTCGGCGTGGACGGGCTGAGCTACCCGCTGGTGCTCCTCACCACACTGCTCACGGTTATCGCGCTGATCGCGTCCTGGAACGTGGACAACAAACCGAAGGCGTACTTCGCCTGGATGCTGCTGCTGGAGTTCGCGGTTCTCGGCGTGTTCGCCTCTCGGGACTGGTTCTTGTTCTACGTGTTCTGGGAGATCGCGCTGGTCCCGATGTTCTTCCTGATCGGGATGTGGGGTGGCCCGAAGAAGGAGCGGGCGACGCTGACCTTCTTCATGTACACGTTGGGCGGCTCGATCTTCATGCTGCTCGGCATTTTCGCGGTCTACCTGGCCGTCGACCCGCATACCTTCGACATGGCGGCGCTCGAGGCGGCCAGCGGCGAGTGGACCCGGAGCTTCCAGATGGCGCCGTTCGTCGCGTTCTTCGTCGGCTTCGCGGTTAAGATCCCGGTGTTCCCGCTACACGGCTGGCTGCCGCTGGCGCATGTACAGGCGCCGACGCCCGTGAGCATGATGTTGTCCGGCGTCCTGCTCAAGCTCGGTGCGTACGGCATTCTGCGAGTAGCCGACACGCTCCCACTGGGCATGCGGGCCTTCCTGCCGGTGCTGTTCGCGCTGGCGCTGGTCAACATCTTGTACGGCGCCTTCCTCGCGTTCCGCCAGACCGACCTCAAGGCGGTCGTCGCGTTCTCCTCGATCAGCCACATGGGCTTCGTGCTGCTCGGTATCGCGGCGTTGAACGTCACGGGGGTATCCGGTGCGGTGTTCATGATGCTTGCCCACGGCATCATCACGGGCGGGCTGTTCCTCATGGTCGGCATAATCTACGAGCGCACCCACACGATGGACCTGGGACAGCTGGCCGGTCTCAGCGGACAGGTGCCGAAGTACACCGGCCTCACCGTGCTGGGTCTGCTGGCGTCGATGGGACTGCCCGGCCTCGCGCAGTTCGTGGGTGAGTTCCAGACGCTGCTCGGTGCGTTCGAGCGCTGGGGCCTGTTTGTGCTGTTCGCGAGCCTTGGCATCCTCGTCACCGCCACGTTCACTCTGCGCGTCATCGCGGCAATGTTCACCGGGGAGCTCGACGAGCGCTGGAAGGGCATCAAGGACCTCGACGGTCGAGAGCTCGCTGCCGCGGTGCCGCTGGCCGTCCTCACTGTCGCGTTGGGGATCTTTCCGAGCCTTGCACTCAGCATGACCGACACGACCGTCCGCGCGATGACCGTGCTGAGCGGCTGATCGAGTCGCGATGACCCGGGCCACCTCAGCATCGACGGCGGCGCACGCGGACCTGCGTGCGCACCTCGCCCACGAGCTCGAGCACTGGGGCCACCTGCTGCCCAGCCAAGGCCCGATGACAACGTTCGTCCACCACAACACCCTGCACGGGCTGCAACACGAGCCATTCGAGCGCGCGGTGGCCGAGGGGGAACGACTGCTCGGGGGTTCCGCCTACGAGCCCGTCACACGCGGCCGAGCTCGCTACCGGACGGGCCGCATCACCGACGCCGACCTGGACGCGGCCTTCGCGACACGCCCCGAACTCGGCCCCGCCGAGGCGCTGGGCGCGGTAGACGGTCTTACCATCTCCGACGGAGAGATCCGCAGGTTGCATCTCCTCCATGGCGCAACGGCCGTCCCCTCCGCCGTGCTGCGCGACGCGATGACGTCGGGCGACGCCGGTCACCGCGTCGCGGCCGACGTCCCGGAAGCCGCCCGGTCCCGGCTGCTCGACCGCTCGCAAGCCGAGCTGGCCGCGAACCTCCAACGCATCGGGACGGACTGGACGCTGGCGGACTGGCTGGGCGCGCTGCTGAACCTGGATGCACGCGCGGCGGTGCTCGGCGACGTCGCGGCCAACCTGCCGGCCGATCCGACCGCGCTGAGGCTGAGTCCCGTCACGCGACTGCTGCGGGGCCTCGGCATACCCGCCGAGCGGCAGGACGGGTATCTCGCTGTGGTCGACGCCCACTGCGCCGACCTGCCCGGCGCGAGCCGTTACCCCCAGCGCACACGCAGCATGTGGCTCGCAGCCGAGACCCGCATCGTGCGCGGGCTGGCGCGTCGACACTTCGGAGTTTCCGGCACCCTCGGCGCGCTCGAGTCCCACTTCAGCCGCAACCCAGAACGTCATGCCGTCGGGGCACTGTGGCAATCCTGCCTGGCCGCGTTCGCTCTCGCGGACCCGTACGGCCCCACCGACCCCGTGACGCTGAGGGAACGGGACCCCGATCCGGCCCCCGAGCGGACCGCCGAGCTTTCCGCGGGGGTCGAGCGCCCGGAGGGGCCGGCTGTCCCGCTGGGCGCCAGTCTGCGATCGGCGGTTCGGGTCGCGGCCGGTGCGGCTCTCGACCGCCTGCGTGACCAGGCGGCGGCCAACCTCGGTGCGGCCCAGCCCGCGCTCCGTGAGGCGGCGTACGCCGCTTGGTTCATCCTCGCGGACACCGAACCAGTGGGGTTGTCGCGCCGGGGCGCGGACGCCCTCTACGACCTCGCCAGCCTCTCCGCCGGCGCTGGGGTGGACCAGCCCGCCGGGGCGAGCGGCGCGCTGCAGGCCCTCGCCGACGAGGTCAGGGCCAGTGACCCCCGGCACCGGCTCGCCGTTCATCTGCAGACGGTGGCCGATGAACAGCTCACCCCCGGGCGTACACACGCGGAGCTCCTGCACGCGCTCGTCGGTGTGGACATCGTCGAGCAGGCAAACCGCTACTTCGTCCGGCGCTGTGCGGCGTTCCTCGACCTCGGTCAGGCAGCCTGGCGCATGCCGGACCGCACGCTCGGCTTCTATGCTGCCTGGCGCCGTGCGGCGCCGCACGACCAGACGCTGAACCTCCACGGACTGCGCGGCTGGCGCGAGGAGGCAGCCGCGCTGCCCGAGCGGCCGGAGGACGCCGTGATCGCCCTGCTCGGCCGCCTCGGCGTCGACGAGCAGCATTGGGGCAGCTACCTCGGCCGGGTGCTCACCGGCTTGCCGGGCTGGGCGGGAATGATGAACTGGCGTGGGACGAACCCCGGCTTCCCCCGGCAGCAGGCCCAGCCAACCGACCTTGTGCAGTACCTTGCCGTCCGCCTTTTCGTCGAGACGCAGCTGGTCACCGCCGTGACGCGCCGCACCTGGGACCTCGAGCCGGCAGAGCTCGTCTCCCAACTACGCACGCGCACGCACGAGCTGTGGCTGCGTGCCGAGGGCGTCGCAGGCGCCCTGCCGCCGGATCTTGCCGCTTCCGTGCGCGAGCTGGCCGCGGAACGCGGAGCGGACGCTTCCTGGGCCTTGCTCGCCGACGAGGCGTGGTCCTACCAACACCGCCGCAATGGCACCGGCGAGCGCTTCCGCGCGCATGACCACGCGTGGCGGTTGTTCCGACTCGCACAGCTGCAGGGGTGGTCGGCGGCCGACGTACGGGCGGTTCCCGCCGCCGTCCGTGACCGCATGCTCGCCGTTCTCGACGGCTTCCCCGAGTCCGTCCACGGGCCTGTGTGGCTAACGGCGTTCGAGCGCCACTACCGGGAGGAGATCTTGGGGGCGCTCGCTGCCAACCGCGGACGCGGTCGGTGGCGGGACCGCCAGGAGCGACCCAAGGCGCAGGTGGTGCTCTGCATCGACGAGCGTGAAGAGGCGATGCACCGGGCCATCGACGAGCTCGACGACGGCTACGAGACGTTCGGAGCCGGTGGTTTCTTCGGGGTGGCGATGGACTACAGCGGGCTGGACGACCACGACGTGACCCCGCTGTGCCCCGCCGGCGTCATTCCCGCCCACCGGGTCCAGGAGGTGCCCCGTCCGGAGGGCGTCCCGGTGGCCGAACGCCGTTCTAGCCGACGCGCTTGGGAGGAGGTCTTCCACAACACGTACTGGGAGGCCAAGCGCAACGCCGTCTCGGCGTTCTTCCTCACCCAGCTGACCGGCCTCGTTCAGGCAGTGCCACTGATCGGCCGCGTGGTGGCCCCCCGGTGGTGGACCGAGCTCGTCGGCGCCGTACGCCGTCCGCTGTTCCCCCAGCCGTCCACGCTGCTCACCCTGGACCGCGACGATGGTGGCCGCGGCTTCGAGAGCGTCGAGCAGGCGGACCGCGTCGAGGCCGTGCTGCGCAACATCGGCATGACCCACCATTTCGCGCGGCTCGTGGTCTTCTGCGGGCACGGGTCGATATCGGTCAACAACCCGCACGAGTCAGCCCACGACTGTGGTGCGTGCGGGGGGAAGCACGGTGGCCCCAATGGCCGCGCATTCGCCTCGTTGGCGAACCGCCCGTCAGTGCGGGCGCTCCTTTCCGAGCGCGGAATCGACATCCCCGACGACACGCACTTCGTGGGAGGGATCCACAACACTGCAAGCGACCAGGTCGCCTTCTTCGACACCCAGGACATCCCCGCCTCGCACGCCGCGGAGTGGGAGGCGTTGGGCGCCGACCTTGACGAGGCGCGCGCCCGTTCCGCACGAGAGCGCTGCCGGCGGTTCGCCTCCGCACCTCAGGACCCGTCACCGGCGGTGGCGCTGCGCCACGTCGAGGCCCGCAGCCGTGACCTGTCTCAGGTCCGTCCCGAGTGGGGCCACTGCACGAATGCCTTCGCCGTCGTCGGTCGCCGCTCCTTGACCCAGGGGGCCTTCTTCGACCGGCGCGGCTTCGTGATCTCCTACAACCCCACCGAGGACCCGACCGGCGCGTTCGTCGAGCGAATCCTGCTCGCCCTGGGGCCGGTGGGCGCCGGCATCAACCTCGAGTACTACTTCTCCAGCGTCGACAACCGTGTCTACGGCTGCGACACGAAGGTGCCGCACAACGTGTCGGGGCTCCTAGGGGTAATGGAGGGTGCGGCGAGCGACCTGCGCACCGGGCTGCCGCGGCAGATGATCGAGATCCACGAGCCGATGCGCCTGCTCCTGATCGTGGAGTCCACCCTCGAGGTTCTCGGCGGCATCTACGGTCGGCAGCCGGCGATCGCCGAGCTGCTGGACAACGAATGGGTGCAGCTGGTCGCGATGGACCCACAGGATGGCGCGTTCTCGCGGTTCGTGGCCGGCAAGGGCTTCGTGCCGTGGGACGAGCACGTCCCGGATCTGCCGGTCGTCGGGACTTCGCACGAGTACTACCGCGGCCGCGAAGGCTTCCTGCCTCCCGCCTTGATCAGGCCCTCGGCAGCGGGACGGTGACACGGTCGTGACCGAGGTGGACCTGGCTGCCGTCGGTGTCTGCGCGCTGCCGCTGTGCGCCGCCGTCGCCAACGGTGTCAACGCCCTCACCGGTGAGCGCCTCTACGGGCACGTGGCGGTCGCGCGGGTCGGGGTGGGGGCCGTACTCGCTGCTTTCGCACTGAGCCTGTACGTCGCCGCGATGATGGTGTTGCGCCCCGGCACGCGCGAAGTCACGGTCTACCGCTTCATCGCCAGCGGCGACTTCAGCGTCGACTTCGGCTTCCTGCTCGACCCGCTCAGTGTGGTGATGATGCTGGTGGTGACCGGCATCAGCGCGCTGGTGACGCACTTCTCGGTCAACTACATGCACAACGAGCTCGGCTTCACCCGTTACTTCACGGTGGTGCCTCTGTTCGTGTTCGCGATGCTGGTCTTGGTGATGGCCGACAACTACCTCGTGATGTTCCTCGGCTGGGAGGGGGTAGGGGTCTGCTCCTACCTGCTGATCGGCTTCTACCGGGAGCGGCCCGCCTCGGCCCAGGCGGCCACAAAGGCGTTCGTCATGAACCGGGTCGGTGACGCCGGTCTGCTGGTCGCGATGTTCCTCCTCGTGATCCATACCGGTGGGCTGCGGTACGACGAGGTCTTGCCGCAGGCGTCATCGCTGCCACGCGGCGTCGTCGAGGCCGTCGGCCTGCTGCTCCTCCTCGGCGCGACCGGCAAGTCCGCGCAGCTGCCGCTTGGCACCTGGTTGGCACGAGCCATGGAAGGGCCAACCCCGTCCAGCGCGCTCATGCATGCTGCCACGATGGTCACCGCCGGTGTCTATCTCGTGGTGCGCTCGTCCCCCATCTACGACGCGGCGCCGAGCGCGCTGATCGTCGTGGGTGTTGTCGGTGCGGCGACGGCCCTGTACGGGCAGCTTGTCGGCTACGCGCAGACCGACGTCAAGGGCATGCTGGCGGCGTCGACCACCGCACAGCTCGGGTTGATGTTCCTGTTCTGTGGGCTGGGACTGTACGCCGTCGCGATCTTCCACCTGGTGGCGCATGCCTTCTACAAGACGTACCTGTTCCTGACCGCGCCATCGATCCTGCATCACCTCCACGGCGGCGCCGACCCGACCGCGGTGAGCCGCCCGGCGGACACCGCACGCCTGCTGGGCACTGCCGCTCTGGCGGTCGCTGCCGGACTGCTGGCAGCGCCGCTGGTCGGCCGGGTGTTGCAACCGGGGCGCGACGGGGGGCTCACCGGAAACCTTTGGGTCGTGCTGGCGCTGGGCGTCATCGCGATCTTCGCCGCCGTGCTCTCAGCGCGGCGCATGACCGCGGTCGCCTTCGCCGGCCACGCCGGTCACACCGGGGACGAAGGCCATGGCGACGCCCCCTCCCACCCGGCGGACCAGGCGAGCCGCCCCCGCACGGCTCGCCTGGTGGCTCCGCTGTGTGTCCTGGCTGGACTCGTCGCGCTGGGATTTGCCACCGAGGTCCTGCCCGGCGGGCTCCCCGGCTCCTGGTTCCAGCGCCTGCTCGACCCCAGCGCCGTCGGCAGTGACGCAGTGCCGCTGGGCAACCCCGCCCTCGCGACGCTGTTCACGGCCATGATCGCGCTACTGCTGCTCTCGGGCTGGTTCGGCCCTCGCTACCTCGACCGGTTCCGAGCCGAGCTGCCGGCCGAGACCAGGCCTGCCGGGGAGCGCCGCCTGTACTGGGCGGCGCTGAACGGCGGCTACCTCGACGAGTACTACGCACGCGCCATCTTGGCCCCGACCATGGCGCTGGGTCGGGCGCTCGAGAGCTTCGACAAGGCGGTGCTCGACCGCCCGTTCCCGCCGCTGGCCGTGCCGCAGCCAGCAGGCTGGGAGACGCGGTTCCTTGCGGTGCGCAGCGCCCACGCGGCCGGTGCTACCGCACTGGCTGAACCACCCGAGCGCCTCGACTGGCTGACAGGCGGCCCGGCCGATGGCGTACCCGTCGCGCAGGACCAGCCGGCCGGAGCAGTGCCGCGTACGGCCGCCGGCAGACGTGCCTCGGCCTGGTCCGAGCGGAGCTCCGACCGTGGTGGCATGGTCGGCGTACTCGCCAACTCGGTCCCGCGCCTCGCCGA
The DNA here is from genome assembly GCA_030447585.1 of Nocardioidaceae bacterium. Classification (GTDB taxonomy): domain Bacteria; phylum Actinomycetota; class Actinomycetes; order Propionibacteriales; family Nocardioidaceae; genus JACDHG01. The sequence continues at coordinate 271,217 of JAUJOO010000001.1, read as the reverse complement.
GCGGATCGAGCGATCCTTCTTCCAACGCGGCGAAGGTCAAGGCGTCATCGCCGCGGTCGCAAACGCGTTCGCACGTCTTGCCGAGAGGATCGAGCGCGTCTTCTTCCAACGCGGTGAAGGTCAAGGCGTCATCGCCGCGGTCGCAAGCGCGTTCGCGCGCCTCGTCGAGAGGATCGAGCGCGTCTTCTTCCAGTCGCTCGACACGGGCGTAGCGAAGATGACCGGGATCATCGCCGGAATCACCGATGCCGTGGAAGGAGCCGTCTTCCAGAGAGGGGTGGAGCGCGGCGTGTCGAGCGCAGCTGCCGGCGCCCAACGGGCGTTGCTTGCGGTTGAACGGCGCCTGGGCCAACCGCCGGTGATCGCAAGCATCCTCGCGCTGGCTCTGGCGGCCCTGATCGTCGGCACCCGATGAACCTCGACGAGGTCATGGCCGCTGAGCAGGTCGGCTTCCCCATCCTGTCCGTGCTGATCGTGTTGCCGCTCGTCGTCTGTGCGGCCTTGCAGCTCCTCCGCAACGACCGGGCCGCCAAGATCCTGGGCATCGGGGGTGCGGGGCTCGAGGCTCTCCTCGCGGCGTTCATGGCGCTGCGCTTCGACGCAGGTGTCGCGGACGTCCAGTACGTCGAGCGTTCCGGTGCGCTGCTGGGTGTCAGCTGGCACCTCGGGGTGGACGGCGTCAACCTGCTGTTCATCCCGCTGACCGCGCTGCTCGGCCTGCTGGTGATCGTCTACGCCGAGCGCGCCACCGCCAGCAGCAACACCGGCGACGCGCGCCACTACGTCATCGCCACGCTGGCGCTCGAGACGGCCATGATCGGCGCCTTCGCCTCGCTCGACCTGATCCTGTTCTGGTTCTTCTTCGTGGTGGAGCTGGTGCCGAGCTGGTTCCTGATCACTCGCTGGGGCACCGGCGCGGCGCGTCGGCGCGCCGCCGGTGAGTATGTCGGGTTCATGGCCGTAGGTGCGGCGCTCATGCTCGCGGGCATCCTCTTGTTGGGCCGCAGCCACGCAGCGAGCACCGGCGACGGCTACAGCTTCGACCTGCTGGCCCTGCTCGAGGTCGGCGTACCGGCTGAGGCTCAGACGCTGATCTTCTTCCTGCTGTTCTTCGGCTTCGCGGTCAAGGCGCCGATCTTCCCGTTCCACACCTGGCTGCCGAAGGTGCTCGAGCACGGCCCGGTCGTGGGCATGAGCGTCTTCCTCGTCGGCATCAAGCTCGGCACCTACGGGCTGTTGCGCTTCGTCATCCCGCTGCTCCCGGAAGCAGCCGTGGAGTGGTTCTGGCTGATGGCGCTGCTCGGGGTCCTGGGCGCGGTGTACGGGGCCCTGCTCGCGCTCGGGCAGTCGAACCTGCGGCGCCTGCTGGCCTACGCGAGCCTGTCGCACATGGGCGTGGTCATGCTGGGCCTGTTCTCGCTCAACCTCGACGGGTTCGAGGGCGGCCTCTTGCAGATGATCAACCTCGGGATTGTCGGGGCCGGGCTCTTCTTCGTGGCCGGTTTCCTCTCCACCCGGGTCGGGCCCCCCGAGATCGGCGCGCTGGGCGGGGTCATCCACCATGCGCCGCTGTTGACAGGAACGTTCCTGATCATCGCCCTCGCCAGCATCGGGCTGCCGGGCACGAACGGGTTCAACGGGGAACACCTGGTCATGCTCGGCGCCTACGAGCGGCACTGGTGGATGGCGATCGCCGCCGGCCTCGGTGTCTTCCTCACCGCCGCCTACACGCTGACCTACTTCGTGCGCGGGTTCATGGGCGAGCCGGGTCCCGCTGTGGCCGAGCGGGTCTACGACCTCACCAGGGGGGAGCGTGGCATCGTGCTCACCCTCGCTGCCCTGATCTTCTGGATCGGTCTCGGCACCGGCCCGTTCATCCAGGTGATCCGCCCGTCGCTGACCGCACTCGAGCAGCAGATCGAGGAGAGGTGACCCGCAGATGAGCGAGATCACCGCCGCGGAGCAGGTCGGTTTCCCCATCCTGTCCATGCTCGTGTTCCTCCCGGTCGTCACCATGGTTGCCCTCGGCTTCATCCGCAGCGATCGTGCGCTGCGCCGGGTGGGGTTGGCCGGCGCGGGCGCCGTTCTCGGCCTGTCGCTGCTGCTGGTGGCGGACTTCGACAGGGGTACGGCCGACTTCCAGTTCGCCGAGCAGATTCCGTGGATCGAGTCGATGGGGTTGAGCTATCACCTGGCGGTGGACGGCGTCAGCGTGCTGTTCATCCCGCTGACCGCGCTGCTCGTCGTGGTCGTGATGCTCTCGTCGTGGTCGTCGGTTCGGCATCAGCCGAAGGTGTACCTCATGGCGGTGCTGACCTTCGAGACTGCCGCGATCGGCGTGTTCACGGCCGTAGACCTGATCCTGTTCTTCGTGTTCTGGGAGCTCATGCTCATCCCCACGTATGTGCTCATCAAGGTCTGGGGGAACGGGCCGCTGCGGGGTCGCGCCGCGCTGCGCTACGTCTTGTCGATGCTGCTGGGCTCCGCCGCGCTGCTGGTGGGTTTCGTCCTGCTTGGTGTGAGCTACCGGTCGGCCCCCGGATCCGGCGGCGGACTGTCGTTCGACCTTCCTGTCCTGATGGACTCGCCAGTGCCGCTCGGCACGCAGACGGCGGTGTTCTTCCTTCTCGCCTTCGCGTTCGCGCTCAAGGCCCCGCTGTTCCCGTTCCACGCGTGGCTGCCCGCGGCCCTGCTGGAGGGCCCGATCGGCATGGCGGTGTTTCTAGCCGGCCTCAAGATGGGAGTGTTCGGGTTCCTGCGCTTCGTACTCCCGCTGGTGCCCGACGCGTTCGCGGCATGGAGCTGGCTGGTCGCGGTGCTCGGCATCGTGGCCGTGCTCTACGGCGCACTGATCGCCCTGGTCCAGCCCGACCTGCGGCGCCTGCTCGCCTTCGCAAGCGTCAGCCACGTCGGCCTTGCGATGCTTGGGTTGTCCAGCCTCAACGCAGCAGGGCTGCAGGGCTCGCTGTTCTTGATCCTGAACCTCGGACTGGTCATGACCGGGATGCTGCTCGCTGCCGGTTACGTCTACCAACGCGTCGGCAGCACTGACCTTGCTGCGCTGGGCGGTCTTGCCCAGCGCACCCCCGCGCTGGCCACGTTCGTCCTCGTCGCCTCCCTCGCTGCCGTCGGGTTGCCGGGCACGAGCGGCTTCCCTGGGGAGTTCCTCATCCTGCTCGGAGCCTTCCGCGCCCACGGCTGGCTCCCGGCCGTCGCGGTCACGACCGTGATCTTGGCCGCCGCCGCCGTGCTCGTCTTCTTCGAGCGGGCTTTCCACGGACCTGTCCGGAACCCGACCGTGCTGGCCGCCTCGGACCTGCGGCCACGCGAGGCCGTCACCGCGGCAATACTCGGCGTCATGATCATCGCCATGGGGTTCTTCCCGGCAGCCGTGCTGGACTATTCGAGGGCGTCGGTTGACGATCTCGTCGACAGACTCGACTCGTCAACGACCGTCGCGACCGAGGACTAGAGGGCGGCGAAACGCGTGGACGTCACCGGCCTGACCCCGTTGTTCGCGATGCTGGCGCCGATATTCGGCGCGGCTGGTGTCTGGCTGCTGCGCCACCGACCCCCGCTCCGGGAGCTGTGCGGCATCATCGCCGGCCTCGTTCAGGTCGCGCTGGTGGTGACGATGGTCCCCGCCGTACGCGACGGAGGGACCGTCTCCGTCACGCTGTCGACGTTCTTGCCGGAGGTGTCGATCGCGTTGCGCGCCGATGCGCTCGGGGTCCTGCTCGCCGGCACAGCAGCCATCCTGTGGGTGCTCACGACGCTCTATGCCATGGGGTACTTCGGGACCGCACCCGATCCGGCACTGACCCGCTTCCACGCCTTCCTGTGCCTCACCATGAGTGCCACGATCGGCGTTGCCTTCTCGGCCAACCTCATCACCTTGTACCTGTTCTACGAAGCGCTGACGATCATCACCTACCCCCTCGTGGCGCACGCCGGCACAGAGGAAGCCATTCGGGGTGGTCGCCGCTACCTCGCCTACCAGCTCGGCGCCGGTATCGCGTTCCTGCTCCCCGCTGTCGTGCTGACCTACGTCGAGGCCGGCACCTTCGACTTCGTCCCGGGTGGCATTTTCGGCCCGGACGCCAGCAGCACGCTGCTCGTGGTCGTCTACGTGCTCTACCTACTGGGAATCGCGAAGGCGGCCCTGATGCCGATCCACTCCTGGCTGCCGGCCGCGATGATCGCGCCCGTACCGGTGAGCGCTTTGCTGCACGCGGTCGCAGTCGTGAACGTCGGCGTGTTCTGCGTCATGCGCGTGGTGCTGGACGTCTACGGCTCGGACCTCGTCGGCGAGCTCAACCTGGGCATACTGACGTTGGCGGCGACGTCCGTGACCATCCTCATCGCGTCCCTCTACGCGTTGCGTCTTGACGCCCTCAAGGGCGTCTTGGCCTACTCCACGATCGGGCAGCTTTCCTACATGATGCTGGGGGTGGCGCTGCTCTCACCGAGCGGCCGCGCCGGCGCGATTCTGCACCTGGTCGGGCACTCGTTCAGCAAGATCACGCTGTTCTTCGCCGTAGGTTCGATCTATCTGGCGTCCCACCGGACTCTCGCCAGTGAACTGCGCGGCATCGGTCGCCAACTGCCCTGGACGATGGCCGCCTTCGCCATCGGCGCACTCTCGATCATCGGCCTTCCGCCCACCGTCGGCTTCGTCGCCAAGTACTTCCTGTTTGTGGGTGCCGTCGAGGCGGGCCAATGGGTAGTGCTGGTCGTCTTGTCGGTCTCCACACTGTTGTCGGCGGCCTACTACCTACGGATCCTGCGCTCGGCCCTGGTCGATCCGCTCGTGACCGTGCCCGCCGACGGCAGCGGGGAAGTCGCCGGGCTCAACCGGGCCCCGACGGTCAGGGAGCGCGGCATCCTGGTGGTCGGCCCGCTGCTCGTGACCGCCGCGGTCACGGTCCTGCTCGGCGTCGCGCCAGGCTGGCTGCTTGACCTGATCAGAGTCGTCAGCGGCTGAAAGGGAGTTGTCAGGGTGGCGTGAGCACGAGGTCGTCCACTACACACTGACAAGTCGGCGGCCTTCTCCACAGAGTGTTCCCCGACGCCCACGGGGAGGCTGAACGTCACGTGCTGCCGTCATGTACCCGACGAGTCCGCGGGGTCAGATGTGGCGGCGGGACTGGATGAAGCGGAACCGGCTGGCGACGTAGGCGCCGTCGGTGAAGGTCGCGTTCGACGCTGGGTTGGCCCCGGTGCCATGGAAGTCGCTGAACGCCGCCGACTGGTTGACGAAGACCTGGCCGGTGAGGTTCTCGCTGAGCGCCACTCCTGCGTCCAGCGCCGCGGACCGCATGGAGGCGATCACGTCTTCGCGCGTGGAGTACACGGACGCCGTCATGGCGCCGCGCTCGATCGCCGTACGACGGAACGTTTCTACCGACTCCGCTGTCGAGCCAGCCTTGATCAGGTACGCGACCGGGCCGAAGCACTCGTTCTCGTAGGTCGACGAGTCGGCGATGTCGAGGACAGCCACCGCAGGTGTCCGCACCACCGCCTCGGGGAAGGCAGGGTGCGTCACCTCGCGAGACGCGATCACGACCGTCCCTGCAGAGCCGACCTGGGTCAGCCTCTCGAGTACGCCGTCGTTCACGACACCACCGAGCAGCTCCACGGCGCGTGCGTCGTCCCCCACCAGCTTGCCGAAGGCCGCCTCGAGACCCGCGATGACGTCTTCGACCGACTTGTGGCCGTCGTCGGTCTCGATGCCGCCGGCGGGGAGGTAGAGGTTCTGTGGTGCGGTGCACATCTGGCCGGTGTAGAGCGACAGCGAGAACGCGAGGTTGAAACACATCCCCTTGAAGGAGTCCGTCGAGTCGATCACGACTGCGTTGACGCCGGCCTTCTCGGTGTAGACGATCGCCTGCCGGGCGTTGTCCTCCAGCCACTCGCCGAAGGCGTTGCTGCCCGTGAAGTCGATGAGCTTCACCTCGGGCCGGACGGCGAGTACGGCGGCCACTTCGTCGACGGGATCCTCGGCGGCGAGCGTCACGAGGTTGGTGTCGAACCCTGCCTCCGCAAGCACCTCCTGGCAGACCTGGACGGTGATCGCGAGCGGCAGCACCGCCCCCGGGTGTGGCTTGACGATCACGGGATTACCGGTGACGAGCGAAGCGAACAGCCCAGGCCAGGAGTTCCAGGTGGGAAAAGTGTTGCAGCCAACGACCAGCGCCACCCCCCGTGGGACGACGGTGAACGTCTTCTCCATCCGGATCGGGGCGTCACGCCCCGGCTTCTGCCAGATGGCGGTCGCGGGGACGCGCGTCATCTCGGCGTACGCGTACGCAACTGACTCGAGCGCGCGGTCGAGGGCGTGTGCCCCGCCGGCCTGGAAGGCCATCACGAACGCCTGCCCAGATGTGTGCTGCACCGAGTTCGCGATCTCGAAGACGCGTGCGTGTAGGCGCTTCAAGATCTCCAGCCCCACACCCACGCGTGCCTCGATCCCGGCGTCGCGCCAGGTGCGCATGCCGGCCGCGGCTGCCTCGACGAGAGCCGGTACGCCGTCGGTGGTGACGCGCGGATAGCGGACCCCTACAGGCTTGCCGAATGGCGACTTCTCGGTGGCGACCACGCCGGCGGCGCCAGGCGTTGACAGTGGGAAGTCGGTGCCGAGCCACGCCTCGAACGCGTTCGCGCCATCGGCGGCGGCCGACTCGCCGTACACCCTGGGGCTCGGTGACTCGGGGAAGGCGGAGTAGTAACCCCGCGTCTTGGTGGCTGCTACCGCCTCTTCCAGCAGCTGGCGGTGGGAGGCGAAGAAGTCTGCGCCGACCTGGCTCACGGGGTCCTCACTTGCGGCAGTCTGTGACAGTCGTCGTACCTTGGTGAGACTACCTCGTCACAGCAGCGGCTCACCGGTGAGCGCACGCCAAGCCAGTCGGTCGTGGTCGGCTCTAAGCCGAGCTTCGCCACGGAGTGTCCTCGCCGCCGACAGGCGCCATGAGAGAGTTTCCGCATGAGGATCCGTGCGCTCCGCGACGCTGACCTCGAGGCGGTGCTCCGCCTGAACGATGAGTCGGTCTCAGCGCTCAGCCCGCTCGACGCCGACAGGCTCGCCCGCCATCGCGGCGAGGCGTCGCACCTCGTCGTCTGTGAGCTTGACGACGCAGTAGCCGCGTTCGCCATCGCGTACGCACCTCGAGCGTCGTACGACTCGGCCAACTACGCCTGGCACACCGCGCGTTTTGACGACTTCCTCTACCTCGACCGGGTTGCGGTGTCGAAGGACTTTCGCCGGCGCGGGATCGCGTCAGCCCTCTACAACCACCTGGAGGCGGCAGCGGTGCCACACGGCCGGATGGTCTGCGAGGTGAACTCGTCCCCACCGAACGAAGAGTCGCTCGCGTTCCATGATGCCCGTGGTTATCGACGGATCGGCTATCTGAGACAAGCGGACGGACACGAGACGGTGATGATGGAGAAGCCGCTGTGAGCGCTCGGGACGTCTCCTCGACTGAGCCCGGCGCCTCCTCGACGCAACCCGAGGCCGTCTCGGCGGAACCGGAGGCCGTCTCGGCCGAGCCCAACGCCTCGGGCGAACCCGACCCCACCTCGACTCGAGCAGATTGTGTCCGCCCTTCGACGGAGCCAGCTGCTGCTGATGAGCTCGCTCGACAGTGTGCGGAGGTGATGTGGGCGGACGATGAGGCGTCGCGCCGCCTCGGTATGACGATGAACGCGGTCGCGAGCGGCACCGCCACCGTCTCGATGGCCGTGCGGGACGACATGACGAACGGCCACGGCACGGCGCACGGCGGATTCATCTTCGCGCTGGCCGACTCGGCGTTCGCGTTCGCGTGCAACAGCCACAACGAGCGCACGGTGGCGCAGGCGTGTGACATCGTCTTCACAGCGCCCGCTCACGCAGGCGACATTCTGGTCGCCACGGCCACCGAGCGGCACCGCTTCGGCCGCAACGGCATCTACGACATTCGGGTCACCCGCGACGGACAGGTCGTCGCCGAGTTCCGGGGGCGTAGCCGCTCCGTCGGGGAGCCGATCGTCGACGTCTGACATTTTCACCCGCGCCCCGGGCGGCAGCGTCTCGGTGTGCCGCCCTCCGAAACGCCGAGGAGACCTGGGCCGATTCGTTAGGGCTCCGTCGGTTCAGCCGGTACGTCGGACAAGAGGTCGGGCAGCTCGTCCATCCACGCCAGCACTGCCCGCTCGTAGTGGATGCCGAACGCTACGGTGGCGCCGATGAAGGGTTGGCCGTGCTCAGCGGCGGCTGCCGCAACCTCCAGGTAGCCTGCGAGCCGTTGCTCGTGGGTAGCGCGCTGCCGCGAGGCAAACTCCAGAGCGCGGTCTCGCCCGACCCAGGCGCCGAAGTTGAGCGTCAACAGCAGTGGAAACCGGATGACCTCCGGTGCCGGCTCCCGCACGATCCAGGCGGCGAAAGCGCTTCGGCCTTCGTCGGTCAGCGCAAAGGGCCGCCGCGCCCGCGGTCCCTGGTCTCCGGCCGCGACCAGGCCGGCCGCACTCATCGCCGCCAGCTCGCGATAGACCTGGCTCCGGGTGACGGTCCAGTAGTCGCCGATCACCGTGTCCGCGGTCCGGTAGAGCTCATAGCCCGACATCTCGCCGTAGGAGAGCAGCCCGAGCAGCGCTGCCGCCGTCGCGTTCAAGGGTTTGGGTTCCGGCATCCCACGCTCCTCTTGACAGTCCACAGTGGACGCCGTACGGTCCTCTGTAGATGGTCCATTGTGTCATATGCGAGGAGCGCGGTAATGCGAACAGCCATCCTGGCCGTCCACATCACCTGTGGTGCCCTCGGCCTCATCGTGGGCCCTCTCGCCATGGCGGCGCGGAAGCGTCCGTTGCGCAGAGGCGCCCACTGGCACCGCCGGCTCGGCCTGGCCTACCAGGCGATGGTCGCGGGCCTGAGCGTGAGCGCCCTCGGCCTCGTGGCCTTGAGGCCGTCCCTGTGGTGGCTGGGCCTCGTCGCCGTAGCCACGCAGGCGGCAGCAATCGTTGGATGGGTCACTCGTCCGTCGGCACGTCCCACCATGCTCTCTCTTCACATCGGCGCGATGTGCGGCTCCTACATCTCGTTCGTCACCGCGTTCCTTGTCGTCAACGCGGACGGTCTCGTGTGGTGGTTGCTTCCCACCGTGGTCGGGAGCCCGCTCATCGCCTGGACCTCACGTCGAGCCAGCCTCAGGTACGCCGCTCTGCGCCCCGCGGTCTGACGCTGTCGCACCCCCTGTCGCTCCTCACTTGAACTCCACACTTCGGCTCCACACCCAGGGGTTTGCGATGTAAACCGTCCAAATAGCCGGTCAACATCGCAGACCTGCGATGCAAAGCAGGTGCTTGCGGTGTCCAGCCGAGTCCGCAGACGAGAGGCGCGCCACTGCCGCGCCGAACAGGCGGGGCACTCACCACCACCGCTCGCCGTAGAGTCGGGCCGTGACCTCGCTGCTCGACGACATCGTGGTGATCGACCTGACCCGGGCCCTTGCCGGACCGCACGCCGCCATGATGCTCGGTGATCTCGGTGCGCGCGTCATCAAGGTGGAGACGCCGGACGGAGGGGACGACAGCCGAGGCTGGGGACCGCCGTTCGTCGGACCTCCAGACGAGCCGATCTCGACGTACTTCATGAGCGCGAACCGCAACAAGGAGTCAGTGACAGCAGACCTCAAGAGCGACGACGGCAAAACGCTGCTACGGCGACTCGTGGCGCAGGCGGACGTGCTCCTCGAAAACTTCCGCCCGGGAGTGCTCGACCGCCTCGGCTTCTCCAATGACCACCTGCAGGCCATCAACCCACGGCTGGTGATCATGTCCATCACCGGCTTCGGACACGACGGCCCGCAAGGCGGCCGCGCAGGTTACGACCAGATCGCGCAGGGCGAGGCGGGGCTGATGTCGCTGACCGGGAACGGTGCTTGGGACCCGATGAAGGTAGGGGTGCCCGTCGGGGACCTCCTCGCCGGCATGTACGGCGCCTACGGGGTCCTCGCGGCGCTCCACGAGCGAGAGCGCTCGGGGCGAGGGCGAGTGGTACGGACCAGCCTGCTCGCCTCCATCGTCGGGGTGCACGCCTACCAGGGCACTCGGTGGACAGTCGCTGGCGAGGTGCCGACAGCCATCGGGAACCAGCACCCGTCGATCAGTCCTTACGGCCTGTTCCACACCGCCGACGCACCCGTCCAGGTCGCCTGCGGCAGCGAAGGGCTGTGGCGGTCGTTCGCGCCAATGGTCGGCCTGGATCCCGCTGACGCCCGCTTCGCCACCAACACGTCAAGGGTCTCCCGCCGCGAGGAGCTGGTGGCGCTGATCGAGCACGCCTTCGCCGCTCACGGCGTAGAGCACTGGCTTTCGCTCCTGGCCGACTCCGGCATACCAGCAGGCAAGGTGCGCACGATCGACGACGTCTACACGTGGGACCAGACACGCTCACAGGGACTCGTCATCGAGGTCCGCCACCCAGTGCTCGGCACGGTCGAGCTTCCCGGGCCACCGATCCGCTTCGACGACCTGCCGTATGCCGGCGGACGGGCCGAACACCTGCCGCCGCCCGCCCTCGGCGAGCATCACGACGCCGTACTGGCGTGGCTCGACGAGCGCGAGGCCCACCTCTGACTTGTCACCGCACGTGGCCGCGACGGCGCACACGTGGTGGCTGCTGAACAGAGCCCGGCGCGCGACATGAACCGGCTCTGACTGCCTATGTAGAGATAGGTCTCCACGGCAACCACCCCCTCTGCACCGCAGGTTTGCGATGTCAACCAGCCATTTGGACTGTTTACATCGCAAACCCGGGGCGGAAGCGGTGGGTGCCGGTGGCGTCAGAAGAGGAGGGCGCTGCCTGGGTCCTCGACGATAGACGCCACGT
>JAUJOO010000001.1:233576-260250 GCA_030447585.1 Nocardioidaceae bacterium | reverse complement strand
CGGTGGCGTCAGAAGAGGAGGGCGCTGCCTGGGTCCTCGACGATAGACGCCACGTCGGCGAGGAAGCGCGACCCCTGCTCGCCGTCGACGATGCGATGGTCGAACGACACGGCGAGCGTCGTGACCCAGCGCGGCTTAACTCCGTTGCCGACCACCCAGGGCTGTCTGCGGATAGCGCCCATGCAGAGGATGCCCGACTCGCCAGGGTTGAGGATCGGCGTACCGGAGTCCACACCGAAGACTCCGACGTTGGTGATCGTGAACGTCCCGCCACTCATGTCGGCGGGCTGACTCTTGCCTTCGCGCGCGGTGGCGGTCAGCTCGGCGATGGCGGTGGCCAGCTCGCGCGCCGAACGTCGCTCGGCGTACTTGATGTTCGGGACCATAAGCCCCCGAGGTGTCGCGGCCGCGATGCCGAGGTGGACATGCGGCTTGAGCACGATCTCCTGCGCCGCCTCGTCCCAGGTCGCGTTGAGCTCCGGCGTACGACGCATGGCGAGGCACACGGCGCGGGCCACGACCAGCAGCGGCGAAACCTTCACGCCACGGAACTCCCGGTCGGCCCGCAGCCGCTTCACGAGCCGCATGGTGCGGCTCGCGTCCACGGTGACCCACTCGGTCACGTGCGGCGCGGTGAAGGCGGATGTCACCATCGCCTGCGCGGTCATCTTGCGCACGCCCTTGACCGGAATGCGGATCTCTCGGTCACGACCCTCCACCGAGCCGTCCACGGACCCCGACAGGGGCGGTTCAGCGAACGACTCCTCGGACTGACCCTTCCGAGTCCCAGGCTTCGCACGGTGCCTCTCGACGTCTGACCGCGTGACGGTCCCGTGTGGTCCCGTCGGCGTGACGGTCGCGAGGTCGATGCCTAGGTCCTTGGCGAGCTTGCGTACCGGCGGCTTGGCCAGCGCCCGCACCGCCTGGCCGCTACCCGCCCGGGCTGGCTCCTCGGGCCGCCGCGGCGGTTCAGGCACAACGACGCGCTCGGAGTCCTTCGTCGGGGCGGCGGACTGTGGAGCCTCGGTCGCCGCGGCCGACTCTGGAGCTCGATCCGGTACGGCGGCCGGAGGCGCCTCCTCGATGCTTACGTCGGGCGTAGGCGTCGGGTGCGGGGTGAACGCGTGCTGCACGCCGACCTGGGCCGCTGCCGGAGAGGCACCCTCCGGCGTCGTGGTTCCCTTGCGCGGTCGGCGCTTGGCCTCCGTGGAGCGTGGTCCGTACCCGACGAGCACGGAGGTCCGGCCACCGGGAGCGGGTCCGCCGATGAGACCGGGCTCGACTGCCTCGTCCGGCTTCGGCGCCGGGATCGTGTCCTCGGCGCCGCCTTCGACGGCAGGGGCAGAGGCACCCGGAGCCGCGCTGTCCTCGGCGCCGCCTTCGGCGGCAGGGGCAGAAGCGCCCGGGCGGGTGCCCGCATCGGTTCCCGTCTCCACCCCGATGATGGGCGCTCCGACGTTGACCGTGTCACCCTCGGCAGCGAGCAGCTCGGTGACCGTGCCGGCATACGGGGACGGCAGCTCGACCAGTGACTTGGCCGTCTCTATCTCGACGATGACGTCGTTGACCTTGACGGTGTCACCCACCTTGACCTTCCAGGTCACGATCTCGGCCTCGGTGAGTCCTTCACCCACATCGGGGAGCTTGAACATCCTCACGTCAGACATATGACTCGGCCCTTCGACAGTGTGGTGACGATCAGTACTCGAGCGAACGGTCGACGGCGTCGAGCACCCGGTCGAGGTCTGGCAGGTACTCCTCCTCGATCCGGCTGGGCGGGTAGGGGGTGTCGAACCCAGCAACGCGGAGCACCGGAGCCTCGAGAAAGTAGAAGCACTCCTCGCTGATGCGCGCGGACAGCTCAGATCCTAGACCCAGCGTCACGGGTGCCTCGTGTACGACGACGACACGGCCCGTCTTCCGGGCGGATGCGAAAATCGGGTGGAGGTCGAGTGGGGAGAGGGTACGAAGGTCGATGACCTCGATGCTCGTGCCCTCCTCGGCGGCGGCCGCAGCAGCCTCCAGCGACGTCTTCACCATCGGGCCGTAGGCGAGGACCGTCACATCGTCGCCCTCACGCATGACGCGCGACGTGAAGAGCCCGTCGGGAGCGACCGACTCGTCGAGCTCCGCCTTCTCCCAGTAACGACGCTTGGGCTCGAAGAAGACGATGGGGTCGTCGGAGTCGATGGACTGCTGGATCATCCAGTAGGCGTCGACAGGGTTCGAGCACGCCACCACCTTGAGGCCCGCCGTATGCGCGAAGTAGGCCTCGGGGCTCTCACTGTGGTGCTCGACCGCTCCGATGCCGCCACCGAAGGGAATGCGGATGACAATGGGCATCTTGACGCGGCCGCGGCTGCGGAAGTGCAGCTTGGCCACCTGGCTGACGATCTGGTCGTACGCCGGGTAGACGAAACCGTCGAACTGGATCTCACAGACCGGGCGGTAACCTCGCATGGCGAGTCCTACCGCGGTGCCGAGGATCCCGGACTCGGCAAGCGGGGTGTCGATGACCCGGTCCTCCCCGAAGTCCTTCTGCAGGCCGTCCGTGACCCGGAAGACGCCCCCGAGCTTGCCGACGTCCTCTCCCATGATGATGACCTTCGGGTCCTTCTCCATGGCCGCCCGCAGACCCATGTTGACGCCTTTGCCTAGGGTGATCGCGGTCATGGCCGTGCTCCCTGCTCGGATGCGTGGGCTCCCTCGAAGGACGAGAGGTACGCGGCGAACTGCGCCTGCTGCACCTGCAGCTCGGGAGTGATCTCCTCGTAGACCTGGTCGAAGATGTCGAGGGGGCTGGGGTCGGGCAGCTCGAGGCAGCCCTTGCGCAGGTGCACTGCCATCTCCTCGGCCTCTGCCTCGACGGCGGCGAAGTGGTCGTCGTCGGCCACGCCGTTCCTCGACAGATAGGCCTTCACCCGCTCGATCGGGTCCTTCAGCTTCCAGTGTTCGAGATCCTCGCTGACGCGGTACTTGGTCGGATCGTCGGAGGTGGTGTGCGCACCCATGCGGTACGTGTAGGCCTCCACGAACGTGGGACCGCTGCCTTCGCGCGCACGCTGCAACGCGGCCGTGGTGACGGCGTACACCGCCAGGACGTCGTTGCCGTCGACCCGCAGACCTGGGAAACCGAAGCCAAGTGCCCGCTGGTAGAGGGGGATCCGCGACTGCCGCTCGATCGGCTCCGAGATCGCCCACTGGTTGTTCTGGCAGAAGAACACCACCGGGGCGTTGAACACGCTCGCCCAGATGAACGACTCGTTGACGTCTCCTTGGCTGGTGGCTCCGTCACCGAAGTAGGCGATCACAGCCGCGTCTCTGTCCGGGTCACCCGTGCCCACGACGCCATCTCGCTGCATGCCCATCGCATAGCCGGTCGCGTGCAGCGCCTGGGCCCCGATGACGATCGTGTAAAGGTTGAACTTGTCGGCAATCGGGTCCCATCCGCCTTGGTCGACTCCACGGAAGAGCCCCAGCAGGTGAAGAGGGTCGACGCCTCGACACCACGCGACTCCGTGCTCGCGGTAGGTCGGGAAGGCGAAGTCCTGGTCTCTGAGAGCGCGACCTGAACCGATCTGGGCCGCCTCCTGGCCGAGCAGGCTGGCCCAGATACCGAGTTCACCTTGACGCTGCAGGGCCGTGGCCTCGGTGTCGATCCGTCGCGTCATCACCAGGTCGCGGTAGAAGCCCAAGATCTGCTCGTCGCCGAGGTCGAAGGAGAACTCGGAGTGCTCGATTCGCTCCCCCTCTGGCGTCAGCAGCTGGATGAGGTCAGGTCCGCCGCCCTCGTGGCTGGGCCCGAAGACCTCGCCCAGGTCGGGGCCGAACGCTGCGTCAGTCACGCGAGCTCCCTTAGGTCGTCGGATGCACGGGATCGCCGGCACCGCGGAGGGTGGCAGACGCGCAGCCCCGTCGACAAGGGTGGCGTGAACGGCGCCGATCGTCTCCCATTTGTGGCGCTGTGACAGCACCACGGTAGGGACAGGCTACCGACCAGGTGCATATGGCGCCGCATTGACCTGAGTGCTTCGCAGCCATCAGATGCGTCCGCTGCGAACGGAACTTGCCATACGCCGCACGAACACTCTCTCCCTGAGGGAATCGCCCGACTTGTCGAGCCAGCGCCGGACCCTGCCGGGACAGTGAGGTGTACGGATGGCGGGATGTCGCCGGTAGCTGGCCGGAAACCATGCAGCAACCGTCCGGATGGGTATCTAGTCTGGACAGTGTGCGACAGGAGCAACCGTTCGAGACACCCCTGTCGAGCTCGGGCGAGCTCAGCTCGCGGCCGCGGAGTTCGCGGGCGTTGCTTGTCGCCGTAGCGCTAGGCATCGTGTACGTCGTCTGGGGCTCCACCTACCTGGCGATCCGGATCACCGTCGAGGAACTGCCACCTCTAGCCTCGGGGGCGTGGCGGTTCTTCACCGCGGGACTCGTCCTCGCGGCGATCCTGGCGCTGCGCAGCGGATGGCGTCGCCTCAGGGTGACCCCAGCAGAGCTGGCCGGCTCGTTCTTACTGGGGCTGCTTCTGCCCGCACTCGGCAACGGCTTCGTCTCGGTCGGCGAGTTCATGGGTGCCCCCTCTGGTATCACTGCTCTGCTCATCGCCGCCGTCCCACTGTGGGTGATCGTCTACCGGGCTGCCTCCGGCGACCGGCCGCGCCGGCTCACGACCGTGGGCGTGCTTGTCGGCTTCGGCGGCCTCGTCGGCCTCGTCGCGGCCACCGGGGTGGGTGGTCAGGTGCCCTGGGCTGCCTGCCTGATCATCGTCGTGGCGAGCGTGGCGTGGTCGTTCGGCTCCTGGCTCATGCCCAGGCTGACGCTGCCCGGCGACCCGTTCGTGACCACGGTCTATGAGATGCTCGGTGGCTCCTTATGCCTCCTCGTCGGCGCCAGCCTGAGAGGGGAGCCACTTCTCCCGCACGCTGCCTCCCGCGACGCGTGGCTTGCGTGGGCCTACCTCGTCGTCTTCGGTTCGGTCGTCGCGTTCACGGCGTACGTCTGGGTGCTCTCGGCCGCACCGATCTCGCTCGTTGCGACGTACGCCTACGTCAACCCCGTGGTCGCTGTCTTCCTCGGCTGGATCGTGCTGTCCGAACAGGTCACCTTGACCATCCTCGTCAGCGGAGCGGTCGTGGTCGCCGCGGTCGCCATCGTCGTCTCCTCAGAACGCCGCCCGACATCACGAGTGGGTGAGACCGGGCATGCAAAGGTGTGATCCCTCCGGTGGTCACACGAGCGAGGCAACCCAGGCGTTGTGAAGGTCGGAGAACCGCCCCTCACCGGACGAGATCAGGTCCTCGGGAGCGCCGTCCTCGACGATTCGGCCGTGTTCGAGCACGAGCACCCGGTCAGCGATCTCGACCGTCGACAACCGGTGGGCAATGATGATCGCGGTGCGATCGGCGAGGATCGTTCGCAGTGCGCGTTGCACGAGCCGCTCGGACGGCACGTCGAGGCTCGATGTCGCCTCGTCGAGGATCAGGACCGCTGGATCGGCGAGGAACGCCCGCGCGAAAGCCACCAGCTGTCGCTGTCCAGCAGAAAGCCGGCCGCCCCGGTTGGCGACATCTGTGTCGTAGCCGAGGGGGAGCCGGGCGATGAAGTCGTGCGCCCCGATCGCCTTGGCGGCTTCGACCACCTCGTCCATGGTCGCCGCCGGCTTGCCGAACCTGATGTTGTCGGCCACCGTACCGTTGAACAAGAAGTTCTCCTGCGTCACCATCACGACTGCCCGGCGTAGGTCGTCCTCACTGATCTCCCGCAGGTCGACCCCGTCGAGAGTCACCCGTCCGGAGCTGGGGTCGTAGAACCGCGCCACCAGCTTGGCGAAGGTGGTCTTGCCGGCGCCCGTCGTGCCGACCAGGGCGAGCGTCATCCCGGCGGGCACGTCGACGTCCAGGTCAGGCAGCACAGGCCGCCCTTCGACGTACGAGAACGACACGTGCTCGAGGCGGACGGCACCTCGGGCGTCCTTCATCGAGGTCGGCTCGACGGCCTCGGGAACGGACGGCTCCTCCTCGAGCACACCGGAAAGCTTCTCCAACGCCGCCGACGCGGACTGGAACGTGTTGTAGAACTGCGAGATCTCCTGCATGGGCTCGAAGAACTGCCGCAGATACAGGAGGAACGCCGCGAGAACGCCAACTGTCACTTCGCCGTTGATAGCCAGGTATGCGCCATAGACCAACACGACGGCGATCGTGACGTTGCCAAGCAGTTTGATGCCCGGCATGAAGAGCCCCACGAGCCTGAAGGCGCGTTCGTTGGCGGCGCGGTAGTCGTCGTTGACAGTCTCGAAGATGTCCTGGTTTCGGCCCTCGCGCCGAAACGCCTGCACCGCCCGCATGCCTTGGATCGTCTCGACGAAGTGCACGATGACCACCGCCACCGTCTCGCGGGTACGCCGGTAGGCCCTGGCCGACTCACGCCGAAACCAGCGGGTCAACAGATAGAGGAAGGGGACACACAGCAGGGCCACGGCCCCCAGCTTCAGGTCTAGGACCAGTAGCAGGATCGCTGTCCCGAACAAGGTGAGGACGGCGGTGATCAGCCCGTCGAACCCCGTCTCCAGCAGCTCGTCGATCGCGTCGATGTCCGAGGTCTGGCGTGAGATCACCCGTCCTGACGTGTACTCGTCGTGGAAGGCCGGCGACAGCTTGTGGAAGTGCGAGAAGACCCGCCGGCGTAGGGACAGCAACACCTCCTGTCCGATCCGACCGGCAAGCATCAAGAAGATCTGCCGGCTGACCGCTTGGACTATGACGGCGAACAGCACGGCCGCCACGATCGTCAGGAGGATCCCGTTCCCCGCTCCGGCGAGAATCGGCGGAATTCCTTTGTCGATCCCTTCCTTGACCAGGTAAGGCACCGACAAGCGTGCTGCGTTCTCGATGAGCACCGCGACCGCAAGCCAGCCCAGCGTCCGGCGATGCGGTCGCAACAAGCTGCCGAGCAACCTACGCGAGCGCGCCTGCAGTACAAGGGACACCTTGTCGGGGATGTCGTCGTCGTTCTCTGCGGCGACTCCGCGCCAGTTCTTCGTCGTCGTCATCGCAGCACTGCCTCGTCTTCGAGCTCGAGAGTCGCCTCGTCGCCGTCTCCTCCCAAAAGGTCTCGGTACGCCGGTACGGTCGAGAGCAGCTCGTGGTGGGTGCCCACATCCGTGATCGTGCCGTCCTGCAACAAGGCGACCCTGTCGGCCAGCATCACGGTGGACGCCCGGTGCGCCACCACGATCCCGGTGGCCTCCGCGAGCACCCGACGCAGCGCTGTCTCGACGAGAGCCTCGGTGTGCACGTCGAGCGCAGACAACGTGTCGTCGAGGACCAGGATCCGGGGCTTGGCGAGGACCGCTCGCGCCAAGGCCAGCCGCTGCCGCTGGCCGCCGGACAACGACATTCCCTGCTCGCCGATGCGGGTGTCGAGACCCCACGGCAGGTCGTAGACGAAGCTCGCCTGCGCGGTCTCGATCGCGTCGCAGACATCCTCGTCGCTTGCTTCCGGCCGGCCGAGGGCGATGTTCTCGCGAACACTCATCGAGAAGAGCGTCGGGTCCTCGAACGCCGTCGCCACGATGGTGCGCAACGACGACAGCGTCAGCTCCCGGACGTCTACCCCGTCGATGGTGATCCGCCCGCCGGTGACGTCGTACAACCGTGGCACGAGGGAGACGAGCGAGGTCTTTCCCGAGCCGGTGGCGCCGACAATCGCGACCGTCTCTCCCGGCGCCAGGTCGAGGTTGACGTCTCGCAGCACCATCTCGTCGGAGTCAGGGAAGTGGAAGTCGACGTGCTCCAGGCGCAAGTGGCCCTTGGCGTCCACCAGCTCCTTGTCACCTGGGGTCACCGCCGACTCGGTGTCGAATATCTCGAGCACCCGGTCAGAGGCCGTCATAGCCTCCTGCGCCATCGCCAAGATGAAGCCGAGCGACTCGATCGGCCAGACCAGGCTCAGCATCAAGATGATGAAAGCGACGAGCGTGCCGGGACCTAGCGCGTCGCGTCCCACTGCGAGCGCGCCGAGGAGCAACACGATGACGAGGCTGATGTTGGGGATGATCTCCAAGAACGTCCAAAACCGGCTCGAGAGCCTGACCTTCTCGATGGAGGTGTCGAAGAGCGCCTTGGTGTGAGCGTCGAACTTCTGCTCGATGTGTGCGCGACGGCCGAACGACTTGACGGCCCGGAAGCCGACCGCCGCCTCCTCGACCGCCGTTGCGACGTCGCCTTGCTGGTCCTGCACCTGTCTGGAGACGACGACATACTTCTCTTCGAAGCGCTTGCTCAACATGACCATGGGTACGGCGGACACCGCCACCACGACTCCGAGCGGCCAGTACATGTTGAGCAGCAAGATCGTGACGACGGTCAGCTGCAAGATGTTGATGACGAGGAACAGCATGCCGAAACCCATGAAGCGTCGAAGGGCGCTCAGGTCCGTGGTGATACGCGACAGTAGCTGCCCGCTCTGCCAGCGGCCGTGGAACTCCATGGGAAGCGCCTGCATGTGCCGGTAGAGATCGTTTCGGACGGCGGTCTCGAACCCCAGCACGGCGCGGGCCTGGATCCAGCGGCGGATGAGGATGAGCGCGGCCTCTGTGACGCCGAGGACCAGCGCGAGCATTCCGAGGGGGAGGATGGCGCCGGAGTCGCCGTCGCTGATGGGGCCGTCGATGATCGCCTTGGTAACGAGCGGTATCGACATGCTGACGAACACGCCAGTGACGGCCGTGGTGCCCATGATGGTCAGCGACCCGACGTAGGGCCGCAGGTAGGAGCGCAGCCTCCACAGCGAACGAACACCGCCTTGCTGAGGCGGTGCGGAGGCGGCTGTTCCGGCGGTCGCCACGGTCATCAGCAGCAGGGCCCTTGCTCGTCGGGGGCGTCAGCCCACGAACGGCGGGCCAGCGAGGCGGTCGGTGACACGACGAACGAGTCGCGTGTAAGCATCACTTTAACCTATGCCTCTGACACGCTGCGAACCGATTAGCGGCCCGCGGTCGGTAATCTCCGACGGTGTCAGCCTCGTTCTGCCCGCCAACGGCTGGCCACCTGCAGGACCCGGTCGTTCGCCTCGACATCGCCGATGGTGACCCGGGCGCCCTCGCCTGGAAACGGGCGCACACTGAGCCCTGCTGCGTCACACGCGGCCGCGAAGTCTGAGGTCTCTGCGCCCAGGCCGAACCAAACGAAGTTGCCCTCGGGCCGCGGAATGGCCCAGCCGTTGTCCGTCAGCCCTCTCCAGACGCGTTCGCGCTCCACTACCAGCTCCTTGACGCGCTGGGCAAGCTCGACTTCGGCGTCGAGGGAGGCCACCGCTGCCGCCTGCGCCACCACGGACACCCCGAACGGTAAGGAGCACTTGCGGATGGCCTCGGCCACCGCAGCCGGGCCAACGGCGTACCCGACGCGCAGACCGGCAAGCCCGTACGCCTTCGAGAAGGTCCGGAGCACCACCACGTTGTCTCGGCGGCGCATCAGGTCGAGGCCGTCCACGGTGTCGGGGTCGGTCACGAACTCGCGGTACGCCTCGTCGATCACGACGAGTACGTCTGGGGGCACATCCTCGATGAAGGAGGTGAGCTCGTCGCGATGGACGACAGGGCCGGTCGGGTTGTTGGGTGTGCAGACCAAGACGACCTTGGTGGCGTCGGTAATGGCAGCCCGCATCGCGATCAGGTCGTGTCGTGCATCGGAGTCGAGCGGCACCCGCACGCTCGCGGCTCCCGTCACCCCGACTGCGATGGGGTAGGCCTCGAAGGACCGCCACGCGTAGACGACCTCGTCTCCCTCGGCACACATCGCCTGCAGCAGGTGGTACAACACGGCAACAGACCCGGCGCCGGACGCGATCTGGTCGGTGGGGACGCCAAGCCGTTCGGCAAGCGCGGCGTGCAGCGCCCTCACCCCCATGTCGGGGTAGCGGTTCATCTCGCCGGCGGCGGCGGTGACAGTGTCCAGCACGCCAGGTAACGGCGGGTACGGGTTCTCGTTGCTCGACAGCTTGTACGACGTCTCCGCACCAGCGGGAGGCGGCTCGCCTGCCTTGTAGCCGGGAATCGCCGCCAGCGCCGGCCTGGGCCGTGGGGTGCTCACGACACCCACCCTAGTCACGGTCGGCGTTAGGGTCGGGCCCATGACGCCGCCTGTCCGCAACCCGGCCAAGGGCTACCTGCTCGTCGCCACGGGGGCGACGTTCTTCGTGATGAACGCCGGCGTCTCTCGCGCTATCCAAGGCGCCGGTGTCGACTCGATGACACTGACGACCGTCAGGTGCACCGGTACGGCGCTTGTCCTGGTCGGGTTCCTGCTGATGCGCGGCGTGCGGCTTCCCCTTCCCCGAGGCTGGCTCGAGACGATCTCTGTCCTCGGACTCGGGATCAGCGGGGTCGCTCTGGTGCAGTGGCTGTACTTTGTGGCGATCGACCGCCTGCCTGTCGGCATCGCCTTGCTGTTGGAGTACACCGCCCCCGTGCTTGTTGCGCTGTTCGCGCGGGTGGTGTACCGCGAGCGGGTCCGGCGGCGGCTGTGGTTGGGCCTCGCTCTCGCGCTGACCGGTCTGGCTCTGGTTGCTCGGGTCTGGGCGGGGCTGACGCTGGACGCCGTCGGAGTCCTTGCCGGGCTCGGTGCGGCAGTCTCGCTGGCGGCGTACTTCCTCCTGGGCGAACGCGGTGTCACCCTGCAATCGCCTCTTGTCGTCCTCACCCAGGCCTTCATCGTCGCCGCGGTCTTCTGGAACCTGGTACGGCCGATCTCTGCGCTCTGGGCCGCAGACCTGGTGGACGAGCCCAACCTCGGCGGAGCGCTGTCCCACGTCACCACCCACCTGTGGCTGCTGTTCGTCTGGATGATCCTCCTCGGCACGGTCGTCCCGTTCCTCGCCGAGCTCAGTGCTCTCAGACATCTGACCGCCACCGAGGTGACGCTGATCGGCATGCTGGAGCCCATCGGTGCGAGTGTGCTCGGCTGGTCGTGGTTCAAAGAGAGCCTGTCGCCGTTACAGCTGGGCGGGATCGCTCTGGTGCTCGCCGGGATCGCGCTCGCCCAGACCGCGCGGATGCGGCGGCGCGTCGAACCGGCGACTCCTCCTTTGGTCGGCTAGCTGTTGCGGTTCACGACGAGACCGGCACGCTCAACGGCATACCGCATCGTCATCGGAAGGCCGACCTCTCAGCGACATCTCAGTAGTTCGTGGCACTGTTGAGGGATGCGCATCTTGGTCGTAGACGACGACCGGGCCGTTCGCGACTCGCTGCGGCGCTCGTTGGAGTTCAACGGGTACGAGGTCGCGCTGGCCAACGACGGAGTAGAGGCACTGGCGCGGATCAACGGGCTGGCTCCAGACGCTCTCATCGTCGACGTGATGATGCCGCGGCTCAACGGTATCGAGACGACGAGGGCGTTGCGGGCAGCCGGGAACGACCTGCCGATTCTGGTGCTGACCGCCCGCGACTCCGTGAACGACCGAGTCGACGGCCTCGACGCCGGCGCCGACGACTACCTCGCCAAGCCGTTTGCACTCGAGGAGCTGCTGGCGCGCGTCCGGGCGATGCTGCGGCGTCGTTCACTCGGGACAGACGGGACCGACGACGAAGGTCCGCTCGTCTTCGCTGACCTCACGATGAACCCGGTGACCCGCGAGGTCGACCGCGCCGGCCGCCAGATCACCCTGACCCGCACCGAGTGGGACCTGCTGGAGCTGTTCATGCGCAGACCCAAACGCGTCCTCGAGCGCGCCTTCATCCTCGAGGAGGTGTGGGGATACGACTTCCCCACGACCGCCAACTCACTGGAGGTCTACGTCGGTTATGTCCGCCGCAAGACCGAGGCCGAGGGCGAGAGCCGCCTGCTCCACACCGTGCGCGGTGTCGGCTATGTCCTGCGTGAGACGCCGCCATGACTCGGATGTCGATGGCGGCCCGCATCTCGTTGCTGGCTGCCTGCGCCGTCGGGTTCGCCGTCGCCGTCTCGAGCCTTGCGGCGTACGTGACTCTGAGGGACCAGCTGCACGACCGTCTCGATACCTCGCTGCTCGAACGCGCGAGCAAGGCAAGCGACACGGACATCGTCAAGGAGGCGACGGTCAGAAACATCCCGTCGTCCTTGCTCGGCGCCGCAGACCTTCGCATCTTCCTCGTCTACGCCGACGGCGGGGTGTACCCGAACGCCGACTGGCTAGGTCCCGTCACCGCTGAGGAGCGATCCGTCGCCGAAGGGTCGGTCGGGCAGACCTTACGCACGGTCAACCGCGACGGGATCGAGTACCGCACTGCCACCGTGCGGGCGGGAGACGGTACGGCACTGATGTTCGTGCAGTCGGCGGAGCCCATCGAGCGGACCCTCGACCGGATGGCCCTCGTCCTGCTCTTCGTCGGAGGCGGCGGGATCGTTGCGGCAGCGTTGATCGGCCTCGCGGTGGCTCGTTCTGCGTTGATGCCGGTACGCCGGCTGAGCGCCGCCGCCGAACACATCGCGCGGACCGAGGAGCTCGCGCCTATCCCCGTGACGGGGGATGACGAGCTGGCGAGCCTGGCGACATCGTTCAACAAGATGCTGGAAGCACTGCGCGCCTCTCGCGACAGGCAGCGAAGGCTGGTGGCCGACGCCGGCCACGAGCTGCGGACTCCGCTGACCAGCCTCCGCACGAACCTCGAGCTGCTGGCGCAGGCCGACCGACAAGGCGGCATGCCGGTTCATCAGCGCGACGAGATCCTGCGCGATGTGACAGGTCAGGTGGAGGAGTTGTCCACCCTGGTGGGCGACCTCGTCGAGCTGGCTCGAGACGAGCCCCTGGCGCGCACCCCCGAGCCCCTGGACCTTGCCGACATCGTGGCCCGGGCGGTGGACCGGGTCAGGCGGCGCGCGCCGGGGGCGACATTCGACGTGCACACGGAGCCGTGGTGGGTCCTCGGCGAACCGCAGATCCTCGAACGTGCGGTGACGAACCTTCTCGACAACGCGGCCAAGTGGGGTCCTCTGGGAGGCACGATCTTTGTGCGACTCGCCAGCGGGGCGCTGACCGTCGCCGACCAAGGGCCTGGCATTGCCTCCGAGGACCTTCCGATGATATTCGAGCGCTTTTACCGGGCCGACGACGCGCGCACCATGCCCGGCTCCGGACTCGGCCTGTCGATCGTCAGGCAGGCGGCCGAGCGGCACGGTGGAACCATAGCGGTCGCGAACCGCCCCCAAGGGGGCGTCGCGTTTACGTTCACCGTCCCCGGGCACGCCGACGACAGGGTCGAGGTCTCTCCTTCGGGTGACCCCCGCAGCCTCTCCGGCAGCCTATGACCTGGCATGCTTTGACTCACAGCAGACTTTGAGTGACGTCTCAGTTGACGTTCAGTGAAGGGTTGCACCCTGAACTCATGACCGACCCAGCCTTCCCTCCGCCTCGCCACCCCGAAGCCGCTGCTCCACCTGATCCCGCGTCGGGGCAACGACGGGGCGGACGGCTCGTGGCGGGGGCCTTGCTCGTGGGCGCTCTGGCAGGCGCGGTGACCGGTGTGGGCGGTGCAGCCTTGATGGACAACGACGGCGCTCAGACCGTTGCCAGCAGTCCCGACGCCCCCTCCTCCCTGCAACCGGTCGACAACCAGACCCAGACCTCGCCGCCGCAGAACGCCGCCGGATCCACCGAAGCAGCGGCGGCGAGGGTGCTGCCGTCGGTGGTGAAGATATACACCACCGGCCCGCAAGGAAGCGGGTCGGGCTCCGGCATCATCTTGACGCCGCAGGGCGAGATCTTGACGAACAACCATGTGGTGGAGCAGGCGGCCGAGGGCGGCAAGCTCGCCGTCAGCTTCAACGACGGAAGCTCGGCGGACGCCACCATCGTCGGACGGGACCCGCTGACAGACCTCGCGGTCATCAAGGCCGAGGACGTCAGCGGTTTCAGGCCGGCGACGATGGGGGACTCCGACGGTCTCCAGGTCGGCCAGCAGGTCGTTGCCGTGGGAGCGCCGTTCGGGCTGGAGAGCACGGTGACCACAGGCGTCGTCAGTGCGCTCAACCGTCCGGTCACCACCCGGGGCGCGGATCTCGACGATCCCGCCACGGCCTTCCCGGCCGTGCAGACCGATGCCGCCATCAACCCCGGCAACTCAGGTGGCCCGCTCGTGGACCTGTCCGGCCGGGTGGTGGGGATCAACTCCGCGATCAAGACCGCGTCCAGCTCGGCCGGCCAGCAAAGCGGGTCCATCGGCCTCGGCTTCGCCATCCCCAGCGCCGACGCCATCCCCATCGTCGAGCAGCTGCGTCGGGGCGAGACACCTACGCACGCCCGGATCGGGGTCAGCGTCGTCGACGCCACCGATGACGTCGGTCTCCCATCCGGTGCGCTGGTGCGCCAGGTGGAGCCTGGCACGGCGGGTGACGAGGCGGGGATCGAGGTGGGACAGGTCATCACCCGGGTCGACGACCACGTCATCGCCAACGCAGACTCGTTGGTGGCCACGATCCGCTCCTACCGCCCAGGTGACACCGTGGTGCTCACCGTGGCGCCGGCGGACTCCCAAGGCACCCCCACCGGTGACTCGCAGACCATCTCGGTGACGCTGGGCTCAGACGCCTGACTGACTGGTCAAGGTGCCACCGACGTACGACGAGCCGGCGAGACGTGGACGACGACTTTCACCACTGGGTGCTCGGCTCGGTGGCGCCGAGCGCCTCCAACAGCCGAGACGCCTTCCACGTCGTCTCGGCGTACTCCTCCTCCAGGTCGGAGCGGACCGTCACGGCGCCGCCGGTGCCGAGGACGTAGGTGGCACCGTCGTGGACGATCGTGCGGATGACGATGGCCAGGTCGGCGGAGCCGTCGTCGTCGACCCAGCCGAGCGCTCCTGCGTAGACGCCGCGGGGACTTGACTCGACATCCGCGATGATCTGCATGGTCCGCTCCTTCGGCGCGCCGGTCATCGATCCGCCGGGAAAGATCGCGTGCACGGCTTCAAGCGTCGAGGTGCCCGCCCGCAGCCGGCCCTGGATCGTGCTGACCAGCTGGTGCACCGCGGGGTAGCTCTCGACGTGCATGAGATCCGTGACTCGGACGCTGCCCACCTCGCACACCCGTGACAGGTCGTTGCGTAAGAGGTCGACGATGATCAGGTTCTCGGCGCGGAACTTCTCGTCGCTGCGCAGCCGGTCGGCAGCCGCCGCATCGGCTCGTGGGTCGCTCGCCCGAGGAGTCGTGCCCTTGATGGGCCGTGTCTCGATCAGCCCGTCGGCGGAGATGGTGGCGAACCGCTCGGGGGAACTGCTCAAGACGCTCGTGCCGAGATGGTGCAGGTACGCCGCGTAGGGGGCCGGGTTGAGCCGCCGAAGTCGGCGGTAGGTGTCCAGCGGGGACGCGGACGAGGTGACGCCGCGGCGGAACGTCAGGGTCGTCTCGTAGGAGTTGCCCCGCCTCAGTTGCTCCTGCACAGCGGAGAAGGCCGCGGCGTACTCGTCCTTTCCGACCCGGGTGACGTGCTGAGCAGCCGCGCTGTCGACCAGCGTCGGTGCCGGGTCCGAGAAGGCGAGCAGCATCCTGACCGTCTCCTGCCAAGCGGCCAGGTCGCCCGCTGGCGCCACCGCCCGGACGGTCTGTGCGCCGTGGTCGAACTCCACCCACCGCTCGGCACGCAGCCAGCAGGCATCCGGCACGGCACCTGGATCGGCATCCACCCGAGCCGGCAGGTCCCGCCGCGACGCGTAGCCGAGGTACCCCACCCAACGGGCCGCCGAAGACTCGGAGCCAACCCGTTCGCCCAGCACCTCGAAGATGTCGCTCCCCACCTCGTACGACGACCACGCGTCATGCTGCCGCACCACCCCACTGTGCGGGTGGAGGGTAAGGCTCGGCTCGTCGTCTTCGAGCCAGCCGACGTAGGACCGAGTCCCCGACCACGGCCGGGCACCTTCGCCGTCGAGCCAGAACGAACGGCGTCTGCCTGCCACCTGGGCCATGAAGAAGTCCTCCGGATCCACCCACGGCAGATCTGGGGAGACTTCTCTCGTCATGCGCTGAGGAAGTTCTCGATCAGCCGTCGACCACCGACGGACAGGACGGACTCCGGGTGGAACTGGACGCCGACCAGCGGACGGCTGCGGTGGGCGACGCCCATCGTGACAGTGCCTGTCGGCCCGTTGCACCAGGCAGTGACCTCGAGCTGATCGGGGACCTCGACGGCGGCGAGCGAGTGGTAGCGCACGGCCGCGAAGCCCTGCGGCAGCCCTTCGAACAGGCCGGTGGCCGTGTGGGTGACCGCAGCCACCTCTCCGTGTGCTGGCGCTACGACCTCGACCCGCCCTCCGAACTCGGCGACCAACCCCTGCATTCCCAGACAGACACCGAGGACGGGGACGGTCGACTCGGCCAGCACAGCCCTTCCCACGGCGAAGTCGTCAGGATCATTGACGGTGCCCGGTCCGGGCGACAGCACGAGATGGCTGTAGCCGCGCCGCCACCTGGACGCCTGAGACGGGTCGTCGTGCTGGATGACGTCCGGCAGCTGCCCCGTGACCGAGGCAATCAGGTGCACCAGGTTGTAGGTGTAGGAGTCATGGTGGTCGACGACCAAAACACGCTGCACGCGGCGCACTCACGTGTCCAGGAGGCTGAGCACCAGCTCGCGGATGAGGTCGAACCCGTTCTCCGTCAGGATCGACTCGGCATGGAACTGCACGCCCCGGTAGTGGGGTCCCTGAATCACGTGCACGTCGCCCGTGTCAACGTCGTGGTCGACCGTGACGCCGACGGGAAGCCCATCCGGCCCGGTTCGAGCCACGAACGTGTTGTAGAAGCCGACGCGTTCGGACCTCCCCAGGATCTCGATCTCTGTCTGGGTGCCCTGGAAGACGATGTCCTTGTAACCAAGCGGCAGACCCAGCGCTCCGCACAGGACCTGATGGCCGAGGCACACGGCCAGAAACGGCGTCTCGTGCTGCATCAGGTCCTCGACGGCGCCGCGAACGGCTTTCATCTTCGGACTGTCCTGATCGCGCGGGTCCCCAGGGCCGGGACCGACGATGACCAGGTCGGCTCCGTCGAAGTCGCCGGGCTGGTAGTCGTGGTGGCGGACCGTTGCGCTCGTCATCCCCAGCACCGCGAGGACATGGCGGAGCATGGTGACGAAGTCGTCCTCGCCATCCAGCACGACGACATGCTTGCCGGCCAGCTCCGACGAGCGCACAGCGTCGGACTGGTCATTGAGCCAAAACCGGCTCAGCCGCTGATTGCGCGTCGCCAGCATGTCCAGCACCTCAGGGTCTTCGGCCAGCTCAGCCACCTCGGCCGCCGATGTCGACGGCGACGGGACGAGGCCGAAGGCGGCCAAGATACCGCCGGCCTTCGCGTGGGTCTCCGCAACCTCGTTGTCGGCGTCGGAGCCTCGCACCAGCGTGGCCCCAGCGGTGACCCGCAGCTCACCCGAGGGACTCACATCCGCCGTACGCAGCAGGATCGGCGCGTCCAACGTCGGTGCGCCCTCCGCATCCCGGCCGAGCAACGCCATCACCGCGCCGTAGTAGCCGCGGCCTCCACGTTCGTACTTCGCGATCAACCGGCAGGCGTTCTCCACCGGGCTCCCGGTCACGGTGGCAGCGAACATGGACTCGCGCAGCACATCCCGTACGTCTTTGGTGGTGTGACCCTCCAGGACGTACTCGGTGTGGATGAGGTGGGTCATCGCTTTCAGATAGGGGCCAAGGATCTGGCCGCCCTCACTGCAGATGTCACACATCATCTTCAGCTCTTCGTCGACAACCATGAAGAGCTCGTAGATCTCCTTCTCGTCGTTGAGGAAGTCCACAAACCTCGACCGGCGCTCGGCAGGGTCGGTTCCTGTCCCGACGCGGAACGTGCCGCTGATCGGGTTCATCCGGACGAGGCCGGAGCTGACGCTGATATGGCGCTCGGGGCTCGCGCCGATGAGGAACCTGTCCCCGGTGAACACCAGGAACGTCCAGTAGGCCCCTCGCTCCTCGGTAAGCAGCCGCCGGAAGACGCTCAGCGCTCGGGGCAGGTCCCAGTCGGCGAGTGTGGCGTGGTAGGTACGCCCGATGACCAGGTTCGCCCCTTCACCTCTTCCGATCTCGTCTCGGATGACGGCTCCGACGATCTCGGCATACGTCTCGTCGTCGATGTCGAAACCTCGACGCCCGACGGTCCGCAGGGTCAGGTCCGGCAGTTGCGGGAGAAGGTCCTCGCTGGCGATCTCCTGATGGTGCTCCACCCGTATGCTCGACAGCGGCGTCAAGTCGTCGTGTGCCTCGAAGCCGCGTTCGAAGATCTGCCGATACGGCACGAAGACGAGCCGGTCGTACTGCCCGTCACCGGGCGCAGGTCCTTGTTCGAGCGGTACGTCGCCCAGCCGCTCGTGCTCCTCGCGCGAACCGCGAAGGACCGTCACCGTGTCGGCTCCCTCGAACCGGATGAGCGCATACGCCGCGGAATGGCTGAGATCGTCGACAAGGGTCATGAGGGTCGCCCTGACGCAGCCACCTGGTCAGTCCCCCAGCGGTGGCTGGTCCCGATGAGCTCCAGGCGCTGTGTCGCCCGGGTCACCACGACGTACAAGGTGCGGATACCGACGTCCGACTCGTCGACGATGTCGTCTGGCTCGACGACCACGATCGCGTCGAACTCCAAGCCCTTGCTATCCAAGGCTTCCAGCACCGGGATGCGCTCATGGTCACGCTCACCCAGCCACTGCTCGACCTGGCAACGGCGCCCGGCCGCGACGACGACGCCCACAGTTCCGTCCACCTCGAAGGAGAGACGGTTCACCACGGTCCGTACCTGTGAACCCAGGTGCGGAGCGCTCACCGGGTGGATGACCGGCAGTATGCCGGTCCGCCGGATGGCCACGGGCAGGTCCGCCGACGGGATGTGCGCCATGGCCAGCTCGGCAGCCAGGTCGTAGATCTCCTTCGAGTTGCGGTAGTTCGTCGACAGCCGAAACGTGCGCTGCTCCTTTCCGCCGAAGGCCTCCGCCCGCGCGCGACAGGCTTCCTCCGGCAACGGCCACGCACTCTGCGCCGGGTCCCCGACGACCGTCCAGCTCGCCCCGCGTCCTCGGCGTGCGAGCATGCGCCACTGCATGGGTGACAGGTCCTGCGCCTCGTCGACGAGCACGTGGGCGTAGCCATCGTCCTCGATGGACGCCGTCGGTCGAGGTTGGTCGCGGGCCGACACGGCTACGCCGAAGCGGCGCTGGTCAGCCGTCAACAGCTCGGGGACCGTGTCGTCATACAGCTCTGCCAGCGGGTCCTCGTCCGCCTCCGGCGCGGGCTGCTCGCCGATGAGGTAGCGCAGCTCGTCGAGCAAAGGAACGTCCTCGATGGTGCAGTCGTTCCCACCCGACGACTCGACCAGGTCGTCGACCTCGACCCGAGTCAGCACACCGGACGCCTCACGAGACAGCCGGTCACGGTCGCTCAGCCACCCCAACACGTCCACGGCGTCGACGACCGGCCACCAGCCTCTGACGAAGTCGAGGAAGCTGCGGTCTCCGAGCAGGGTGTGAGCGAACTCCTCCTTGCCGCGGCTCAGCGCACGCTCGCCGCTCACCTGGCGCCACAAGGTGTCGACCAGCTCGTCAGGTACGTGGGGGACTGCCCTGTTTCGGTGGCGCCAGCGCTCCAGCAGGTCGCGACGGGCTCGCCTCAGCTGGGGCTCGTCGAGTGTCAGGACATCATCGCGGTAGAACATCGTGAACGATGTCGGAGCACCGGGTACCGGTCCACGCGCTACCCGCGACAGCACAGTGGTCATCCGCGCCGACCCCTTGACGGCTGCCACCCGTGGCACATCGTGGCGGTGGGCGCTGACCCCGTCGACGACCTCCCCGAGGGCTCGCAGGGACACACTCGCCTCGCCCAACGACGGCAGCACCCTCTCGATATAGGCCATGAAGACTGCGTTGGGGCCGACGACCAGCACCCCACCGCCTTCGTAGCGGCGTCTATCCGTGTACAGGAGATACGCGGCGCGGTGCAGAGCAACAACCGTCTTACCCGTCCCGGGTCCCCCGACGATCGAGGTGACACCCTTGTGCGGGGACCGGATCGCGTCGTCCTGCTCACGCTGGATCGTCGCGACGACAGAGTGCATGGTCCGGTCGCGTGACTTCGCGAGCGAGGCGAACAGTGCTCCCTCGCCCACGATCACCATGTCGTCCGGGGCGTTGTCGACGTCGAGCAGGTCGTCCTCTATGCCGATCACCTGGTCGAATGCCGACTGCAGGACCCGACGTCGTACGACGCCGGCCGGGTCGCGCGCGGTCGCCTGGTAGAAGACGGCAGCGGCGGGGGCCCGCCAGTCCACGAGAAGGACCTCTCGCTGCTCGTCGCGCAGTCCTAGTCGGCCGATGTAGCGGGTGTCGCCGGTTGCGTGGTCGAGGCGGCCGAACACCAGCCCGTCATGGGCGGCGTTCAGGCTTGCCAGTCGCTTTGCCGCCTGGAAGACAATGGCGTCCCGTTCGACCAGGCCGCCCTGGTTGCCGAGCCGGGCGCGGGCGTGGCCATCCTTCTGCAATGCCTCAGCGGACTGGGATGCGGCTTCAAGACGGCCGTAGATCCGGTCAACGACCACCTGCTCTTGCTTGATCTCCTGCTCGACGACCTGGTCGGTGACACGCGAACGACGACGCTCGGACACTGATGCTCGTTCCTCCCCCAATCCGGTGAACGGACAAGTCTATGCGACCGGCCGGCCGAGGTCTGCACCGTTTCACGATGGTGACGAGCTCGGCGCCTCCTCATCCGGCGGACGCTGCATCTGCATCTTCTCGGGATACGGCTCGAACACCTCACGCTCCCGGACACCCGTGTCCGTCCAGCCCTGCCGGGCATAGAAGGCTCGGGCGCGGTGGTTGTCTACGAGGACCCAGAGGTACGTCGTCGGCGTCCCCGCCGCCGCCGACCGCTCCAGTACGACGGCATGCAGATCGGCTGCCCGGCCGGTCCCCCACAACTTCGGCACCACGGCGAAATGATGCAGCCAACCGTCGCCGAAGGCGGCATAGCCAACCGGTATCTCGTCGAGCTCGTCGACCAGGACCGTGACAGAACCCTCCTCGAGGAGCAAGGCCCATCGGACGCGGATATCGTCGGCAGGGAAGGGGATCGACTGAAACACATGGGCGAGAGCGGTCGTGGACGCCGCCCGCTCGAGTTCCGCGAGGTCCTCGAGGTCGTCTCTCGTGGCACGTCTGATCACCGTCACACGGTAGTCACGTCCGGGTCCCCCAACCGGCCATGGGGCGTCCGCGATGGCGTGTTCGTGGCCGGGGTGGTGTGGTTCGCGGTGGCTTCGCTTGCCTGCGGCGTCGCACAGGACCCGGAGACGCTGATTGTGGCGCGCGTCCTTTCAAGGGGTCGGAGCCGCCCTGCTGACCCCTGGCAGCATGGCGATGATCCAGGCCTCCTTCCGCCCACTCGATCGGGCGCGGGCCATCGGTGCGTGGGCCGGGCTCGGCGGAGTCTTCGCGGTGGTCGGGCCGTTCCTCGGCGGTTGGCTGGTGGAGATTGCGAGCTGGCGCTGGGTGCTCATCCAGAACCCTCAGCCGGGGACCCGCCCGCTCCAGCCCAGCCAGTCCGCTGAACCAGTGCGCTGAGCCATTGCCATGTGCCTTCACCCGCCCGAGCAAGGGTGTGAGTCCCACCGCTTGACGTAGTCACGCCTCACCGTGGACCGAGCAGCGCGCCGACCAGCGACGGGGGAGCACCTGGACGACCATTCTGCGCCGACACAACGGGCAGTACCGCGGCGGCTCCATCTCACGGTGGGCTAGGCACTCGGTGTGGTCCCGGTCGCAGACCGGCTCACCGCAGCGGTCGCAGTACGCCGCCGCACCGTCGGACCAAGGCGTCATAGCGACTTCGAGAGCTCCTTGATGGGCATCTGAAGCTCGGCCAGCAGGTCAAGGTCGTCGTCGGCGTCGCGACCGAGGGTGGTGAGGTAGTTGCCGACGATCACGGCGTTGATGCCACCGAGGAGTCCTTCGCGGGTGCCCAGCTCGCCGAGCGTGATCTCACGTCCGCCGGCGTAGCGCAAGATCGTGTGCGGCATGGCAAGCCGGAACGCGGCAACGGTCCGGAGCGCGTCCGCCGGCCCCATCACCGGCAGCGCACCGAACGGCGTACCCGGACGAGGGTTGAGGAAGTTGAGAGGCACCTCGTCCGGCTGCAGCTGCGCCAGCTGCGCGGCGAGCTCGGCCCGCTGCTCGAGCGTCTCGCCCATCCCGACGAGGCCACCGCAACACAGCTCCATGCCCGCCGCGCGAACCAGCCGGCAGGTCTCCCAACGCTCTTCGAACGAGTGGGTGGTCACCACCTGGGGGAAGTAGCTCCTGGCCGCCTCGAGATTGTGGTTGTAGCGGTGGACGCCCATCTCCACGAGCTGATCCACCTGACCCTGCGTCAACATGCCGAGCGAGCAGGCGATGTTGATGTCGACCTCCGCCCGGATCGCCTCGATCCCGGCTCGCACCTGGGCGAGCAGGCGCTCGTCCGGCCCGCGGACGGCCGCGACGATGCAGAACTCGGACGCACCGGTGGCCGCCGTCTGCTTCGCGGCCTCCACGAGCGCTGCGACGTCGAGCCAGAGGGCGCGCACCGGTGACGTGAACTGCCCAGACTGGGAGCAGAAGTGGCAGTCCTCCGGGCAGCCGCCCGTCTTGAGGGAGACGATGCCCTCCACCTCGACCTCGGGGCCGCACCACTTCAGCCGAACGGCGTGGGCGAGTTCCAGCAGCGCCGGCAGATCCTCGCCAGGAAGCCGCAGCACCTCCACAAGCTGGGCCTCGCTGAGACCACGACCTGAGCCGAGCACCTGTTCGCGGGCGACTTCGAGGATCTCCGCTACGTCGGTCACGCTGGCCAATCTATCTGTAGAGCCGCCCGCCCGGCGTCGCCGCAGCCCGCTCGACGCTGTGGGGCGCCAGTGCCACGGATCGCGGCCTGCTCTGCGCGATAGCCTCGGGCATCTATGCGTGACAACCGCCCTCGTGTCCTGCCCGGTGACGTAGGGGACAGCGCCGTGAGCGACCTGCTGGCGTATGACCGACAGCATGTCTGGCACCCCTACGCCGCGGCCACCGCGACGGACCCCGCTCTGCTGGTGACGCGATGCCGGGGTGTCCGGCTCACCTTGTCCGACGGCCGCGAGCTCATCGACGCGATGGCCTCGTGGTGGAGCGCCATCCACGGCTACCACCACCCGGTCCTCGACGCAGTCGTGCGCGAACGGCTGGAGTCGATGAGCCATGTCATGTTCGGTGGGCTGACCCATGAACCCGCCATCGGGCTTGCGCGCCGGCTCGTCGACCTCACCCCAGCCAGGCTGCAGCACGTCTTCTTCGCCGACTCCGGCTCGGTGTCCGTCGAGGTGGCACTCAAGATGGCTCTCCAGTACCAGCGCGGCCAGGGGCGCGGCGCCAAGACCCGCGTGCTGGCGCTGCAGGGGGGCTATCACGGGGACACGCTCGGAGCGATGAGCGTGTGCGACCCTGTCGGCGGCATGCATGCCATGTTCGCCGACACGCTCCCGCAGCAGGTGTTCGCTGCCCGCCCGCCGAGCGGCTTCGACGCCGACGTGACCGCGTGGGAGGGACAGACCCGCGCTCTTGCGGAGCACCACGCCGACGAGCTTGCGGCCGTCATCTGTGAGCCGCTGCTCCAGGGAGCCGGCGGAATGCACGTCTACGACCCGCGGTGCCTGCACGTGCTGCGGCAGATCTGCGACGAGCACGACCTCGTCCTCATCTTCGACGAGATCGCCACTGGCTTCGGACGCACCGGCACGTTCTTCGCCGCCGACCGCGCCCGCGTCGACCCGGACATCATGTGCGTCGGAAAGGCGTTGACCGGCGGGTACCTCACCTTGGCAGCGACGCTGTGCTCGACCGACGTCGCCGCCGGGATCAGCGCCAGCGACTCGGGGGTGTTGATGCACGGGCCGACGTTCATGGGTAACCCGCTGGCCTGCGCGGTTGCCGCCGCCAGCATCGAGTTGCTTCTCCAGGGCGACTGGGCGGCCGACGTACGCCGCATCCATCAGGGTCTTAACCGTGGTCTCGCCGCGGCGGGCGGGCTGCCCGATGTGGTTGACGTCCGCGCGATCGGGGCGGTGGGGGTGATCCAGCTGGCACACCCGGTCGACGTTGCGGCAGCCACCCGGGCCGCCGCAGCGCACGGCGTCTGGATCCGCCCGTTCCGCGACCTGGTGTACACGATGCCGCCCTACGTCACCACCGACCAGGAGCTGGCAACGATCTGTCAGGCGATGACGGCGGCGGCAGCCGTATGACGCTCGACGCCTGGCTGAAGAGGCAGCACGAGCAGCGAGAGGCCGCGGGAAGCAGCCGCCGCCTGCATCCGCGGGAGGCGAACTCGACCCTGATCGACCTGGCCAGCAACGACTACCTCGGGCTGTGCCGCGACGATCGCGTCATCGCGGCCGCGGTCGAGGCGCTGCAGGTCTGGGGAGCAGGCGCCGGAGCGTCCCGCCTGGTGACGGGCACACTCGCCGTGCATCGCCAGCTCGAGGGCACGCTGGCCATGTGGACCGACAACGAGGCGGCGCTCGTGTTCTCCACCGGCTACCACGCCAACTTGTCGGCGGTCGCGTCCCTTACCGACGCACACACCCTCATCGTCAGCGATGCCCACATCCACGCCTCGCTCATCGACGCCTGTCGGCTCGCTCGTCCGGGGGCGCTCGTCGTCGTACCGCACAACGACGCCGACGCGGTGGCCGCGGCTCTGCGTGACCGCACGCTGCCCCGTGCGCTGGTGCTGGCCGAGTCCGTGTACTCCGTCCTCGGGGATGCGGCTCCGTTGGCTGAGCTTGCGGCAACCTGCGAGGAGTACGGCGCCGTCCTCGTGGTGGACGAGGCGCACGCGATCGGCGTCGCCGGTGACAGTGGTCGGGGACTGGTGCGAGCGGCCGGCCTGACGCGACGCAGCGCAGTCGTCACCACCCTCTCGTTGTCGAAGGCGCTGGGCAGCCAGGGGGGTGCAGTGCTCGGGTCGCGGGCCGTCATCGACCACCTTGTCAACACAGCCCGCCCCTTCATCTTCGACACCGCCCTGGCGCCGGCGGCGGCCGCCGCGGCCCTCGCCGCCATCCATGTCGTGCAGCAGAACCCGGGGCTGCCGGCCCGGGCGCTAGCCATGGCGGCGAGGTTCAGTGCCGTCCTTGGGGTGGAGAAGCCGGCAGGCGCCGTGCTCTCCGCGCCCATGCCAGGTCCACGCGAGGCGCTGTCGGCCCAAGCGGCCCTCGCCGACGACGGTATCCGGGTGGGTTGCTTCCGCCCGCCCTCGGTACCGGACGGTGTCAGCCGGCTACGGGTGGCCTCCCACGCCGCCGTGACCGACGCCCAGGTGCAGACAGTTGTGGACAGGCTTGCTCGATTCGGCGTACGCCGATGACGGTCCTCGTGGTGACCGGCACCGACACCGGCGTGGGGAAGACGGTCGTCACGGCCGCGACCGTGGCGGCCGCCGGTGCCGCCGGCAGGCGGGTGTGCATGGTCAAGCCCGTCCAGACCGGCATGGCACCAGGCGGAGAGGGCGACGCAGCTGTGGTCTCCCACCTCAGCGGCTGCCGGGACGTGCATGAGCTCGTCCGGCTGGCCGACGCGCTGGCGCCCGACACCGCCGCCCGCCTGCGAGGACTGGCGGTGCCGACGGTCACCGAGCTCGCTGACCGAGTACGCGCCCTCGCGGCTGACCACGACGTCGTCGTCGCCGAGGGAGCGGGCGGTGCGGTGGTGCGGCTCGACACCGCCGGCGGGACGATCTTGGGACTGGCACGACAGCTCGTGGACGACGGCGAAGACGTCAGGGTCGTTATCGTGACCCGGCTCAGCCTGGGCACTCTCAACCACACCGAGCTGGCCGTTGGCGCGGTCTTGGCCGTGGGGCTGGTGCCGCGCGGGCTGGTTGTCGGCTCTGCTGCGGCGGATGGCGGCCTCGCGGAACGGTGCAACGTCGAGGAGCTGCCGCGGGTAACCGGGGTGCCCTTGCTAGGAGTCATCCCCTCCGGAGCCGGCCGCTGGGAGCCAGAGGTGTTCCGTCGCGAAGCGGTCTCGTGGCTGGACTGGTCCGTGCTGCTCGGTGCCTAAGACCGGACGCCACGTCCACTCCTACGCCGAATCTTTGGTGTGGCGTCGGAGTTACTGTCACGTTGTCGGCGGCCACTGTGGTGCTGCACCGCTCGGCCGCACGAGTCGGATGATCGACCGCCACACCATGGTCGGGTTCGAGGCAGAGGCGATCGAATCGTCGCCGGCAGGCTCCACAACCATAGTCCGAGGGGCGTGTCCACGACCTCGATCGAGCCGCTACGGATCCCCGACGCTTCTCCGGCGACCCGTGTCAACGTCCAGTGAATCCGCGTACCGCCGGCAAGGAGAGTAGCCAAGGGGACCGGTTCCGTCGCAGCCGCAAACGGGCGAGGCCCGAGGTCGACGACTCGCGCGATCGCGTCGGGAATCATCGAGACGGGAAAGCAGGTCAACCTACGCAGCCCCCGCTGGGTAGGCGCGGGCAAGAAAGTGCGGCGAAGGTAGGCGTCACCCACGTTCGCGCCACGCGTTCACCGTCGTTGAGCACCAACTGGGCAGTCGCGTGCCCGATCGCCGCCATCGTCGCCGCCAGACTGGGGTGGAAACCGCCTGCGCTGT
>JAUJOO010000001.1:154212-233476 GCA_030447585.1 Nocardioidaceae bacterium | reverse complement strand
TCTCGACTCCTTCGCCCGCACCGTGTAGGAACAGCCGGTGTCAAGCCATGACGTTACAGCGCCGGAGGGTCACCTTCCCCGAGCCGTCGCCGGCACCGTTGAGGTCACCGGTACAGCCGACCCGGCAACCGGTTCAGAAGAGAGGTGACGACAGGAGCGGCGTCATGGGCACCCGAGGTTCCGTCCTCGACGAGGACGGCGAACGCCAGGTCGCCTCGGTACCCGATCATCCAGGCGTTGGTTCCCGTGCCGTTCCCTTTCTCGTACTCGGCGGTGCCCGTCTTGGCGTAGACGGGGCGCCCGGGGAGGTTGACCCTCGAACCTGTTCCGTCCGTGACAACCTGCCGCATCATGCCCTGCAGCTGTGCATTGACGGTCGGGTCGAGCTCGTCCAGCCGGACGCCTGGC
The DNA here is from genome assembly GCA_030447585.1 of Nocardioidaceae bacterium. Lineage (GTDB taxonomy): Bacteria > Actinomycetota > Actinomycetes > Propionibacteriales > Nocardioidaceae > JACDHG01. The sequence continues at coordinate 233,068 of JAUJOO010000001.1, read as the reverse complement.
TGCTCACCGGGCAACAACGTGGGCGTGCGCGGGACGCCGGAGTCGACCGCGGCGGCCACCATTGCCATCATCAAGGGACTGGCGAGCACCTTGCCCTGCCCGATCATGTCGGCAGCTCTGGTAACCAGCTCCTCGTCGGCAGGGACCGAACCGCTGTAGGAGTCGATCCCCAGCTCCCACTGGGCGCCGAAACCGAAGCGCTTCGCGGCAGCCGCCAGCTGGTCACCGTCCAGTTCGTCGGCGAGCGAGACGAAGGTCGTGTTGCAGGACGCCGCGAAGGCAGCCGCGAAGTCGGCCCGGCCGCGCAGGATCCCCTCGTCGTAGTTCTTGAACTGCTTGCCGTCCACGACGGTCGTGTCCGGACACTTGACCGGGGTCCTCGGGGTGATCTTGCCCGACGACAGCAGGGCTGCCCCGCTGACGACCTTGAACGTCGAACCCGGCGCATACCGCCCGAGGAAAGCGGTGTTGTATGACGTGGGTCCCGGCCCATTGGCCGCAGCCAGCACCTCCCCGGTGCTCGCCTTGATGACGACAACCGCGGTCGTATCTGTCGCGTCCGACACCGCCAGCTCGGCGGCGTTTTGCGCGTCCACGTCGAGAGCCGTCTCTAGCGGAATGCCGGGTTGTGGCCGACGTACGAGCACCTGGTTGATCACGCTTCCCTTGCCAGCCTTCTCTACCAGGTCGATTGCGATGCCCGGGGTGCCGGCGAGACGTTCCTGGTAGGCGTACTGCAAGCCGGAAAGACCGACCTCGTCGCTCGGCAGCGTCTGCGCGCCGGTGTTCTCGAGCGCTTCCTCCGTGGCGGGTCCGACGGTGCCCAAGACGGCGCGTCCCCACTCAGACGTCGGCGCAAGCGCGCGGTTGGCGGTGTCGATCGAGATGCCGGGAACTTCGAGCAGCTCCGCACGCAGCGGTCGGTATGCGGAACGGCGCAGATCGATCACCGACACGAACCAGTCGGGGTCGGCGGCATCCACCCGCTGTCTCAGCGAGTCGGCGTCGACGTCGAGCAGTGCCGTGAGCAGGGTGTAGGTGACCGGCACCACCTCGCCGGCCTTGACGCCGATCCGCACGATGGGCCGCTCGGGCGTCAGCGCCTGCCCGTTGCGGTCCAGGATCGGGGCGCGGGGGGGCAGCATGCGCCGCCGCACCAACGTGGTCGCCTCTGACAGGTCGGGGTGGAACGTACCTGGCTTCCATTCGACAAGCCATTGTCCTTGGTTGAGATGGGCGTCCACGAGAGTCTCGTACTTCCAGTCGCCTGCACCGGACAGCTGGTGGGTGACCGTCGCGTGCTGGCGACACGAGTCGTCGTCGCAGTCGAGGTCGTCGACAAGCTCGACGGTCGTACCTGTGATCCCAAGTTCCGCCACGTGTGCAGCGATGTCCGTCGCGGCGATCGTCGGCTCGTCAACCGTCCCCTTGAAGTCGGGCTTCTGCGACCCCGTCCAGGCGGCAGCGAACTCCTGCAGGACCTCGCCGCCGGCAGCAGTCGAGACGCCGGTCGTCTCGTCGTCGGTCTCGGTGGGACGCTTCGGGTCACCCGTGCAGGCGGACAGCGAGACCACGGCGACGAGCGCCACGGCATACGTCCGTTGTCTTCGACCGGCAACCACGCGCACGACCCTCGACCCCCCGCTGATGACGGCAATCTCGCCACCCTACCGCCGCTGTGACAAAGCTCCCCGACGTCGAGCCAACCGAGATCGAATCGTTCCGAAGCAGGATGTCAGCCGGCGGAGCAACCGAACGCGATCGCCGCCACCTTCGCGATGTCGGCGCCTCCGTGACTTCCAGCCGGCCCCAGGCGCAGCTGCGTGCAAGCCTGGTCCAGCAACGCATCAACGAAGGGACGCACCGCATCGACGTCCGGCTCACCAACCGAGGCGACACGCCAGTGCAGGTCGTGGCGGGTGCGCATCAGATGGTCGGGTATCACTGGTTCGCCGACGGCCTCCGGCACCACCTACGAGCCAGGTCGCACCATTCGACCTACAGACGGCGTACGACCGGGCCGCCTGCCACTCCGAGCCGACCGACGAGGTCGAGGTCATCGTCGAGCTCGGGGACGGCACTTTCGAGCGGCTCCCCGTCGACCGCCGTGGATCGGCCCTGCTGCGTCGGATGTAGGCGCGCGACTGCGGCCTGAAGGACCTCGAGTCTCTCGGCAAGGTCAGTGGTCGGCGACGACCAGCCACAGCGAGTGATCCTCGTGCCTGGCAAGGCGCTCCGTCGCCAACTCACTACTCTGATCGGCCGGGTATGCCGCTGAACGCAGTGTCGGCGTTGACAGGGCCAGACTGCCCCCACCCCGTCATGCGCCCGTAGACCAGCTCGGGACGTCGTGCCAACAGGCCTCGGGGCCAAAGCCGAGCCGCTCGGCCACACCCGGACGGTAGCCCTCGATGAAGACATCCGCCGAGTCCACCAACCGGCGTACGACGTCGACGCCGTCGGGGTGCTTGAGGTCGATGCAGACGCTCGGCCGACCCCGGTTGAGCGGGTCGTGCTCGGGAGGCACCCTAAGCCCGGCACCGTCCGGCCGGTCGACCTTGACCACCTCGGCGCCGAGCTCCGGCGAGCAGCATACCGGCGAACGGTGTGGGTCCGATTCCGGCGAGCTCGCCAACCCGCGCGCCGTTGAGCGGCCCTTGCGCCATGGCGGGATTCTCTCATCCCATTCGGCCGCAGGCTTAGCTCAGAGCTGGGGTGGTGCCGGCGGTGCCGGCGGACGGAGGCGACCCAGCGCCTGCGCCTCCTGGCCGATCGTCGTGGAGTCACCGTGCCCGGGGTAGACGACGGTGTCGTCGGGAAGAGGGACGAGCTTGGAGCGGATGCTCGCGAGCAAGGTCTCCTTGTCCGAGAAGCTCCGACCGGTCGCCCCCGGGCCGCCGTTGAACAAGGTGTCGCCAGTGAACACGGCTCCGAGCTCCGGCGAGTACAGGCATACCGCTCCGGGAGCATGCCCGGGCGTGTGGATGACCGTCAGCGCGAGATCGCCCACCACGATGCGCGTACCGTCGACCAGCCAGCCGTCAGGTTCAGAGTCCGGATGCGTCAACCGCCACACAGGCATGTCGTCAGAGTTCAGCAGGACGGGTGCGTCGACGGCCTCGGCCAGCTCCGGCGCCACCCGCACATGGTCGTCGTGCGCGTGGGTGCAGACGATGGCGAGCACCCGTCGACCGGCGACCACCGACACGATCTCGTCGACGTCATGGGGTGCGTCGATGACAATGCACTCGTCGTCGTTGCCGACCACCCACACGTTGTTGTCGACGTCGAAGGTCTCCCCGTCGAGCGAGAACGTCCCCCTGGTGATGCCGCGATCGACACGGACGCCGGTCACAGCACCACCACCGACCGCAGTACGTCCCCGGCGTGCATCTTGTCGAAGGCTGCCTCGACGTCCCCGATCTGGATCGTCTCGGTGACGAAGGCGTCGAGCGGTAGCCGTCCTTGCAGGTACAGGTCGACAAGCATCGGGAAGTCCCGACTCGGGAGGCAGTCGCCGTACCACGACGACTTCAGCGCCCCGCCTCTGCCGAACACGTCGAGCAGCGGCAGCTCCACCGTCATCTGCGGCGTGGGTACGCCGACGAGCACCACCGTGCCCGCGAGGTCTCGGGCGTAGAACGCCTGCTGCCATGTCTCGGGCCGGCCAACGGCGTCGATCACGACGTCGGCGCCGAACCCTTCCGTGAGCTCTTTGACCACCTCGACGACGTCCTGGCTCGTCGCGTCGACGGTGTCTGTCGCGCCAAGCTCTCTTGCCTTCTCCAGCTTGCGAGCGTCGATGTCGACGGCGATGATACGCCGAGCCCCCGCCAGGTGGGCACCGGCGACGGCGGCGGCACCCACGCCGCCACATCCGATGACCGCGACGGTGTCTCCTCGCTCGACACCTCCGGTGTTGATGGCTGCACCGAGGCCGGCCATGACTCCGCAGCCCAGCAGCCCGGCCGCCGTGGCCGGCACCGCCGGGTCAACCTTGGTGCACTGCCCGGCATGGACGAGCGTCTTGGCGGCGAAGGCGCCGATTCCGAGGGCAGGCGCCAGCTCCGTCCCGTCGTCGAGGGTCATCTTCTGCTGCGCGTTGAACGTGTCGAAGCAGTACCACGGGCGACCCCGGCTGCAGGCGCGGCACTGCCCGCAGACGGCGCGCCAGTTGAGGATGACTAAGTCACCGGGCTCAACGCCGTCGACACCACCACCCACGGACTCGACCACCCCCGCCGCCTCGTGTCCGAGCAGGTACGGGAACTCGTTGCCGATCCCGCCTTCGCGGTAGTGCAGGTCGGTGTGGCACACACCGCACGCGTCAACCTTCACGACTGCCTCACCAGGCCCGGGCTCTGGCACCACGATGTCGACAAGCTCAACCGGTGCCCCCTTGGCGGGAGCGATCACTCCCTGAACGGTCTGTGACATGTGCGGACCCTAGACCACGTCCTAGTCCACGTCCTCGTCTACCCAGTCGAGAGTCTTGGTGACGGCCTTCTTCCAGTTGCGGTAGGTCTTCTCGCGAGCGTCGTTGTCCATGTTCGGGGTCCAGCGCTTGTCCTCACCCCAGTTCTGCCGCATCTCTTCCTGGTCGGACCAGTAGCCCACCGCAAGCCCAGCGGCGTACGCGGCACCGAGAGCAGTCGTCTCGGCGACCTTCGGTCGTACGACGTCGACGTCGAGGATGTCGGCCTGGAACTGCATGAGGGTCTCGTTGACCACCATGCCGCCGTCCACCTTGAGCTCCTTCAGCGGTACGCCGGAGTCGGCGTTCATCGCGTCGAGCACCTCACGGGTCTGGAAGGCAGTCGCCTCGAGGACGGCGCGGGCGATGTGACCCTTGTTGACGAACCGAGTCAGACCCACCAGGGCGCCGCGCGCGTCGGAGCGCCAGTGCGGCGCGAAGAGACCGGAGAACGCCGGCACGAAGTAGGCGCCGCCGTTGTCGTCCACCGTCTTCGCGAGATCCTCGATCTCGGGTGCGCTCGAGACGATGCCGAGGTTGTCTCGCATCCACTGCACCAGCGAGCCGGTGACGGCGATCGAGCCTTCGAGGGCGTAGATGGGCTGTTGGTCACCGATCTTGTAGCAGACGGTGGTGAGCAGGCCGTTCTCGCTGGGGACCTTCTCCTCACCGGTGTTCAGGAGCATGAAGTTGCCGGTCCCGTAGGTGTTCTTCGCGGTGCCGACCTCGAAACAGACCTGCCCGAACGTCGCCGCCTGCTGGTCGCCCAGGATGCCTGCCACCGGGACGCCGCGAAGAACCTCTTCGTGGCACTCGCCGTACACCTGCGACGAGGACTCGATCTGGGGAAGCATCGACATCGGGATCTGCATCTCCCCGGCGATCTCCTCGTCCCAGCCGAGAGAGTCCAGGTCCATCAGCATCGTTCGGGAGGCGTTGGTGACGTCAGTGACGTGGACGCCGCCGTTCGCTGCGCCGCCGGTGAGGTTCCACAGCACCCAAGTGTCCAGGTTGCCGAAGACCAGATCCCCTGCTTCGGCTCTCTCGCGGGCGCCGTCGACGTTGTCGAGAACCCACCTGACCTTGGGACCGGAGAAGTACGTCGCCAACGGCAGGCCGACCTTCGCCTTGTAGCGGTCAGCACCGCCGCCGAGAGCTGCGAGCTCGTCACAGATCTTCTGGGTCCGGGTGTCCTGCCACACGATCGCGTTGTAGACCGGCTCACCGGTCGTCTTGTCCCAGACGAGCGCCGTCTCGCGCTGGTTGGTGATCCCGACAGCGTCGATGTTGGAGGCGTCGAGGTTGGCCTTCGCAAGCGCTCCCCGAATCACGTCACGGGTGTTGTTCCAGATCTCGTTCGCGTCGTGCTCCACCCAACCGGCGCGCGGAAAGATCTGCTCGTGCTCCAACTGGTCGACGGAGACCACGGAGCCCGACTTGTCGAAGATCATGCACCGCGTGCTGGTGGTGCCTTGGTCGATGGATGCGATGTACTGCGCCATGGTTGAGAACAGCTCCGATCAGACGTAGTTGGCGGCTTGGGCGGCGAGACCGGCAAGGACACCGCCGATGATGGGTCCGACGACCGGCACCCAGGAGTAGGACCAGTCACTCGACCCCTTGTTCTTGATGGGCAAGACGGCGTGCGCGACGCGCGGCCCCAGATCACGCGCCGGGTTGATGGCATACCCTGTCGGGCCGCCGAGCGATGCGCCGATACCGACCACCAGGAGGGCCACTGCCAGCGGCCCGAGCTCGCTGGGCGTCTTACCGAGCGCGATCACCACGAAGACCAGCACGAAGGTTGCGATGACCTCGGTGGTCAGGTTGGAGACGGTGTTGCGGATGGCCGGACCTGTCGAGAAGACGGCCAGCTTGTTCGGCTGCTCGGTCTCGGGCTCGTTGAAGTGGTCCTTGTACGCCGCCCAGGCGAGGACAGCGCCGAGGAACGCACCGGAGAACTGCCCGAGCAAATAGGCGATGACGTTGCCGAAGCCGCCGAGGTCGCTGCCCGCCGCAAGCAGCCCGAAGGTGACGGCCGGGTTGATGTGCGCACCGCTCTTGTATGCCACGTACACACCAGCGAAGACTCCGAGACCCCAGCCGAAGTTGATCATCAAGAAGCCGCCGTTGAAACCCTTGGTTCTGGCCAGCACGACGTTGGCGACCACTCCGCAGCCCAGGAGCAGCAGCATGGCGGTCCCCATCAGCTCACTGAGAAAGATCTCTCCGAAACCTATGTCCACAGGTGGGCCTCCGAGTCAAGAAGCGGTCTGCCGGCCGCTGCGCGAATGGTTAGTGTGGAAGACCCTAGGGCTGCCGCAACCCAGCGGTCAACGCTTGCACGGTGTCCATGGCGAGTACTTCCCACAGAGAGCGGACAGATGCTACTTCCAGCACGACTCGATCCGGCGTACCGAGACACCGCATGGCAGCGCCTCGGTGCGCGACCGTTCGACGTTCTCGTCGTCGGTGGCGGCGTCACAGGCACCGGTGCGGCGCTGGATGCCGCCACCCGGGGGTTGTCGGTCGCTCTGCTGGAAGCCCGAGACTTCGCCTCGGGAACCTCGTCACGCTCATCGAAGCTCTTCCACGGTGGACTGCGCTACCTCGAGCAGTTCAACTTCGGGCTGGTTCGGGAGGCGCTGCACGAACGCGAGCTCATGCTCACCCGGATCGCTCCGCATCTGGTGAAGCCGGTGTCCTTCCTGTACCCGCTGACCCACCGCTTCTGGGAGCGCCCCTACGTCTCCGCCGGTATGACGCTCTACGACTCGATGGGCGGCGCCCGCTCCGTCCCGCGACACCGCCACCTCACCCGCGGCGGCGCGCTTCGGCTGGCGCCCGCCCTCAAACGCACGGCCCTCACCGGTGCCCTGCTGTACTACGACGCACAGGCCGACGACGCCCGCCACACCCTGACGGTCGCCCGCACGGCGGCCACCTATGGCGCCACGGTGCTCAGCTCTGCCGCGGTCGTCTCCCTCGACCGGGCCGGCGAGCGGATCGTCGGGGCGCGTGTCCGTGATATCGAGACAGGCGAGGAGGTCGACGTCCGGGCCTCCGTCGTCGTCAACTGCACCGGGGTGTGGACCGACGAGATCCAGACGCTGGCCGGCGGGCGCGGGCGCTTCCACGTGCGCGCTTCCAAGGGCGTGCACATCGTCGTACCGCGCGACCGCATCAACTCAGAGACCGGCATGATCTTGCGGACCGAGACGTCGGTGCTGTTCGTCATCCCGTGGAACACGCACTGGATCGTCGGGACGACTGACACCGACTGGAGGCTGCACAAGGCGCACCCGGCCGCCAGCCGGGCGGACATCGACTACATCCTCGACCACGTCAACGAGGTCCTCGCGGTGCCACTGACCCACGACGACATCCAGGGTGTCTACGCCGGCCTTCGTCCCCTGCTCGCCGGCGAGAGCGAGACATCCTCGCAGCTGTCGCGAGAGCATGCGGTGGCGCGCCCGCAGCCCGGGCTCATCTCGATCGCCGGCGGCAAGTACACGACCTACCGGGTGATGGCGGCCGATGCGATCGACGCCGCCGTGCAGGATGTCGGCGGTGCGCAGCCTCCCAGCGTCACCGAGCACATCCCTCTCGTCGGCGCGGAGGGATACCACGCCATGGTCAACCAGGTGGTCCGGCTCGCGAAGTCGGCCGACCTTCCCGTCTGGCGAATGCAAGGTCTGCTGGACCGCTACGGCTCCATGACCGAGGAGCTGCTGGCCATGGCCGATGAGGAGCCCTCGCTCCTGGAGCCGCTCGAGGGTGCTGCTGAGTATCTGCGGGCAGAGGTGGCGTATGCCGCCACGCACGAGGGTGCCCTCCACCTCGACGACGTGCTTGCTCGCCGCACCCGCATCTCCATCGAGACGCCTGACCGCGGAACCGAGTCGGCGCGTGCTGCGGCCGAGCTCGTCGGACGTGCGCTCAACTGGGACGCCGAGCGCATCGACAACGAGGTAGAGGCGTATGCCGCCAGGGTCGAGGCCGAGCGACGGTCGCAGCAACAGCCCGGCGACCAAGAGGCGGATGCTGCCCGCATCGCGGCTCCCGACACCCGCCGGGTGGCGGTCGGACGAGCACTCGGCTGAGACCGCGCAAGGTCAGTCGTCGGTCCGGCCCGGCCCGGACGGCCCGTCACTCGGGAACGCCACATGCAGGTAGGTCACCTGTCTGGCTGACTTGGGCCGCCGGGAGGGATCGTCTGTGCGGTCGAGGTAGGGCTCGATGACGCTGTCGACCGCCTTGGTGATGTCGGCAAGCTCTCGAGCGGTGACAAAGAGCCGGACATCCTCATAGCGGCTTGCGCGCTGCCAGTTGCGCGGCTCGCGGTGTGCTCGCCCGATAGCCCTGAGAACCTGGTTGAAGTAGCGCTGTGCCTGCGCTGTCCGCACCGACTCGGCGCGCGCGGCGCCTTCGGGAGAGTCTGACTCGTCAGGAAAGATGGTCGTTTCGGCGACGGACCGCCACGGCTTTTGGCGACCCTTGCCCTCGCCGGTCTCCTCGACGAGGCCGTACTTCGCCAGCTGCCGAAGGTGGAACGACGTGCTGCCCGACGTCTCACCGAGGCGCACGGCGGCCTGGGTCGCCGTCAAGGGCCCCTCCGAGCGCAGGAGATGGACCAAGCGCATCCGCAGTGGATGCGCATAAGCCCGCAGAGCGCGCGGGTCGGTGAGCGCGGGGGGCGGCTTCTCGGGGCGCGCCATGGCGTTGAATATAGCCGTGGACGTCAGCACCAGTTCACTGCTCAGCGGTCTCAGCGGTCTCAGCGGCAAACCGACACTTCCGTGACCTCGCGCTGCCGAACGCCGAGAGCACCGCAGACCACGAGACCCCCTATCACGTAGCCGGCGCCTTGCCACGCGATGACCGGCACGATGCCGATGATCTCGCCAAGCGGCCCAGCCAGGATCACACCGAGCATCATGGCGGCAGCACGGATGGCGCCGAATGCGCCGAAGATGCGTCCCCGATGCGTCTCTAGCGTCGAGACCTGGAAGAGCGTCGTCATTGCAGCGCCCATCAGCGCCGCCGGGACTCCCACCAGTCCGATGATGACGAACGCCGGCCACAGCACGGGCGCAGCCAACGGATAGAGGAACAACAGCAGGTCCAAGGCCCCGAAGATGATCGCACCGACGCCCAACAGCGCGTTGGGCGCGAAACGGTGCGCGATGCCTGCGGCGAAAATCCCCGAGACGATGCCACCCACCGCCTGAGCCGACAAGATGGTCCCGTAGGCCGTGCTGCCGGCATCGAGCACCTCGCTGACGAACGGCGCGAAGAGCGTCCCCATCAGGCCTTCCCCCACACTTGTCAGGGCTGCGAAGAAGAAGAGCACCTTGAGAGGCTTGGACCCTGCGGCCAACCTGAGGCCGCCGCGCCAGTCGTCGAGCACTCGGCTGATGCCACGCACCGCGTCGGCATCGGCGTGGTCGGGCTGTCGAGCTCGCGCGTCCACGCGGATGCCGGACACGGCAGCCGCAGCCACCACGAAGGAGACAACGTCGAAGGCCACGACAGCCGCGAGTCCACCGAGGCCGGCGAGCACGCCCCCCAGAGCAGACCCCACGAGCCGGGCAATCTGACCGTTCTGGCTCTCGAGCGCGTTCGCCGTCACCAGGGAGTCCTCCGGCACAAGCGCCGGCACGAGTGCCTTCTCCGCGGGCAGCACCACTTGCTCGACAACGCCACTCACGAGGGCAACGGCGTAGATGATCCAGACGTCACCTGCGTCACGCACCAGCAGCAGCGGCAGCAGCACCAGGGCCAAGGTGACGTTCGCGACCACGAGCGTCCCCTTGCGATCCCACCGGTCGACGAGGACACCGGCGAAGGAACCGAGCAGCACGCTCGGCAACAGAGCCACCATCAGCATGGTGGCCGAGGCGATCGTGGACCCTGTCAGCGTGAAGACGTAGAACGTGAGCCCGATGTTCAGCACCCAGTCGCCGAGCATGGAGACCAGCCCGGCCGACAGCAGCAAGCGCAGGTCGCGCTGATCGGCCAGCAGCCGCCATACCCTGTTCAGGACGCAACCTCAAACATGACCCAAAACTATCTTTGCAAAGGGTTCTTTGCAGCATCTATTCACATGAGCAATCCCATGTTCTGCCTCGCTCGAGCGAGCACTTGCTCCGCGGTGACCGTCGCCTGCTGTGCGCCCGCCGTGAGCATGCCCCTCACGTAGTCCGGGTGATGTGCCAGGTCGTGATACCGCTGCTGAATGGGGGTGAGCTCCGCGACCACCAGATCTGCACACCTGCGCTTCAGCTCGCCGTAGGACGACACCGTCTCGGCCACGTCGCAGGGGTTCTCGCCGCACAGGGCTGCGGCCAGGTCAAGCAGGTTGGACACACCTGGCTTGCGGACAGGGTCGTAGCGGACCTTGCCCTCGGAGTCGGTGACCGCGCGGTTGATCTTGCGTACGACCAGGTCCGGGTCGTCGAGCATCCGGATGACTCCCGCCGACGAAGCCGCCGACGACTTGCTCATCTTCGCCCTGGGCTCCGCCAGATCAGCAACCCGCGACCCTAGGACTGCCTTGGCGAGCTCGGGCACGACGAACGTCTCGCCGTACAGCCGGTTGAACCGCACCGCCAGGTTGCGGCACAGCTCCACGTGTTGGTCCTGGTCTCCGCCGACCGGCACCATGTCGGCGTCGTACAGCAGGATGTCCGCGGCCATGAGACAGGGGTAGCTGAACAGGCTCGCCCTCGTCCTCGGTCGGCCGCCCTTCTGCTTGAACTGGATCATCCGAGACAGCTCCCCGACGTATGCCGTGCACTCGAGGAGGTAGGCGAGCTCGACGTGGGCGCGCACATGCGACTGGACGAAGACGGCGGCTGAGCTGAGGTCGAGCCCGGTCGCGAAGAACAGCGTGGCGGTCTCAAGCGTCAGGTCGTGCAGCCGGATGGGATCATGGTCAGTGGTCAGGGCATGCAGGTCCGCGATGAAGAAGTGTCCACGCGTCTGTTGCTGCTCAGCGACGAAGCGCCTGAGCGCACCGAGATAGTTGCCAAGGGTGAGAGATCCGCTCGGGGTGATCCCGGACACGACCGCCGGAGATCGGTGGACGGCGTCGGGGGCTGAGGTGTCGAGCACTGCTGACTCCTGGAGTCTGGCCTCTCCAGGAACATGGTCTCAACAAGAGAGCCGCCTCGGAGAGGCGGCTGATCGGTCGAGGGAATGACTCTAGTGTGGGCCGCCTGTCAGCGGGCCCACCACTTGGTGCAGACAATCGACCTCATCGAGCCAGCATAGACCAGTCTTTGTCGCATGGAGACCACTCGCCGGGGTACCACCCGGCGACCACCCAGAAGGAGATGTCAGTGATCGACACGATCGTTTTCGACGTCGACGGCACGCTCGTCGACACCAACTACCAGCATGCGCTTGCCTGGTACCAGGCGTTTCGCCGCTTCGACATCACCCCTGCTCTGTGGCGCATCCACCGGGCGATCGGCATGGGTGGCGACCAGCTGGTCGAGGCTGTCGCCGGTCGCGACGCAGAGGAGGCTCACGGGGACGACCTTCGGGAAGGCTGGGTGGAGGCCTACGACCAGTACCTGCCTCACGTGCAACCGTTCGAGGGCGCCGAGCAGCTTCTCCAGCGGATCCGGGACCGCGGCCTACGACTAGTCCTGGCCAGCTCCGGCCAGCGCGACCATGTCGACCACTACCTCGACCTGCTGGATGCCCGGCGGCTCGCCCACGACTGGACCACGTCGGAGGACGCCGAGGAGACCAAGCCGGCTCCCGACCTGGTGGAGACGGCGCTGGCCAAGGTCGGCGCACGTGATGCCGTCATGATCGGGGACTCGACGTGGGATGCGAAGGCAGCCGGACGCGCGGGCATCTCGACGTACGCCGTGCGAACCGGCGGTTTCTCCGTCGAGGAGCTGCAAGAAGCCGGCGCCCGTCGGGTGTACGACTCGCTGGCTGACCTCGGCGCGGACCTGGATGCCATCACCGCGGGCAGCTAGCCGGCTGGCATCGCTATCCGGGGACCAGCCCGACCGCGGGCACCCGCACTGTCCGGCGCAGGCCTGAACGGGGGTGCGTACACCGCGTCGAGGGTGCCGGCTCCGTACGATGTCGAAGGCAGCTCAGCGCACGGGCTCGGGCGGCTTGGGCTCCTGCGTGCTCTGCGGGTCACTGGTCGGCCCGTCGCTACCCTGCGGGCCGCTGCTCTGCGGACCGCTGCTCCGCCTGTCGCTGCTCTTCATGTCGCTGCTCTTCGTGTCGCTGCCCTGGCGGTCGAACCTGACGTCGACGGACTGAAAGCCTTTGTGGCGTTGACTGTCGGCGTACTTGGTGTAGGCCAACCGGTCCGCGGGCGTCAGCTCGACGTTGTCGGTGAACGGGGTGAGAAGAGCCCGCGGGTAGAGCTTGCCGGCCCGTACGACGTTGATCTCCACGCCGAAGACGACCGCAACCGCGCCGATGAAGATCCAGGCGAGCATGCCCAGCACCACGATGAAGACTCCGTTGGTGTCACTGGTTGAGCCGTGGACAAACCTGCTGGCGTAGGCGGTGCCGGCGAGCTGCAACAGCTGCCAGACAACGGCCACGAAGAGTGCGCCGGGGGCGGCTTCGCGCAGGCTGTGCTTGTGCGCGGTGGCGATCCGGAAGAGGACCGCGAAGACGAGGGCGTTGAGCAGCATGGTCGCGATCAGCACCCCGTAACGCAGCGACGACTCGAGCTCAGCGAAACCCAGCGCCACCAGACCGGTCGCCACCGTGGAGAAGATCGTGGTGGCGATGACCGCCACGCCCGCTGTGGCGAGGAGGAGCACGCTGCGGACCCGCATCAGGACCGGGTTCGGGCGTCGGTTACGAGGCACCGCCCAGGCGATGTTCATCGCGTTCTGGGTCGCCTGCGCGACCCCGAGCGCGCCGTAGATCGACCCGAGCAGACCGACCACCAGGGCAACTCCGCTACCTCTCAGGCCCGCCGGGGTACTGATCTCTGTACCGATGACAGGGAAGCGGCTGAGCGTCGAGTCGAGAAGCTGGTCCTGCAAGTCGGCGTTGCCTTGCAGGATGAAACCGAGGATGGAAGAGGCCAGCAGCAGCATGGGGAACAAGGACCAGAAGGCGTAGTAGGTGATCAGCGCGGCGAGATAGTTGCCCTGGTCATCGAAGAACTTGTAGATCACCGCGATCGGGAAGCCCGCCCGGCGATGCGTGCGCTGATAGTTGTCCACGCGCGCGGCGAACGACACGGCAACCCTCTCTCGCGCTCCGGGCAGGTCAGTCAAGTCAAGCACGCCAGCCCAAGTTCTCCACCCCTTACCGGTTAGTCACGAGGTGGCAGCCGCTCCCCAGCCGTGCCAGGACTCGATCTCGATCCAGGCACTGACCCGCGCGCGCTCCCGGTTGCGGTAAGGCTTGCCGGTGTAGTGCCGCGCGAGCCTGTCTATATCGGCGAGACCGATGTCGTCCACCATCTCGACCACCGACCCCTGCACGCTCACGTGGGTGTACCAGTCGCCCTCCGCGAGAGCAGTGAGGCTGACACGAGGGTCGTTGCGCAGGTGAGCGAGGCGCTTGCGGCTGTGGTCCATGTTGACAAGGATCTGATTCATCTCGAACAGGTACCACGTCGCCACAGAGACCGGCTGCCCGTCGCCTCGCAGCGTCGTGATCACCGCGGGGTTCGGCCTTCTCAGCAGGTCCTCGGCATCGGGAGACAGCGGTAAAGCGGCCATGCGGCCTCCTCTCGTCACGCCCGCTCGCAGGCATCGCGCCGACTGTGTCACCCCTATGACACCAGTCTCCCGTCTACCACCGTGTGAGAGTCAACGTGCGAGGGAAGCGAACCCTTCGCGCTATTCGCGTCTGGGTTTGAATCGCTGGTGGCGGAAGGGTTGTCTGGCGGGGTCGAGGCGGGCCGGTGGGATGACTTCGGGTATGCCGTCTGCTGCCATCACGACGGTCCAGTGGCCGTGGTGGATGAGGTGGTGGTGAAAGGAGCAGAGCAGGCAGCCGTTGGCCAGGTCGGTCGGTCCGCCGTCTTGCCAGGATCGGTTGTGGTGTGCTTCGCACCAGGCGGGGGGCCTGTCGCAGCCGGGGAAGATGCAGCCTTGGTCGCGGATGGCCAGCGCCACGCGTTGGTGTCGGTCGAACAGGCGTCTGCTGCGGCCGAGGTCAAGGATGGCGGAGTCGGCGCCGAGCACCATCGGCAACAGGTCCGCGTTACAGGCCAGGCGTCGGGATTCGGACGCGGAGATGGCGGTGCCGGTGGTGAGGGTGGCCTCGCCGAGGCCGGTGCGCAGCTTGGCGTTGTCGACGGTGACGACGATGGTGGCGTTGCCGACCCCATGTCGGGGCAGGGCGTCGACCGGGAGGTGTTCGATCAGCTCGCACAGTGCCCGGCCCATCCGTTGGCCGTAGCTCAGCTGGGTCGGGTCGGTCTCGGCGGTCGCGCCGACCGCCGGCTCGTCGGCCGGCGCCAGGCCGGCTGGCGGCAGGCCGGGACCGGCCGGGTCGGTGCCGGCGGTGTCGGTGCCGGTGCTGCGCCTAGGTGAGGCGAGGGCTTGTAGGGCGGTGCTGAGCATGTCGTAGTGCAGGTTGGGCAGCCGGCCGGAGAACCTGGCGATGCCGTCGAAGCCTTTACGGCCACGGAAGGTGGCCTGCTGCAGGGCCCGGCCTCGTCGGCCTGCAACTGGGCGGCCAAGGCCTCGTCTGCGGTGTCGGGGTCGACGACCTCGACCAGGTGGTTGGCGAGGATCTGTAGCTGGGTGTGGGTGAGGGTCTGGGCGTGGCTGATCAGGTCGGCCTGGGCGTCGTCGACGTCGGGTTCCACCTCGGGCGACAGTTTGTCGATGGCGGCGCCGATCACGACCGCCTGCTCGGCCGATACCTGACCGCCCAGGCGTTGTGCGTCAGCTGGATCCGCTCGGTGATCGCCCGGGCCTGGGCCACCAGCCCGGCCGCGGCACCCGGCGACATCCGCCAGCTGGTGACCAGGTGTGCCCTGGTCGACGACGCCCCGGCGACGGCGGCCAAGGTCGCGTTGGTCGACCTGGCCGACCAGGCGGGCGATGAGCTCGTCCAGGCTGGCCTTGCCCGCCAGTGCCTGGCCTAGACGGGTCTGCAGGCGGTGGTCGTCAAGCGACCATACCGGGGCGTCCGCGGCCCGGGTCAGGACCTGGCGAAGCTCGACCAGGCAAGCCCCGACAGCGTCGGCCGGCACCGGCCGGTCCGGAGTCGGTGGTTCGGGGCAGCTGATCGACATGTGGCGAGGATCAGCATCTGGCCGCCGTCCGGCCCGACTCATCCATCGCGGCGTCGCGGTGTAGAGGCGTCTCGTCCCCCGCTGGGATGGTGGATTGGATCAAGGTGACCCGTCCACCGGTCTCCGCCGCCCCGGCAAGTAAGGGGCCGCCTGCCGTGAGCAGGGTTCGCGCAGTAGATGGGAAGGTGTGCATCCCGCGCGCGGGGGCCGGTTCAGCCATGACCCGACATTACCTGTCACCTGCCGGTCAGCCGGCCCACCGCTGGTCCAGCCTTTGCCTTGCCGCGTCGGTGAGACGTCCCCAGACCCGAAGCCTCGCCAGCCCACCGTCTGGGTAGACGTCCAGCCGGATGTGGGTGACGGGTTCGGGGTCATCGACCAGGAAGCGATGGCGGGTGTCCGGTTGTGACCGTGTTCTGCCTACGAGCTCTCGCCAGTCCGTCTCCGCACCGGGCACGTCGTCACCGGTCGCGCAGCCGCTGAGCCTGACCCATCCGGGCGCGTTGCCCACAAAGTACGACGTGTCGATCTCGACGTGCTCCACCGTGCCCTCACCGGCGAGCCGGAACGTGGCGAAGTCGTTGCCGCCATCGCGGCGCCGCGCGTTCTCCCAGCCGTCGGCCATGATCCGAGCCCGGCCGGGCATGATCACGTTCCTTGCAGAGGAGTAGAACGCATCCGAACAGGCGACCAGGTCGCCGCCGTTCTCCAGCGCCGCCAGGTCGATGGTGCCGGTCAGGAACCGAGCATCTGGCACCACGGTCCCATGCACGCGCAGACGCGCCACCCCGCCGTCGGGATAGATCGATAACCTGACGTGCGTCCAAACCCGGTCGTTTCCCACGTCATAGGTGTTGACGCTGTCCCCGCGGGCCGGCGACCTTTCCACCAGGCAGTGCCACCCTGCGTGCTCGAGATCGGCCGGGGCGGGATACCCCTCGACACGGGCTCCCTCCACCGAGATGAACGGTGGATAGTTGCCGGTGAACCAGGACGTGTCGACCACCACACCACGCACGACCCCTGGGGCGCCCAGCCGGACGACGGCCCAGTCATGTCCCGGCTCGCGACGCCGCCGTGTCTCCCAACCGTCGTACACCTTCCCCTTGTGGCCGAACTCGGCAGCCGCGAAGACCGGAGGCTCCGGCTTGATCAGGTTCTCCCGTTGCGCGAACAGCTCGTCGTTGGCGGCGACGACGCTGCCTCCAAGGGTGCGTGACGCGAGGTCGGGCAGCCCGGCGAAGCCCGGCGAAACAGACTCAGGCATCCATTGGTCCTTCTCGGGTCAGCATTCGACCGGTCGGCATGCCGACCACGGTGTCACGCTCGGCCACCTGCCGACCACGGAGCCAGGTCTGCCGTACGACGCCGGCAAGCTCACGACCGGCGTACGGGGTGACCGGATGTTTGTGGTGGAGCCGTGCCGCGTCGACGGTGAACCTCGCATCGGGAGCGAAGACGACCAGGTCGGCGGCGGATCCTACCGAGATCTGCCCCTTGGCCAGAACCCCAGCGATGCGCGCCGGCCCCTCTGCCATCCAGTCGCCCACCGCAGGGAGACCAAAGCCGCGACGGCTCGCCTCGCTCCAGACCAGCGGGAGGCCGAGCTGGAGGGACGAGATCCCGCCCCACGCAGCGGCGAAGTCACCGCTGTCCAGACGTTTCAGCTCCGGCGTCGAAGGGGAGTGGTCGGACACCACGATGTCGATGACACCGTCAGCGAGCCCCTCCCACAGCAGCTCACGGTTCTCGCTCTCCCGGATCGGTGGGCAGCACTTGTACTGGGTCTGACCGACACCGACGTCCTCAGCCTCCAACGTCAGGTAGTGGGGGCATGTCTCAACGGTGACACGTACGCCGTCAGCGCGGGCTTCGGCCAGCCGCGGGAGCGAATCGGCGTTCGAGAGGTGGAGGACGTGGACTCGGGTGTCATGAGTGGCGGCGTGCTCGAGCACCTCCGCGATGGCGCGGTCCTCCGCCTCGGCCGGGCGGGAGCTGAGGAAGTCGAGGTAACCAGTCCCGTGAGGTGCAGGTGCGCCGGAGATGGTGGCGGCGTCTTCGGCATGGACCAGGAGCAGGCCGTCGAACGCCGCGATCTCCTTCATCGCCGCACCGAGGCCGGCAGAGTCGAGTGGAGGGAACTCCGCTACCCCGCTCGGCACCAGGAAGCACTTGAAGCCGAAGACCCCTGCGTCGTGGAGCGGTCTCAGCTGACCGACGCTTGACGGCACCGCGCCTCCCCAGAAGCCGACGTCGACGAAGAGCTGCCCCTTGGCCGCGCGCTCCTTCGCGGCGAGGGCCTCGGTCGTCACGGTCGGCGGGATGGAGTTGAGCGGCATGTCGACGATCGTGGTCACACCGCCGGCGGCAGCAGCTCTCGTCGCCGACGAGAACCCCTCCCAGTCGGTGCGTCCCGGCTCGTTGACGTGGACATGGGTGTCGACCAGGCCGGGCATCAGTACCTCGTCCTCGGCCAGCTCGACGAGGTGGGTTTGCCGCCCGTCCCTGGAGAAGGCGGCCGGTCCAGGCGGCCCATCGGGCTGCGCCGGCTGCCTCTCGAACCGTTCGCCTTCGGGGTCGGTCAAGACCCACGCGACAAGGCCGTCGCGCACCGCGACGCCGGCGGGCACGACCTCCCCCTCGATGACGGCCCGGCCGAGGAACAGCACGTCCGCGTCCGCCGTCATACAGCGCACGGTAGCCCGTCACCGGAACCGTGGCCATGCTGACTCCGCTTGGGCTATCGCAGACAAGAGCTGTCAGATCTGCTTTCGGCAAGGAGGCCCACAGCCTCCGCAGAGAGCTCCAGTGCTGCTCGCGCAGCATCCGTCATCCGACGCGCTCAGCCCGTCCGCCGCGAGGCGAGCCGGTCCAGAACTGCGATATCCACGCCGGTCAGCTGCCCCGTCTCATCGACGCTCAGCGCACCACAGTGGATCCCTCTACGCAGGAACTGGGCGAGCGCCTGCGCCGTCGCCGGCTCGTCGAGCACACCAGGAGCACCAGCGGCATCAGCCGCACCCGCCGCCAGAAATGCCGCCAACCTCCTACTTGCCCGGTGGAGACCCCCGCGGAAGAACAAGTAGGTTGCGGCGAACCGGGTCGGCAGCTGGGCGGGGTGCAGGTCCCAGCCCTGGTAGATGCCGCGCTCCAGCGACCGGCGCACCAAGCGGGCGTGCAGAGCCCACGCCTGGTGGACACCCCGCTGCTCACCGACCGGCAGCACGTTGCTCGACCCGTCGCAGAGACGGACGCCGGTGCCTGCCGCAGCCAGCGCCATCACGTGCTTCGCGTGGTCGGCGGCCGGGTGGTCCATCGCCTGGTCGTTGGGGCCGATTCCGAGCGCTGCGGTGTAGTCGTATGTGCCGAAGTGCAGTCCGGCACAGCGGCCGTCGCTCTCATGGACCAGCCGGGCCACCAGCGCCGTCCCGTCATACGCCAGGATCGACTGCGCCGTCTCGATCTGGACCTCGAAGCGCAGTCGCCGCTCCGGCAGCCCGTATGCCGTTTCGAGCCGCCGACATGCCTCTGCCATCGCGTGCACCTGCTCGATCGACGTGACCTTCGGGAGCGTGACGACCCAGCCCTCGGGCAGGTCGCCCGCCTCGAGGAGTGTGCCGAGGACGAGGTCGAGGGTGCGCAGCCCGCGTCGGCGGGTAGCGGCCTCGAACGACTTGAACCGGATGCCGCAGTACGGCGGCGCCGTCCCCAGGGCACGTGCCTCGGTCATTGCCCGGGCCGCTGCGACGGCATCGCGGTCCTCGGTGGCGTCGTCGCGGGTGCCGTAGCCGTCCTCGAGGTCGATGCGCAGGTCCTCGACCGGCTCGGTCTCCAGCTTGCGCAGGATCGCCGACCAGACACCGTCGCAGTCAAGCGTGGACAACTCATCCTGACTCAGGCCCAGCACCTCGCCGAATGCCTGTGGTGTGGGCGCATGCTCGTCGAGTGCTCGGCGCGCCTCGGCGCCCCACCGCTGCGTCAGGTCAGCCGTGACCCGGTCGGCCGGCACATACACGGTGTGCACCGGCTGTCTCGACCCGTCATCGCCCGGGTAGAGGCCGGCTATCCGGTCGTCGGCGGGTCCGACGATCGCGTCGAGTGCTCCGAGGTCCTCGTCGCTGAGCCGCGGCTGGGGGTCTCGAGCAGGACGCGAGGAGCTCACTCGACGTACTCCTCATAGGCCGGCAACGTCAAGAACTCCACGAAGTCGTCGTCGAGGGCGACGCGTTCGAAGAGAGCGCGTGCATTGTCGAGGGCCTCGATCGTGTCTGGTTGGTCGGCCCAGGCGATACTCAGCTCGGCGTACACCTCCTCGACAACCGTCCGCACGCGCTCGGCCGTAACAGGTTGCCCGTCGTCGGTGGCGGTACCGGCGTGCGTCCACTGCCACAGCTGGCTGCGGGAGATCTCGGCGGTGGCCGCGTCCTCCATCAGGTTGTCGATCGCCGCGGCGCCGGTCCCGAGGAGCCACGACACGAGGTAGCGCAACGCCACCGACACGTTGCCTCTCACCCCGTCATCGGTGACCAGGCCAGACGTCGATGAGACGTCGAGCAGCTCCGCCGCGCCGATGGAGGCATCGCGCTTCTGGTCAAGCTGGTTGTGCTTGCTGCCGAGCACAGCATCGAACGCCGCTGCGCAGATCGGCACCAGGTCGGGGTGCGCCACCCACGACCCGTCGTATCCGGCGGCCGCCTCACGCTCTTTGTCCGCCCGAACCTTGTCGAGCGCGGCAGCGTTGACTTCCGGGTCGCGGCGGCTCGGGATGAACGCCGCCATGCCACCCATCGCGAAGGCGCCCCGTCGGTGGCACGTCGAGACCAGCAGGTCGCTGTAGGCGCGCATGAACGGCGCCGTCATGGTCACCGCGGACCGGTCCGGCAGCACGAACGAGCCGCCGGCGTCACGGAAGTTCTTGATCACGCTGAACAAGTAGTCCCAGCGCCCCGCGTTCAGTCCAGACGCATGCTCCTGCAGCTCGAAGAGGATCTCGTCCATCTCGAAGGCTGCGGTGATCGTCTCGATCAGCACCGTGGCCCGCACGCTGCCGTACGGCACACCGAGCACGTCCTGGGCATGGGTGAAGACGTCGTTCCACAACCGCGCCTCGAGGTGGCTCTCCAGCTTGGGCAAGTAGTAGTAGGGCCCGAGTCCCCGCTCGAGAAGCTCGTTCGCGTTGTGGAAGAAGTGCAGACCGAAGTCGAACAGCGCCCCGACCATCGCAGAGCCGTCGACCAGGACATGCTTCTCAGGAAGGTGCCAACCACGAGGGCGTACGACTGGGACCGCTAGGTCTCCCGCGTTGAGCGTGTACGCCTTCCCCTGATCAGACGTGAAGGTCAGGGCTTGACGGTGGGCGTCGTAGAGCGACACCTGGCCCTCGATGACGTTGCGCCAGTGCGGCGTGTTGGCGTCCTCGAGGTCGGCGAGCCAGACCCGGGCACCCGAGTTGAGGGCGTTGATCGCCATCTTTGCATCCGTCGGGCCGGTGATCTCGACTCGGCGGTCCTGCAGCGGCACCGGTGCCGGCGCCACCTGCCAGTCGCTCTCACGGACGTCGCGCGTCTCGTCGAGGAAGTCGAGGGTGCCGGTCTGGCTGATGCGCCGACGCCGCTCGGCGCGTGCCGCGAGCAGCTCGTCGCGTCGGCCACCGAAGGTCCGCTGCAGCTCGGCCACGAATCCCAGCGCCTCCGGCGTCAGGATCTCGTCCTGGCGCGGCTCGTTCCCGGGCGCGCGGACCTCGACCCCACTCAGATCGTTCACTGTCTGCTCCTCCATACCGCATCTACGAAAGGCCCGGTTGTCTCGACAAGCCTGCCATTCATTCACCCTCGGGCGACTCGCGGGAGGCGGCAGGTCAGTCAGTCCCGCTGACCTCTCGATCAGCTCCACCATCGACGATGTGCTCGGGTCGGACGGGGACCTTGGTCAGCTCGAGGCCGCAGGCATCGCGGATCGCCGCCATCACCGCGGGGCCTGACGAGATCGTCGGCGCCTCGCCGACTCCGCGCAGCCCGTACGGCGCGTGCGGGTCCGCGTACTCCAGCACCTCGATCGGCATCGGCGGCGTGTCGAGGATGGTTGGGATCAGGTAGTCGGTGAACGACGGGTTGCGGATCTTGCCCTCGCTGATCTGGATCTCCTCCATGAGCGCGAGGCCCATGCCCTGCGTACTGCCACCTTGGATCTGGCCCACCACAGCGTCGGGGTTGATCGCCTTTCCGACGTCTTGGGTGCAGGCGAGCTCGACCACTTTCACGAGCCCGAGCTCGACGTCCACGTCGACGACGGCACGGTGGGCCGCGAAGGCGAACTGCACGTGAGCGAAGCCCTGTCCGGTCTCGGGATCGATGGGCTCGGTCCTGCGGTGGCGCCACTGTGTGGTCTCCTCCACCACCTCGGTCCCGAGCACGTCGGCGACCGAGCCCACCGCCCCTCGCGTCTGCGAGACGATGTTGCCGCCCTCGAGCCGCAGGTCGTCCAGCGTCTCCCCGAGATAGGCCGCGGCCAGCGCGAAGACGCGGTCCCGCACGCGGTGACAGGCCGCCCTCACCGCGCCTCCGGTGACGTACGTCTGCCGCGACGCCGACGTCGACCCGCCGGAGCCGACCTGGGTGTCCTTGGGATGGACCACCACCGTGTCGACACCCAGCTCGGTACGGCAGATCTGCTGCTCGACCGTCACCAGGCCCTGCCCGACCTCCGCGGCGGCGGTGTGCACCGTGACCTGCGGAGCCCCGGCCACCGCCTCGAGGCGCACCCTGGCCGTCGAGTAGTCGTCGAACCCCTCGGAGAAGGCCACGTTCTTGTACGCCACCGCGTACCCCACCCCGCGGCGGACGCCCTCACCGTGCGTCGTGTTCGAGACACCGCCCGGCAGGTGGCGAAGGTCTGCGCCGTCCAGATCGGATGGCAACGGCATCGCCCGCAACCGCTGCAACAGCTCCGCGACCGGGGCTGCGCTGTCGATCACCTGTCCGGTGGGAATGGGCGATCCCTCCGCCATCGCGTTGCGGACCCGCAACTCCACCGGGTCCATGCCCAGCTGGGCAGCAAGCTTGTCCATCTGCGCCTCGTAGGCGAACGCCGTCTGCACCGACCCGAAGCCGCGCATCGCGCCGCAAGGCGGGTTGTTGGTGTAGGCGCCGTAACAGTCGACGTGGATGTTCGGTACGACGTAGGGGCCGAGGCCCATGGTGCCCGCGTTGCCGACGACAGCAGGTGTCGACGACGCATAGGCACCGCCGTCGAGATAGATCTCGGCCTTGACGTAGACGAGCCGCCCGTCTCGGTCCGCGCCGTGCTCGTAGCGCATCTTCGCGGGATGACGGTGCACATGGCCGAAGAAGGACTCCTCGCGGTTGTAGACCATCTTCACCGGCTTGCCCGTGTGCAGCGCCAGCAGGCACCCGTGCACGTGCATCGAGAGGTCCTCGCGGCCGCCGAACGCACCACCGACGCCGGCAAGCGACAGCCGTACCTGTTCCGCCCGCAGCCCCAGTGCCGCACAGATCTGGCGCTGGTCGACATGCAACCACTGGGTGGCGACATACAGGTCGACCCCGCCGACACCGTCGGGCACGGCGAGCCCCGCCTCCGGTCCGAGGAACGCCTGGTCCTGCATGCCGACGTCGTACTCTCCGACGACCACGACGTCTGCCACCGGGTCGGGGTCACCGACCCGGATCTTCAGGTGCCTGACCAGGTTGCCCTCGGGATGCAGGTACGGCGCCGCTCGGCTGAGCTCGGTCACCTGGCCGGCCTGGTCACCATGCAGGTCAGGGGTCGCGTGCCCGAGCGCCGCACGCGCGTCGGTGACTGGCTCGAGCACCTCGTAGTCGACCCTCACCTTCTTCGCCGCCTGG
Source organism: Nocardioidaceae bacterium (assembly GCA_030447585.1). Taxonomy (GTDB): domain Bacteria; phylum Actinomycetota; class Actinomycetes; order Propionibacteriales; family Nocardioidaceae; genus JACDHG01. Next base: position 209,475 of record JAUJOO010000001.1, on the reverse strand, counting down.
CGGGCGATCTCGGGATGGTCGGCCGCGACCAGGGCCACCGGTTCTCCCTGGTAGCGCACCACGTCGAACGCCAACACCGGTTGGTCGGCGACCTCGAGGCCGTAGGTCTTCTCACCCGGCACGTCCTCGTGGGTCAGCACGGCGAACACGCCTGCCGTGGCCAGGGCCTCGGCGATGTCGATGCTGCGGATCCGCGCGTAGGGGTGCGGGCTGCGCACCGTGACGCCCCACAGCATGTTGTCCATCCACAGGTCGCTGCCATAGGCGAACTCGCCCGTCACCTTCAAGGTCGAGTCGGGCCGCCCGGCGCTGTGCCCGACACCGCCGGCCACGTCCCCGCGAGTCGCATCAGGTGCGTCCGCCGGGGCGGCGGGCTCGGGCGGTGCCTCCGTCGGCGTGGCGGGCGGCACGACCGGCGCCTCCGTCGCAGAGTGGGCTGCTGGCGGGCCGGGCGAGGTTCGGGGAACTCCCAACGCGTCCTGGGCCACTCGTACTTCCCCGAACCTCGAACTCCACCACGCCCGCGACGCGGTGCCGCTGCATGTCACGAGATCACCCCTGCTCTTCTCAACAGCGTCGTACGTGCCGAGCGCACGGCTTGTGCGACGTCGATCTGGTCCACCCCGACCAGCTCCCCGCGCCGTACGACGGCTGCGCCCTGGACCAGCAACAGGTCGAGCGGCGGCGGCGTGCCGAGGACCAGGGCGGCCACGGGGTCGACGATGTCGATGTGCGCCAAGGTGTCGAGCCGCCACAACGCGATGTCGGCCAGCTTGCCGGGCTCGAGAGAACCGATGTGGTCGTCCCAGCCGAGCACCTTCGCGCCGCCCAGGGTGGCCATCTCGAGCCCGTCGCGGACCGTGAGGGCGTCGGGTCCGCCGATGGCGCGGGCGAACAGCACCGCATGTCGAGTCTCCTCGATCAGCGACGACGCCTCGTTGGAGGCGGCGCCGTCCACCCCCAGCCCGACAGGCACACCGGCATCTCGCAGGTCACGACTGCGACAGACGCCCGCGCCGAGCCGGGCGTTCGAAGAGGGACAGTGACCGATACCAGTCGAGGTCTCACCAAGCGTGGCCAGCGCGACATCGTCGAAGTGGATGCCGTGAGCGAACCAGACGTCGGCACCGAGCCAGCCGAGCGACTCGACGTACTCCACCGGCGAGCAGCCGAAGCGCTCCCGGCAGAAGGCCTCCTCGTCCAGGGTCTCGGCGAGGTGGGTGTGGAGCCGCACTCCCTTGTCACGGGCAAGCGCGGCCGCCTGCTTGAGCAGCTCGCCGGTGACGGAGAACGGCGAGCACGGTGAGACGCCGACGCGCAGCATCGAGTCCGGACCGGCGTCGTGGTGCTCGTCGATCGCGCTCGCCGTTGCCTCGAGGATCTGGTCGAGGGTCTCGACGACGTCGTCGGGTGGAAGCCCGCCCCTGCTTCGGCCGAGGTCCATGGAGCCGCGGGTCGGCAGGAACCTTAGGCCCACGGTCTCGGCCGCCTGAATCTCAGCGGCGAGCAGGTCGCCACCTCCGGCTGGGAAGACGTAGTGGTGGTCCATCGACGTGGTGCAGCCGGTCCGGGCGATCCAGCTCAGTCCTCCCAGCGCGGCGGTGTGCACGGTTTCGTCATCCAGGCAAGCCCAGATGGGGTAGAGCGCCGTCAGCCAGTCGAACAGCCGAGAGTCGACAGCGAACCCTCGCGTGAGCCACTGGTACAGATGATGGTGGGTGTTGACCAGGCCCGGGGTGGCAAGGCAGCCGCGCGCGTCAACGTAGGCTGCATCGGGAAGCCCCCGCGGCGCCGCCCCAGGGCCGACCGAGGCGATCCGGGCGCCTTCGACGACGACATGGCCCGGTGTGTGCTCGCTGCGCGCCGGGTCCATCGTGACGACCGAGCAGCCGTCCAGCACCAGCGTCACGACGCTGCCCCGGAGGGGTCGTCAACCGGAGCGGCGCTCATGGTCTCGGCGGCGAGGCGTACCGCGTCGAGGATCTTCTCGTAGCCCGTGCACCGGCAGAGGTTACCCGCGAGCGCCTCCCTGATCTCGGCGTCGTCGGGGTGCGGGTCGCGCCGCAGGAGGTCGTGGGTCTGGACGATCAGCCCGGGCGTACAGAAACCACACTGGACCGCTCCTGCCGCTATGAACGCCTGCTGGACAGGGTGCAGGTCCTCAGCACTGCCGAGGCCCTCCACCGTGGTGACCTGGCGCCCACCGGCCTGTCCGGCGGCAACCAGACAAGCGCACACCGGAAGTCCGTCGAGATAGACGGTGCACGAGCCGCACTCGCCTTGCTCACAAGCGTTCTTGGACCCCGGTAAACCCATCCGCTCACGCAGCATGTAGAGAAGGCTCTCGCCCTCCCACACGTCGTCGACGTCGTACCGCTCGCCGTTGACCGTGGTGGTGACACGCATCAGGCAGTTCCTCCTGCATAGTCGGCCCAGGCCCACCCGAGGGTACGGCGGGCCATCACCGCAAGCGAGTGCAGCCGGTACGCCGCCGTGCCGCGGACGTCGTCGATCGGTCTGGCTGCCGCCTTCACCCGCTCTCCGAACTCGCGCACGAGACTGTCGGCGAGTGCGGCGCGAGTCTCCCACAGGTCGTGCTCCTCGAGAGCCGACGACAGGAAGGACTCTGCCTCGACGGCCCGCCGTGGCGTCGGAGCGGCTGAGCCGATGCCGGTCCGGACCCGCTTCACGTCGGGGTGCAGGGCGAGCCCGAAAGAAGAGACCGCGATCACCATGGCGTTCCTGGTCCCTATCTTGCTGAACTGTTGTGGCCCACGCGCGGACCTGACCAAGACGGCCGTGATCAGCTCGTCGGGGCGACCTGCGTGCGACTTGACGCCGGTGTAGAAGTCGTCGATCGAGACGGTGCGGGTGCCGGTGACGCTCGCTAGCTCGATCTTGGCCCCGGCAGCGAGCAGCGGCGGGTGGGAGTCACCGGCAGGGGAGGCCGCGCCGAGGTTGCCTCCGACCGTGCCGCGGTTGCGGATCTGCGGTGACCCGACCGTGCGCGAAGCCATGGCGAGCCCTGGCAGAGCTTGACCCAGCTCTTCGATCACGCGGGTGTAGGTGACGCCGGCTCCCAGCCGCACGACGTCGCCGTCCATCGACCACTCGTCCAGCTCGCGGACGCCGGTCAGATCCAGCAGCGCGGGCGGGCGGCGACGGTCGAAGTTCAGCTCGACCATCACGTCCGTGCCCCCCATGAGCGGCACGGCCTCGGGCTGCTCCCGCTTTGCCGCCAGTGCATCAGACAGCGTCGTGGCAGCCAGGAACTCCATCGTCACCCCTTCCGCGCCTTGGCTTCATGGTCGTCCTCGTCGCGACACTCGTCCACCCTGTCAGCAGAAGCCGGGAACGGTGTCCCAGGCCCGGCCGGGGGCGGGCGCGTCGTCGCGCTGGACCGCCACCTGGATGAGTCCGTAGGGCCGGTCGGCGGCGTAGAGGACCTCGCCGTCGTTCTGCATCCCGAACGGCGCCAGGTCGACCACGAAGTGGTGGATGTTCGGTGCGGAGAGCCTGATCTCGGCGACCTCGGCGCGTCGCTCCAGCACCGCCTCGCCCATCTCGTACAGGGACTGCTGCAGGGCCAGGCTGTGGACCGTGGCGTACTTCTCGAGCAGGGTTGCCCGGATGGTGTCGTACGCCGTACGCCAGTCGACCTCGCTGCTGCTGTACCGCCAGCGCACCGCCAGCGACGTGGACATCACGCGGTCGTGCGTCTCTGCGAGCGTCGTGAACTCGTCTCGAAGGAAGCCGGCGAACTCGGAGCCGGTCGACTTGAGCACCACGAGGTCACGCAGACCCGAGACGACCCATGTCTGCTGGTCGGACCCCTCACCGTCGACCGTCACGGCAGTCGTGCGCACGTCGTGGCCCCGACGCACGAAGCTGTGGTCATGACCGACATCATCGACCGGGATGCGGTCCCACGAGTACTCCTCGATCTCGATGCGGGACCCCGTGACCGGTTCGACGTCGTCGACGAAGTGGCGGCCCAGCGCCAAGCCGAAGTCCTCGATCTGGTCGACGCCGTGCGCCTTGGCGAATGCGAAGACGGTGTTCTTCTGGGTGTCGGTCGGAAGCACCTGCGCCTGGTCGCCGTCGATGTGGGCGCCCGCGAAGTCGCCGCGCAGCGCCGTTGAAACGTTGAGGTCGTGAATCTCGTGGCGCGGCGTGTCGCGGTAGATGCGCACGACCCGGTTCTCGGCCTTGCCGTACTGGTGATGGCCGAGCACGATCCCCATGTCAGGTCCCGCCGGAGCTGCCGGTCAGCGTCGCCACGCTCAGCTGCCCCGGTACGTCGAGTAGCCGAAGGGGCTCAGCAGAAGCGGCACGTGGTAGTGGTCCGCGCTGCCGACCTCGATGCTGACCAGGACCTCAGGAAAGAAGCCAGGCATGGCCTGGTCTGCGAAGTAGCCGCCCGTGTTGAACCTCAGCCGGTAGACGCCGGGCTCCAACCGGTCCGCTCCCAGGTCGAAGACGCGACCCATCTCGTCGGTTGTCGCCGTGGCGAGGATCGGTGGGTCGCCGACCGCCTGCTCCAAAACGACGACCACACCGGCGGCGGGGCAACCGCGTGCGGTGTCGAGGACGTGCGTCGTGACCTGGCTCATGCAGTCACCACCTGTTCGAGACGCAGCAGCGCGATTTGCCGGAGCTCGGACACCGTCTCGCGGCGCTCGGTCTCGTCGTCGTTGTCGAGCCTTCGCTCCAGCTCCGCTGCGATCTCCTCGCCGGACCGACCCGAGGCGCGGATCAAGAAGACGCGGTCGAACCGGTTCTCGTAGGCCCGGTTTCCGCTGCGGATGCGGTCTGCTGCTTCAGTGTCCAAGTTGTCTACGCCGGACTGCTCCGCTGCAGACATCGCGGACTCGCCGCCCGTTGGTGCCTGGGGATCACCGATTCTGGGATGGCTGCTCAGCGCAGCGGCCAGCTCCTGATCGTCGAGGTTCTCCGCGCTGGCACGTGCCTTTTCAAGCAGGTCGGCCAGGTCGTCGTAGGGACGAGCGGTCACTACCTCGTCGGCCCAGCGTCGTACGCCGAGGCACGCGGCTATCGCGGCGCGCGCCTCGTCCCCGCCAAGCGCGTTGAACTCAGCGAGCCGCACCAATGTCTCCTTCGCCGTGCGCCGGAAGCCCGAGCAGGGGGAACAACCGAGTGTCGAGGAACGACGTGATGGCGGCGACCTGGCCGCCCGACACCTCGAGCACATGCAGTGCCCACGGTTGGTGTTCACCGCCTGGACCGCTGGCGCGGTACTGGGCGAAGGCGGGCGCACCGTTCGCGACGACCGGCAGCAACCGCGAACCGATGCAATGCTGCCCTGGACCGAGCATCCAGGCGCCGATGTCGCGCCGTCCTTGCAGCCACATCTCGTACGGCGGCATGTTCTGGGTGGCATCTTCGCGTAACAGCTCAACGAACCGGTCGATGTTGTAGCTCTCGAAGGCCTCGACGTACTGGGCGAGGAGCTCCTGCTGCTCGGCGTCGAGTGGGTCATATCTCTGCCCCTCGCTCACCCCTCGCGACTCGACCGTCGCCCGCGCGCGCTGGAGTGCGCTGTTGACCGAGGCGACGGACGACTCGAGTAGCTCCGCGACCTCCTCGGCCTTCCACCGCAGGACGTCGCGAAGGATCAACACCGCGCGCTGACGCGGTGGCAAGTGCTGCAGTGCTGCGACGAAGGCGAGCCGCACCGACTCCCGACCCACTGTCACGTCGGCTGGGTCGCTCGGCGACCCGAGCACCTGGGTGTCGAGGATGGGCTCCAGCCAGGTGTTCTCCGGTCTGCGCGCCGACAACGACGCCTCCACCGGCTCCCACGCCGAAGACGAGAGATCCATGGGACGCGCGCGCCGACTACGGCTGCTCAGCATGTCCAGGCAGACGTTCGTCGCGATGCGGTAGAGCCAGGATCGCAGGGCAGCACGCCCCTCGAAGTGCTCGAGGCTGCGCCAGGCGCGAGTCATCGACTCCTGCACGGCGTCGTCGGCGTCGAATGCCGATCCAAGCATCCGGTAGCAAAAGCCCAGCAGCTCACGACGGTATGCCAGCAGCTCAGACTCGGGGTCGAGAACTGTGGATGTGGTTGTCATCGGCTCACTCCTGACCTGTCCGAGCCACTTCCCAGCACCGTACCCAACCGCGCGCGTCAAGAAGTGCGCGCCTTGACGCGCGACACCGGCCCCAGGCCAACGCATGCCGTCAGAGGTCGCCCGGGAAGAGGTTGGCGTCCGACGGGCGACCCGTGTCGAGCACCCACTCTTGCCAGAAGCTGGTGAGATCCGTGCCGGTCTTTGCCTCGAGCCCTTCTCGCAGCTCCAACATTGACATGTTGCCGCCGGCGTACTCGCGCTGGATCTGGCGCATGGCAGAGAAGAAGGCATCGTCGCCGAGCTTGGCGCGAAGCGCGTGCAGGAAGTAGGTGCCCTTGAGATAGACACCTTCGAACTCGAACTCGTTGCCCGGCCCCATGTCGTACAGAGGTGCATTGAAGAAGTCCTCGCCGTCAGGGTCGACGCCGGACCGATACCGGTCGTCTAGGTCGGCCCGACGAGACTCGTCCCACAGCCACACCGAGTACGACGCGAAGCACTCGGTGAGACAGATGTCTCGCCAGCGTTTGATTGAGACGTTCTCGCCCCACCATTGGTGGCCGTTCTCGTGCACGATCGTGGGAACGTCAGCGCCCTCGGTGTAGATGGGCCGGGTGAAGGTCTCGAGCGAGAATGGCACCTCGCCGTTCACAAAGATCCCGCCGGCCTGCGGAGCGGGGTAGGGCCCCCAGCTTTCGGACAGTACCTGGATGATCCTGGGCAGCTTCGCCTCTCGTGGGGCACGCCCGGCTCGGGCCCGTACGCCGACACCACCGTTGTCTCGTCGGGCAGCGTCGACCGCTCGGCCTGTACGTCGACATAGGTGACCCACGTGACGAAACGCCCTCAGGCGCCGACCGCTGAGCGCAGGTCATCGGCACGGAACAGCGGCCGCAACGAGATGCCTACCTGCGCAAGGGCGTCGATACCGCCGGCCTCTCGGTCGATGACACACAGCGCATGCTTCACCTGAGCTCCCGCTTGGCGCAGGTCCTGGACCGACAAGACGATCTGCCCACCGGAGGTGACGACGTCTTCCACCACCGTCACGCGACGTCCGTCGACGTCGACGCCCTCGGCGATGCGGCAGGTGCCGTAGGTCTTTGCCTTCTTGCGGACGAACGCCAGCGGCAGACCCGTCCGCAGAGACAGTGCTGTGGCCACCGGCACCCCGCCCAGTTCCAGCCCTGCAAGGACCTCGGTATCACGGGGTATGAGGTCGACCATGGCGGCGGCAACCTTCTTCAGAAGGGCTGGGCTCGACTCGAACTGGTACTTGTCGAAATACTCCGTGGCGGCGGCCCCCGACCTGAGCCGGAAGTCTCCGGTCAGGTGGGCGACGGCATATATCTCCGCGGCCAGGCCCCCCCTCTCACCGGTGGCGACTGAGGCATCGGCCGGGAGCCCTCCGGAAGACGTCGACATCGGGGAAGCTCCTCGGCGTGGGGAACGGCTCGCCTCACATTAGCTCGTCCTGGACGCACGGCAGCGGAGGTCAGACCCTCGATAGGGTGAGAAGGTGCCGGTGCAAGGAGGACACGCTACGCGACACGACGCGGCTGTCGAGGCACTGCAGGCGTCGTATCGCAAGCTCCCTGCCGATCAACCGGTCCGCCTCGCCAAGCCGACATCGAACCTCTTCCGTCCGCGCGCCGACTCGGTGAGCACCGGCCTCGATGTCGCCGGCCTGACAGGCGTCATCAGCATCGACGCCGAGACGCGGACCGCCGACGTACAAGGGACGTGCACCTACGAGCGGCTCGTCGCGGCCACCCTCGGCGAGGGGCTCATGCCCCTGGTCGTGCCGCAGCTCAAGACGATCACGCTCGGCGGCGCCGTGGCCGGCCTGGGAATCGAGTCGACCTCCTTTCGGCACGGGCTGCCGCACGAGTCGGTGCTCGAGATGGACATTCTGGCCGGTGACGGTGACGTCGTCACCGCAACGCCGGCAGGCGACCACTCCGACCTCTTCTTCGCCTTTCCGAACTCCTACGGCAGCCTGGGGTACGCCGTCCGGCTCCGCATCTCCCTACAGGCGGTGGCTCCCTACGTCGCTGTGCGGCATGTCCGCTTCGACGACCTCGGCGCACTCACCGCAGCGGTCATCGCGATCTGCGCAACGCACGAGTGGGGCGGCGACCCTGTCGAGTTCCTGGACGGGGTGGTGTTCGGTCCCGACGAGGCATACTTGACGCTCGGCAGGTTCGTCGACGACCTCCCGAGCTCCGGGCTGCTGTCGACCAGCAACTACACCGGTACGCAGATCTACTACCGCTCCATCCGAGAGCGGTCGAATGACGTGTTGACGACCAGCGACTACCTCTGGCGTTGGGACACCGACTGGTTCTGGTGTTCGCAGGCCTTCGGCGTCCAAAACCGGGTCGGTCGGCTCCTGTGGCCGGCACGGTATCGGCGCAGCGACGTCTACCACCGCATCGTCGGGTGGGAGAACCGGTACCGGGTGATGGCATGCGTCGACCGGTGGTGCGGTCGTCCACCGCGCGAGCGCGTTGTCCAGGACGTCGAGATCCCGGTGGAGCGCGCAGCCGGCTTCCTTCGCTGGTTCGACGAGCAGGTAGGGATGCGCCCCGTTTGGCTGTGTCCGCTCATGTTGAGGGAGGCCGCGGGCGTGGGGTCAGCCAGGACCTGGCCGCTGTATCCGCTGCAGCCGCGGCAGGTGTATGTGAACGTCGGGTTCTGGGGGACTGTCCCCATCGGCCCCGACAGGGCGGACGGTGACGTGAACATGATGATCGAGCGAGCCGTCGCCCAGCACGACGGCCACAAGTCGTTGTACTCAGACGCCTACTACGACGCGGATCGCTTCTACGCGATCTACGGAGGAGACACCTACCACGAGGTGAAAAGACGCTACGACCCACACAACCGGTTGACTGGGCTGTACGACAAAGCGGTGGGGCGACGATGACGATCGCTTCGATGGTGGCCCAGCTCACTGCCGGTGAGCCGCCGGTGCGGTTCCAGGCGTATGACGGCAGCGGCTTCGGACCTACCGACACCGGGATAACCATGCGGTTGAAGAACGAGCGTGGCCTTCGCTACCTCGCTACCGCCCCGGGCGACCTCGGAATGGCGCGAGCCTACGTGTGCGGCGACCTGGATCTCGAAGGCACGCATCCCGGCGACCCTTACAACGCCCTTCGGCTCATGGGTGGCTGGCGGTTTCGTCGGCCGACGCCGGCAGAGCTTGCGTTGCTGGTGCGTGAGCTCGGCCCGCGCCGCATGGTGCCGCCCGAGCCGCCGCCGCAGGAGGCCGTTCCACGATGGCGCCGAGCCGCTGAGGGGCTGCGGCATTCACGGCCACGCGACGCCGAGTCGATTCAGCACCACTACGACGTCTCGAACTCGTTCTACGAGATGGTGCTCGGGCCCTCAATGGCCTACACGTGTGCTGTCTTCCCACGTGCGGACGCGACCCTCGAGGAGGCCCAGTACGAGAAGTTCGACCTGGTCGCGAGGAAGCTGGACCTGCAACCGGGAATGCGCCTGCTCGACCTCGGCTGCGGTTGGGGCGGGATGGTGCGTCACGCCGCCAAGAACTACGGAGTCGCCGCGGTCGGGATCACGTTGAGCGCCGAGCAGGCGAAGTGGGGCACCCTGGCGATCCAACGCGACGGGTTGAGCGGTCAGGCCGAGGTCATCCATGGTGACTACCGAGACGCCCCCGGTACGGCGTATGACGCCGTCAGCTCCATCGGGCTTCTGGAGCACGTCGGGGTCCACAACTATCCGGCGTACTTCTCGTTCGTGCGCAACAAGCTTCGACCGGGTGGGCGACTGCTGAACCACTGCATCACCCGAGCACGGAACGACACGCGCGCCACGACGGGCGCCTTCATCGACCGTTACGTGTTCCCGGACGGCGAGCTCACTGGCTCAGGCAAGATCATCTCGACCGCCCAGGACGCCAGACTCGAGGTCAGGCACGAAGAGAACCTGCGCGAGCACTACGCCCTCACCCTGGCCAGGTGGTGCGCGAACCTTGTCGCCAACTGGGACGCCTGCGTCGCCGACGTCGATGAGGCAACGGCGCGGGTCTGGGGACTTTACATGGCCGGTTCAAGGCTCGGCTTCGAGACAAACGATGTCCAGCTCCACCAGGTGCTGGCAGTCAGGGTGAGACCGGACGGCTCCTCCGGCTTCCCCCTGCGCCCGACCTGGCTCAGCTGAGACTCATCGGCGTTGTTATGGGAGACGATTCTCTCGAGCTGCGGCAAGTGGCCTACTCGCATGAGCACGCTGCAGTGCTGACCAAGCATGCGCAGGACCATTACCGCAAGATCTACGGGGGACCCGACACGTCGCCGCTGGAAACCTCCGACTTCACCCCGCCGCGCGGCGCCTTCTTCCTGGGATATGCCGCCATGGATCCGGTCGTCATGGGCGGCTGGCGGTCACACCCGCCGTTGGAGGGCTGGGCACCGCAAAGTCCCGCCGAGATCCGCAGGATGTTCGTGCATCCTGCATACCGCGGCCGGGGGTTCGCGCGGAAGCTGCTGCGAACGCTGGAGGACTCCGCCCATCTCGCCGGCGCGGACGCCATGATGCTCGAGACCGGCTTCGTGCAGGTCGATGCGGTGGGTCTCTACCGCGCCTGTGGCTACGTGGAGATCCCACGTTTCGGCCACTACGCCGACGCCGAGGGCTCGCTGCACCTGGGCAAGCTGCTGGCGACCGAGTAGGCGGCTGGCCAGGGCTTCCCGGCTCCCGGCTGGGAGCTCAGCGTCGTTTGGCGATGATCGCAACTGGTAGGTGAACGGCTACGCCACCTTGCACCCGCCGAGGTTCGGTCAGCTCACGACCAGAGTCGCGGTCATCCCGCCGTGGAAGTTGCAAACGAACGGATACTCTCCTGGCTTCGACGGAGCCTTGAACGTCGTCGTACCGCCGCGGCCGTCGACCGTGACGTCGAAGGCGCCGTCAGCCGCGGTGACCGTGTGGGCCGCACTGTCCTCGTTCGTGACCGTGATCTCGGTCCCCGGCGCAACCGAGTCGAGGACCTCGTACATGAAGTCCTGAATGGTCAGCTCGACAGAGTCGTCGGCAGGCTTCGAGGGGCTATTCTTCGGGCTATTCTTCGGGCTCTTCTTGGGGCTCTTCTTGGGGCTCTTCTTGGGGCTCTTCTTGGGCTCCGCGGACGGCTTGGAGGACGCCGGGACGGAGGACTTACTGGTTCGCGGCGTGTCGCCTTCTGCGGAGGTTTGTTGGTCGGAGGAGCTGCATCCGGTGGCGAGTAGTGCCAGTACTGCGACGGTGAGGATGGTTGGCTTCGTCGACATCGGGTGGTCCTCCTGGGCGTGGCTGCGGACCGGGTCGTCCACGTAGTGGTGATTCGTCGCGGCACCGCGAAGGGATTGCTGCCCACACCGGCGCGGCGTTGGGCGCGGCGGTGGGCGCGGTGGGCGCGGTGGGCGCGCATCCGGGCGTCATCTGCTGGTGGAGCGTTTGAAGCTGCTGGAGCGTCGAGGAATGGCGGCCGGCACCAATCCGATCCCGGGTCGGTGACGAACCTTGTACGACGAGACATCCACGATGGCGGTAGTTGTCCGCCCAACGAAATCGGAGTCACCGAATGCGTACCTCTCACAAGCTGGCCGGGCTGGCAGTCGCCACCTTGGCCGCCTCGCCCTTCCTGGGCATGAGCACCGCGCTGGCAGCCGACGGAGACACCTCCGCCAACCTGCAGCCGGTCGCCCTCAACGGCGTCGCCGGCAGCGGCACCGCCATGGTGCAGGTCGACGGTAACCAGATCAACGTCACCATGGCCGCCTCCGGCCTGCTGCCCGACATGCCCCACGCGGCCCACATCCACTTCGCTGCCGACGCCCGCCACGAGTGCCCCACCGCCGCCGACGACGCAGGAAACGACGGCAGGATCAACACCACCGACGGCGCACCGGCCTACGGCCCGGTCGTGGTATCGCTGACCAAGACCGGCGACACCAGCCCCGACAGCGTCTTGGCCGTTGACCGCTTCGACACCGCACCCGGCGGCCAGCTTTCCTACCAGCGCGGCAGCATCACCGTCGCCCCCGAGATCGCCACCGCCATCGCCAACGGCGAGTCGGTTGTCGTCATCCACGGCGTCGACCACAACAACAGCGGCAAGTACGACGGCAAGCCCATGTCCGACCTGGACCCGAGCCTGCCCACCGAGGCCACCGACCCGGCCCTGTGTGGCGTCTTGTTCGCCGCCCCCGCCGGCGGAGCCGACACCGGCAACGGTGGCACCGCAGCAGACAGCGACACCGCCCTGATCGCCCTCGGCGGCAGCCTCGTGCTGATCGCCGTCGGCGCCGGAGCCGTCGCCGCCCGCCGCACCCGCACCCAGGCGTAATGACCAACCCCACCCAACCCGGTGGCCGTCGCGGCATACACACTGCCGCGGCGGCCACCGCCATTTTGGTCAGCGAAGCCCGACGCCGAGCCTGACCGGAGCCGCCCCGTCACTCTGTGTCGACCGTCTTGCTCCTTGGCCAGGTTGTGCATGAGTCCGCAGTTCCCAATGCCGTCTCAGCATGGCGACGAGCACGGTTTAGTCAACCGGGGCAGGGGTACCGGGTCCGTCATGACATCGACCGCCCACAGCATCACGGCATCGACGGGGGCCGTCTCTGACCACTTCCCAGACCCCGCCCGCTGAGGCGACGTGCGGGTGATCGCCACCGGGATGACTGTCCAGCCGACGCCAGGGCGCGCCAAGGAGGCACGGCCCGCCGGCTCCGAGCCCGAGATCGCGGTGATCGGAGGCTCGGGTTTCTACGAGTTCCTGGCTGATGCTCAAGATGTCGACATCGCGACGCCGTATGGCCACCCCTCGGCACCGATCGCGGTCGGAAAAGTAGCCGGGCGCCAGGTTGCCTTCCTGCCCCGTCACGGTCGTCGGCATGAGTTCCCACCCCATCGCGTCAACTACCGGGCCAATCTCTGGGCGCTTCGTTCACTCGGGGTGCGCCGCGTGCTCGCTCCTTGCGCGGTGGGCAGCCTCCAGGATGGGCTGGGTCCGGGCGACCTCGCCGTGCCGGACCAGCTCGTCGACCGGACGAGCGGACGGGTGCAGACGTACATGGACGAGGGAGCAGCCCATGTCGCGTTCGCCGACCCTTACTGCCCAGCTCTGCGGGAGTCACTGCGGGCAGCCGACGAGACGATCGCAAGCCCCGCCACCATGGTTGTGATCGAGGGTCCACGGTTCAGTACCCGTGCCGAGTCGCAGTGGTACGCCGCGCAGGGATGGTCACTCGTCAACATGACCGGCCACCCTGAAGCCGTGCTCGCTCGAGAGCTGGCCCTCTGTTACGCCGCGGTCGCTCTCGTCACCGATCGCGACGCGGGTGTGACTAGTGGCGAGTCAGTCAGTCAGGAAGAAGTCTTCGCCGAGTTCGGTCGCGGCCTCGACCGCCTCCGCAACTTGCTTTCGACGGTCATCGAGTCACTCCCGGTCAAGCGGCAGGGATGCGACTGCGCCCATGCGCTGGACGGGATGGACCTGCCGTTCACGCTGCCGTGACGACGAGTCTCGAACGTCACGAGGAGGGAGCGACGCCATCAAGGTGTTGTTGACGGGTGCTGCCGGATTCATCGGTAGCGCGACAGGGCATCCCTGCGCGCGCGGGGCCACGACGTCGTTTGCGTCGACGCGTTCATCCCCGAGGCGCACGGCGACGGTGCTGCTCTGGTCGACCCTGGCCTGTTCCGGGCAGATGTTCGCGACCACGACACCATGGTTGCTCTGCTGGATGGGGTGGGCGTGGTGTGCCACCAAGCCGCAATGGTGGGCGCGGGGCTCACACCGCGTGACCTGCCGCTCTACGCCGGCCACAACGACCTCGGCACCGCCGTCGTGCTCGCCGCCATGGCCGCGGCCGGTGTGGACCGGCTCGTCCTCGCGTCCTCGATGGTCGTGTACGGCGACGGCCGCTACGCGTGCCCGCAGCATGGCGACCAGGACGCAACCGCCAGAAGTCTCCAGGCGCTGAGGCAGGGCAGGTTTGAGGTCGGTTGTCCTGTGTGTGGCGAGCCGATGCAGTGGAAGCTTGTCGACGAAGATGCCCGCCTCAACCCGCAGAGCAGCTACGCAGCCAGCAAGGTCGCGCAAGAGCACTTCACCTCCGCCTGGACACGCCAGCTGCCCGGCGCCGCGATCGCGCTGCGCTACCACAACGTCTACGGCCCCCACATGCCCGCCGACACGCCGTACGCGGGGGTGGCGGCGATGTTTCGCTCCGCGCTCGCTCGCGGGCAGGCGCCGACGGTCTTCGAGGACGGCGGGCAGATGCGCGACTTCGTGCACGTGCGTGACGTCGCCCACGCCAACGCGCTGGCCGTGGAGCAGGTAGTCCGCCTCGCCCCGGATACGTTTGCCGCCTACAACATCGGTTCCGGAGAGCCCGTAGCCATCGCCGACGTGGCGACAACGATCTCCGGTGCTGCATCTACCGGCCTGATGCCCAAGACCACCGGCCAGTTCCGGTCCGGCGACGTCCGCCACATCGTGGCCGACCCCAAACGGGCTGAGACGGAGCTCGGGTTCAGGGCCGAAGTCCGGCCCCGAGACGGGTTGCGCGAGTTCGCACATTCGCCGCTGCGTGAGCGCTGACGTCAAGGTACCCGGCTGCCCGCGCTCTACCAGCCGGTGAAGAGCAGATGCTGTACGGCGAGGGCGAGCCCGACCTGGATGCCCAGCCCGATCTTTCGCCACTGCGGGGACAGCAGCGCCGTTCCCACGAGCAGCCACGGCACGAAAGGCAGCCATATCCTTTCGACCTCTGCCCTGCTCATACCCGAGAGGTCGACGAGCACAACGGTCACGACCGCGCCCAGCGTGAGGATCACCACGGGGCGTTGTTCACTCGTACCGCGCCAGGCCCCCGTGCCCGGGCCAGCACCTGCCCGACCGCCGACCCGACGACCGGTCCAGCCGAAAATGACAGCGCGGCAAGGCTGCCCCAGCTCCAGTAGACCATGGGCCGGTTACTGGCCACGCCGTCGTAGTACCGCTCGCGAAGGACCGGGAACGCCTCCCACCAAGAGAACCCGGCAGCCGCGAACGTGAGCACGACGGCGAACGCCATGACTGCCGCCCACGGCAGGGGTCGGGCATTACGCGCAACCAGCAGGACGGCGAGAGCCAAGATGCCCAGCGCGGGCAGACCGTACGACAACATCACGCAGTAGCCGAGCAGGAGACCCGCCAACAGACTCCATCCCACCGCGGCACGAGCTGCGTCGCGGGTTGCGGCGATCGCGAGGCACGCAAGCCCCCAAGCTCCGACCGCCGCGAACATCGCGTCGGCCGAGACCGCCATCCAGATCGCGGCCGGTCCGACGACGAGGAATGGCGCCGCGTCCTGGGCCTGCGCCTCCGCGCCGAGGACCCGCAGCGTCGTCAGGACTGCCAGTGGTGTGGTCGCGGCAATCAGCAGCACGACCCAGCCGGCAGCCAGACCACCACCCAGCCCGATGGCCACGAGTGCCACGAAGAACAGCACAGCCCCCGGTGGATGCCCGGCCACGTGAACCGGCCAGTTGTCGGGATGACTGGAGAGGATCCGGTCGACGTACCCGTGCAGCATCGTCGAAACGTCAGCCACGCTGGTGATCGTCCGAGCGGTGCGCAGGTACTCGTAGTCCGTCTCAAGGATGTCGCCGATGCCGCCCCAGCCGTCCACCGTGGCAAGGCTGACCATCCACGCCACCCCGAGCCCGTAAGCACCGGCCAGCAGGTTGCGCCAGCTTGCGGTGGCGGCCACGCGCCGCGCGTAGACGAGCGAGACGCCCGCCACGACGATGGCGGGCAGCGTCCCCGGCCCATAGCGCGGCTCCCACTCCGCGTGCAGTGGCGGGAAGTAGCGCACATGCACGTCCCAGCCGAAGATCGCGGGAACTGCCATCGCGACCACCATCAGCGCCACCGAGATGGTGAGCCCTGTCAGCGGTGTGCTGCTACGGAAACGGAGCGGGGCAAGGAGCCGGTGCGTAGACGAGAGCGCCGCCCGTGAAGACATACCGGCGAGCCTAATGCGGCGTGTTCACCTGCGGCCCGATGTCGCACGGCGTTCAAAGCACCAACGGGCGGTGTCACAGTTCCGTAAGTGTTGTGAGCGTCAGCGGTTCGCGGTCTTACCTAGTCTTTTGGGGTGCCCGCCCGTTGTGACCTTGTGCTTCCGTGTCGAGACGAGGCGGCCGCCTTGCCGGCGCTGCTGGCCAAGGTGCCCGCTGACCTTCGCGTCATCGTCGTCGACAACGGTTCTTGTGACGACACAGCCGACGTCGCCCGGGCTCTCGGGGCGACCGTGGTGCTGGAGAGCGTTGCGGGGTACGGCGCTGCGGTCCACGCCGGCGTCAGAGCAGCGACTGCGGAGCTCATCGCAGTCATGGACGCAGACGGGTCAATGGACCCGGCCGACCTGTTGCCCATGCTCGACGACGTCGAAGAGGGACGCGCCCGCATGGCGGTCGGCCGCCGACGCTCGAGCGCAGCAGGCGTACAGCCATGGCATGCCAGGCTGGGGAACGCGGCGGTGTTGGCCTGGCTTCGGTGGCGTACCGGCCTCCCCGTCCACGACATAGCACCGATGCGGGTGTGCCGTCGCCGAGACCTGCTGGGGCTCGACCTGCAGGACAGGCGCTTTGGTTATCCGGTCGAGCTGCTCGTGAAGGCTCAGGCGGCAGGCTGGCTGTTCCGCGAGCACGACATCACGTATCGGCCTCGGGCAGCCGGCACCAAGTCAAAGGTGTCGGGAACGGTCCGCGGAACCCTGCGCACAGCTCGGGACTTCGCGCGGGTGTTGCCGTGAGTGGCTTCGCCGCCCGGGTCCTTGTCGTCGCCAAATCCCCGGTCGCCGGCCTGTCCAAGACCAGGCTTGCGACTGCGGTCGGCGATGCGCAAGCGGCTGCGCTCGCTGCCGCCGCGTTGCTCGACTCGCTCGACGCCGTCGAGAGTGTCTCCCCGGCGGACACCCGCATCCTCGCCCTCAGTGGAGATCTCCGCGCCGCGGTGGACGGCGACGAGATCGCTGCCCGTCTCACTGACTGGCGCGTCCTTACCCAGCGGGGTACGACGTTTGCGGAAAGACTGGTGAACGCCCACCATGACGTGGCCGACACACCCGGAGACGACGCGCCACTCGTCCAGATCGGGACCGACACCCCTCAGATCACTGGTCGGGACCTCGCCGACCTGGCTGCCGCCGTGGACGTTGCGAGTTCGCGCAGCGGTCACGTTGCTCTCGGCCCTGCCACCGATGGCGGCTGGTGGGGTTGGCCACCAGAGCTGCGGGATACGTCGACGCCTTGACACAGGTTCCGATGTCGCAGAGTGACACCTGCGACCTCACCCAGGCCGCGCTCGAGTCCACCGGTGCACGGGTGAGTCGGCTGCACGCCTTGACAGATGTCGACACCATGGACGACGCCTTTCGGGTGGCTGCCCTGGCGCCTTCCACCCGCTTCGCGAAGCTGCTCGGGCAGATCGTGCATGGAGCTGCTCGATGAGTGCCGTGCCTCGTGGCCTCGAGGCCCTGCCGAACCATCCCGCCTGCTGCCGCAACAGAGACGACCTCAGCGCCGGCGAGGCGTTCGCGGCCGCCCTGCGTGGCGAGCCTTGTCTAGTGACCGGGGCCAGCGGCGGTGACTTCCTGCTCCCCGCGCATCGGTGGCGTGCCGACGCGGATGCCGCTGACCACGAGCTCCTCAGTCGCTGCCTCCACGCGACGGTCGACGTCGGCTGCGGCCCCGGCCGAATGAGCAGGGCACTGCTCGGACGTGGCGTCTTGGCTCTCGGCATCGACGTGGTCCCCGAGGCTGTCGAGCTCACCCGGTCCCGAGGAGCCATGGCTGTGCACCGCGACGTGTTCGCCACGCTCCCGGGAGAGGGACGCTGGAGTACGGCGCTGCTGGCAGACGGCAACATCGGAATCGGCGGCGACCCGCTGCGGCTCCTGCGTCGACTTGGCAACATCTTGGCGTCGCGCGGCCGCATCGTCGCTGACGTCTCTGCCCCCGGGGGGCCACATCGGCGTCCACCGGCTGCGGTTGGAGGTGGCCGGGCGCCGTACCCGACCGTTCCCCTGGGCGACGGTGCCGGCCGACCGGTTGGAGGGGCTGGCCTTCGAGGCGTCCTTGAGAGTGCTTGAACTGGTCGACTCAGGTGGTCGCTGGTTCGCGGCGCTGGAAAAGAAGGACTAGGCATGCGCCTACCAGACCCGCGCCGGCTGATCCCGCGGCCTCAGGACTTCACGTCGCGGCTTCGAGGACCCGAGGTGACGGCGCGGGTCGGGTTGTGGCTGGGGATCACCTTCTTCCTCGCCTTCGTGACCGGTCTGTACAGCCACTTCGCGCAGGACAACCCGACCTGGCTCACGCTACCGACGCGTCCCGAATGGCTGTACCGCGTCACTCAGGGCGTGCATCTGATCGCAGGAAGCGCCGCGGTGCCGCTGTTGCTCGTCAAGCTGTGGTCGGTGTTCCCCAAGCTCTTCGAGCGACTTGACCTGCTCCACGTTCGGCGCCTGGGCGTCCAGCTGGCCGAGCGCGCCTCGATCACGCTGCTCGTCCTGGCCGCCATCTTCCAGCTGGTCACCGGGCTGGCGAACTCCTCCCAGTGGTACCCGTGGGCGTTCAGCTTCCGCTCGGCCCACTATGCCGTGGCCTGGGTGGCGATCGGGTCACTCGCGCTGCATATCGCCGTCAAGCTTCCGGTCATCCGAGACGCTCTGACCGGCAGCGTGGACGCCGGGCTTCGCTCGGACGACACCGACGCGGAGCGGGCCACCAGCCCGCACCCCGGTGAGTCTGTACCCCGCACCGGTCCGGTGACCGCGGGACTGAGCCGTCGGGGGCTGCTGCGAGCCACCTGGCTTGCGACGGGCGTCGTCGTCCTCAGCACCGCGGGAGCGTCTGTTCCCTGGCTGCGACGAGTGTCCATCTTCGCGGTCCGCTCGGGTGACGGACCCCAGGGTGTGCCCATCAACACGAGTGCTGTCGCGGCGAAGGTGGTGCCTGCCGCCACTTCCCCGTCGTACACCCTCGAGGTCACCCACAAAGACCGATCCGCGACATTCACCCTCGCCGACCTCAGGTCGATGCCCCAGACGACGGCGACGCTACCCATCGCTTGCGTCGAGGGCTGGAGCGCGTCCGGTGAGTGGACCGGCGTTCGTGTCAGCCATCTGCTCGACCAGCTGGGCGCACCCGCCGAGGCAGACGTCACCGTCGAGTCGCTCCAGCGTGACGGGCCGTTCACCGTGACCTCGCTGCCGCGCCAGTTCGCCCGTGATCCGCTGACACTGCTCGCGCTCGAGCTCAACGGCGAGACGCTGAGCATCGACCACGGCTTCCCTGTCGGATCATCGCGCCGGCTCGTCCGGGCGTTCTGCAGACCAAGTGGGTCAGCCGCCTCGAGGTGACGGTGTGAGGACGGTCCGCAGCATTCTCGGCCTGGCCGGTGTCGGGCTGGCCGCGGTCGGCCTGTGGAAGCTGCTCGGCCAAGACGGTGCTGACCTGCGCGATGCGCTGCTGTGGCTGGTCGGTGGTGCCGTCGTCCACGATGCAATGTTGGCACCGGTGGTGGTGCTTGTCGGAGCGGTCGTGATGAGGGTACTTCCCGTGTGGGCACGGATGCCCGTGGTCGCCGGCTTCGTGGTCCTCGGCTCGGCCACGCTGATGGCTCTCCCCGTGCTCGGACGCTTCGGGGCACGCGAGGACAACCCGACACTCCTCGACCGCGACTACGTCGGTGGCTGGCTCGTGCTGGCCCTCCTGACAACGCTCGGTGTCGCGGTCGGCTCCTGGTGGCAGCGGCGGCAGTCAGCCAGTCGTGGTGACGAGGACAACCCTGGCGGAGACCGCGCACACGACGTACCTGCTGCCGACGGGAACGGCTTCCGGGCTGCTCGTGCGGCGGCCGAGGGACAATCGGGCACATGAGACTCGAGCACACGACAACCGCGCAAGGCTGCACGTGAGCCGCGTTCTGGTGGTCGACGACGACCCGACCGTCCGGGAGGTGGTGATCTCCTACCTGCGCGCGGAGCGGTACGACGTGGCGGAGGCCTCGGACGGCGAGACCGCCTTGTCGATGGTTGGCCACGAGCGCCCAGACCTCGTCGTCCTCGACGTGATGTTGCCCGGACTCGACGGGCTGGAGGTGTGCCGCCGGCTCCGACTCAGAGACGACCTGCCGGTCATCATGCTTACGGCACTCGGCAGTGAGGCCGACCGCGTCACCGGTCTGGAGATCGGTGCCGACGACTACCTCACGAAACCGTTCTCCCCACGCGAGCTCGTGCTCCGCGTCAGTTCGGTGCTGCGAAGGACGCGGGAGAAGGCCAGCCTTGACAGCAGGGTCTGGCGCGATGGGGCCCTGGTCGTCGACGGTCCAAGTCGTCAGGTCCGCCTCGACGGGGCGCCGCTCGCCCTGACTCTCCGGGAGTTCGACCTCCTTCGGTTCTTCATGGCGCACCCCGGTGTCGCCTTTACCCGCGTGGAGCTCTTGGAGAAGGTCTGGGGCTGGTCGTACGGCGACCAGTCAACGGTGACCGTCCACGTGCGCCGGCTGCGGGAGAAGATCGATGCCGATCCGACCAACCCGACACGGCTGGCTACCGTCTGGGGCGTCGGCTACCGCTGGGAGGTAGGGCGTGAACCGTGACACCGTCGTAGTCATCTGCCTCGCGGCGGGATCGGCAGCGGCGGTCGGGGTGGTCGGTCTGGTGCTCGCCTACCTGGTGCGGCGTCGCTCGGTGCGCTGGGCGTTCGCCATGGTCGCACTGTGCGCTGTCCTCGGCATCGCGGCCGGCGCGATCGCCACCGCCAAGGAGATGTTCCTCTCGGAGCACGACTTCGGCGTCGTCTTACAGGTCGTCGCCGCGTCCGGTCTGGTCGCTCTCGCCTTCTCCTTGCTGGTGGCTCGCTGGGCCGTGTCGGGCTCGCAGGCGGTGCTGGAGGCAACCCGCATGCTCGGAGAGAGCGGGACCTTCGTACGCCCAGACGACGTACCGGCGGAGCTCGCCGCGGTGTCGGACCAGCTCGCGGTGACCTCCCAGCGGCTGACCGAGTCGCGTGAACGCGAGCGATCCCTCGAGGCGTCGCGGCGCGAGCTCATCAGTTGGACGTCCCACGACCTGAGAACGCCGCTCGCCGGCCTGAGAGCGATGGCCGAGGCGTTGGAGGACGGCATCGCCGAGGATCCTGCTCGCTACCACGTACAGATGCGGCTGACCGTCGACAAGATGGCGCAGATGGTCGACGACCTCTTCGTCTTCTCCCGCATCCACGCCGGGGCCTTGGACCTTACGCTCGAGGCTGTCTCGCTCGACGAGGCCATCAGCGAGGTGCTGGCGGTGAGTGGTCCGGTAGCACAGGCGCGCGGGGTTGAGCTCGGCGGTTACGCCGAGCCCGGTGTTGCAGTCCAGGCGGACCCGCGAGAGCTGTCGAGAATGATCTCGAACCTGGTCACGAACGCCATCCGTCATACCCCGAGTGCGGGTCGCGTGGAAGTGACGGGTCGAGCCGGTCGAGACGGGGTAGAGGTGGCCGTCGAGGACGCCTGCGGCGGCATTGCGCCGGAGGACCTGGACAGGGTGTTCGACGTCGCCTGGCGGGGCAGCGACGCCCGTACTCCGGAGTCAGCGCAGTGGTCGGCTGGGTCCGGCCTGGGGTTGGCGATCGTACGCGGCATCGCCGAGGCTCACCACGGCACAGTGCGGGTCGACAACGTCGACGAGGGCTGCCGCTTTCTCGTTCAGCTCCCGCGCGCCGGTGTGTCGCATTAGCTCACTGGGACGACCGGCAGAGCAGGCAGCAGTTGCTGCCTGCCCCCGCGGGGTGCCGCGACGTAGGCGCAGCGGCTCAGCGGCGACTGCCAGCAGTCGCCGGGGTGTCGTGACGCGATATCCGCCCGGCCAAGAGGGCTCCCACCAGCGCCAGCACGCCCGCAGCCGCCTCGGCAATGGCGCTCAGAGTCTTCTCGAAGAACCAGATCGGTTCGTACATGGCCGGCATCGGCCCGAAGGATCCGACGTCGACGTAGCGATAGAGCACGACGGCGGCGAGGCCACCGAGTGCGACAGCGGCCGCCAGCAGGTACGCCGGTCGGGACCCGCGGGCCAACAGGTAGAGACCGGCCAGGATCGCGGCCGCGGCCTCGATCCGAAACAGGGTGCCTGCGCCGATCCCGTCGGGGAACGCCAGCTGGTAGTTGGGAGCCAGCTTCAGGTGGATGACGGCCTGGATTCCCAACCCGGCCGCCACGAGCACCCTGACGACCAGCTCCGTCATTGTCACCGATGCCGGCCGAGGGTGGTCGCTCACTGTACGACCAACGTGCCGGTCATGTCGGGGTGGAAGTCGCACACGTAGGTGTACTCGCCCGGTTTCGACGGGGCGGTGAACGTCGCCGTTGCGTCACCGTCGACGGTGACGTCGAAGGCGCCATCGTCTGCCGTGACCGTGTGGGCCGCACTGTCCTCGTTAGTGACCGTGACCTCGGCGCCCGGTGTCACCGACTCAGGCTCGTCGTAAACGAACTCCTGGATGCTGATCACCGGGCCGCTGCCTTGTTGCGTATCGCCTTCTGCGGAGGTTTGTTGGTCCGATGAGCTGCATCCGGTGGCAAGTAGGGCCAGTACTGCGACGGTGAGGATGGTTGGCTTGGTCGTCATCGGGTGGTCTTCCTGGGCGTGGCTGCGGACCGGGTCGTCCACGTAGTGGTGATTCGGCGCGGCACCGCAAAGGGATTGCTGTCCCACACCGCAACGTTGGGCGCCGAGGGCGGCGGGGTACCGGGTCGCGCACCCGGGCGTGGCGGCACCTGCTGGTGGAGCGTTTGGAGCTGGTGGAGGGGTTGCGGAATGTCGGCCGGCACCAATCCGGTCCCGGGTCGGTGACGAACCTTCTACGAGACATCCACGATGGCGGTAGTTGTCCGCCCAACGAAATCGGAGTCACCGAATGCGTACATCTCACAAGCTGGCCGGGCTGGCAGTCGCCACCTTGGCCGCCTCGCCCTTCCTGGGCATGGGCACCGCACTGGCAGCCGACGGAGACACCTCCGCCAACCTGCAGCCGGTCCCCTCAACGGCGTCAGCGGCAGCGGCACCGCCATGGTGCAGGTCGACGGTAACCAGATCAACGTCACCATGGCCGCCTCCGGCCTGCTGCCCGACATGCCCCACGCGGCCCACATCCACTTCGCTGCCGACGCCCGCCACGAGTGCCCGGTCGCCGCCGACGACGCAGGAAACGACGGCAGGATCAACACCACCGACGGCGCACCGGCCTACGGCCCGGTCGTGGTATCGCTGACCAAGACCGGCGACACCAGCCCCGACAGCGTCTTGGCCGTTGACCGCTTCGACACCGCACCCGGCGGCCAGCTTTCCTACCAGCGCGGCAGCATCACCGTCGCCCCGAGATCGCCACCGCCATCGCCAACGGCGAGTCGGTTGTCGTCATCCACGGCGTCGACCACAACAACAGCGGCAAGTACGACGGCGCAGTCAAGTCCGACCTCGACCCGAGCCTGCCCACCGAGGCCACCGACCCGGCCCTGTGTGGCGTCTTGTTCGCCGCCCCCGCCGGCGGAGCCGACACCGGCAACGGTGGCACCGCAGCAGACAGCGACACCGCCCTGATCGCCCTCGGCGGCAGCCTCGTGCTGATCGCCGTCGGCACCGGAGCCGTCGCCGCCCGCCGCACCCGCACCCAGGCGTAATGACCAACCCCACCCAACCCGGAGGCCGTCGCGGCATACACACTGCCGCGGCGGCCACAGTTGTGCTGCTCCTGATCGGGGTGGCACTCATCGCCGTCGGAATGCGCACCTCGGGCGGTCCCCCGCAGCCTGTGAGCGATGCGGCTGCCAGCGACTCAGCCGCTCCCCTGCCCTCCCCCGAGCCGCAATCCACGACAGTCACAAAGCAGCAGAACAAGCAACGCAAGGAAAGTTCTCAACCCCAGGAGGGTGTCCCCAGCGGTCGACCTGACAAGGCGATCGACTTCGGCCCGATCCTTCCCGCCTCCGCACCGGTCGCTCTCGACATTCCGGACATTGGCGTCCACAGCACCAACATCGTGGACCTTGGTCTGGCAGCCGACGGCGCCATCGAGGTCCCTGAGGACCCCTCCGCACCAGGCTGGTTCTACCCCGGGCCGTCACCAGGTCAGTTCGGGCCTGCGGTCATCGCCGGACATGTCGACAGCGACCGCGGCCCGGCCGTGTTCTATCGCCTCGGAGAGCTCGACCCCGGCGACCGGGTGCACGTGACGCGGGCGGACGGCACGGTCGGTACCTTCCTCATCGACCGCGTCGAGGCGTTCGCCAAGGCAGAGTTCCCCACCCACGAGGTGTACGGGGACACCACCAACCGAGCCGAGCTCCGCCTCATCACCTGCGGCGGGAACTATGACGACGACGCGGGCTACCTCGGTAACGTTGTAGCGTTCGCACACCTGGTCTCCGCTCGCTGAGCGAGGCGAACCCGGCAGAGTCCTTCGCACGCGGCGGGCATGACGGTGCCGGGCGCGGAGACCCGGACGAAAAAAGTTGCCGGCAGGTCCAATCCAACCCGCAGGCGGCGTCGAACCCTGTGTGTCATTTGGTAGTGGGTGGGTTGATCCGCCCGAATGGAGTAGTCAGATGCGTACACGTCCAGACATCACGTTTCCACAACGATCTCCCGTTCATGGAGTCTCGGGGCGATCCGGCTCATTGGATACGCACGCTCATCCGGCTAAGAATTTCTTCCCTATTTGACCGAAGTAGTGCACAGTGTTGTTGTTCACTCTGGCCCCAGGGTGAACACGGCGGCAAGACGCAACACCAGGCAATACGCAACACCAGCTGTCCCCTGGGACATCCCCCTAGGGTTTGAGGAGGCGGCCATCAGTCGTCTCGTTTTCGTCAACGGAAAGGACGAAGCGATGTCTTCGTTGTCCCACCCAAGGCGGCCCTTACGTGCCACCACGGCCGCATTAACATCCTCAGCCCTGGCCTTTCTTGGAGCAGCGGCGCTGCTCGGGCCAGAGACCGGTTCCGCATCAAGCCACCGCGAGGCGCCCCAGCTCCTTGCTGACCCACAGGCGGACAACACGGACGTGTACGCGTTCGTAAGTCCGGACAAGCCAGACACCGTCACACTGATCGCCAACTGGCTGCCCTTCGAGGAGCCGGCCGGCGGCCCCAACTTCTACCCGTTCGCCGACGAGGCTCACTACAACATCAAGATCGACAACAACGGCGACGCCAAAGAGGACATCACCTACATGTGGGACTTCGACAGCTCCTACGAGACGAAGGACACGTTCCTCTACAACACCGGTCCGGTGACGTCTCTCGACGACCCCACCTTGAACTTCAAGCAGACGTACACGCTGACCCGCATCAAGGGCGGCAGCTCCAAAGTTCTGGCTGAGAACGTCCCCGTGGCTCCGTCCAACGTTGGCCAAGCCTCGATGCCGGACTACGCCTCGCTGCGCGACCAGGCCATCAGGCCGACATCTGAACCAGGGGAGCTCACCTTCGCCGGCCAGGCCGACGACCCGTTCTTCCTGGATCTGCGGGTGTTCGACCTGCTGTACGGCGCTGACCTGAGCGAGACCGGAATGGACACGCTGTCTGGCTACAACGTCAACACCATCGCGTTTCAGGTGCCGATTGAAAACTTGACCGGCGGGAAGAACGACCCCGTCATCGGTGTCTGGAGCACGACCGACCGCCCCGCCATGAAGGTGCACCACGCGGATGGAACGCAGACCTACAAGGGCGACTTCGTGCAGGTGTCCCGCCTCGGCAACCCCTTGGTCAACGAGGTCGTCATCCCCATCGCACTGAAAGACGCCTTCAACGCGCTTGCGCCGGAAAACGACGCGAGTGTCGCTGCGGCAGTCGACAGGGTCAACGACCCAGAGGTGCCGAAGCTGATCGAAGCCATCTACGGCATCCCCGCTCCGAAGACACCCCGCGAGGACTTGTTCGCGGTGTTCCTCACCGGGGTCGAGGGGCTCAACAAGCCCAAGGGCAAGGTGCAGCCAGCTGAGATGTTGCGACTGAACACATCGATCCCGCCCACCGCTGAGCCCAACAGGCTTGGTGTGCTGGCTGGGGACACCGGCGGCTTCCCCAATGGTCGCCGCCTGGTCGATGATGTCGTTGACATCGAGATCCAGGCCCTCGAAGGCGCTGTGCGCACCGGCAAGCTCGTCGAGGCACTGGCCGCCGGCGACGCTGTCGATGCAAACGACCTTGCGTTCGAGTCCACGTTCCCGTACGTCGCCTTGCCGCACTCTGGTTCGGCTGACGCGGGAGCTGCCTCGCCGTCCGGTGGCGTCTCGGCGGGTGGCGGTGGAACCGCTGACCAAGGTGCGGTCGCACCCAACCGGCGTGACCTCGGCCAGAGGGCTGATTCGGTGACCACGGACGACACCGGAGCTCCTGCTCTCGCGTCCGCTGCCGCAGCACTCGGACTCGGCTTCGCCGCGTACGGCTTCTGGCTGCTTCGGCGCAACCGTCGGGGTCAGGTCGAGGCCTGAGCCAGGTGTCAGAGCACAAAGAGGTGGCGGGCGGGCAAGCTTCCGCCCGCCACTTTGGCGGCATCATGCAAAAGGTCGGAGTGGCCGTCGCCGGCATCCTCGCCTGCCTGTCGGTGTTCGCGTCCGGTTACCTCATGGGCGTGGGGTCTGGCGGCGCCTCTGCGAAGGCGGAGCCGCAACCGGCTGCGAGCCTGCCTGCGTCGCCACTCAAGCAGCAGCGACTCAAGGATCGGCCAGAGGAGCCGCCGCCCTCGCGAGCAAAGCCGGCGACCAGAAAGGTCACGGTGGAGGCGGGTCAGAGCCTCTGGGGGATCGCGGCTACCTACGCCCCGGGCAAGAACCCCCAAAACGTGGTCACGAGAATCATCCGGCTGAACTCCCTGGCCGACCCTAACTCCATCGAGGTGGGACAGAAGCTCGTCGTTCCGAAGTACCGCGGAAGGGCCCCGCTCGCAGAACCGATCAAGACTCGACCCGCGCAGGCGTCGGACGCCGCCGTCGCGGTTCCAACCCGTCTCGTGGTTCCCGCGATCGGTCTGAAGAAGGGGCTGGTCAATCTGGATGTCGTAGGCGGGGCACTTCAGGTGCCGCAGCGCTGGAGTGACGTCGGCTGGTGGCACACCGGACCGCGACCTGGGGAGCGGGGTGCTGCCGTGTTCGTCGGCCATGTCGACTCTCCGACCGGTCCCGCCGTCTTCTACGGGTTGTCCTCCCTGCGGGTCGGCGACCTGGTCCGGGTCGAACGAGCCGACTCGACGGCCGCCACGTTCAAAATCTTCGACAGCGTGCTCTACTCGCGGACGGACTTTCCCTCCGACCGCGTCTACCGTGACGACGGTCCCCCGCTGCTGCACCTCATCACCTGTGGCGGGACGTATGACCGCGACACCGGTCAGTACAGCGAGAACCTGGTGGTCTCAGCACGTCTCGTGACGAAGGCCAAGAAGTGAGCCGGAGCCGGTTGGCGCGGTTCGCGGCGGCAGCGGTCGGCCTGGCTCTGGCAGCACTGCTGGTTGGGGCGGTCGTCATCACGCCAAGCAGTTCGAACCCGCCGAGTCCCGCCGGCCGAGGCGCAGTCAGCGTAGAAGCCGTCAGCGGCCCAGGCGATGCGACCGACGCCATCGCATCGTTGCAGGCTCGGCTGCGCCGGGTTCCCGCGGACTCCGGGTCGTGGGCCGCTTTGGGGCTGGCGTACGTGCAGCAGGCCCGGGTCAGCGGAGATCCGACCTACTACGGCAAAGCGGCCGGCGCGTTCCGCCGTTCCCTTCGCGAGCAGCCGGAGAGCAACGCGCCCGCCCTCACTGGCCAGGCCGCACTGGCCGCAGCCCGGCACCGGTTCGGACGCTCGCTTCAGCTGGCTCGTCAGGCGCAGCGCATCAACGAGTACGACTCGGTGAGCCTCGGTGTGATGGTGGACGCGCTGGTCGAGCTCGGCCGCTATGGCGAGGCGTTCAGGGAGCTGCAGCGGATGGTCGACCTGAAGCCGGGCGTGCCGTCGTACTCGCGCGTCTCCTACAGCTACGAGCTGCGGGGGGACCTGCGGGGTGCTCACTATGCAATGCGCCAGGCCTTGAAGGTCGCTTACTCCACCGACGACAAGGCCTTCGCTCTTTTCCAGCTCGGCGAGCTGGCTTGGAACCAGGGTGACCTGTCGCAGGCGGCACGGCGGTACCGTCAGGGGCTGACCCTCGCCCCGTCGTGGGTGCCGAACCTCTACGGTCTCGCAAAGACCGCGGCAGCACGTGGCGATGACGCGAAGGCAGTCGCCCGGTACGAGCGGGTGATCGAGCGGCTTCCGCAACCTCAGTACCTCATCGAGTACGCCGACTTCCTCACGTCCCTCGACCGGCCGGCGGAAGCGGCCGAGCAGCGTGACCTGATCGATGCGCAGGTGCAGCTTCAGCGCGCAGCGGGAGTCAACCTGGACTTGGAGCTCGCGGTGTACGACGCATCGAACGGTCGTGAGTACGAGGCCCTCACCGCGACACGTGCGGCGTGGAAAGAGCGCAAGGGCGTGTTCGTCGAGGATGCCTACGCATGGGCTCTGCACGTCAACGGCAAAGACCGAAAGGCACTGACCCATGCCATCGCCGCGGAGCGGATCGGTATGCGCAACGCACTCTTCGCGTTCCACCGCGGCATGATCGAGAAGTCGCTGGGTATGGTGCCCGAAGCCACCCGATCTCTGGAGCGAGCGCTTGAGATCAACCCGTATTTCTCGCCGCTCCTCGCGCCGCAAGCCCGCCAAGCGCTGATTGAGCTTCGTCGGAGCGGCTGAGCTTGTGAGTACGACGCGCCGTCGCTGCCTCGGGCGAAGGGCCGCATACGTCGTCGGGCTCGTCGTGGTGCTCCTCGCGCTTCCCATCGCTCCCGCCAGCGCGCATCCGCTCGGCAA
The DNA here is from genome assembly GCA_030447585.1 of Nocardioidaceae bacterium. Taxonomy (GTDB): domain Bacteria; phylum Actinomycetota; class Actinomycetes; order Propionibacteriales; family Nocardioidaceae; genus JACDHG01. The sequence goes on along the minus strand of JAUJOO010000001.1, from coordinate 180,432 downwards.
CTTCACGATTAACCACTACAACGGCCTGGAGCTCAGCACCGGTGGGGTGCGCAATACCGCTGTCATCGACTCGGCGGAGCTGCCTACCATCCAGGAGTTCGACACTGTCGATGCCGACGGTGACGGAGAAGCCTCTACTGCCGAGCGAAGCGTCTTTGCCGACTCACGGTGCACGTCGCTCGCCGATCAGCTCGAGCTTCGTGTCAACGGGTCCCGGGTGCCGTGGACCGTGGTGTCGTCGTCCTTCGGCTACCGACCGGGGGCAGCGGGACTCAAGGTGAGCCGACTGGAGTGTTCGCTGAACGCCGTCGTCGACCTGCGACAACCTTCCTCCGTGTCGTTCGTCGACCGCTACCTCGAGGACCGGATCGGGTGGCGCGAGATCACGGCCACCGGTGAAGGGCTCGACCTCGGTGACCGCGACGTTGTCGCGGAGAGCATCAGCAACGAGCTACGGGCGTATCCCGACGACTTGTTGAGCTCGCCGCTCGACCAGCGCTCGATTCAGCTCCAGACGCGGCCCGGCACGAATGCCGATCTCGGTGACCTCCCTGAGCTCCCGAAGGCCGGACCAGTCGCCTCCTTTCTCAGCGCGATGACGGCGCGGCTGGACTCCCTCGTCGGCAGCTCCGAGCTGACAATCGGGGTGGGGGTGCTGGCCGTGCTGCTGTCGCTCCTACTGGGCGTGTCGCATGCGGCGCTGCCTGGGCACGGGAAGACGTTGATGGCGGCGTACATGGTCGGTACCCGCGGCTCACCGAAGGACGCAGTGGTCATCGCCGCCACGGTGACGCTGACCCATACCGTCGGTGTGCTCCTGCTCGGGCTGCTGTTCAGCGCCTCGGTGTCGTTCGCGGGTGAGACCGTTCTGGCCGTGCTCGGAGTCATCAGTGGTCTGCTCGTGGCGGGTATCGGCCTGGCCCTGGTGCGGGGTGCGTTGCGTCGCCGCCACCAAGGGTCCGTCGACGAGCTGTGGGGTCACGGCCACGGGCACGGTCATGGACACGGCCATGGTCACGGGCATGGCCATGAGCATGGCGACGACGCCCTGCTGGTGACCGTGCCGCAGACGGAGGACCGACCCCGACCAGGAGAGGATTTCCTCCTCGGTGCGGCACCAGCAACCGTCTCGTCCGTCGGGGCCGACGGCGGCTCGCACGAAGCCACCCGTCACGCCCATGCGAACGTCCCCGACCATGCGCATGGCGACAACCCGGCTCGACCGTCGGAAGACCGCGGTTTCCGCAGGCTGACTCTGGTGGGCATGGGACTCGCCGGTGGATTGGTGCCTAGCCCATCTGCATTGATCGTCTTGCTGGGGGCTATCGCGCTGGGCCGCACCGTGTTCGGAGTCGCCCTTGTGGTCGGTTATGGCATCGGGATGGCCGTCACCCTCACGACGATCGGCTACTTGATCGCCAAGCTGCCCGGCCGCTTGAGCCGCTTGCGCGTCCTTGCCCGACACCGTTGGATCTCTCGCTTGGCGACCGCCGCGCCGATCATCACTGCAGCGCTGGTCTTGCTCGTTGGCGTCGGCCTGACGATCCGCAGTGCAGCGCCGCTCGTGTGACAGGGCGGATCTTGAGAAGCGGGCACCGGTTGCACCCCGCGCGCGCCCGCTGGTAGGCATCGAACGGCTCCGCAGCGTCAATGGGTCGACACCCGCTGAGCCGCCGCCCGGTGTGCCCGAAGGCTCAATAGGCGATCCCGTTCTCGTCGGAGGATCACCGTTTCCCGCGACTCTCCGCAGCGCAAAAGGGAAACGATGTAGAGGTCGCTGCCGCGCCTTCGGGCACCCGCAAAGGATCCTTGTTCTTCTTGAGCCAGTCAACCGCCTGTCGACCCGAGCGGGTTCGGACCACTGCCTTGGTCGTCACGGGACTTCCTTGCGTGGCCGCCAATCCGAAGCCTCGACGGCCACGAATACCGTTTACGGTTGCCATGCGGAAAAAGGGATGCATGGAGGGCCGAGGCTCCGGCGTCGACCGCCTTGGCGTGCGCCGGGGCCGCCCCGTTCTCCGCCCTGTTTCTCATGACAGTTGACCCGAGCGTTCGCACATCTCGTCTCCGCTCACTCATCGAAGGCGACGACGGCGGTTGGCGGACCGGTCCTAACCGTTGTGGCGGCGTTCGGCTTCTGCTTTCGCTGCCGCCAGTGACGCACTGACCGTCTGCTCCCACGGCCTAGCCACGACATCCCCCCACCACGTCCCCAACGTCCACAGGTCGGTGCCCATCTCACCGGTGTAGAGGAGCCGGGTGCCACCTTCTTTCGGTTCGAGGAGAAACGTCTCGACCACGTGGGGGACAGGACCGCGAACCAGCCGGAAGTCAATGCGCTCGGGCCGGTCGAACCGCACGGTTTCCACAGTGGTGGCGGTGAGCCCGCCTCGAACCGGCGTGTAGTGAGCGGCCAGCACCATGTCGCTGCCGCGTGCCAGCACCCGGACGTTCTCCTTCATCGCCCTGCTGGGGCGTTCGGCGTACGGGAGCATCAGAACGTCGAAGACGATCTCGGGGGGCGCGGCGATGTCGACGTCGATCGGCCCCAGCGGCCGAGTACGCCGGCCGACGCCCAGATCGAACGGCGCGGCGCTGGTGACCAGACCGAGGTAGACACCCGTCGCCGCGGCCGCCGCCGCGGAACCGGCCAAGAGCTTGCGACCTGCCGTCATCTGCGTCCTCTCAGTCGCGGGCCATGTCCTGGAACCGTGAGTAGTGCCCCTGGAAGGCGAGCACGATCTCGTCGGTGCGTCCGTTGCGGTGCTTCGCCACGATGAGGTCGGCCTCCCCCCGCCGTGCCGAGTCCTTCTCGTACGCGTCTTCGCGGTGCAGCAGGATAACCATGTCGCTGTCTTGCTCGATGGCGCCGGACTCTCGCAGGTCGGACAGCAGGGGCCGTTTGGAGGTGCGTTGCTCGGAACCACGGTTCAGCTGGGACACTGCGATCACCGGCACGTTGAGCTCCTTGGCCAGCAGCTTGATCTGACGGGAGAACTCTGAGACCTCGAGCTGGCGGGATTCGACCTTCTTGCCCGACGACATCAGCTGCAGGTAGTCGATTACGATCAGCCGCAGGTCATGGCGCTGCTTCAGTCTGCGGGCCTTGGCGCGGATCTCCATCATCGTCAGATTTGCGGAGTCGTCGATGAAAAGCGGGGCCTCTGACACGTCGCTCATCTTGCGCACCAGCTTGGCCCACTCGTCGTCACCCATGTTGCCGTTGCGCATCGTGGAGAGGGGGACTCTCGCCTCCGCGGACAACAGCCGCATGGTGATCTCGGTGCGGCTCATCTCGAGCGAGAAGATGACACTGCACAGGCCGTGCTTGATCGAGGCAGACCGACACAGATCCAAGGCCAAGGTGGACTTGCCGATGGCCGGCCTTGCCGCGACCACGATCATCTGGCCACCGTGCAGGCCGTTGGTGAGCTCGTCCAGTTCTGCGAAACCAGTCGGGACACCCGCCATCGCGCCGTCCCGGTTGCCGATGGCCTCGAGCTCGTCGATGGTGAGCTCCATGATGTCTGCCAGCGGCGCGTAGTCCTCCGAGGTTCGCTTGTCGGTTACTGCGTACACCTCCGCCTGCGCCTGGTCGACGACGTCGTCGACCTGGCCTTCCGCGGCGTATCCGATCTGAACGATCTTCGTGCCGGCGTCGATGAGCCGGCGAAGGACAGCCTTCTCCCGGACGATACCGGCGTAGTACCCGGCGTTGGCGGCGACGGGCACACCAGCGACCAGCGTGTGCAGGTACGGCGCTCCGCCGGCCCTGGCGAGCGCCCCGGCTCGGGTCAGTTCAGCGGACACGGTGATGGCATCAGCTGGCTCACCACGGCCGTAGAGATCGAGGATGACGTCGAAGACCAGCTCATGCGCGGGCCGGTAGAAGTCACTGCCACGTATCACCTCGACCACATCAGCGATCGCGTCTTTGCTCAACAGCATGGCACCCAACACGGACTGTTCGGCGTGCTCGTCTTGTGGAGGGGTGCGACCCGCCTGCCTACTGCTCGACCCATAGTCGTCGGGAACCGACTGTGGGCCGTAGTACTCGGCGATGCTCACGGAACTCCTCGACTGACGCAGGTCACTCATGACGTGTCTGAGACGCTAGGCCCACGCACCGACAACGCGGCGCAAGACACGTCACCGCAGGTGGAGCAGAAGGATCAACGGGGACGCTACGGGGCCCGCCACCGGTTGGACAGCGGCCGGTTAACACCCCTTGTGGATAAGTGGTCTTGGCTGTGGAAATCGCCGCGCCAGTGTGTGCACAGGGTGGGGATAGGTTGGTGGACAAGTATTTTTCCGGCCCAGGTGGGTCGCCACTGACCTGGGAAAACGGTCGTCCCGGCGTGTGGAGAAAAGAAAGTCTGCGAGAAATCTAGGAGGTGTCATGGCGGATCCGACACCGGCTGAACTAGCACATTCGGAGCCGTCGCGCCATCGGTTCCGGGTCACGATCGCCGCCACGCTAGGAGACACGCCCGAGCTGACGGACGGTTCGGGCCACCAGCCGCCGCCGTCGTCGTCGCGGGCACGGAATCGGCGGCAGGACCGCGAGATCGCCCGGCTCGCCGTTCCGGCGTTCGCCGCCTTGATCTCCGAACCAGTGTTCTTGCTCGCCGACGCCGCGATCGTTGGTCACCTCGGGACCCCCCAGCTCGCCGCGCTCGGGATCGCCGGCGTCGTCATCCAGACGGTTGTCGGGCTGTTCGTCTTCCTCGCCTACGGCACCACGTCGAGCGTCGCACGCAGCATCGGGGCGGGAGACCGGCGCGACGCGCTAAGCCTCGGAGTCGACGGCCTCTGGTTGGCGCTGCTGATCGGGGTGGCGCTGGTAGCGGTCACCGTTGTCGCTACCCCGGCGATCGTTGCCGCCTTCGATGCCGGCCCTCAGGTGACCCGCTTCGCCATCGCCTACCTGGGCATCGCGGCATTCGGCATCCTTGCCCTCCTGGTCATGTTTGCAGCAACTGGCGTCTTGCGAGGTCTGCAAGACACGAAGACGCCACTTGCGGTGGCCATCGCTGCGAACGTGGTCAACATCGCTCTCAACCTGCTCTTCGTGTACGGCTTCGGATGGGGTATCAGAGGGTCCGCAGCGGGGACACTCGTAGCTCAAGGCGCTGCCGCAGCCGTCATCGTCTACGTCGTTGTCGGAGCCGCGCGGAAGTCGGGCGCCTCACTTCGGCCGCACCGGCGCGGCGTTGTGGCGGCGTGGCGAGTCGGCGTACCTCTGATGGTCCGGACGCTGACGCTGCGGGCCGCGCTGCTGCTGACGGTCTATGTGGCGGCAACGATTTCAACCCCGGCCGTCGCCGCCCATCAGGTCGCCTTCACCATCTGGACGTTCCTGGCCTTCGCCCTCGACGCGATCGCCATCGCGGGGCAGGCCATCACCGGCAAGCTGCTGGGCGCCAGCGACGCCGCCGGCGCCCGCGCTGCCACCCGGCGGATGATCTGGTGGGGGGTCGTGTGCGGTTTCGGGTTGGGGGGCCTGATCGCGGTGAGCCGGCCTCTGGTCGTTCCCTTGTTCAGCCCCGACGCGCAGGTGCAGGACCTGCTCGCGGGCGTCTTGCTGATCGTCGCAGTGCACCAGCCGGTCGCTGGGATCGTGTTCGTCCTGGACGGAGTCCTCATCGGTGCCGGTGACGGTCGCTATCTCGCCTGGGCCGGTCTGGTGAACCTGCTCGCGTTCGTCCCGATGGCCGTCGTGGTGATGGTCACCGACGGCAGTCTCACCGCACTGTGGTGGGCATTCTCCGGTTTCATGGTGATCCGAATGCTCACGCTGCTCTGGCGGGCCCGAACCGACCGGTGGCTCGTGCTCGGCGCAGCCCCCTCCAGCCGACAGGACGCCGGCTGACCTCCAGCCCTACCTGGACGGCGGGCTAGGGTCTGCGGCTATGGCGCCCCTGCTGCTGTGCGCATTCGGCATCGTGTTCGTGTTGTTGAGAATCCACTCCAACGAGGTGGATGTCGTTCCCGACTCCATCGGGCTTGCGCTGTATGCCGCGGGGCTGTGGCGGCTCCATTCGTCGTCGCGGCTGCTCAGCACCGCGGCCGTGATCGGGGGGGCGGCAGCCGTGCTGGCGCTCGCCGACTTCGCCCCGGGGCTCCTTAGCGGCGACACCGAGGAAGCTCTCGCCTTCCTACGCGGCGTCGTCGTGGCGCTCGCCGCCGTCTTCGGAGCGGCTGGTCTGCGTGGACTTGCCCAGATCTCGGACCGCCCGGTTGCGCGGGCGTATGCAGCCGCGGCGCTTGGGCTAGCCGCCGGGCTCTGCCTGTTCGTGGGCGGTTGGGCCGTCAACCCCAACGATCACGCCCTGGCCGTCGCCCTGGTCGGCTGGAGCCAGGTGCTCACCGCGGTCGCGTTGGCGGCGTACGCCGTCGTCCTGCTCATGAGCGCCAACCACGTCTGGGCGCAGCCGCCCTCAAGGAAAGATTCGCCGCCCTGATACCGGAGACCGCCCGGCACCTACTCGGCTGAAGCGACCGGTGGCCGCGCTCAGGAGGCGACGACGTCGAGCGTGAGCCTCGCCAGGACGTCGTCGTGAACCTTGACCTGCACCTCGTGAGTACCGATGGACTTGATGGGCTGGGCCACCTGGATCCGGCGTTTGTCGATGTCAGGTCCACCCGCCGCCTTTACAGCGGAGACGATGTCGGCCACTGTGACGGCGCCGAAGAGGCGGCCGGTCGAGCCGGCCTGCGCCGGCACCCGCACGGTCAGCGCCTCGAGCTGGCTCTTGACGTCGTCGGCGTGGCCGAGGTCACGCACGTCGCGGACGGAGCGGGCCTTCTTGATGGAGGCGATCTGCTTTTCCGCACCCTTGGTCCAGCGGATCGCAAAACCTCTAGGCATCAAGTAGTTGCGACCGTAGCCGTCCTTGACCTCGACCACGTCCCCCGGAGCGCCGAGAGCGGAGACCTCCTGAGTCAAAATGAGCTTCATAGCCTGGCCTCTCAGCGTGCGGTGGACGTGTAGGGCAGCAGCGCCATCTCGCGAGCGTTCTTGATCGCCATGGCGACATCGCGCTGATGCTGGGTGCAGTTGCCCGTCACCCGACGCGCGCGGATCTTGCCGCGGTCGGAGATGAACTTGCGAAGCAGCGTGGTGTCCTTGTAGTCGACGTACGTCGCCTTGTCCTTGCAGAACGCGCACACCTTCTTCTTCGGCTTGCGTACAACTGGTTTGGCCATTGTGGTGCTCCCTTTCTCGAGCCCGACCGAAGCCGGAATGGTCAACGTGAGCCCGACGTCACGCCGGGGGTGGTCAGCAGTGGGCGGTCATGATCCGGTCAGAACGGTGGCTCATCGGTGCTGCCAGCGGCAGGCGACGCCCAGGGGTCGTTGCCACCTGAGCTCTGAGCTCCGGCAGGCGACGCCCAGGGGTCGTTGCCTGCCTGGCCGCCGGCGTCACCGCCGCTGCCTGAGCGAGTTGTCTTGGTGATCTTGGCGGTCGCGTACTTGAGCGACGCGCCGATCTCCTCTACGTCGAGCTCGACGACAGTGCGCTTCTCCCCCTCCCGGGTCTCGTAGGAGCGCTGCTTGAGCCGCCCCGAAACGATGACCCGGGAGCCGCGCTGCAGCGACTCGGCGACGTTCTCAGCCGCCTGCCGCCAGATCGAGCACCGCAGGAACAGCGCGTCGCCGTCCTTCCACTCGTTCGTCTGCTTGTCGAAGATCCGGGGAGTGGACGCCACGGTGAAGTTGGCCACCGCCGCACCCGACGGGGTGAAGCGCAGGTCGGGGTCGTCGGTGATGTTTCCGATGACGGTGAGATTGGTTTCGCCTGCCATGAGCAGCCTCTCAAGTAGGTCGGTTCGAAGATGGAACGACCGGGGGAATCGGTCTGTGCATGATCTGGTGGATCAGTGCACTTCGGGTCGCATGACCTTGGTACGCATCACGGACTCGTTGAGCCCGAGCTGGCGGTCAAGCTCCTTCACCGTGGCAGGCTCCGCCGACAACGTCACCACGGCATAGATGCCCTCGGTCTTCTTGTCGACTTCGTACGCCAGGCGACGGCGGCCCCACACGTCGACGGACTCCACGCTGCCGCCGTCTTGTGTCACCAGGTTCAGGTATGTCTCGAGGGACGGCTGAACCGTGCGCTCCTCGAGGTCCGGGTCGAGGATGACCATGAGTTCGTAGTTACGCATGCTGCGCATCCACCTCCTGTGGACTCTGCGGTCACGGTCTCTCCGTGACAGGAGGTCACGCCCGCGCCCTGGGCGACGGCGACGACACTCGCGGATCCGGCGGGAGATCGACACCATCGACCAGTGGGGCTGACGTTGTGCGGCCCGGCGTCGAGACGGGCCAATCAGGCAAGATTATCAGCGGCTACCGGATCGACGGAAATCGTCGTCCACAGGGGCTGTCGGCCTCAAGGGCGTCAAGGCATCGGTCAGCGGCACTGCTCGCCACAGCAGGACGTTGGCCAACGACGCCGGAAGTGGTAGCGTGGCCCACACGTTGCACAGAGTACTCGCACGTTCCTGGACGCTCGCGGACCCAAAGCCGTGAGCGTCTTGTTGTTTGGAGATCCATGAGCCGTACCGCCATGAGCCATACCGAATGTGGGAAGAGCACGAGCGCAGCCAAAGGGGCCTCATGTCCGGGGTCTTTCATCAACGCAACACCCACACGAAGGAGCATCACATGGCACAGGGAACTGTGAAGTGGTTCAACGGCGAGAAGGGCTTCGGCTTCATCTCCCAAGACGGCGACCTGCCTGACGTTTTCGTCCATTTCTCGGCTATTGCCGCGGAGGGCTACAAGACGCTCGACGAGAACCAGCGCGTCGAGTTCGAGACGGCTCAGGGTCCCAAGGGCCTGCAGGCTGAGAACGTGCGCGTCATCTGACACGTAGCAGACTCAAGAGAGGTCCTCCGCGGTTTTCGCGGGGGACCTTTTCTTGTCCCGCCGCTACTCGGTGGTGATTGCCCTCAGCACGTTGAGCCTTGCTGCTCTCCGGGCCGGGAATACGGCGGCCAACACCCCCACCAGCGCAGCGACCACCACAAAGATCGCCAGTTGCAGCCACGGGATCGACAAGACCTCGAGGCCCTGGTCGGCGATGGCGCGCTGCAACGCGACACCAAACGCGACGCCCATCGCTACACCCAGCACCGCTCCGAGCACGGCGATCGCAGCGGACTCCAGCCGCACCATCCGTCGTAGCTGCTTGCGGCTCATCCCCACGGCACGCAACAGGCCCACCTCCCGAGTTCGCTCGATCACCGACAGTGCCAGCGTGTTGATGATTCCGAGCACTGCGATGATGATCGCGAGGCCGAGCAGTGCGTAGACGAGGTACAAGAAGATGTTGATCTGTGCCTTCCGCTCCTCGGCGAACTCCTGGGGATCCTTCAAAGTGACGGTCGGGAGCTCGCGGGTGATCTCGTCGACCGCCGTCCGAAGGTCGTCGCCGGCTGCCCCCGGCGCCTTGGTGATGAACAACATCGAGTCCTGTGGCTCCAGCCCTCCCTTGAGCAAAGTATCCGGAGTCACCAGGTACTCCGCAGGTAATGGCCCTGCGGGGAAGGTGCCGGCGATCTCGAGATCGACCTTGCCGCCCTGGAACTCCATCGAGAGGGTGTCACCTACCTCGAGCCCTCTGCGCTTCGCGTCCGGCTCCAGGACCAGGACGGTCCCGGGGCGGAAGGTGGAAGTGATGTCTCCCAGCGTTGGGAGCTTGAACGCCTCAGCCAGCCCCTCCGGGGCGACGGCGCCGACGAAACCAGTGTTGCCGTCCACTCTTGCGATTGCGGTTCGGAACTGAACCACCCTCTCGACCTCGGGAAGGTCACGAATCCGCTCGGCGATCTGCGGGCTGAACGGTGTCCCGACGACGTTCGAGACTATGTACTCGGACGTGAGGGCCTCACGGATCGACTTATCCGTGCTGGCCGACGCAGAAGTGCCGAGGATCGACATCAAGGCCACCAACGTCAACCCGATCATCAACGCACTCGCCGTCGCCGCCGTCCGACGCGGGTTGCGCAGCGAGTTCTGCGTTGCCAGCGCACCCACGGTGCCGAACATCCTGCGGTACGCCGCCCCGAGCGCCACGATGACCGGACGACCCAGGACCGGTGCCATCAGCGCCACCCCTACCAAGACGGCGAGCATGCCCGCTCCGATCAAGGCCAGACCGCTTCCTCCTTCACGCGCGAAACCCAGCATCATCAGACCGACGCCACCCAGCACCATGACCGCGCCGACGATCATCCGACGTCGCAGCGACGCCTCGGACAGGGCGACCTCGTCGCGCATGGCTGCCACCGGGGCGACTCGGCTGCCCCGCCGGGCGGGGAGATAGGCGGCGACCATGGTCACGACCAGACCGACGGCGTACGACACGAGCACCGTGCGTAGGGTCACCGGGAACTCGGCATCGGTGAGGTCGAGGCCGAAGAGACCGAACAGCGCCCGCAGCCCGAGCGCCAGCAGGTAGCCGGCCCCGATACCAACCGTCGAGCCGAAGATCCCGACGGCGAACGCCTCGACCAACACGGACCGGTTCACCTGCCGTTTCGAGGCGCCCATCGCTCGCAGCAGGGCGAGCTCGCGGCTGCGCTGGGCGACCAGGATCGAGAACGTGTTGACGATGAGGAACGTCCCGACGACCAACGCGACTCCGGCGAACACGAGCAGAAACATGTTGAGATAACCGAGGATCTCCTGGAGGCCGGCCTCGTTCTCCTCCACCATGTCGTCGCCGGTGCGGGCCGCCACGCCGTTGGGGAGGAGCGGCTGGGCAGCATCTCTGAGCTCCTCCTGGGAGACCCCCTCGGCGGCAGTGAGCGAAACACCCGAGTAGACGTCCTTTCCCTGGAAGAACAGGTCTTGCATCGCCTCGGGTGAGAAGACGACGATGGTCGCTCCGGCCGCTCCGCCCGAGGAGCCGAACCTCATCAGTCCTGTCAGGGTGGCGTGCAACTTCGGGTTCTCCCCGGCGGTGACCAGCTCGACCTCGTCGCCGATCTCGTACCCCGCTTTCTCGGCGGTCGACAGCTCGAGGGCGACCTCACCGGTCCCGCTCGGCAAGTCGCCTTCGGCCAGCTCGAGGATCGGGTCGCCCGTGATCGCAACCGTGTCGCCGTAGTTGAATGCGAACCCCGGCGGACCGTTGCCGCCGACCAGGTCGCCGTCGCCGTCTATCACATAGACGCCCTGCTGCTGGTTGTACGGGTGGACTGACGCGGCCTCCGGCAGCTCTTCCAGCTTGTCCACGACGTCGGCGGCGATGGTGCGCCTGTCCTGCTGGGAGTCGAAGTCGTTCGCTCCCTTCGGCGCGATCTCGACATCCGCAGTGGTCCCCTTCAGGATGCCAGAGAACGCGCCTCCCATGGCATCGGTGAAGATGAATGAGCCGGCCACGAACGCCACGCCCAAGACGATGGCGAAGGCGCTGAGGGCGAGCCGAAGCTTGCGCACGACGAGGTTGCACCAGGTCACTCTCAGCATCTGGCTCAGGCCTCCGCAGCGGTACCGGCGACCGCCTGCTGGCTGAGGACCTTCATCTTCTCGAGCACCGCCTCAGCGGTGGGCTCTCGAAGCTCATCGACCACCAAACCGTCGGCGAGGAACACCACGCGGTCCGTGTAGGCGGCGGCAACCGGGTCGTGCGTCACGATCACGATGGTCTGCTTGTGCTCGTCGACACTGCGGCGCAAGAAGCCGAGCACCTCTGCGCCTGACGCCGAGTCGAGGTTGCCGGTCGGCTCGTCCGCGAACACGATCTCGGGTCGTGACATCAGAGCACGGGCACAGGCGACCCGCTGTTGCTGACCACCCGACAGCTCGTTCGGACGGTGCTCCAGCCTGTCACGCAGCCCCACCGTGTCGACGACCTGGTCGAACCATCCGGGGTCGGGCTTGCGGCCGGCGATCGACAGCGGCAGCTCGATGTTCTCGCGAGCGGTGAGCGTCGGCACGAGGTTGTACGCCTGGAAGACGAAGCCGATCTTGTCTCGGCGCAGTAACGTCAGCTGCGTATCGCCGAGACCCGCCAGCTGCTGCTCGCCGAGGAACACGTCGCCGCCTGACGCCTCGTCAAGCGCTGCCATGCAGTGCATCAGCGTCGACTTGCCGGACCCCGAAGGGCCCATCACCGCGGTGAACTCGCCGGCCAGAAAGTCGATAGACACGCCGCCGAGCGCAGTGACCGCGGCGTCCCCCTCGCCGTAGACCTTACGAAGCCCGACAACTCGGGCGGCGACGTCCTTCGTCGCGTAGGCGCCGGGCGAAGTAGTAACGGTTGGGTGAGACATGGACCCCTCGAGAACACGTGTGGACGACGGCGATCGGTGGCCCCGATCGACCACCCCTCAAGGTACTCAAGATGGAGGCCTTCACGCGATCGGGTTTCCCCTGACGTGGTCCCCTGATTGCGAGCTCGATCCCCTGGTATGACGAGTACTGCCGCGGATGAACCGGCTCAGTTGGCGCGAATCAGGCATGTCGCCTCAGCGACCGGCGCCGCCCACCAGTGCGTCTCCGAGCAGACGGGCCGCAGCGGCCGACCTCCCCGCAGCAGAGACCTTGCACGGGGCCCATCAGTGTCGGACGCCCGCTCTACAGTGGGTTGATGAGCGAGCTGCACATCGGAGGCCACGTCGACCAGGCCGACCCGATCGCCGAAGCTCTGGCCCGCAAGGCGTCACTGTCCCAGTTCTTCCTAGGCGATCCGCAAGGCTGGAAGGGTCCGGTCGTGGCGTACGACGGCGGGGCACCGGCGTTGCGCGCCGCAGCCGATGCTGCCGGTGTCGACCTGTACGTCCACGCCCCCTACGTGCTCAACGTCGCGACGACCAACAACCGGATCCGTATCCCGTCACGCAAACTGCTGCAGCAGACCGTGACCGCGGCGGCCGAGATCGGTGCGAAGGCAGTCATCGTCCACGGCGGCCACGTGGCCAAGACAGATGATCCGGCCGTCGGGTTCGACAACTGGCGCAAGTGCATCGAACGGCTCGACCTTGCCGTGCCGCTGCTGATCGAGAACACCGCGGGCGGCGACAACGCCATGGCCCGGCGGCTCGAGCGGATAGCGCGGATGTGGGATGCGGTCGGCTCTGCGCCTGGCGGCGACGCGGTCGGGTTCTGCCTCGACACCTGCCATGCCCACGCCGGCGGTGAGGAGCTCGCCGACATCGTCGACAAGGTGAAGGCCGTCACCGGGCGGATCGATCTGGTGCACGCCAACGACTCGCGCGACACCTTCGGCTCCGGCGCCGACCGGCACGCGAACCTCGGTAACGGCAGCATCGCTGCGGATGACCTCGTCGACGTCGTCCGGGCGGCAGGCGCCCCGGTGGTGTGTGAGACGCCCGGAGGCGCCGACGGCCAGCGCGCCGACATCGCCTGGTTACGCGACCGGGCCACCTGACCCCTGCCTCCCGCGGCCGAGCGGCGCCCGAACCGGCCCGGTGGCAGACCACCGAACGCCGTACGCCTGGTCGGGTAGGTTGCGGGGCGTGACGATGATCGACGTACGCAGTATCGGTGCACCCGAACATCTGTCGTTCCTTCGACGCCAACCGGGGGCAAGCTTCCTGCAGACGCCGGCGTGGGGGCAGGTCAAGAGCGACTGGCGGCCCGAGTCCATCGGATGGTTCTGCGACGGCAGTCTTTGCGGTGTGGCGCTGGTCTTGTACCGGCAGCTGCCCAGGGCGAAGAAGTCGCTTGCCTACCTCCCGGAAGGTCCCGTCATCGACTGGGGCGCGGCAGGCCTGGAGTCCCTGTTGGCGTCCATGGCCTCGTATCTGAAAGCACAGGGGGCGTTCGCCGTCCGGATGGGTCCGCCCGTGCGGAACCGGTCCTGGGACGCCGAGACGGTCAAGAAGGCAATCGCGGAAGGCGTCCACCGACGCCTCTCAGATGTCCCACCCGACCGCCGACACGACCTCGGTGAGGGTGTGCAGGACGTACTTCGCAGTCAGGGCTGGCGGCCGGTGTCGGCTGAGAACGGCTTCTCGGCCGGGCAACCGCAGTACGTCTTCCAGGTGCCCATCGAGGGGCGCAGCGAGGACGACATCCTCAAGGGAATGAACCAGCAGTGGCGCCGAAACATCAAGAAGGCGGCCAAAGCCGGAGTCGAGGTCAGCCAGGGAGCGTCGAGCGACCTTCCGGCCTTCCACACCCTCTACGCCGAGACTGCGCTCCGAGACCACTTCACCCCCCGACCCCTGACGTACTTCCAGGCCATGTACGACGCGCTGCGCAGCGAGGACCAAGACCGCCTCCGGCTCTACCTTGCCCACCACCAGGGGGACCTCGTGGCGTCGACGATCTGGATCCGCGTCGGCGGTCACGCGTGGTACTCCTACGGCGCGTCCTCCACCGCGAAGCGCGACGTTCGCGGCTCGAACGCCATCCAGTGGCAGATGATCCGTGACGCCATCGGTGCCGGAGCGGCCGTCTACGACCTGCGCGGCATCACTGACACCATCGACTCCCAAGACCCCCACATCGGTCTCATCCAGTTCAAGGTCGGGACCGGTGGTGAGGCCGTCGAGTACGTCGGTGAGTGGGACCTGCCGCTGAACCGCCTCATCTACAAGGCCTTCGACCTCTACATGAGCCACCGCCAGAGTTGAGGCAGGACGCAAATGCCGCTCACCTTGTATGTCGACGGACCCCGCTGGCGTCTACACCTCACGACAACGGCGGCCGCCCACCCCGGCATCGTGCCGGTCGCCAAGGGCAACGGATACGGGTTCGGGGTGCCGCGGTTGGCTCGCCGCGCCGAGTGGCTGGGAGCGGACACCCTCGCTATCGGAACGTACCGCGAGGCGGAGACCGTCCGGAAGCGGTTCTCCGGTGACATCTTGGTGATGGAGCCGTGGCGGCCGTTCCTCGGCGACATCTCGTACGACACACGGATCATCCACACGGTCGGACGTGAGAACGATCTCGCGGCGCTGGCTGAGCGCGGCGCCCGACCGCGGGTCGTGCTGGAGGGGCTGACGTCGATGCGTCGCCACGGCTTCACCGCGGAAGCGATGCGGCGGCTGCCGGCCACACCACCAGGCGTGCGCGTGGAAGGGCACGCGCTGCACCTCCCGCTCGGCACCGGTCATGTCCACGAGGTCGAGCGTTGGCTCGGGGCAGCTCCCGCGTCTCGCCGTTGGTTCATCTCGCACCTGACTGGCGCAGAGCTCACGACCCTTCGGCAGCAGCACCGCGGCGTCGAGCTCCGCCCTCGCATCGGCACGGCCCTCTGGCTGGGTGACAGAGCGTGCTTGGAGGCACGCACCACTGTTCTCGACGCCCACTCGGTCCGGCGCGGGGACAGGCTGGGCTACCGACAGCGCACGGTCCTGCGGGCCGGCACAGTCCTGATCGTGTCCGGGGGGACTGCGCACGGCATCGCCCTGGAGGCCCCCACTTCCGCCGCCACCGCACGGCAGCGTGCCGTGGCCATCGCGAAGGGCGGTCTCGACGCCGCCGGCAGGGCGCTGTCACCGTTCGTCGTGGCCGGCAGGCAGCGCTGGTTCGTCGAACCGCCACACATGCAAGCCTCGATGATCTTCCTCCCAGCCGGCACTGCGGTCCCCCGCATCGGCGAGGAGATCGCCGTCCAGGTGCGTTTTACGACAACGACCTTCGACCACGTCTCGGTCAGCTGACCGTCAGCCACCTGCAAGCCTCGATGATCTTCCTCCCAGCCGGCACTGCGGTCCCCCGCATCGGCGAGGAGATCGCCGTCCAGGTGCGTTTTACGACAACGACCTTCGACCACGTCTCGGTCAGCTGACCGTCAGCCACCTGCAAGCCTCGATGATCTTCCTCCCAGCCGGCAGTGGCCGACAGTTGCACGTTCCACTTCTTTCATGCATGGACTCTCTATGCAAGATGTGCCACACTCGTGGCGCGGGGAACTCGGATCGGCTTCGGCAGGTCATCAACGCGGGGGTTTGATGACCTGATCGGGGCCGATACCTCGTTGCGCTCGTGTTTCTGCTCAGGAGGCGTACAGCGGGTCACCCTCCAAGTCCTGAGATTCGGCGTCCACCGCGGCTCTGCGCTCATCCACGCCCGATGCCGAGTCGCCTTCGTCGTCGACGCCGGACTCGGCGTCGACACCCTCGTCCAGGACTCCCCCGAGCGGATCGTCGGACAGGCCGTCTTGGCGTACCGGGTCGTGCCAAGGTCGCAGGATGTCGCGGACGACCATGGCCATCAGGTACAGCTGTCCCATCACACGTACGACGATCGCCAGCGCGTACACCCAGTCGGGGTCGCCGGCGGTGACGAAGAAGTTCGCCAGGTGCATCCAGACAGCGAAGAAGTAGAAGATCTCGCATGCCTGCCAGATCAACATGTCACGCCACCGGGGCGCGCCAGCGCGGCCAGCGGCAGCAGCCACAACACGTACTGCGGTGAGTACACCTTGTTGACGAGCAGGAACGAAGCCACTACCAGGAACAACAGCTGCACGAGCCTCGGGCGGCGCCGAGCGAAAAGTCCGAGCAGCCCAATCGCTACGCAGGCGAGAGCGAAGATGACGAGACTGGCCTTGTTCAATGTCTCGGCCGAGACGGGATGACCGTAGTCGGAAGCGACCAACCACAGCGAACCCAGGTCCGGGCCACGCTGCGCGTTGAACCGCCAGAACCACAGGTACTCGTCTGGTGACCAGTAGAACACCGGAAGGTTGACGACCAGCCAGCTACCCAAGGCAGCCGCCGCGGTGGCCAACCAGATGTCGAACTTGCGCTGCCGCAGGCACAGCACCAGCAACGGTCCGAGGAAGAACAGCGGGAACAACTTGGTCGCTGTGCCGAGCCCGATGAAGATCCCTGCCCAGACCGGTCTTCGTGTCGACCAGGCCCAGACAAATCCAGCCACACACCCAACCACCAGCAGGTCCCAGTTGATCATCCCGGTAAGAGCCAGTGCCGGCGAGGCGGCGACAAGCGCGGCGTCCCAGGGTCGACGCCGCTGCGCGTAGACGAGAAACGAGAGCGCGATCAGGAGAACGACGAAGAAACCGACCGCATTCACGGCCCAGAACAACGTGCCGTCATACTGCACCCGCTTGTCCGACCCCACGGCGTCGTGCGAGACCTCGGACATATCGGGGGACTTCCCGATGCCGTGGGTGATGAGACCGGTCATCCCCATCCAGGCGCCGGTGAGCACGGGATACTCGATGGAGAACTGGTGCTCCTGGTCGGAGGTGAGGGGTCGCTTCTCCGCCGGCAGCGACTTGACGGGCTGGTACGGGATGACACCTTCGGCGAGGCCACGCCCCGTGTACAAGTAGGCAATGTCTGAGTAGCACATGTGGCTGAACGGCAGTGGGGGCAGCCTTGGACCAGTCGCCCACCACGCAGGGGCTCTTCTGCACGACGCCCAGTCCGAACGTCACGGTCGCCATCACGATGATCACCCTGAGCGGTGTCCACCAGGAATGACCCGTCAACGCCAGTCGACCGAGCGGACCTCCAGCCCATGAGGATGCTGATCGCACAAGCGGATCTGACCGCGACGGCGCCACGACATTGCCTTGCGTCCTGCTCAGGTCGGAGCGCACCGGTCCTCTTCAGCTCTCGCGGCTACGGACGTGTCGGTCCACGCCCACACGTCACGGGGGAGTGGGGGTGTTGCCCCGGGAAGTCGTAGTCGTCGCCGTGGGCGAGGGAGGGGGCGACGACGACGGTGGCGGCGACGACGAAGGTGGCGGCGACGACGACGAAGGTGGCGGCGACGACGAAGGTGGCGGCGACGACGAAGGTGGCGGCGACGACGAAGGTGGCGGCGACGACGAAGATGGCGGCGACGACGAAGGTGGCGGCGACGACGAAGGTGGCGGCGGTGACGAAGATGGTGGCGGGGTCGTGCCCGTCTGGCAGACCACCGGGAGACGGCTGGTGACGGGTGGCGGTCTACTTGTCGATGGCGGAGCAGCCGTGGTCGGCGGCGGCGGAGCAGCCGTGGTCGACGGCGGCGGAGCGAACGTGGTCGACGGCGGCGGAGCAGCCGTGGTCGACGGCGGCGGAGCGAACGTGGTCGACGGCGGCGGAGCAGCCGTGGTCGACGGCGGCGGAGCGAACGTGATCAACGGCGGCGCCGAGGACGTGGGAGTGGCGTTCGGCAGCTGGCCGGGCTCGGGGAACGGCATGATCGGCTCTCCGCTGAGCGCTAGCTTCATGTACGCCGTCCACGTCTGCGTGGGGTAGTTG
Organism: Nocardioidaceae bacterium; assembly: GCA_030447585.1. Classification (GTDB taxonomy): domain Bacteria; phylum Actinomycetota; class Actinomycetes; order Propionibacteriales; family Nocardioidaceae; genus JACDHG01. The sequence continues at coordinate 162,223 of JAUJOO010000001.1, read as the reverse complement.
GCACCGTAGAAGGTGTCGAGGTAGCCGTTCAACGCCTCGTAGCCCTTCCCCCGCACGAACATCACCGATGTCGAGAGCTGGGGGGTATACCCGACGAACCAAGACGAGGAGACGTCTCCCTTGTCGTTGGTGGCGGTGCCGGTCTTGCCGGCTGCAGGGCGGCCGAGCGCCAACGCGTTCTGCCCGGTGCCCGTCTTGACCACCTGCTGAAGCGCATAGGAGACGTTGCTTGCGATGGGGAAGCTGAACGCTTGGTTCGGCTCGTCACGGTGCTCGTAGCGAAGGCCGCCCGAGTCACTGACCTCCTCGATCATGTACCAGTCTGCCTGCTTCCCGTCGGCCGCGAACGTGGCGTAGGCCTCCGCCATCTCGACCGGCGCGATCTTGGCACTGCCGAGCGCGACCCGCGAGTATGCCTCCAGGTCACCTGAGCTGCGAGGGATCCCTGCCGCAACGGCAGCGTCTACGATCTTCTCGGGACCGTCCTCCATCTGCGCTGTGAGGTCCATGTACGCGGTGTTGATGGACTCGGCGGTGGCTTTGACGAGGCTGACGGTGCCGTAGGAGAACCCATTCGCGGCGCCGCTGCTTTCGCCCTCGTTCTCCACCTTCGAGCCGTCGGGGAAGAAGTACGGCGAGTCGCCGTCCAATTTGTCGTTAAGCCTGAAGCCGTCCTTGAGGGCAGCAGCCAGCGCGAACGGTTTGAACGTCGAACCCGCCTGGCCACCGCTGGTGGCAAAGTTGATCTGGTCCTGTGGGCCCGGCCCGGTGAAGTTGCGACCACCGATCATGGCCCGCAAGGCGCCGGTGCCCGGCTCGATCGAGGCGAGGGCGATGTGGAGCTCCGGCTTGTTGGGAGGCCGGACGTCTCTCACTGCCTTGATCGCGGCCAGATGGTCCTGCCAGTCGAGGGTTGTGACGACCTTGAGGCCTCCGCCGTTGATCTCGTCCTGGCTGAACTCGAGCCCGATCAGCTTGGACTGGACGAGGGTCAGCAGATAGCCACGCTGTCCGCCGTACTTGTTGACCGTGTCGATCTCGGGGAACCGGGGCAGTCGCCGCTCGTACTTCAGCGCCGTTTCGGCGTCGATCGCCCCGACCTCAGCCATCCCGTCCAGGACGTACTTGTAGCGGTCGAACAGGGGCTTGCGATTCGCCTTCGAAACGGCGGGGTCCAACGTGCCGGGAGAGTTGAGCACGGACGCCAGGACGGCGCTCTCCGGGACCGTGAGGTCCTTGGCGGGCTTGTCGAAGTAGGCCTTCGACGCCGCCTGCACACCATAGGCACCGCGACCGAAGTAGATCGTGTTGAGGTAGCCCTCAAGGATCTCGTCCTTGCTCAGACTGTTCTGCACCTTGACGGCGAGGAACGCCTCCTTGATCTTTCGTTGATAGGTGCGCTCCTGCGACAGGTAGAGCACCTTGACGTACTGCTGCGTGATGGTGGAAGCGCCCTGGGTGCCGGTGTCTGACTGCAGGTTGCTCCAGGCCGCACGAACGATGCCCTTGGGGTCGAGGCCGGAATTCGTCTCGAACGAGCGGTCCTCAGCAGAGATGACCGCGCTCTTGAGCGACTCCGGCACCTCCTCCAAGGGGATGCTCTCGCGGTTCTGCAGTGCAAAGGTCCCGATGACGTGCTTGCCGTCGGAGAAGAAGACGGTCGTGGTCTGGGCCTGGAAGTCCTCGTTGGGATCGGGGATGTCGATCATCTTGTACGTCACGTACACCGCGACCGCCAGCACGAAGGCACCGACAAGTCCGACGATCGCGCCCCACTTGGCGGTCTTCTTCCCTATGTGGCGCGCCCTCGACCAGCCGTTGAGGTCGCGCGCCCTGAGGTTCCCGCGCCGGCCACTGCCCGGCTGTCCAGGCGGCCGAGCCACCGGCCTCCCTGGCGGCGAGCTGGAGCCGGGGGCTCCCGCGCTCGCCGTCCTTTGACCCGCGTCGTACGACGGTGGTGGTTGCGTGCTGCTCACAGCTTCACCTCCGACGGCGAGGACCAGGGCACGCGCGACAGGGACAGCCGTTGGCGTGATAAGACCGAGGCCGCTCCCCGCAGCCTCAAGTGAGCAGAATAGGACACTCCACTCACCGTAGCCACCCGGAGAGGACGAGGAGGAACTGCGGACGTGCGCACTAGTCGTCGTCCTCGACGGTGCGTTGACGCCGCGGTGGCTTGCGCGGCACACCATCGCCGACAACATAGGACTCGACCAGATGGTTCCAGCCGCAGCTTCGGCAGACCTCGGTGACATAGGCCCGGATCTCGCCGAACTCGTGCGCCATCGACTCGATCTCGCGCCGGGACTTGATGCGTCCGGAGTACTGACCGAGCTCGTCACCGAACACGTATGACAGGTGGCTGAGATCGGCCTTACGGCATACCGGGCAGGGCGACGGAGCCGGCTCACCGTGGTGCCTGGCCGCGCGCAGGGTGTAGGGGTCGGCGTCGCAAACGTCGTCCATCGTCATGGTGCCGCCGCGGAAGAGGGCAGCCAGCCGCGCCCGCCGCTGAAGCGAGTAGTCGATGACCGAGCGCTGGGACCACATGATGAGACGAGCGTACGGGCTGGGATGCGCCGATTCCCGCGATGCCCGGGTCGAGCGGGGTAGTGCTCCACCGCGCAGTTCAGCCCGATGCTCAAGAGTGGCTGACGAAGACTGCCCCTAAGTCGCCCGTGACTCCCCGCCGTGCCTTTGACGTATCGATACGATACGTTATGGAGATACATTGAAACGAGACACGGCGCATGGCGCAACGGCGGCAACAGCGTCCCAGGTCAGGCGGGGAAGGAGCAGCACGTGGGCAAGCGCGGCGACACCCTCGAGCTGGCGGTCCTCGGGCTGCTCCACGAGGCACCAATGCACGGCTACGAGCTCCGCAAACGCGTGACCGCACTGTTGGGATGGGGGCGAGCGCTGTCTTACGGCTCCCTGTATCCGTGCCTGAAGCAGATGCTTCGTGACCAGCTCCTGAGCGAGGACACGGCCCATCTCGAAGCTCCCGTCGCGCCGGGCGCACGTGGTGGACGCCGCGGCAAGATCGTCTACAAGCTGACCGCTGATGGCAAGGAGCGCTTCGCCTCGTTGGTGTCGGCGGCCGGCCCGAGCGCTTGGGAGGATGACAGCTTCGGCGTGCGCTTCGCCTTCTTCGGGTCGACGACCCGCGAGACCCGGCTCCGGATCCTCGAAGGCCGGCGCACGCGCCTCGAGGAGCGGCTTGAGGCCGTGCGGGCGTCGTTGGCGCGCTCCCGTGAGCGCGTCGACGCGTACACGCTGGAGCTCCAGCGCCATGGCCTCGAGTCCGCCGAGCGCGAGGTCAGCTGGCTGACGGAGCTGATCGACAGCGAGCGGTTCGGCCAAGCACCATCGACACCGGCGGAGCCCCGCCGTGTGCAGACAAACGGGAGTGAGGAAAGCTGAATGGGTACGGTTCGGGTAGCCATCATCGGGGTCGGAAACTGTGCGACGTCACTTGTGCAAGGCGTGCACTACTACCGGGATGCCGACCCGTCGGGTGATGTTCCTGGTTTGATGCACGTGCAGTTCGGTGACTACCACGTGAGGGACATCGAGTTCGTCGCAGCGTTCGACGTCGATGCCAAGAAGGTGGGCTTCGACCTCGCAGACGCGACGGCGGCGAGCGAGAACAACACCATCAAGATCGCCGACGTTGCGCCGACCGGCATCACTGTGCAGCGCGGACCGACGCTCGACGGCCTCGGTAAGTACTACCGCGAGACGATCGACGAGTCCGACAGCGCGCCGGTCGACGTCGTACAGACCCTCAAGGACACCGAGACCGACGTCTTGGTGTCCTACCTGCCCGTGGGCTCTGAGGTGGCGGACAAGTTCTACGCGCAGTGTGCCATCGATGCCGGCGTCGCCTTCGTCAACGCACTCCCGGTCTTCATCGCCTCCGACCCCGAGTGGGCAAAGAAGTTCGAAGACGCCGGTGTCCCCATCATCGGCGACGACATCAAGTCGCAAGTGGGTGCCACCATCACCCACCGGGTGCTGGCGAAGCTGTTCCAGGACCGCGGGGTCGTGCTCGACCGCACCTACCAGCTCAACGTGGGCGGGAACATGGACTTCAAGAACATGCTCGAGCGCGACCGTCTCGAGTCGAAGAAGGTGTCGAAAACCCAGGCGGTGACCTCGAACATCGAGCATGACCTCGGGGCGAAGAACGTGCACATCGGACCGTCGGACTACGTGCAGTGGCTGGACGACCGCAAGTGGGCATACGTCCGGCTCGAGGGCCGTGCCTTCGGCAACGTCCCGCTCAACATGGAGTACAAGCTCGAGGTGTGGGACTCGCCGAACTCCGCCGGCATAATCATCGACGCAGTGCGGGCGGCGAAGATCGCCAAGGACCGCGGTATCGGGGGCGCCCTGCTGTCCGCCTCGTCGTACCTGATGAAGTCACCGCCGATCCAGCGGCCTGACGACGAGGGACGCGAGTCGGTGGAGGCCTTCATCCGCGGCGACGTCGACCGCTGAGCCGAGCTGACCTAGGTCATGGCCTTCAGCGCGCTCAGCCGCCTGGAGTGCGCGCGCTGCAAGAGCGACTACGCCGCTGACGTGCTCCAGCTCCAGCACCATTGCTGGCTCGGTACGACCGATGCGGGCGCCCGATCACCATTGCCCGTCTCGGCCCCCGGCCATGACGCATGACCTGCTTGTTCTGCTCCTTGCGGCCGGCGGATGACGGCCTCCTGCCCACCGGCTCCTCAAGCGCGCGCCCGATCTCCCGCGCCAGGGAACTGGCGCGGATCGCCACCCCACGAGCCGGGGCCGCCTGAGGTCTCGGCCCCCGGCCGATCGTCATGCCGGTGGAGCGCGCGCCGAGACGGTGGTCAGGCCCCGACCTGCGGCTCGTGGACGGCCTCATCTCAGCGCGGTCGGCTCGTCAGGAGCGGCGGCTCGGCCGATGACTGGTTCGACGCGTCGAGGATGACGGAGCCGTACCGGATCGAGGGCAAGAAGACCACCGGCTCGCCGAGCACGCGGCGCAATGCCCGACGTGATCGCCGGCGTGGGACTCATCGGCATCCACAAGGCGCCGCGAGGCGAGCGCGCTGGGTCTCAGCGCGGCTCGAGGCGAGCGGATGGCCATCGTCCCACGAACAGGCGAACGCCGGGGCCGGTGAAGACTCCTCCACGATCGCCTTCGGCCAACGTGCCCCAGCCGCTCGGAGACTTCCTGGTGCTCGGCGACGTCGACGACGCCGAGCTCTGGCGGACGCGAGCCCCGACGATGTCATGTGCCGAGACAGCCACAGTGTGGCTGGTCACCTGGGCGGTGTCATCTACCCAGATACCGTGAAAGTCGGACTTCGGGCTGTGTCGTGGTCGTCGCAGCATGAGGCGCCGTCGCCAGGTCTCCGACGAGGTCGACGAGGTGGTGCTCGCGCCGCGCTGAGCAGTGACTCGTGGTCGGCGCGAGGCTGGTTCGACGCGTCGACCGCGCTGAGGAGCGTGCGGCCCGACGCGCGCGAAGACCGCCTCGAGATCGCCGCCGATCGGCCACGGCCAGACGAACTCCCAGCCGACGACCGTGGGTCAGATGCTGACCCTGCTGGACGTCCACCCGGCTCAGCGGGTCCTGGACGTCGGCTCAGGCTCGTCGCTGGACGACGGGGCTGCTGGGACATCTAGTCGGCGAGAGAGGCACTGTGTACGGCGTCGAGCTGGTCCAAGAGCTTGTCGAGACCGCTCGGCGCAACTTGTCGGTCCTCGGCCAAGACTGGGTCAGCGTGACACGGCGACCAACGGCGTCCTTGGCCTGCCGGATCAGGCACCGTTCGACAAGATCTTGGTGTCGGCGGGTGCTCGGCGGCTGCCCGACCCGCTCGTGGAGCAGCCAGGGGCGCCCGGTCGGCTGGTCGTCCCGGTGGCCGAACGGATGGTTGTCGTGGACCGAGACGCAGCAGGCGAGGTCACCGAACGGCGACTGGGGCACTACTCCTTCGTGCCGCTCATCTGGCAGGGGTGACGACCGTCAGCGCACACCCTGGGGCCGGAACTGCACACTCACCCGTGGCCCGACCGCGACGAGCAGACTTAGGGATGGCGTGCTCCCAGGTGCGCTGGCACGAGCCGCCCATCACGATGAGGTCGCCGTGGCCGAGTGCGAAGCTCAGCGACGCCCCGCCGCGACGCGGCCGCAGCAGCAGCTTGCGGGGGCTGCCGAACGAGACGATCGCAACCATGGTGTCCTCGGTCCGGCTGCGACCGATCGTGTCCCCGTGCCAAGCCACGCTGTCGTTGCCGTCTCGGTAGTAGCACAGCCCAGCGGTCACGAACGACTCGCCGAGCTCGTGCGCGTAGTGGTCGCTGAGCACACGGCGGGCCTCGTCGAGCAGCGGGTGCGGCAGCGGGGTGCTCTCGCCGTAGAAGCACACCAGCCTGGGGACGTCGACGAGCCGCTCGGTCATCTGCCGGCGCTCGGCCCGCCACGGCACGTCGTCGACGAGCCGCTCGAAGACCTGGTCAGATCCGCTCACCCATCCCGGAAGCACGTCGACCCAGGCTCCTTGACTCAGCATCGCGCGCCTGGGCGCTGGAACCAACGGTCCGAGCCGGGCTTCGCCCTCGGCCGCGTCCAGCAGGGACCCCCGGGAAGTGCGTCATCGTCATACCTCAATCTTACGCCGGATCGAACGATCGTTCTAGTCCGGCGTCGCCGCTGTCGTTGCCGTCTCGGTAGTAGCACAGCCCAGAGATCACGAACGGCACAACCGGCCCGCGCGGGAGACCGATATCAGCGGGCTCCGGCGTCGGGGCGTGGCTGACCAACCCGACCGTGTTTCCTTCGCTGTCCTTGATGAACGCCATCCACTCGTCGGTGCCGGCTGGCCCGAGCGTGTCGTCCTCATGGCTGAAGATCACGTGTGGTTCGGTCTCGACGTCTACCCCCTCGGCGCGTAGTCGGTCGACGGTGACGCGGACGTCTTCCACCGCCAGGTAGACCAGGGCGCTCGGTACTGCCCTGTCGAGAAGCAGACGCGTCTGCCCCAGGCTGAAGAAGACCAGCCCTGGTGGATCGAACCGGGCGCTCGGCTCGACGCCGAGGATAGCCGTGTAGAACCCGGTGGCGCGGTCGAGATCCTCCGCGCGCTGTGCGACTTGAGCAATCATCTGGCTAACAACCTTCCGTAGCATCCCTATCAGTTGGTAGGGATGCTATACATAACTGGTGACGACTGACAAGAGCGGCCTGGAGACGGCTGCCCGGCTCCTCAACTCCGGTGCGATCCACTTGCTGCGCGGCATGCGGCGAGTCGACCGGCTCGCCGGCCTCACTCCGGCACGTCTCAGCGCATTGTCCGTGCTGGTGTTCGGTGGTCCGTGCACCTTGGGACGACTTGCAGCAATCGAAGACGTCGCCGGGCCGACCATGACGCGCATTGTCGATGGTCTCGTCCAGCGCGGGCTCGCCGTACGGACACCACATCCCGACAGCGCGAGATCGGTTCTCATCACGTCGACCAGCGAAGGTGCTGCCCTGATGGAAGGCGCCGCCGTCAGGAGGGCAGACGCTATCGTCACAGCGCTTGGGTCACTTTCTCAACGTGACCAGCAACGTCTCGTAACGGCTGCCCCCGCCCTGGTCAGACTGGGAGATGTCCTCCGACAGGTCAAGCAGTGACGAGTCCTGCAGGAGAAGTCGTCGCCGCGTCGCGGTTGCTGCGCGCCGCAGGTTGCGTTTTCGCCGAGCGCGAGGCTGGGGTCATCTTCGCGGCCTTCGGCGCCAGCCAGGACCGCGCTCGAGCCGTGGAAGGACGCGCTGCCGGGGAACCCCTGGAGTACGTCGTCGGATCGGCCCGGTTCGCCGGCGTCTCGGTGGCGGTCGGCCCGCCGGCGTTCATCCCCCGACACCGGGCTGAGGCACTCGTCGACGCCGCCGTCGCCGCCGTGGCTCCACCGGCACCGGTCACTACCCGACGGGCTCTGGACCTGGGTTGCGGCACCGGCGCGATCGCTGCCGCGCTGACGAGTCGGCTGA
>JAUJOO010000001.1:117903-154112 GCA_030447585.1 Nocardioidaceae bacterium | reverse complement strand
GGCCGTCGACGGTGGCGTCGACGGCCTCGACCCATGGCGGCAGGTGGCGGCAGGCGTCCCTGGTTGGCTGACGCCATCCGGTGCCGTGTTGACCCAGGTGACAGCCGCGCAACGAGACGCGGCCATCGCGATCGGCAGCGACAGCGGGCTGGTCATCGAGACACCCCGCAGCGACGACTGCGTGGTGATCGTGGGCCGTCTGCCGTCCGACTCGCGGTGGCAGACTTCCGCTCATGCGACTCGTGGCAGATCTGCGGCAGCTGCTCACCCTCCTGCGCTTCCGTCAGCTGTTCGCCGTCCGCGTCACGAGTCAGCTCGGGGATGGGATCCTTCAGGTGGCGCTTGCGTCATACGTGCTCTTCTCGCCGGAGCGCCAGCCTGACGCAGCCGCGATCGCCGGTGCCCTCGCGGCCGTTCTTCTCCCGTTCAGCATCCTTGGACCGTTTGCAGGTGTCTTTCTCGACCGCTGGAGTCGCAGACAGATTCTCTTCCTCTGCAACGTCGTGCGGCTCGTGCCCGTTGCGGTGGTGGCAAGCCTGATCCTCGCGAGCGTGAGCGGACCGGTCCTGTTCGTCGCCGTGCTCGCGGCGTTCAGCATCAACCGGTTCTTCCTGGCCTGCCTGTCGGCCGCCCTTCCTCATGTGGTCGCCGAGGACGAGCTGGTGCTGGCGAACTCGGTCACTCCGACAGCCGGGACCATCTCGTTCATCGCGGGACTTGCGCTTGCGTCCGGTGTAAGAGGCGTCCTGCCTGGCGGTGAGCCTGACGTCGTCATCGTCTGCATGGCCGGTGGCGCTTACGCCACCGCCGCCCTGCTCGCGACGCGGCTTCCCCGTGGCCTGCTCGGACCCGACTTCGACCCAGGACGACCGGCTGTCCAACGCGCACTGGCTCACGTCTCCCGCGGCCTCCTAGCCGGCCTCTCACACCTGCGCCAGCGGCGCAGAGCTGCATTCGCACTCGGCGTCATCTCGGCGCATCGCTTCTTCTACGGGCTGTCGACGGTCGCCACGATCTTGCTGTACCGCAACTACTTCAACGACCCAGCCGACACCGATGCCGGCCTGGCGGGGTTGTCTGTCGCGATCCTCGTCTCGGGATTGGGGTTCTTCGCGGCAGCGGTCGTGACACCCATGGTGACCGCGCGCATCTCACCCCAGCACTGGATCGTCGCTCTCCTCGCCGCAGCCGCCGTCTGCGAGGTGCTGCCGGGAGCGCTCTACACGGAGCCGAGCCTGCTGGCGGCAGCCTTCGTGCTCGGGCTGTCCGCCCAGGGTGTCAAGATCTGCGTGGACACGTTGGTGCAGACGGGCGTCGAGGACGCCTTCCGGGGACGTGTGTTCTCGCTGTACGACGTGGCCTTCAACGTCGTCTTCGTCGCGGCAGCTGCCCTCGGCGCCCTCATCGTGCCGACGACCGGCAAGTCGTACCCCGTTGTCGCGCTGATCGCCGCGGGGTACGCGGCCACGGCGGTCGCCTACTGGTGGTCGATCAGGAGCGAGGCGCCGACCCCACCGGTGCAGCGCCTCAACCCGACCTTGTGACCCACCAGGCCAGCAGCTCGTCCCGGGCCTGCTCAGGTCCGAGGGGTCCGTCGTCGATCCGTCGTTCGAGCAGAAATTGGTACGCCTCGCCGACAACCGGGCCGGGGGGTACTCCGAGGATCTGCATGATCTGGCGGCCGTCAAGGTCGGGCCGTATCGCGGCGAGCTCCTCCTGCTCGGCAAGTGTTGCGATCCGCTGCTCGAGGTCGTCGTACGTACGCCGCAGCCGGGCGGCCTTACGCGAGTTGCGGGTGGTGCAGTCGGCGCGGGTGAGCACATGAAGGCGATCGAGGAGGTCACCGGCATCTCGCACGTACCGCCGGACCGCGGAGTCGGTCCACTCACCCGACCCGTATCCGTGGAAACGCAGATGGAGCTCGACGAGCTTGGCCACGTCCTCGGTGACGTCCTTCGCGAAGCGGAGGGCCTTCATCCGCTTGCGTGCCATCTTCGCCCCCACGACGTCGTGATGGTGGAAGGTGACAGTTCCGTCGCTGGCGAACCGGCGCGTCCGGGGCTTGCCGATGTCGTGCAGCAGCCCCGCGAAGCGGGTGACGAAGTCCGGCCCGCCTCCAGGCAAGCGGTCCTCCAGGGCGATCACCTGCTCGACCACCCTCAAGGTGTGCTCATAGACGTCCTTGTGCCGGTGGTGCTCATCAGCCTCGAGCTGGAGTGCCGGAAGCTCCGGCAGCACGAGCTGAGCCAGGCCGGTCTCGACCAGCATGGTCAGGCCCACGCGAGGTTGATCTGACAGCATCAGCTTTACCAGCTCGTCTCGGACCCGCTCTGCGGACACGATCGTGATTCGATCTCTCATCTGCGCGATGGCAGCCACCACCTCGGCATCCACCTCGAAGGCCAGCTGCGAGGCTAACCGCAGCGCGCGCATCATCCGGAGCGGATCGTCGCCGAACGACTCCTGTGGGGTGCCCGGTGTCCGCAACCGTCGCGCGGCCAGGTCCGCCAACCCACCGAACGGGTCGACCAGATCTGCTGTCGGAAGGTCGACAGCCATCGCGTTCACCGTGAAGTCGCGACGAGACAGGTCGCCTCGAAGCGTGTCGCCATACGTCACCGTCGGCTTGCGGGAGCCACCGTCGTACGCATCGGAGCGGTACGTCGTGATCTCGAGCCGCCAGTGCCCTATCCTGGCGCCGATCGTCCCGAAGTCGCGGCCGACATCCCAGGTGGCGTCGGCCGATCCGCGTAGGCACTCCTCGATCGCGTCGGGTCGAGCAGAAGTCGCCAGGTCGAGGTCGACGCCGAGGCGCCCGAGCAGCGCATCGCGCACACTTCCCCCCACTAGTGCGATCTCGTGCCCGGCCGCGATGAACCGCTGCCCCACCTCTCGGACCACAGGGAGCCTGCGGACCAGCTCTCGGATCGCGTCGCGCTGAGCGGCGGTGGGAGTGGTCGGCTGTTCGGACACGATGCACCACTGTAGGAGGAGGCGGTCAACTGCGGCGGAGCGGTTAGCATTCAGGGCGTGGCGACCCCCTGCGACGAGCTCCGGTGATGGCTGCCGAACGTCGCTGGCCCGCGGCAGCTGTCGCCGTCACGGCGAGTGTCCTGCTGGCCTGTCCTGCGGCCCCAGGCGCAGCCGAGGTCGGCACGGCGGCGACCGTCGCGGCCACGTCGCCGGCGCTTGTTGCGGCGACGCCGGTCCGCCTCACGCCGGTTGCCCTCGCCGACCCGTTGAGCAGCGAGACAGGCCTTACCGTCACGATCGAGCGCCTCTCGCCCGGCGCGCTGGAACCAGGCAAGTCCTTGCGGATCAGAGGCCGAGTGACGAATGTCGGCGATCTGCGCTGGCGCGACGCCCAGGTGTACCTCGACATCGCGTCGGACCCGGTGACGACAAAGGGCGGACTCGAGGAGATAACGAGCTCCGATGAACCGTTCGGCACCCGCATCATCAAGCTGGGTCTCTTCGACGAGATCGGCGCCGTGCCTCCCGGGACGACCAAGACCTACCGCCTCGAGATCCCCTACAAATCCACACCTTTGTCGGGTGCTCCCGGTGTCTACCGGGTCGGCGTGAGCGTCCTGGCGACCGACCGCGACGGCGTCCGCGAGGTTGACGCTCGCGCCGACACCGTCATGCCTTTGGTCACCGACCCCGACCTCGACGCGGCTCCCACTCCACTCGTCACGGTGGTACCGGTGACGGCCCCGATCAAGAGACACGCCAGCGGGAACTTCCTCGATGACCGTCTCGCTGACTCGATCAGCTCCGGGGGCCGGCTGCGCAATGTCGTCGACTTCCTCAACGCCGTACCGCCGGACACGATCGAGATGGTGGCGGACCCTGCTCTGCTCGACGCGGTTGAGGACATGAGTAAGGGCTATCTCGTGACGACCAGAGCAGAAGAGGTCGAGCCAGGGGCCGGCCGCGACGGCAGCGGCCAGTCAGCCGCAGCGGACTGGCTCGCTGACTTCCAGGCGGCTGCCAGCAGGCAGAGCCTGCTGCTGATGGCATGGGGAGCTCCGGACGCCATCGCGCTGTCGCGTGCCTGGATGCCAGGCATCGTCGAGGCGGCGGTTCGCGCCAGCGAAGACTACGCCACCGACCGAGGGCTCATCGCGCCGACGGTGAGCTGGCAGAAGGACGGCGCGTCGACACGACGTGCGCTTGTCATCGCTCGAAGTGCCCGAGCAACCATCCAGTTCGTCGCCGACAAGACGCTCGTCGACCTTCGCCCGGCCGGGGACTCTGCCTATCTGCCTTCGATGGTGCGCGTGCCAACACCGGCTGGCCAGTTGACGGCCGCCGTCGCTGCCGGTGAGCTCGCCGGCCAGCGTCTCACCGCAGCCACCGGACTTCTGGACTTCCGGCAGCACCTGATGGCGGAGGCCACCATCCGCTTCCTTGAGGCGCCCGCCGCGCCTTCGCCAGCGCTCGTTGCGCTGCCTTTCGACTGGGACCCCGGCGACGAAGCCGACGCGGTGAGCCTCGCCGGAGCATACGGTTTGCAGGTCGTGGATCCCGTCGGGCTCGAGGCGGTGACACAGACGACGCCCACGCCTTACCTCGGACCGATCCGGCCTGCGGACGGCCAGCCTCGGCTGGGGGCGGAGCTCACCCGGGCCATCGAGCGGTTACGGACGACGGGGGAGACCCTCAGCGACTTGTTGACCGCCAAAGACGAGGACGTCGCCGCGTTCGAACAACGCCTCGCCGAATCCGCAAGCTCGCTGTGGCTCAGTCAGCCGCAAGAGCGGCTGGCGCTGACACGCATGGAGTCGCGAAGGGTCGTCGAGGAACTGTCCAAGGTGACCGTCACGGGGCCGACCTTCGTGGCGCTTTCGAGTCGGTCGGGCAGCTTCCCACTGACTATCACCAACGGCCTGAAGCAGCAGGTCACTTTGAGCGTCCACGTCCAGCCACGCAACCCGGCACTGCGGATCGATCCCATCGAGGACCTCGTCCTGGCTCCAGGGCAGAGCCGTGACATCGAGGTCACCACGCGCTCCAACGGCTCAGGGCTGACACCGGTCCGGGTCCGGCTCCAGACGGTCAACCACCGCGTCTTCGGCGCCCCTTGGGAGTTCGACATCCGAGCTACGCAGATCGGCCTCGCCATCTGGGTCGTCACGGGAGTGGGCGGCGCAGTCTTGATCGGGACCGCCGCCCTCCGTCTGGTCCGCCGCTTCCGCACCCAAGGTTTTCACCCCCGGCAGAAGCCCAGTCCGTGACAGCTGAGGGCGGTTCGTCCCCGAGCGTCCTTTCCGCGAGCGGCATCATGGCGCTCGGTACCCTCGTGTCGCGGATCACCGGCTTCTTGCGAGCAAGCCTGCTCGCGGCCGCTATCGGGATCTCCTTGCAGGCCGAGGTCTTCAACGTCGCCAATACGATCCCGAACAGTCTGTACATCCTCGTCGCCGGCGGTGTGTTCAACACCGTGCTCGTGCCGCAGCTGGTGCGCGCCATCAAGAACGACCCCGATGGGGGCGACGCGTATGCCAACCGGGTCGTCACGCTGGGGGCCGTCGTGCTCGCCGGGGTCACTGCGGTCTTGGTCCTGACGGCCCCGCTCCTGCTGCAGGTCATGGTCGACGACAGCTTCTTCACCGACCCGGCACTTGCAGAAGAACGCGAGTCCCTTGTCGACTTCGCGCGCTGGTGCCTGCCGCAGATCTTCTTCTACGGAATGTTTGTGCTCATCGGCCAGATACTCAACGCGCGCGGCCGTTTCGGGCCCATGATGTGGGCACCGATCGTCAACAACCTGCTCGCCATCGCGGCCATCACGGCGTACCTGATCCTCTACTCCGGCGGACCACCTGAAGGCGGTTACAGCACGCAGCAGGAGCTGCTCTTGGGCCTCGGCTCCACGACCGGAATCGTCGCCCAGACGGCCGTGCTGATCCCATACCTGCGGGCGAGTGGCTTCAAGATCAAACCCCGGTTCGACTTTCGCGGGACCGGGCTGGGTCACACCCTCCGCCTCGGCATGTGGACGGTGGGCTTCGTCATCGTGAACCAGCTCGCGTTCTACGTCATGGTGCACCAGGCCACCGCAGGCGCCGCCCAGGCGGCCAGCGGCGCACCGCAGGCCAGTGGCTTCACCGTCTACTCCAACGCCTTCCTGCTGACCCAGGTACCGCACTCCATCGTCACGGTCTCCCTGGCGACGGCCACCATCCCCTTGCTCTCGCGCCTCGCTGCAGATGGTCGGCTTCGCGACGTGGGTGAGGAGATGAGCCGAACGCTCCGACTGGTGCTGTCGGTGATAGTGCCGTTCGCGGTGACGTTGCTCGTCGTAGGTCCGGCCCTGGCCACTGTCATGTTCAGTTGGGGTCAGGCAACCGGCGACACTGCGCCACTCGGTACGACGCTCGTCGCGTTCGCTCCGGGGCTGCTCATGTTCAGCGTGCACTACATCGTGCTCCGGGGGTTCTATGCACTCGAGGACACCAAGACGCCGTTCTTCATCCAGTGCGTCATTGCTGCGGTGAACATCACCCTCGCCATCGCTCTCACGTCGGTGGCGGCACCGCGCCATGTAGCGGCCGCGCTGGCGCTCGCCTACGGAGCGTCGTACGCGGTCGGAGCAGCCGTTTCCGTTGCTGTCCTGTCGCGCCGGCTAGGCGGGCTGCCCGGCGCCGAGCTCGCCCGCTTCATCGGGCGGGTGGCCTTGGCCGCCGTCCCGGCAGCCGGGGCCGCCTGGCTCGCCATCTTCGGCCTGGACGCGGCCGGGCTCGACGTTTCCACCAAGAGCGACTCGATGATCGTGCTGGCGGTGGGTGGGCTGGTCGGCACGGGCGTCTACCTTGGCCTCGCGCGGCTGCTGCGGATCAGGGAGATCAGCCGGATCGTCGCTCTTGTCACGTCGCGCGGCAGGCGCAGCTGAATGTCAATGCCGGACAGGCTGATCACCACCTACCATGAAACCTGGGAACGTGCACTAGGAAGGCCCAGCAAGGAGGACCGTGGGATCGCACCTGGTCGAGCCTGGTGCCATGCTCGCCGACCGTTACGAGATCGAGGACCTGCTTGCTGAGGAGGGTCCGTCGAGCTCTTGGCGCGCCCACGACAAGGTTCTCGCGCGCTCTGTCGTGGTCCAGATCCTGCCTTCTGCCTCCCCGGAAGCTGGTCACTTGCTCAGCGCGGCCAAGCAGGCGTCTCGCGTCACCGACCCTCGTCTGCTGCAAGTGCTCGACGCGGTCGACGACGGGGAACTGTCCTACGTGGTCCGCGAGTGGACCGCCGGTGAGTCGCTTGACGTGATGCTGGCCGAAGGTCCGCTGTCCGCTCGCCGCGCCGCCTGGCTTGTCAGGGAGGTGGCCTCAGCCATGTGCCGCGCGCACCGAAGTGGCGTGCCGCACGGTCGACTCGCTCCCGACGCTGTTGTCGTCACGACGTCCAGTGGCGTCAAGGTGAACGGTCTCGGGACGTTCGCAGCGTTGCGCAGTGCAGCCGAGAACGAGGCGCCTGACGAACAGGAGGATGCGTGCGACCTGGGGCGTCTGCTGTATGCGTGCCTGACTGCCCGTTGGCCGGGGAACTCCTACGCTGGGCTCGCACCTGCGCCTACCGAGCATGGCCGGTTGCTGCGTCCGCGGCAGGTGCGCGCAGGCGTCCCCCGCTCTCTCGACGCTGTCTGCGACCGCATCCTGAACGAGTCGTCTCGGTACGGGCCACACATCACGACGGTGCCCGAGGTCGAGGCGGTACTGAGCGACATCCTCGCCGACGAGGGGTTCCCGACCGGCGTCGGCGTCGCCGACACTGCCGCCCAACCCGATCCGCTCACCCACCGGCCCATCGACCCGCCGCCAGCGCTGCTTCCCCGCGACGCCGGGCCTCCGCCGGGAGAGCAGCCGCGGTACGCCCCGACGACCGCGAACCGGCCCACCACCTCCCGGCTACGTCGCAGCCTGATACTGACCGCTGCGGCCGTCCTCGTGTCCGGGGTTGCGCTGCTGGCGTACCTCGTGGGCCAGCGCGCCCCGAGTGGGCCTTCCGCCGACGCCAGCGAGCAGACGACGTCACAGCCCACGTTACCCGCCCCGGTGAAACCGCTTCCGGTGGTCTCGTCCGCCTCCTTCGACCCACCTCCCGACGGGTCCGGGGACGAGCATCCCGAGCTTGTACCCTTCGCCACAGACGACGACCCCAACACGTCGTGGGAGACCGAGGTCTACTCCGACCAGCTCGGGCCACCTCCCAACTCACTGAAGAGAGGCGTCGGTCTCGTCTTGGA
Source organism: Nocardioidaceae bacterium (assembly GCA_030447585.1). GTDB lineage: Bacteria > Actinomycetota > Actinomycetes > Propionibacteriales > Nocardioidaceae > JACDHG01. The sequence goes on along the minus strand of JAUJOO010000001.1, from coordinate 145,861 downwards.
TCTCGGGCAGGTCCAGCCGGTACGTGGGGTCCAGCTGACGACGTCCATGCCGGGGGCGGACCTCGAGATCCGCACCGCGCCCGCATCCATGACCACGGTCCCCCAGGCCTCCGCGGACGAGTACGCCGTCCAGGAGCGGCTGCGCAACGTCGCGGCGGACACCCGAGCCTTGTTCGACCAGCCGGTGCGCAGCCGCTTCGTGCTCGTGTGGCTGACCAAGCTGCCTCCCGTGCCGACCGGAGACTTCCGAGGCTCCATCTCCGAGGTGCGGGTGCTCGGGTGAGCGACGACTCAGACCTCGACGACGCAGAGTTGTTGGGGGCTCACGTCGCCGGAGACCCTGACGCCTTCGGCACGCTTGTGCGCCGGCACCGAGATCGGTTGTGGGCGATTGCCTTGCGTACGACGTGCGACCCTACGGAGGCGGAGGACGCCCTCCAAGATGCCCTCGTGTCAGCCTTCCGCCGAGCCGAGACATTCCGCGGCGACGCGCAGGTGACGACGTGGCTGCACCGTATCGTGGTCAACGCCTGCCTGGACCGGCTCCGCCGTCGCAACGCGCGCGCCACCGAGTCGCTCCCGGACGACGAGGAGCGAGCACCCCTGCTGGCGGACGATCGAGGCCCTGGCACCGCCGTCGACGACAGCGCCCGGCGCGTGGACGTCATGGCGGCACTCGCGCAGATCAGCGAGGAACAACGCGCCGCTCTGGTACTTGTCGACATGGAGGGATACTCGGTGGAGGAGGCGGCAGTCCTTCTCGGCTGCCGGCCTGGCACGGTGAAGAGCCGCTGCTCGCGCGGTCGGCTGAGGCTCGTCCCGCTGCTGGCGCAGTACCGAGGGAACCGGCCAACGTCGGTCCGCGTCGAACCAACAGCTACCCCACGCGAAGCGAACCCTGCGACCAGCAAGGCGAACCCTGCGCAGAACCCGAGAGGAGGTCTCGCCCAGTGAACGACCCGACGCACCCAGCCGTCGACGAACTCGCGGACCACCACGCGGGCCTCGTGACTGGTGACCGCGCTGCCGTGCTGTCGCGGCACCTCGCATCCTGCGCCGACTGCAGGTTTATGGTCGGTGCGATCGACGAGGTCGCTGACGTCCTGGCAGCTGAGGGGCGTCGCGTCCCGGCCATGCCGGCGGCCGCCGCGTCGTCACTTGACGCGGTGCTGGCTCGAGCTGCTGCTGAGCGGGCCGGGCAGATACCGAGCATCGAGGAGCGACGGGCAGCTCGGGGCGCATCCACGGCATCCGGCCGGCGGCGTTCGGCGTGGCCACTGCTCGCCGCTGCCGCTGTCGCTGTGATCGCCACCGCGGTCGGCGTCAACGTCGTACAAGGGGGTGGCGCTGGGTCAGCCGACTCCGCCGCCCGCGGTGCAGCCGAAGCGAACGACGAGGCGGACACCGGAGGTGACGCAGCACTCAAGGACCAGCCGGCCTCCCCGGGTGTCGCCGGGCCACCCCAGTCCGCCGCTCGAGCTGCCGAGCAGCGGTTGCGAGAGCACGCTCGCGCTCTGGACCGCGGCACCAGGCAGCCCGTGCCACCCGCGGGCCGCTGCGCCACGCCGTCAACCGAGCACGGCACCGGACCCGTGTCGTTGGTGCCGTTCAGGGGCTCTCGGGAGGTGGCAGTCCTCGACACCACGACACGTACGGTGACGGTCCTCGACTGCGCGTCTGCGACCAAGGAGCTCTTCGCAACCGACTACTGACCCGGGAATCTTTGCAACCTAAGATCGGTTGCGACCAGTGCGGGGCTCCCGGCCCCGACACGACCGCAGAAGTGAGGAACCCGTGTTGTCGGACGTGCGTGACGTCGTCATCATCGGCTCTGGACCGGCCGGGTACACGGCAGCGATCTACGCCGCGCGGGCTAGCCTGAGGCCGCTCGTCTTCGAGGGCTCGGTGACAGCAGGTGGTGCGTTGATGACCACCACTGATGTCGAGAACTTCCCCGGCTTTCCGGACGGCATCATGGGCCCGGCGCTGATGGAGAACCTTCGCAGGCAGGCAGCGAAGTTCGGTGCAGAGCTGGTGGCCGAGGACGTGACTGACGTGGACCTGACAGGCAACGTCAAAATCGTCCGAGACTCCGCCGGCAACTCCCACCAGGCCAGCACGGTCATTTTGGCCATGGGCTCGGGGTACCGCAAGCTTGGCGTCGACGGTGAGGAGGAGCTGTCCGGCCATGGGGTGAGCTGGTGCGCGACCTGTGACGGGTTCTTCTTCCGTGACCAGCACATCGCCGTCGTGGGAGGTGGTGACTCGGCCGTCGAGGAGGCCACCTTCCTGACCAGGTTCGCCTCCAAGGTGACTCTCGTCCACCGTCGTGACGCACTGCGCGCCAGCAAGATTATGGCCGACCGGGCCTTCGCCAACCCCAAGATCGAGTTCGCGTGGAACAGCAGCGTCTGTGAGCTGGTCGGCGACGGGAGGCTCGAAGGCGCAGTGCTCTGCGACACTCAAACGGGGGCCAGGCGCACCATCGACGTGACCGGCCTGTTCGTCGCCATCGGCCACGACCCCCGCTCGGAGCTCGTGCGTGGTCAGGTCGCTCTCGATGACGAGGGGTACGTCCTGGTTGACGGAGCGAGCACTCGGACCAACCTCGCCGGTGTTTTCGCCTGCGGGGATCTCGTCGACCACACCTACCGACAAGCGGTCACCGCCGCCGGAACGGGTTGCGCTGCAGCCCTCGACGCGGAGCGCTACCTGACGTCACTGTCGGACCTGGCCGCTACCGTGGGCACCACCCACTGACCACCCGGCACGCAGCCACCAGTCGACCAGCCTCCAGGAGCCTTGATGAGCAACCTCCCCAGCGTCACCGACAACGACTTCCAGACCACCGTCCTCCAGTCCGACAAGCCCGTTCTTGTCGACTTCTGGGCAGAGTGGTGCGGTCCGTGCCGCCAGGTGGCTCCGATCCTGGACGAGCTCGCGAGCGAGCACGGAGACAAGATGCGCTTCGTGAAGATGAACGTCGACGAGAACCCGGTCACCCCGGCCGGCTACCGGGTGACCGGTATCCCGGCGTTGAATGTGTACAAGGGCGGCGAGCTCGTCAAGCAGATCGTCGGCGCCCAGCCCAAGGCCGCTCTGCTGAAGCAGCTCGACGAGTTCATCGGCTGAGTCGGCCTCAGCGAGTACGGGCCTGCCGACGCTGCGAGCATGTGGCTCAAGTAGCGCGGGTCTGTCAGACGGTCTTGTTGTCGCGGGGGCTGAGCGCTTGGCCTCTCGCCTTCTCCGGGCGGATCGCGCCCAGCCACCGCTCGAGGGCGACCTCCATCTCCTCGCGCCACGTCAACACGCTGCGAAGTTCAAGGCGAAGGCGGGGATATCGCGGGTGCGGCTGGACGGTCTTGAAGCCGACGGCCGTCAAGAACCGGGCGGGCACCACACACGAGTGCTCATGGCCCTGCGCGTCTGCTACCGCCTCGATCGCTCGGATACCCCTTCGGCTCATCACGTCCTTTGCTACTGATTGGAGGAGAACCCGGCCAAGCCCCCGGCGCGGAAGGCGGGGAGCACCTGCGCGGTCATCAGGAGTACGGCGTCCTCACCGGCCGCCTCAGCAGCCGGGCTGGCGCCCAAGTGGACGCGACGTACTGCGGAGGCGCGTACACCGCGAAGGCAGCCAGCTGCCCGTCGACATACAGCAGTCTCCCGCAGCTCCCCCAGTCGAGCAGCACCGTGGAGAGCCAGTCGTCTTTCCTTGTCGGATCCGGCTGCCGGTGACCGGCTTCCCAGAAGACGCACGAGCGGCACGGCGACGGGAGGTCGCCGACGTTGTCGCCGGTGAGCGAGACGAGTCGGCGGCCCATCCTCAGCGATCCTCCTTGCAGGCGACTCCCGACGACGCAGAGACCGCACCCTCGGTTTCAACCATTCAACCTCAGTCCGGTCGAGGACAGGTCAGCTTCCATCGTAGTGACCGCCCGGCGTGGCGTCTCGGGCAGCGATGCCTTCATGAACGAACCACGTGCCGACATGCGCGCTTCCATGCGCTGCGCGGAGGTGATTGCGTCGAGGGTGTGCGCACTCCTTCAGGGGCTGCACCGTGGGCACATAGCCGGGTGCTCGCTAGTGGCGCCTGATCAGCTGCTGCCCGCACGATCAGCAACGACAACCCGACGTAAAAGGGATTTGTCGATAAAGAGTTAAAGGTCTTTGTTCTTCAGGCAAGATCTGCAGTGGTGGGCGGCTCCATCAGGTCGAGGATGCGCTGCAGGTCCTCGAGGGTGGCGAACTCGACGACGATCCTGCCCTTGTGCTGGCCCAGCTCGACCTTGCATCTCGTCTCGAAGCGGTCGGAGAGCCGGTCGGCTATCTCGGCCAATCCCGGCGCCGACACGCGCGGCTTGCGAGCCCGTCGCACACCCCCGGGTTCCCCGCCGGCTACGAGTTCTTCGAGCGCACGAACGGAGATGCCCTCCGCTACCACCCGAGCGGCAAGGCTGTCTTGACGAGCTGGCTCGCCCACCGCGAGCAGGGCTCGAGCATGCCCCGCCGACAAGACGCCGGCAGCAACGCGGCGCTGGACGGGGGCAGAGAGCCTGAGCAACCGCAAGGTGTTCGAGATCTGCGGCCGAGACCGCCCTACCCGGCGGGCCAGCTCCTCGTGCGTGCAGCCGAAGTCGTCCAGCAGCTGCTGGTACGCCGCAGCCTCCTCCAGCGGATTCAGCTCGGCGCGGTGAAGATTCTCCAACAACGCGTCGCGTAACAGGTCGTCGTCGGCCGTCTCGCGAACGATGGCCGGGATCAAGTCCAGGCCCGCGGCCTGAGCCGCTCGCCAGCGCCGTTCCCCCATGACCAGCTCGAAGTGGTCAGCGGAACTCTTGCGGACCACCACTGGCTGGAGCAGTCCCACCTCGCGAACAGACGCCACGAGCTCTGCCATGGCCTCTTCCTCGAAGACCTTCCGGGGCTGCCGCGGGTTGGGAGCAATCTGAGCCAGCGGCAGCTCGACGAAGTAGGCACCTGCGACAGTGCGCGGGCCTTGGCCGCTCTGCGCGTCCGGTGCGTGGTCTGGTGGCTGGCTCAGGTCGGTCGCTGGGGCGGCAGTCGGGGCTGAGGGGATCAGTGAGCCGAGCCCTCGTCCCAGGCCCCGTCGAGGGCGGCTCAATCGCTGTCCTTTCCTTGCTGCGAAAGCTCGGTGGCTGCCTTCAAGTACGACAGCGACCCGGCCGAGCTCGGATCGTAGGTGATGACCGTCTGCCCGTAGCTCGGAGCCTCTGAGATCCGCACCGACCGTGGTACCGCGGTCGCGAGGACCACGTCCCCGAAGTGCTGGCGCACCTCGTACGCGACCCCTGCCGCGAGCCGGGTGCGACCGTCGTACATCGTGAGCAGGATCGCCCCGATTCTCAGCGCGGGGTTCAGATGTTCACGGATGGACTCGATCGTGCGCAGCAGGGCGCTGACCCCCTCAAGCGCGTAGTACTCGCACTGGATCGGGATCAACAGCTCCCGCCCTGCCGTCAGCGCGTTCACGGTCAGCAGCCCCAGCGAGGGTGGACAGTCGATGAACACATAGTCGTAGCGGTGATCTACCTCGGCGCACTCGGCAAGGTGAGCATCAAGGGCCCGCTTCAATCGGGTCTCGCGGGCCGCCAAGGAGACGAGCTCGATCTCCGCGCCGGCCAGATCGATCGTCGCTGGTACGACGAACAGTCCCGGGACCGCCTCACACTCGGCCACGACATCATCCATCGCTGTGCCGTCCACGAGCACCTGATAGGAACCGGGTGTCCCTTCCGAATGACTGATCGACAGCGCGGTGGAAGCGTTGCCCTGCGGGTCAAGGTCCACAACGAGCACCCGCATGCCGAGCTGAGCCAACGCAGCCGCTAGGTTGACAGCCGTGGTCGTCTTGCCGACCCCGCCCTTTTGATTGACGACCGCGAGGACGCGCGTGTGCGCCGGACGGGGCAGAGTGCGGCCCCGGACGCGGGCAAGTCCGGCCAGTCGGCGCTCCGTGGAGTCAGCCAGCGGCGTCTCGTGGCTGCCGGCCAACCCGAAAGATTGCCCGGCCGCGACGGCCGCGGCGGTGACGGCAACCGGGGTAGGGCCGGTTTCACGTGAAACCGGACCCGGTTTCGGTGCACCGCCGATCGGCGCAAGACCTTGATCGACGCTGGCGGCCTCGGCTTCGCTCGATCGACCGAACGTCGCCGGCGGCTCTGCGTCGGGAGCTGGCCAGCCCAGTCCCGGCCGGGCATGAACCGCACCACCTGGCCATCCGAGCGACGCCGCCACGGCGGGTCCCATCACCACCTCAGCCCTTCCTCACTCGACGGACTGTATCCGAACCACGCTCGTCGCAGGAGTGGCAACGCCGAAGCCCCACTGCTCCACCGTCGCCGAGACCCTCAGTTGGCGCAGCAGGGCACTACTCCTGGCCACCTCGGCTCCGGCAGATGACCCTTTGATCGCCAGCACGACGCCGCCGGGCGTGACCAGCGGCCAGCACCAGGGGAGCAACCGCTCCAGCGGAGCGACGGCTCGCGACGTCACAACGTCGAAGCGGCGAACGCCATGGAGAGCCTCGGCGCGCGCTCGGACGACCTCGACGTTGAGCAGCCCCAGCTGGTCGACCGCCTCCGTGAGGAACGCGGACCGACGCTGCAGCGGCTCCACCAGGCAGACCTGGAGGTCGGGGCGGGCAATGGCGAGCACTATGCCCGGCAAGCCGGCTCCGCTTCCTACATCGCAAACCCGCACGTCCGGACCCAATGCCGGAACGATGACCGCGCAGTTGAGCACGTGCCGAGACCAGACTTTGTCGACCTCCCGCGGGCCGAGAAGACCTCGGGCGACTCCGGTACTTACCAATAAGTCGACATAGCGACGAATCAATTGATCGTCCGGGAAGAGGCCACTTAGTTTGGCCGGGGCTGTTTCACGTGGAACCCAGGCGCCCTGTCCATCCGTGTCGCCCTGTCCATCCGTGCTCGGCACGGGTGCTACGTGATCGAGGCCGGTGAAACCACGACACAACGGGTGGGTTCTACGCCCTCGGAAGCGCTGAGGAGCCCGGCTGCCGCAATGGCGTCGTGCACCACCTTGCGCTCGAACGCTGACATCGGGGCGAGCTTGATCGGCTCACCCGACTCGGTCACGTCGGCGATCGCATCCTGTGCCAGCTCAACGAGGTTCTTGCGGAGATCCGCTCGGAAACCGCCGATGTCCAGCATGAGACGGCAGCGCTGGCCCGTCTCTCTGAATACCGCCAGCCGGGTCAGCTCCTGGAGAGCGTCGAGGACCTCACCATCGTCACCGACGAGGGCATCGAGGCCGTCACCGACGATCGAGACTGCAGGCCGGTCGCCCTCGACATCCATGTCCAGGTCACCGTCGAGGTCGGCGATGTCCAGGAGCTCCTCGAGGTAGTCGGCGGCGATGTCCCCCTCTGCCTCCAGCTGTTTGAGACGGTCTGCTGGAGCGCTCTGGTCAGCGGACAGCTTGGCCACAGATTCGGTCATTCGGACTTCCAGGTAGTGGGCTACTTGCGTTTGCGTTGGCTGCGCGTCTGTTTCTTCGGCTGGCTGCGGGGGGGCGGGCGCGGCGACTCCACGATGGCGGTCGCCGTCCCAGCCGCCGAGGTAGCCGGTTCACCACCACCGTCTTCTTTCTTTTTGTTGGCGTCGCGAGCCTGCTTCGCGTCGAACGCCGGAGTCCCAGGCGTCGGGTTGTTGCGGATGACATAGAACTGCTGGCCCATGGTCCACACGTTGGACGTGGTCCAGTAGAGCAACACACCCACCGGAAAGGCGATGCCGCCGACCGCAAACACGACCGGAAGCACGTACAGCAAGATCTTCTGCTGCTGCGCATACTGCCCGGTCAGCGCGGACTCTGGCATGTTCTTGCGCATCAGCTGGCGCTGCGTGGTGAACGTGGTAATGGTCATCAACGCGACGAGGATTCCCGCGACAAGCTGCACATGCCACGAGTCGGCGCTGGTGAACGAGTCGGAGATCTTGACGGTGCGGAAGATCTCGCTCGTCGCAAGCGAATCGGTCAGTCCGCTGAACCTCTCCTGTGCGAAGAACCCGACGCCTTTGCTGTGCGCGGCCTCGTTCAACGTCCGGAAGAGAGCGAGGAAGATGGGCATCTGCAGCAGCAACGGCAAGCACGAGGCGAGCGGGTTCGTGCCAGTGTCCTTGTAGAGCTTCATCGTCTCCTGCGTGAGACGCTCGCGGTCGTGCCCGTACTTCTTCTGCAGCTCCTTGACCTTCGGCTGGAGCAGTTGGAGGTTTCGGCTGTTCTTGATCTGTTTGACGAACAAGGGAATGAGCAGGGTGCGGATCACGATCGTCAGGCCCACGATCGACGAGGCCCATGCCCAACCCTGCGGCATGCCAAGAAGGCCCTGGAAGAACTTGTGGAAGACGATCAAGATGCCGGACGTCATGTAGTACAGGGGAAGCATGATCGCGTGACCGACGGAGACGAAGAAGTCGATCACGTTGCGTCCTCGCTCACCATCGTCGTCGCGGGTCCCCGCCGCCAAGAGAACTCAGCAGGCACCGGATCGTATCCACCGGACGCCCAGGGATGACAGCGGCTGATGCGTCGCGCGGCCAGCCAGCTGCCTGGTGCTGCGCCGTGCCGCTGCACCGCTTCGAGGGCGTAGGCAGAGCACGAGGGGTGATAGCGGCAGACATCCCCGTACAGGGGGCTGATCAGCGCGCGGTAGACCCGAAGTGCTCCTATCAGAAGGTACCTCATGGCCGAAGGGCCTCCAGCCGACGCAGGCAGTCGGCCAGATCAGCGGCCAGCACCGACGTCGGCGCTGCCGCGGCCTGGCTGGTTGCTCGGATCACGGTGAGTCCCGGAGCCAGCCGCGCCAGCTGCGCGGCCATCAGGTGTCGCAGCCTTCGCTTCACGCGGTTGCGTACGACGGCCGGACCGACAGACCGGCCGACCGTGATCCCTACCAAGGCAGCAGTGGACTCGTCGGTGGCGAGATGATGGACGACTACGGTTGCAGACGCCCGGCGTCGGCCCCGGCGTACGGCACGCTGGAAGTCGACGCAACGGCGGAGGCGATGCGCTGCAGGAAGCACGAAAAGCGGTGCGGTCTCAGACGGCGAGCCGGCTGCGGCCCTTGCGGCGGCGGCCGGACAAGATTGCGCGCCCGGCGCGCGTGCGCATCCGAAGGCGGAAACCGTGCGTCTTGTTGCGCTTGCGGTTGTTCGGCTGGAACGTGCGCTTGCTCACGAGGCTACTCCGGGGCTCGAAGGCTTTTTGCCGGCACATCACTCAACTATTTGTCGACTTATCGAGAGGTCGACGAGACTGCAGGCTGGGGACCAGCCGACTAACGCCGGCTGATCTACGGTACGCGGTGGCCAAAGCACGGTCAAACCGGCGCCGGCGAGCTCACCGACGTTGGCGCGGTCGCGACACGCCGCCGAATCAAGCGGTCGGCGAGATATTTTGCGCTCACCTGTGGAGAACCGCTTGAAGTGCCCGGTGCGTTGTTGTTAGCGTCCGGCCTGCACGTTGTTTTCCCCGCCCACACCAGAGGGCCCTTCGCGCACGCTCGTCACCAACTTTGCACAGCCTGTGGATAAGTATGTGGACTCTCAGTCGTTCACGTGCGGGCGCCATCATGATCGGGAGAGTACGTTGCGATGACTCAGGGCGCTGACCTCGTGAAGGTGTGGGCCACCGTCGTGGAAGAGCTCCCCACCAGTCATCGGGCCTGGCTCGCAGCTTCCGAGCCCGTCACCTTGCACGAGAACACCGCCATCGTCGCGGTCCCCGATGACTTCACGCGTAGCCAGCTCGAGACACGTCTACGCCCACGGCTGGAGCACGCGCTGAGCCAGGCGCTCGGACATCAGGTTCGCCTTGCGGTCACGGTCGACACTGATCTTGCGGCCGAGACCGATGGTGACTCTCCCGACTCACTCGCGCCTGTGATCGCCGAGCAGGCGCCCGCCGTCGTGCACGCTGAACCGATGTTCCCGGTGGCCGAGCCTTCGCAGGGCAACGTCAAGGACACCCGGCTGAACCCGAAGTACGTGTTCGAGACGTTCGTCATCGGCTCGTCCAACCGGTTCGCGCACGCTGCGGCCGTCGCCGTGGCCGAAGCGCCGGGCAAGGCCTACAACCCGTTGCTGATCTACGGCGACTCAGGACTCGGCAAGACGCACCTGCTCCACGCGATGGGACACTACGTGCGCAACCTCTACACCGGTGCCCGCGTCCGTTACGTCAGCAGCGAGGAGTTCACCAACGACTTCATCAACGCGATCCGCGACGACCGCGCCGCCGCGTTCCAACGCCGCTACCGCGACATGGACGTGCTTCTCATCGACGACATCCAGTTCCTCGAGGGCAAGATCCAGACGCAGGAGGAGTTCTTCCACACCTTCAACACGCTTCACAACGCGAACAAGCAGATCGTCATCACGTCAGACCGCCCGCCCAAACGGCTGGCTGCTCTCGAGGACCGGCTGCGTAACCGCTTCGAGTGGGGCCTGATCACCGACGTCCAACCGCCCGACTTGGAGACGCGGATCGCGATCCTGCGTAAGAAGGCCGCCACCGAGCGACTCACGGCGCCGGCTGACGTCCTGGAGTTCATCGCGAGCAAGATCCAGACCAACATCCGAGAGCTCGAGGGGGCTCTCATCCGGGTGACCGCTTTCGCCAACCTGAACCGGCAACCAGTCGACCTGACCCTGGCTGAAATCGTGCTCAAGGACCTTATCCCCGAAGGTGGCGAGCCCGAGATCACCGCGGCGGTGATCATCGCGCAAACAGCTGCCTACTTCGGCCTGTCGATCGACGACTTGTGTGGAGCGAGCCGCAGCCGGGTGCTCGTCACGGGTCGACAGATCGCCATGTACCTCTGCCGGGAGCTCACCGAGCTGTCCTTGCCCAAGATCGGGCAGCAGTTCGGCGGCCGTGACCACACCACTGTCATGCACGCGGACCGCAAGATTCGTCAGCTGATGGCTGAGCGTCGCAGTGTCTACAACCAGGTCAGAGAGCTGACCAACCGGATCAAGCAGCAGGCCCGACAGCAGTGACTGCCGGCCCCGTTGCTGCGCTCGAGCTGGGGACGAAGGTGTGCAGCGGGCGGTTCCGTTCCCGCACCACCTGTGGACGCCTGTGGACGACGGGAGCGAAATCCCCTCATCAGCCAGGTTCAGGGTACGCGGCGGCCACATTGTCAACACCTTTCGAGGGTCTTTGTCCCACCCCTGACCTGGCGTTTTATGGATTGTCCACACTGTCCACGGCTGCTATGGAGACGATGAGAAGATGACAGTATGACGTGTGCTGCAATGACTGAGCCCATGCCTGCTTGGGGAAAACTCACCGTGGCAAGCCCCCTCGGCTCCCGCACGCCCTAAGCGCATGGCAGGATTCACGTTGACCGGGACCGATCACCTGGACCTGCCCGCGGCAGGGTCTCGGGGGCAGCAGTCAGGAGGCAGCACATCGTGAAGTTCCGCCTCGATCGCGACGTGCTGGCCGAGGCCGTCGCGTGGACTGCACGTAGCATCCCGACCCGTCCAGGTACGCTGCCGCAGCTGTCGGGAATCTTGGTGGCCACCGGTCCCGACGGGCTGACCCTCAGCGGTTTCGACTACGAGACCTCTGCCCGGGTCAACGTGGCGGCAGACGTGGCAGATGACGGAACGGTGCTGGTGTCCGGTCGTCTGCTGGCTGACATCGCGCGAGCTCTGCCCGACCAGCCCGTCGACATCTTCCTCGACGGCCCCAAGCTGTCGGTCGTCTGTGGCAGCTCCCGTTTCAGCCTGCAAACCATGCCGGTCGAGGACTATCCCCAACTGCCCGAGATGCCCCAGGTCTCCGGCACCGTCGACGGAGACCTTTTCGCAGCCGCAGTGCAGCAGGCAGTGACCGCTGCCGGCCGCGACGACATGCTGCCAGTGCTGACCGGCGTAAAGCTCGAGATCGACGGGTCGACACTGTCGCTGCTGGCCACGGACCGGTTCCGGCTGAGCCTTCGAGAGCTCTCCTGGCGACCCGAGCAGACTGACCTCTCCGTGACCGCCTTGGTGCCGGCCAGGGTGCTGGCCGAGGTCGCTCGATCGCTCCCTGCGGGAAGCGAGCTCAGCATCGCGCTTGGCACGGCCGACGCGGGAGAAGGGCTGATCGGCTTCGAGTCGGTGGCGGCGGGCGGCCAGCGCCGTACGACGACGAGGCTCATCGAAGGCGCCTTCCCGAACGTGCGACAGCTCTTTCCCACCACTTCCGACATCAGTGCCCAGGTTGAGGTGGCCGCACTGATCGACTCTGTCAAGCGGGTTTCCCTGGTGGCCGGCCGCAACACCCCCATCCGGTTGTCGTTCACCGAGCAACTGGTCAATCTCGAGGCAGGTAACGGCGAGGAGGCACAGGCGTCGGAGTCCCTGGAAGCGACCCTGGTCGGCGACGACATCTCCATCGGCTTCAATCCGACGTATCTGCTCGACGGCCTGGGCGCCATCACCGGATCCCACGTCCACATCGCGATGACCCAGCCGGCCAGGCCTGCCGCCTTCGCGAGCATGGCGGACGCGGCGGCCCAACCGGACCTCGACTTCCGCTACCTTCTGATGCCTTTGCGAATGCAAGGCTGATCGCAGACGAGCCCTCGAACGGAGCCACACATGGATCTCGGACTCATCGGCCTGGGCAAGATGGGCGGCAACATGCGGGAACGGCTGCGAAGGGGCGGACATACGGTCGTCGGGTTCGACCGCAGCCCCGAGATCAGCGATGTGGGGAGCCTCGAGGAGCTCGCCGCAGCACTCCCGTCGCCCAAGGTCGTGTGGGTGATGGTGCCTGCCGGCGAGCCGACACGTGAGACGGTGAAGACGCTGGGGGGCCTGCTCGGCGACGGTGACGTGGTCGTCGACGGAGGCAACTCCCGGTGGACCGATGACAAGGAACACGGCGACTACCTGGCCGAGCGTGGCATCGGTTTCGTCGACTGCGGTGTCTCAGGCGGCGTCTGGGGACTCGACAACGGGTACGCGCTGATGGCCGGCGGGGATGCTGCAAACGTCGCCAAGGTGCAGCCCGCCTTCGACACCCTCAAGCCGGACGGCAAGTTCGGCTACGTCCATGCTGGACCGGTAGGCGCCGGCCACTTCTCGAAGATGGTGCACAACGGCATCGAGTACGGCGTCATGCAGGCCTACGCGGAGGGCTACGAACTGCTCGAGAAGGCCGCCGTCTGCGAGAACGTCACCGAGGTATTGCGCTCCTGGCGCGAGGGAACTGTGGTCCGGTCCTGGCTCTTGGACCTGCTCGTCGCCGCACTCGACGAGGACCCGGGACTGTCTCAGATAGCGGGGTATGCCGAGGACTCCGGCGAGGGGCGCTGGACGATTGAGGCGGCGATCGAGCACGCGGTTCCCATGCATGCCATCACCGCGGCGCTCTACACCCGCTTCCAGTCCCGCCAAGACGACCCGCCTGCGATGAAGGCGGTCGCCGCGATGCGAAACCAGTTCGGTGGGCACGCGGTCCGTGCCGGTGGCGCGCCAGGCGCGACGCCCGGTGCGGACATCGATGAGTCCCCTTAGCTGACGTGTACGTCTCGCTGCTCGAGCTGATCGACTTCCGCTCCTACCCACACACCGAGGTGCCGCTGGCAGCCGGGGTCTCGGTATTCCTGGGGCCTAACGGGCAGGGGAAGACGAACCTCGTGGAGGCCGTCGACTACATCGCCACCCAGTCGTCGCACCGAGTCTCGAGCGACCAGCCTCTGGTCCGTTCGGGTGCGGACCGCGCGATCGTCAGGGCACAGGTGCAGCGAGACGACAGGCAGGCTTTGATCGAGGTGGAGATCAATCCGGGCGGCTCGAACCGTGCCCGCCTCAACGGTGGCCAGCTCACGAAGGCACGAGAGGCCCTCGGAATCTTGCGCACTGTGCTGTTCTCGCCCGACGACCTCGACCTGGTCAAGGGTGACCCGAGTGCGCGCCGCCGCTTCCTCGACGACCTTCTGGTTGCCAGGCAGCCGCGCTTCGCTGCGGTGCGCAGTGACTATGACCGCGTGCTGAGACAACGCAATACGTTGTTGAAGACAGCTGGTCGTAGCGGACGAAGCAGGCCCGGCGACTCGGCCCTGTCCACGCTGGAGGTATGGGATGCACACCTGGCCCGCACAGGTGCCGAGCTTCTCTCCGCGCGGCTTTCGCTGACCGCCGACCTGCGTCCGCACCTGACCAAGCACTACACCGAAGTCGCCCAGACCGTGCCCAAGCCGGGTGGCGGCAACGACGCCGACCTCAGCTATCGCTCGTCGTTCCCGCTGCCACCGGGGGCGGTCAGTCGCCCGGAGCTGGCCGAGGCACTGCTTGGCCAGGTCGCCGTACGCAGAGATGACGAGCTCGACCGCGGGGTGACTTTGGTGGGACCGCACCGCGACGATGTGACATTCACGCTGGGGTGGCTGCCGACGAGGGGATACTCGAGCCACGGGGAGTCCTGGTCCTTCGCGCTGGCCCTTCGGCTGGCGGCGTTCAGCCTGCTCAGGTCCGATGGGGACGACCCGGTGCTCATCCTCGACGACGTCTTCGCAGAGCTTGACGACGCCCGGCGCATCCGGCTGGCAGAGCTGGTACGCGAGACCGAGCAGGTCCTCGTGACTGCTGCCGTGCCGTCCGACGTTCCGGCGGACCTGCTGGAGCACCGCTTCGACGTTCGTGACGCAAAGGTGACCGGTGCCCGAGCCCGATGAGCAGGACACCGCTCCTGACCTCCCAGGATCTGGTGAGGGCCAGGCAGCACGCCATGACCCCGCCGGACTGGAGGCCGCTCGGGCCGTTGCAGCGCGGTATCGATCGGGACAGGGTCGGCAGCGACGCAGTGGCGCCACCGCGCCCGCACGTGCCACACCGATGTCTGGTGCCCACCCAGACGGTCGCGACCCTGCGCTGCTCGGGTCCGCCGTGGACAAGCTGGTCACCGACAGCGGCTGGGCCACAGACGTGGCCGTTCGCAGCGTCTTCGCCCGGTGGCAGGCGCTCGTCGGCGAGGAGGTCGCCAACCACTGCACTCCACAGGGTTTCGACGACGGCTCGCTGATCGTGCGCACCGACTCGACCGCCTGGGCGACCGAGCTGAAGCTGTTGGCGCCGACCGTCGTACGCCGTCTCAACGAGGAGCTCGGGCACGGGACCGTGGCGCGCATCGTGGTGCAGGGGCCCGCTGGCGTGTCGTGGCGACGCGGGCCGCGGTCAGTGCGCGATGGTCGAGGGCCGCGAGACACCTACGGCTGAGCCTCACGTCGCCTGGTCACCCATCCCGGCAGGTGTTGGCGGTGGTCACAGTCGATCCTTTTGGGGAGGAGTGCCGCCTAAGGGGGGACCCCACCTGGGCACCGTCGAGCCGTCTATCGGCGGTACAGGGTTGCTGATGGACTATCGCGCCCCAAATGGTGGCGTTGCCCTGTGGAATGGATGCCGTTATCGGTGCGGTAATCGCCTATACTGGCAGTGATCAACGAGGCCGCCACCGTACTTTCCATCCGTGCTGAGCGCCTGTGCTCGGACCGCTGGACGGCGGCCTCTTGTGCTGAGTTGAGGCTGCTTTCGTACCCCTTGCCTGGAGGTATGAAGTCGTGATGCTCCTCGATCGCCGCCCCGGCGACCAGCACCACGAACGACCCCGGAGGTTGGCTGCGTGACGACCCACGAAGACCTGGTGGACACCCTCGACGAGCACATCGTCTCGCCGGCGCTCAGCGGGACCTATGACGCCTCGGACATCACCTTGCTCGAGGGGCTCGACGCGGTCCGCAAGCGCCCCGGCATGTACATCGGCTCGACCGGTGAACGCGGACTCCACCACCTCGTCTGGGAGATCGTCGACAACGCCGTCGACGAGGCTCTCGCCGGCTACTGCGACCGGATCGACGTCACCCTGCTCGCCGACGGCGGCATCCGCGTCGTTGACAACGGCCGCGGCATCCCCACCGGTATTCACCCCATCCAGAAGGTGCCGGCGGTGACACTGGTGCTCACCGAGCTGCACGCTGGCGGAAAGTTCGGTGGCGGCGGCTACAAGGTCTCCGGGGGCCTGCACGGCGTGGGCAGCTCCGTGGTGAACGCGCTGAGCGAAAGGCTCGTCGTCGAGGTGAAGAACGACGGCTATCGGTGGACCCAGGCCTTCACGTACGGCGCCCCCGACGCTCCGCTACAGCAGCACGAGGCCACCGAAGAGACCGGGACGATCATCACGTTCTGGGCCGCGAAGGACATCTTCGAGACGACCCATTACTCCTTCGAGACCATCGCTTCACGCTTCCGCGAGATGGCCTTCCTCAACAAGGGCCTCGAGATCATCGTTCGCGACGACCGCCCTGAGCAGGCGGCCGGCATCGCCGACGCCGTAGCGGACCTCACGATCGACAAGGACGTAGACGGCGGCCCTGACCGCATCCGTCCCGACGCGGCAGGCGGAATCGAGCGCCGGTTCCGCTACGAGGACGGGCTCGTCGACTACGTCAAGCACCTCAACTCCACGAAGGACGAGGCGCACAAGAGCATCATCGCCTTCGAGGCGTCCAACAACACCGTCGGGATGAGTCTCGAGGTGGCGATGCAGTGGAACCTTAGCTTCACAGAGTCGGTGCACACGTTCGCCAACACCATCAACACGCACGAGGGCGGAACGCACGAGGAAGGCTTCCGGGCGTCGCTGACCACCACGGTCAACCACTGGGCCGAGGAGTGGGGACTCATCAAGAAGAAGGAGGATCGGCTTTCCGGCGACGACGTCCGGGAGGGCCTGACCGCCATCGTGTCGGTAAAGATGGCCAATCCTCAGTTCGAGGGCCAGACGAAGACCAGGCTCGGCAACACCGAGGTGAAGTCGTTCGTCCAGAAGGTTGTCAACGACCGGCTGGGTGAGTGGTTCGAGAAGAACCCCGGGGAAGGCCGAGACGTCATCCGCAAGTCGATCGCCGCGGCAACCGCTCGTCTTGCGGCACGCAAGGCACGCGATCTCGCCCGCAACCGCAAGGGACTCCTCGGTGGTGGCGGGTTACCCGGCAAGCTCGCCGACTGCCAGTCCACCAACCCCGACGAATGTGAGCTCTTCATTGTCGAAGGGGACTCTGCCGGCGGTTCAGCCAAGGGTGGCCGGGACCCGCGGGTCCAGGCGATCCTTCCGATCCGCGGCAAGATCTTGAACGTCGAGAAGGCCCGGATCGACCGTGTGCTCGCCAACACCGAGGTGCAGGCCATCATCTCGGCGCTCGGGACAGGTATCCAGGAAGACTTCGATGCCGCCAAGCTCCGCTACCACAAGATTGTGATGATGGCGGACGCGGACGTGGACGGCCACCACATCCAGACGCTGCTGTTGACTTTGCTCTTCCGCTTCATGAAGCCCCTGATCGAGGGCGGCTACGTCTACCTGGCGAGGCCGCCGCTCTACCGGCTGAAGTGGAACAACCCCCACCCTCACGAGTTCGTGTTCTCCGACCGTGAGCGTGACCTCAAGATCGAGTCGGGGCGTGCCGAGGGCAAGAAGCTCCCCAAGGACAACTCTATCCAGCGCTACAAGGGTCTGGGCGAGATGAACGCCGACGAGCTATGGGACACGACGATGGATCCAGACCACCGTGTGCTGTCGCAGATCACCCTCGACGACGCTGCCCACGCTGACGAGATCTTCTCGGTACTGATGGGAGAAGACGTCGAGCAGCGCCGCTCCTTCATCCAACGCAACGCCAAGGATGTCCGCTTCCTCGATATCTGACCACAGGCGCGGCGCCGCCAACGCGCCTTTCTGACAAGCAAGGGAACCTCCGGTGACAGATGAAACGACGACCGCCCCTGACGGTCCGACCGATGCTCGAATCCAGCCGGTCGAGCTCCAGACGGAGATGCAGCGTTCCTACATCGACTACGCGATGGCTGTCATCGTCGGGCGAGCGCTGCCGGACGTGCGAGACGGCCTGAAGCCGGTCCACCGGCGGGTTCTCTACGCGATGTATGACGGCGGCTACCGGCCGGACCGCGGCTTCTCGAAGTGCTCGCGCGTGGTCGGTGACGTCATGGGGCAGTACCACCCCCACGGTGACACCGCCATCTACGACACGTTGGTAAGGCTCAGCCAGCCATGGGTGATGCGGGCTCCGCTCGTCGCCGGGCAGGGCAACTTCGGCTCCCCGGGCAACGACCGGGCAGCCGCGATGCGCTATTGCGTCACCGGAGACACCCGCGTCAGGACGTTCGAGGGCGGGACAGTCCAGATTGGGGACATCGTGCCTGACGCCGCGCCGAGCTCTGAGGCCGAGATAGACCTCAAGGTCGTCGGGAAAGATGGTACGCCAGTCCATGCGAGCAAGTTGTTCCACTCCGGCAAGCAGCGCACGCTGCGCTTACGCACCAGGGAGGGGCACGAGCTCACTGGCTCGACAAGCCATCCGGTCCTGACATTGACGTCTGTCGCGGGGGTTCCGGTCCTCTTGTGGAAGTTCTTGAGCGAACTTCACCCGGGTGATCGGGTCGTGATGGCGCGAGGGGAGCCGGAGGAGTGGGGTTCAGCCAGCGAGCGTGAGAATGCAGAGGCGCTGTTGCTCGGTGCTTGGGTCAGCGAGGGCTTCGCGAGCGAGGTACGGGCAGGTTTCAACAACACAAACGGCTCCTACTTCAGGGCTGTCGTCGCGGCGTACGACACGGTGGTAGGCGGGCCTAGGTATGTAAGCTCACGACGAATCGCCTCCGGATCGACCCTGTTCGAACTCGACGTCCACAACCTGACAGCGTTGCGAGACAGCGTTCTCGAACCGCTCATCGGTTTGCGCAACGCTCAGAAGCGAGCGCCCGAGGTCATGTGGCGTGCCACGCTTCAAGTCAAGGCGGCGTTTCTACAGAGCCTGTTCACGGCGGACGGGTCCTGCTCGAGCCTGCCCCGCCGCACGGTTCAGGTGAGCTACTCGTCGTACAGCGAACCGCTAGCCCGAGATGTGTTGGCGCTCCTCATGGAGTTCGGGATATCGGCTCGGTTGACCAGACACGCGACGGGTGAAACGAAGGTTGTCATCGGCAACCGTCGAGACGCCTGGATCTTTGCCGTACAGGTGGGTTTCCTCGGTGATAAACAAGAAGAGCTCGAAGCGAAACTTCGTGGTGGCCCACCTGTCTCGCGGGCGCTCAGCCCTGATCACGTGCCGTTCGTTGCGGACTTTCTGCGCCGGTTCGGCGCGACGGATGCCCAAGGTGCGCGATGGTTGGAGCGGCACAACATCGGCCGGCTCGAGCGCTGGGAGCGAGACCGCGTTGAGATCCTCGAACGTGTGACGAGCGAAGCCGCAGAAGTCGTGTGGCCGTTGGTCGACGGTCGGTTTTACTACGCCGTGGTTGACACTGTCGTTGACGCAGGCATTCAAGACGTCTTCTCCTTGCGCGTCGACACGGCTGATCACGCCTTCATCACCAACAACTTCGTCAGCCACAACACCGAGTGCAAGATGGCGCCGCTGGCGTTGGAGATGGTCCGCGACATAGAGCAGGACACCGTCGGGTTCCGGCCGAACTACGACGGCCGCAGCGAGGAGCCGGTGCTGCTACCGGCCCGCTTCCCCAACCTGCTCGTGAACGGCTCCGCCGGCATCGCCGTCGGAATGGCGACGAACATCCCACCCCACAACCTGCGAGAGGTGGCGGCCGGGGTGCAGTGGGCGCTGGCCAACCCCGACGCCCCACGCCACGAGCTTCAAGACGCCCTGATCGAACGCATCCAAGGGCCCGACTTCCCCATGGGCGCCCTCATCGTCGGTCGTCAAGGGATAGAGCAGGCCTATCGCACCGGCCGCGGCTCGGTGACCATGCGCGCGATCATCGACGTCGCGGAGGACAACAAGAACCGTACGTGCCTCGTCATCACCGAGCTTCCGTACCAGGTGAACCCTGACAACCTCGCGTTGAAGATCGCCGAGCTCGCCGACTCGGGTCGAGTCCAGGGGATCGCCGACGTACGAGACGACTCGTCGTCGCGGACGGGTCAACGCCTGGTCGTCGTACTCAAGCGTGACGCGGTGGCGCGGGTGGTACTCAACAACCTGTACAAGCACACGGAGCTGCAGCAGAACTTCAGCTGCAACATGCTCGCGCTCGTCGACGACGTTCCGCGGACACTGTCGATCGACCAGTTCGTGACCCACTGGATCAGCCATCAGATCGACGTGATCCAGCGCCGGACGCGGTACCGGCTGCGCGAGGCGGAGAAGCAGGCGCACATCTACCGCGGGCTGGCAAAGGCGCTCGATGCCCTCGACGGGGTCATCGCGCTGATCCGGCGCAGTCAGACCACAGAGGAGGCCCGCGACGGTCTGATGAGCTTCCTCGACATCGACGACGTACAGGCCCGGGCCATCCTCGACATGCAGCTGCGGCGGCTGGCGGCGATGGAGCGCCAGCGCATCATCGACGAGCTGGGCAAGATCGAGAGGGAGATCGCCGATCTCGAAGACATCCTGGCGAACGAAGCTCGTCAGCGGTCGATCGTCAGTGACGAGCTGGCGTCGATCGTCGACAAGTTCGGCGACGAACGGCGTAGCCAGATCATTCCTGCTGACGGGGACCTCTCGATGGAGGACCTGATCCCCGACGAGGACATCGTCGTCACGATCACCCGCGGTGGCTACGCCAAGCGCACCAAGGCCGATCTGTATCGGCTGCAGAAGCGCGGCGGCAAGGGGGTCCGCGGCGCCGCGCTCAAGGGCGACGACATGGTCGAGCACTTCTTCTCTTCTACCAACCACCACTGGCTGCTGTTCTTCACCACGGCCGGGCGGGTCTACCGCACCAAGGCCTATCACCTGCCGGAGTCGGCGCGTGACGCCAAGGGCGGGCACGTGGCTGGCCTGCTGTCCTTCCAGCCGGACGAACAGATCGCCCAGGTGCTCGCCATCCGCGACTACCAGTCCGCTCCGTACCTGGTGCTCGCCACCCGGCGCGGCCACGTCAAGAAGACCCGGCTCTCCGACTACAACTCCCCCCGGCAGGCGGGAGTGATCGCCATCAACTTCCGGGAGGACGATGACGAGCTCATCGGCGCCGAGCTCGTCACAGCCGACGACGACCTTCTGCTTGTGTCGAGGAAGGGCCAGTCCGTGCGTTTTCGTGCCGACGACTCCCAGCTACGACCGATGGGCCGGGCGACCTCGGGCGTCACCGGCATGAAGTTCCGACCCGGCGACGAGCTGTTGTCGATGTCCGTCGTACCTCATCTGCCCGATGCGGACTCGCCGGTTCGGTATGTCTTCACCGTGACGGACGGTGGCTGGGCGAAACGCACCAAAGTGGAGGAGTACCGAGTACAGGCACGAGGAGGTCTCGGCATCAAGGCCATGAAGCTCCAGGACGCGCGCGGGTCGCTCGTCGGTGCCATGGTGGTGACCGACGCCGACGAGGTCATGGCGGTTCGGGCGAGCGGGCAGGTCACCCGCTCCCCCGCCCGTGATGTCCCGGCCAAGGGACGTGACACCATGGGGGTCAGGTTCGTCGCCGTAGCACCGGCCGATTCCGTCGTCGGAATCGCCCGCAACACTGAGCGTGAGGTCGACGACGAGCTGCTCGGCGACACAGGTGTCGGTCCGATCGCTGCCGAGGAGCAGCAGACCGAGGCGCGTACGCCGGTCGTCGAAGCAGACAGTGAGACGCAGGAGGAACCGGCCGAATGACAACCCCAGGCGACGACGACCAGACCCTGGCGCCGCGGCGTTCGCTGAGCAAGACCGCTGAGCCGTCCGCGAGTCCCCCTCACTCGCAGCCGGTCGCTCCAGCTCCCTTCGACGGGGCGCCTCAACCGGCGCCGGCCACACCGCGTGAGCAGTGGACCTTCACATCTGGTCAACCGCTGAGCTCGACCGGGGCTCAGCCCCCGGCTGGGCTGGTTGATCAGCCCCGCCCGCAACCGGGGGGGAGCACGCGCACGAGCGAGACCAAGGCCCGCGGAGCGGCGCGCCCGCGCTCGGTGCGGCGGGCGAAGCTTCGCCTGCTGAGGGTAGATCCGTGGTCGGTCACCAAGGTGTCGTTCCTGTTGTCGATCGCTTTCGGCATCATGTGCGTCGTTGCGGTTTTCCTGATCTTCTCGATCATGGAAGCCGCCGGTCTGTGGGACCACGTGAACGACACCATTCAAGGCGTTCTCAACCAGGATCCTGACGAGGCGTTCGACATCAACGCCTATGTGGGCATGGACCGCGTGATGGGCATCACCCTCCTCATCGCGGCGATCGATGTCGTGCTGATCACCGCCCTGGCGACGCTTGGCACCTTCATCTACAACATGGCAGCGTCACTGCTCGGCGGCGTTGAGGTCACCCTTGCTGAGGACCTGAAGTAGCAAGCCACCGACTCTGGCAACCGGCTGCGACCGGCTCAGGGATGCGGTGCCCCGAGGTTGTTGCCGCCCCAACCGGTTTGGGAGGCGCCGACGCGATGGGGTAATCTTCGCCGTCGACATACGCAGTTCGCGGGCCTATAGCTCAGACGGTTAGAGCGCTTCCCTGATAAGGAAGAGGTCAGAGGTTCAAGTCCTCTTAGGCCCACGGTCCGCGCCAAATGCCCAGGGGGCAGACATGCTGAAGAAGGTCCTGACCATCGTTGCGGTAGCCGGCGTAGCCAAGGTCGTGCTCAGCAAGCTGACCGGCGGTCGAAACGACGCCGACCTGTGGGCAGAGGCGACGGATCCGGTCGACCGGACCCGGTAGCCGCCAGGTCCTTCCCGAACCGGGGGACGTGGCGCAATTGGTAGCGCACCTGCTTTGCAAGCAGGGGGTTGAGGGTTCGAGTCCCTTCGTCTCCACCCAGGCCAGATGCCCTTCTGGACTGTCTCGCAGGATCTACGGCTAGGAGAAACCGCAGGCTCAGACGGACCTCCGGATGGGCCGCTAGCCAGTTGGCGGGAACGCCTAGACGAGCGCCTCGCCCTCAGCCTCGGTCTCCGCTTGGGATTCCAGCGGCCACTTGAGCTGAAACTCGATCTCCTCCTCTTCGTCGCCACGCTCATGCTCGAGGGAGAACTGGGCGCGCTGCGGAACCCTGATCCGTTCCCCGGCGATCTGGATCCTGAATGGCTTCTCCTCCTCCAAGGCGTCCGCGAGGCGGCGAAGCTTGGCCACCACCTCTTGGGTTGAGTAGATGCGTTCCACGTCTCGAGGGCTTCTGTCCATGGCGATGCGTCCCTTCTGTGCAGTCAGTTCAGCAGGTGAGTCTCGCAGATCCGTTGGGCGGTCACTGCCTGGCCAGCGTGTCAGACCTCACCGCGGTTGACCATGCCAGGGTGCTGCCACCGCAGGGTCGACCAAAGCCGCAGGCACCTGGCGGCAATGTAGGCCGGCCATCTTCCCGTCACGCTTGGCCTGAGCCACTGGATTGACAACTGTATCGTCTGCGACAGGGTCAGGCCCTACCTGTGCCCGCTCCATCGACCCATGGCCCCATCAGATCTCATCGAGACGCCGTCTCGTGAGACCGGTCGGGTTGCGGACGCTGGGTGGCAGACGAACATGATCTCGTGACCACCCGGCCACCTGCTTGTGTCTCCTCAGCTGTGAGGCGCTCACCGTCAGCCGGCCGGTCGGCCATAGGCCTCGGACTCGCCGCCGGCATCTTGATCACCGCGATGGTCCTGCTTGGTCTGTGGCAGCTCGGTGCCTATGACGACCGCCGCACGCCAGACGCGACGACACAGCTCCAACGTGACCCGGTGCCCTTCGAAGACCTGATGGGTCCCGATGACGCCTTTCCCGCCGACGCGGTGGGCCCGATCCGTCACTGTCGAGGGCCGGTATGTGGCCAGCGAGCAGCTGTATGTGGACCGGTTTCCGGGGGCGGATGACAGGTACGCAGTGGTGACTCCGCTCCGCACCGCCTCCGGCTCGGCGGTGCTGGTGGTCCGCGGCTCCGCCCCCGAGCCGTCGGCCGTCGTACCGCCTGGTGACGTCGAGGTCGTCGGCCGGCTCCAGCCCCCTACCCCTCAGGGCGGGCCTCTCGACGACCGGCGCATCACCGACGGGCTGCGAATCTCGGCGTTGGTCAACGACGTGAGCGACGACCTCTACGGGGCCGTTGTGATCGCCAGCGGGGAAACCGCCGGCGACGGCCTGGCCGCGGTGAGCGCCGTGTCCCCCCAACCGTCGCCGTGGGCCGGAGTCCGAAACCTGCTGTACGCGATCCAGTGGTGGGTGTTCGCCGGCTTCGTCGCGTTCATGTGGTGGCGCATCGTCACCGACCTCGAGACCCCTTCCCCAGACTCCGAGAAGGTGGGATAGCGTCCCACCACGTGAGGGCAGCCCTGCTGAGGTACCGCGTGATGGCGTACGTCGTCGGTGTCTTGCTTATCGTGCTCATCTGCGTCGGCGTGCCGCTGAAGTACCTCACCCGGGAAGGCACGGACGCTCAGCAGGTAGGCGAGTGGATCACGACCCACCTCGGCGTTGCCCACGGCTGGCTGTACATGATCTTCCTGGTGATGGCCGTCCTGCTAGCGAGGCGCGCGCGCTTCGACATCGGCTTCACCGTTCTCGTCCTCGTCCTGGGGACGGTGCCGTTCCTCAGCTTCTACGGCGAGCGGCGAGCCACCGCCCGGGTCAGGGAGACGTACGACGCAGAGCTCGCCACCGGCTGACCGTCTCGACTCGTTCGACGGCAACGCCGCAGTCCCGGCAGCGGTTCTGACGAGCCCAGCCGCAGACAGGCTCTAGAAGAGCGGAGGGCTCAGACGTCCCTCTTCTCCAGCGGCTCGTCGGGAGTGGTCGGGAAGGGCGACTCGACGGTCTCCTCCGAAGCGAGTGGCGCCGTCGGCGCCGTCTCAGACCCGTCGACCGGGCCGGCACTGCCGGCGACGGCAACGGTAGCCTCGGTAGGCTCCGAGGGAGTTGTCTCGTGCCTACCACCGCTCGTCGAGGCTGCAGCGGAGTCGCGGCTGGCCGTCCATGCCGGATCGGAGCTCTTGCCGGTGACCTTGGTGTAGACGAAGGCGGCCAGTCCGCCGAGACCGAGTAGCAGAAGGAGGTTGCGCAGCTTGTGGCTCTCCTTCTTCTCCTCGACGATTCCCGCCCGCACAGCGACCTCGCGACCCTTCTGCCGACCGGCGACCACGGCTCCCGCCACGACCGGCACCACCTTGTCCCGGGCGTCCTCAACGGCTGGAGCCAGCCGGTCACGCGTCTCGTCGACGGTTGACACGACAGAGGACACCACCTGCCCGGTCGCCGTGCTGAGCTTTTCGAGAGCCGACTCCGCGTCATAACCGGCAGAGCGGCTCTTCTTGCGGGCTGATTTCAAGGCCACGGCGGGTCCTCCTGTGTCATGGACATCTCGGTCACGTTCTCGGCAGGCAGCCGCCTGCTCCCCCTACTCTTACCCATCACCGAGCGCGGCATACAGGCGGGGCTCCGGTCAGGCGGTCGCCTTGAGCAGCGTGCAAGGATAGTCGTGTCCTAAGGCAGGCGCGATGCTCGCACTCATCCCGGCAAGAGAAGGTGACCTGGTGGCCGAAGACCTGTATGCCACGTTCAAGACCAACCGCGGTGACATCGTGGCTCAGTTGTTTCCCAACCACGCACCGAAGACTGTGGAGAACTTCGTCGGGCTTGCCGAGGGGACCAAGGAGTGGACCGATCCTGAGTCCTGGGCGTCGTCGCACGAGAGGTTCTACGATGGCCTGATCTTCCACCGTGTCATCGAGGGGTTCATGCTCCAGGGCGGGTGCCCCAAGGGCAACGGAACCGGAGGGCCGGGGTACACGTTCAAGGACGAGTTCCACCCCGAGCTTGCGTTCACCAAGCCCTACCTCCTGGCGATGGCCAATGCTGGACCCGGTACCAACGGGTCACAGTTCTTCATCACGGTCGGACCGACCCCCCATCTCAACCAACGCCATACCATCTTCGGCGAGGTGGCCGACCAGGCCAGCCGCGACGTCGTGGACGCCATTGCCTCCACGCAGACAGACCGTCGCGACCGGCCCGTGCAGCCGGTCGTCATCGAGCGCCTTGACATCGAGCGTCGTTGAGTGCTGAGAGCCGGTCCGCATGAGTGCCGGAGACCCAGGTACGTACGGCGCCGGGACGATTCCCCGGTGCTACCGCCACCCTGACCGCGAGACCTACATCTGCTGCCAGCGGTGCGGGCGTTCCATCTGTCCCGACTGCATGCTGGACGCCGCCGTCGGGTTCCAGTGCCCCGACTGCGTCAAGCAGGCAGCGGCACAGGCTCCGCGCGTGCGCACCACGTTCGGCGGCAGCGTCACCGATGGGTCGTCTCTCGTCACGCTCGTGCTCATCGCGGTCAACGTCGCGTTCTTCCTCGGTGCTCGGTCATCGCCGCGGTTCGCCTATGACATGCTGATGATCCCGGAGGAAGTGGCGCAGGGTGACCTGTGGCGCATGGTCAGCTCGATCTTCCTGCACTTCAAGGTCCTGCACATCGCGATGAACATGATCGGGGTATGGATCTTCGGTTCCTATCTCGAGGCGGCCTTGGGCCGGTGGCGTTTTCTCGGGCTCTACCTCGTGGCCGGCCTGGTCGGGTCCGCCGCTGTGTACCTGCTGGCACCGATAGGTAGCCAGACCCTTGGCGCATCGGGATCAGTCTTCGGACTCTTCGCCGCCGCCCTGGTGCTGCTTCGCCATCAGCGCCGTGATGTCACACAGCTGCTGGTACTGCTGGGTCTCAACCTTGCTCTCACCTTCACTGTGCCGTCGATCTCCTGGCAGGGGCACGTCGGGGGGATGGCGGCCGGCCTGCTGATCGGCACCGCGTTCGCGTACGCCCCGCGGCGGCGTCGGCTGTTGGTTCACGCCGCAACCATGGCAGCGCTGACCTTGCTCTGCGTGGCGGTGTTGGTGGTGAGGACGGCGGCGATTAGCCCCTGACGTCAGGCTTAGGTGTTGTCCACACTGGGGATAACTGCTGGGGAGAACTACACGCATGTAAGTACGGACGGTGACCTGGAGATGAACAGCGGAGAAATCGCTACTCCCATTTGGTGGAGAAGACGAAGCCAACGGCAATGAAGGCCATGCCGACCGCCAGGTTCCAGTTCCCCAGCTCGCGCATGTACTTCAGATCAGGAACCAGGTAGTACACGACTATCCACGCCAGTCCGATGACCCAGCAGGCGAGCATGGCCGGCGCTATCCAACGGCGTCCGCCGACCCTCGCCGGTCGTCGAGAGGTGGGCGGGGCGGTGTACTCCGGCTTCTTGCGGGGACGAGACTCTGGCACGGCTACTCCTGTCAAGCAAAGGTCCTCATCGGCTAGCCTAACCGGTGTACGCATGATCTCGGACGGACGCGTCAACCCCCACCATCCGCCGTGGCCGAGCCGACAACCGCTGGGGAGACACAGTTGCAGCCGCCTCGCCGCCGTGCTTGGCGCCGGTCACAAGACCTGCGTCCGGTGATCTGGCGGATCAGTCTGCCCGTAGCCTGTGCCTGCGCCGGGCTGCTCGCGACGACGAGCATGGTGAACGCCCGTGGGACCGACCTGCGCGGTGGTCGCCACAGCGAACTGACCGAGATCGTGAGCGCCCAGCGCGACGAGGTCAAGCAGGTGCAAGCGGACGCTCGTGCACTACAGCAGCAGATCGACGACCTCACCGAGCAGGTCGACGGTAGCCGGGTCGACGAGCTGCAGCGCGAGGTGGACGCCCTCGCCGTGCCGGCCGGGCTTACCCCCGTCACGGGCCCAGGAATCGTGGTCACACTCGACGACGCGCCTCGCGACCAAGAGCTTCCCGAGGGAACTGATCCGAACCTGCTCGTCGTCCACCAACAAGACATCCAGGCCGTGGTCAACGCGCTATGGGCCGGCGGCGCCGAGGCCATGACCCTGCAAGGTCAGCGGCTGGTCTCCACGACCGGCATCAAGTGTGTCGGCAACACCGTTGTGCTGCAGGGGGTTCCGTACTCCCCTCCATACCGGGTGGCGGCGATCGGGCCAGGCAAGCA
>JAUJOO010000001.1:115445-117803 GCA_030447585.1 Nocardioidaceae bacterium | reverse complement strand
AGCGGCCCCGTCTCGACCTGCCGGCATTCGGGGTGCCGATGCAGCTGGTGTTCGCTCGACCTATCGACTGAGCTGAACGTCAAGGTGACGTAGTGGTCTCGGCGGGGGTCGAGCCTGTCGGGGTCGACTGGGTCGTTGGGGTCGGTGGGGTTGTTGGGGGTGTTGGGGTTGGTGGGGTCGTTGGGGTCGACTGGGTCGGCGGAGCCGACGTCTTCGGGGGGGTCGACTGGGTCGGCGGAGCCGATGTCCTCGGGGGGGTCGACTGGGTCGGCGGAGCCGACGTCGGGGTTGTCGGAGGCGTGCTAGGCGCCGTCGGCGGCGGGCCAGGTCCCAAGGAGACGTAGATGGTGATGTAGGTGCCGACCGGTTGACGGGTACCCGCAGCTGGGTCCTGTCTGACGACCGTTCCCCGAGCTGTCTCAGATTCGACAGCCGACGGGACCACATTGAAGCGTTGCCGCTCGAGGATGTCGGTGGCGTCTTGCTGCTGCTCCCCCACGACGGACTCGACTTCGACGAACCCGGCCGAGTACATGACCTTGACCTCCGACCCACGCGGCAGGACCTCGCCTGGCCGGGGGTCGGTGCTCGTGACTTCGTTGCGGCGTTCAGTGCTCTCGGTGTCCTCGACGGGTGTCACCCGGAAGCCGAGGTCGTCAAGGTCGTCCTTGGCTTCTGCGAGGGTCTTGTCGGTGATGTCCGGAGGGATCGTCGCCATGTCGGGGCCGGCGCCGTACTCGATGTCTACTTCCGTACCAGCTTCTTCGAGTTGCAGCGGGTTCGGCTCCTGACTCAGGACCAGGTTGATCTCCGACCGGTCGGAGGTGATGGCTTTCTGCTCACCGAGCTCCAGCCCAACATCCTCCAACGTGTCCTTTGCCTCTGCTCTGGTCATCCCCTGAAGATCGGGCACCTTCACCTGCTGGGGTTCGTTGTCGTCGAGCTGGGGTACGACGAAGAACGCGGCCGCAGCGAGCGCGGCCAGCAGGAGGAGGAGCAGTGCCCACAGGCCGGTGCGCCGACGGCGACCCTCGTCGTCGTTCTGCACGGTCGTGACCTGGCTGACCGCGGTCGGGTCGGTGTCGAGCGCGGCGGGACCGAAGAAATGGTGTGTCCCAGCTGAGCTGTCCACGGGAGGTGCGACGACGGCTCGGCCTTCAAGCGCGCGTTCGATGTCGTCGCGCATCTCGGTTGCGCTCTGGTAGCGCTCGTCAACGCTCTTGGCCAGCGCCTTTGCGGTGATCGCATCGATTGCAGGCGACACCTCCGGGTCGAGTGCCGACGGCGAGACCGGCTCCTCCCGCACATGCTGGTAGGCAACGGAGAGAGGAGAGTCGCCGACAAAGGGAGGGCGGCCGGTGAGCAGCTCGAACATGAGGCAGCCCGCCGAGTACAGGTCGCTTCGCGCGTCGACCTGCTCGCCGCGGGCCTGCTCGGGGGAAAGGTACTGTGCCGTGCCGACCACCGCGGCGGTCTGCGTCATGGTGGCTGAGGTGTCAGCGATGGCACGGGCGATTCCGAAGTCCATCACCTTGACGGCTCCGGTTGGCGTGAGCATGACGTTGGCCGGTTTGATGTCTCGGTGGATGATGCCGGCGCGGTGGCTGTAGTCGAGCGCGGTGAGTACCGACGCGGTGATCTCGAGAGCGCGTTCGGGCAGTATCTTGCGGCCTTCGAGCAGGATGTCGCGCAAGGTGCGGCCCTCGACGTACTCCATCACGATGTAGGGCTGAGGGACACCTGAGTCGTCGGTGGCCACCTCTTCACCGGTGTCGTAGACCGCAACGATGGCCGGGTGGTTCAGCGACGCGGCCGACTGGGCCTCCCGGCGGAAGCGCGCTTGAAACGTCGGATCGCTCGCCAAGTCCGCGCGCAGCCACTTGATCGCGACGGTGCGACCGAGCCGGACGTCCTGTGCCTTGCGGACCTCGGCCATGCCACCGCGACCGAGCAGGCCGTCCATCTCGTAGCGGCCGTCGCCGATGGTCTCGCGCTGGTCGGCGTCCACGGCTCAGCCCCTTCCCTTGTCGTCGTTGCCTTTGCCCTTGTCGCCCTCGTCGTTTCCTTTGCCCTTGTCGCCCTCGTCGTTTCCGTTGTCGCCGTTGCCGCCTTCGTCCCCTCGGTAGACGTACAAGGTCACCACGCTTCCGGGCTCCACCCCACCGCTCGGGACAACGTCTTGGACAATGTCCTTCTCCCCACCGGCGACGTCTACTGTTTCGACAACAAGTCCTATGCCTTTGAGTTCCTCTTCCGCGTCCTTCTCGTTCTGACCGATGATGGCCGTCCTGTCGACGAACACCCCCGTCGGTGGAGACGTTGTCGGCGGAGTAGAGGTTGTCGGCGGAGTAGAGGTTG
>JAUJOO010000001.1:101896-115345 GCA_030447585.1 Nocardioidaceae bacterium | reverse complement strand
GTTGTCGGCGGAGTAGAGGTTGTCGGCGGAGTAGAGGTTGCAGTGGTGGCTGGTGGAGAGGGCGTCGTCGGGGTAGTCGAGGCGGGAGTGGTCGCGGCCTGGCTGGTGCTTTTCGAGACGGCATCGCGCGGTGACTGCTGAGCGCTGGTGTCGTCGCCTGCTGTGGGCGCTGTGGCGCCGTCCCCGGGGTCGTTCAGCAGTGCGTACGCGATGCCGGCGAGAACGAGGGCGGCGATGAGCAGGGCGGCGACCGGGAGCCACCCCACCCGACGCCTCGGAGGCTCAGCGTACGTCGCTGAACCCGTGTGACCGGCCGGCGGCGCGGTGGGGAGGACCCGGGTCGCAGTCGGGGCAGGTGTGACGGCCACGGTAGGGGCGTCGGGAGTCGAGGGGTCCACAGCGGCAAGAGCAGCCGTGGCGAAGATGGCCGCGCTCGCGGGTCGCCGGCTGGGATCCTTGTCCATCGCAGCTGCCGCGAGTGCCTGGAGGCCCGCCGGGACGGACGGCGGCAACGGCGGAGGGGTGTCACGCAGGTGCGCCATGACCACAGCGACCGGAGTGTCACCGGTGAATGGCTTCCTCCCGGCCAGGCATTCGTACAGCACCACCCCGAGCGAGTAGATGTCGCTGGCGGAGGTGGCCTCATGACCCTCGGCGACCTCCGGCGCCAGGTAGTGCGGTGTGCCCATGATGGTCCCGGTGTCGGTGACGGAGGCGGCGCCGCGCGCTCGGGCGATGCCGAAGTCCGTGATCTTCACGCGCCCGTCGTGCCTGACGATGAAGTTGGCGGGCTTGACGTCGCGGTGCACGATCCCGGCCGCATGAGCGACCGCGAGCCCCTCGGCCACCTGGCTCACCAGACGAGCCGCGCTCGCCGGATCCATCGGCGCCGTCAGCAGCTCCGACAGCGGCACGCCGTCGACGAGCTCCATGACGAGATACGCCCGATGCTGACCGGCTGCGTCGATGTCATCGCCGTAGTCGAAGACGGTGGCGATGTGCGGGTCGTGCAGAGCCGCGGTGTGTCGAGCCTCCGAGGCGAACCGGTTCCGGAACGCTTGGTCACCAGCGATGTCTGGCCGCAGCAGCTTCACGGCCACGTCGCGGTCCAAAGACGTGTCACGGGCCCGCCACACCTCCCCCATTCCGCCGGCCGCGATCAGCTCGGACAAGACGTAGCGCCCACCGGCGAGCTCGGTCACGGAGCCATCACCGCCTTCATGATGTCGCGCGCGATCGGCCCGGCCAGACCGCCACCGGTGATCTCGTCGCGGGCGACCCCGGTCTGCTCGACGAGTACCGCCACTGCCACTTGTGGGTCGTCCGCCGGCGCAAACGCCACCATCCATGCGTACGGAGGTCGGTCGGGGGACGAGTTGGCTGTCCCGGTCTTGCCGGCGACGGGGACGCCCTCGATCTGGGCCGGCACTCCGGTCCCGTTCTCGACGACTGCGACCATCATCTGTGTGAGGTCGTCGGCGGCCGAGGCCGGCATGGCCTGCTGCAGCACCTCCGGGTCGGCGTCCTCGAGCAGTTCCGCGTCCGGCGAGCGGACCTCCGCGACAACGTACGGGCGCATCACGGCGCCGTCGTTGGCAACGCCGGCGGCGACCATCGCCATCTGGAGCGGACTAGCTGCGACGTCGTACTGCCCGATCGACGAGAAGGCGGTGTTCGGCTCGTTGACGTCGGAAGGGAAGTCGCTCTCGGCGATGGGCAGCTCGTCGAGGTAGTCCTCGTTGAAGCCGAACATCTCCGCCTGCTCCTGAAGGGTGTCGGCGCCGAGCTTGAGCCCGAGGTCGGCGAACGTGACGTTGCACGAGACGGCGAGCGCCTGGGTGAACGTGATCCGCTCGCCGCCACAGTTGCCGCCATTCTCGTTCTTCACGGTCTTCGTGGTCTGCGGAAGGTCGAGCTCGTAACCGGCCTTGACCATGGAGTCCGGCGCGTAGCCGTCTGAGAGTGCCGCCGCCGCGACCACCAGCTTGAACGTCGAACCGGGTGGATAGATCTCTTGGGCCGCCCGGTTCAGCATCGCCTTGCCGCCGTCGCTGCTCAGTCGTTTCCAAGCCTGCTGGGCAGCCTCGATGTCGGGAGTGGCCAACACGTTGGGGTCGTACGTCGGCTCCGAGACCATGGCCAGGATCGCGCCGGTCTCGGGATCGAGCGCCACCGCCGCACCACGGCTCTCACCTGGCAGCGCCTCTAGCCCCTGGAGGGCTGCCCGCTGCGCGTCGGGGTCGATCGTGAGAAGCACGCTGCCACCCTTGGGCTGCTCGTTTCCTACCATGTCGACGACCCGGTTGACGAACAGCCGCTCGTCGCTGCCGGACAGGACCGAGTTCTGGGAGTTCTCCACCCCGCTCGTCCCGTAGAGGCACGAGAAGTACCCCGTGACCGGTGTGTAGAGCGCCGGGAACCGGTACGTACGACGGAACTTGAGGGCGTCTTTCGTGGGAACGCTGTCGGCGACCGTCTGTCCATCGACCATGATCGGGCCACGCTGGCGAGAACACTCGGCATCGCGCGCGCGTTTGTTGGCGTTCTGGTCGTTCAGGTCACTTGCCTTGAATACCTGGATGTAGTTGGCGTTGAGGAGCAGCGCCGCGAAAAGCACGAAACACCCGATGGCGAGAGTGCGGATGGGCCGGTTCATCGCATCTTCACCACCGCTGTCTCGTCGGTCGACATCGCAGGGGTGAGGTCTGGCGGTGGCCGCCGAGCACGGTCGCTGATCCGCAGCAGGAGGGCCACCATGATCCAGTTGGCGATGAGTGAGGAACCGCCGTACGACAAGAACGGGGTGGTGAGGCCGGTGAGCGGGATCAGCCTCGTCACCCCGCCGAGCACGACGAAGACCTGCAAAGCGATCGCCATGGACAGCCCCACAGCAAGCAGTTTCCCGAACGCGTCGCGGCAGACCAGCGACGTGCGCAGGCCACGTTCGACGATGAGCCCGTAGATCACGATGATCGCCATCAGTCCGGTGAGCCCGAGCTCCTCACCGAGCGAGGTGCCGATGAAGTCCGACCACGCGTACGGCGTGAGGTAGGGGCTTCCCTGGCCCCAGCCGCGACCCAGGATGCCGCCCCAGGCGAGGCTGTACTGCCCCTGGATGATCTGTCCGAAATCGTCGGGGTTGCTGAACGGGTCGAGCCAGCCGCCGACGCGGGTCTGGACGTGCGCGAAGGTGAGGTAGCTGAAGTAGGCGCCGCCGGCAAAGAGCAGGCCGCCCACCACCAGCCAGGCTGGCCGCTCCGTTGCCACGTAGAGCAGTACGACGAAGAGGCCGAAGAAGAGCAGCGACGAACCCAGGTCCTTCTGGAAGACGAGCACTGCCAGGCTGATCAGCCACATCAGCAGGATCGGACCCAGGTCGCGACCGCGCGGGAGGTCGACTCCGAGGAAGCGGCGCCCGGCCAGCGCCAGCGCATCACGCTTGACGACGAGGTAGCCGGCGAAGAATATGGCGAGGGCGATCTTGGCCACCTCGCCCGGTTGGAACGACAACCCTGCGGCCGTGACCCAGATGCGGGCTCCGTTCTTCTCCACACCGAACCCCGGCATCAGCGGCAGGAGCAGCAGCACGACGGCAAAGAAACCTGTCGTGTAGGTGTATGCCTGAAGCCGACGGTGGTCCCGCACGATGAGAAGCGTCGCCGTGAACCCGACCACTGAGATGCCAGCCCAGATCAGCTGCTGGCTGGCATAGTCGGTGTTGCTGGCCAGGTCGATGCGGCGGATCATCGCCAGACCGATTCCGTTGAGTGCTATCACGGCGGGCAGCAGGACCGGATCGGCGTACGGCGCCGCAAACCTCACCACTGCATGGCACACGATCGCCGCGGCAACCATGAACCCGCCGTACTGGAGGATGTCCACCGGAACCTCTCCGTCGCGGCCAAGGCCGACGAGCGCGTACGAGCTGACACCTACGGCCAGCGCCAGGACCAGGAGGAAGAGCTCGGCACCGCGACGTTTGCGCGGCGCGACAGTGCTCAGGCTGCGACCGGAGGCACCAAGGCCGGTACTCATGGCGACGTCTCCGGACTCGGCGTGGCGCCCGAGCAGTCGTCTTCTTGGCCGGCGCCGTCGGGTGCGGTGCTTTCGGACTCCGCGGCAGCGGACGCCGACGTCTCGTCGGTCCGGGGCTTTCGGGTAGTACGAGTCGTCTTGGGATCCGGCGAGCGAGTCTTTCCTGCGCCTGACTCCGTCTTCGAGGCGGTTCCCTGCTGGCCGCCGCCGGAGTTGGTCGAAGGCGAGTCCTTGGAGCTCTTGGTCGAGGCAGTGGGCTTTTCTGTCGCGCAGTCACGAGCGAACCCTTCGAGCCTGCCGACGATCCCCTTGGCGTCCTGCAGGCTGTCCGCAGCGAGCCCCTCGGCGACCTGGCTCCGCCAGAAACTAGGTAGCTCGTCAAGGTCGAGGTCGGTCTGCACGAACACTCGGTGCAGCTCGGCTCCCGGTAGATCTGCCTGTACGCCGCGGTAGATCGCCACGCGGCCGTCGGCCTCGGCCACGAAGTACTGCGACTGGGTCCAGTTGTACGAAATGATCCCGCCGGCCGTCAGGAGACCCAGCACTGCAGCGATGAGGGCCAGCCGGCGGGCCAACCCGAAGCGCCTTGGCTCGCGCGGAGCATAACGGAGCTCCTCTGGGTCGACATCAGCATCGACGAGTGCTTCTCCCGGAGCGGCGTTTGTGTCTCGATGCGCCCAGCTGCGGATCCTGCCGCGGGCTACCCGTGGACTCGCGGCCGCGGCGCCAACGACGATCGGGTCTGCAGCGGGCGCGTCGTCGACCACGTCTGCCACCACGACGGTGATGTTGTCGTTGCTCGGCGAGTCGAGCGCCAGTTGGACGAGCTCGGCTGCTACCGCGTCGGCTGAGCCGATGGACATCGCCTGCGCCATGCGCTCGTGGTCGACAAAGCTGGAAAGCCCGTCGCTGCACAGCAGGACACGATCCCCTGCTTGCACGTCATAGCTCGCCAGGTCCGGGTCGTTGTCATGGCGGCCATCGAGAACCTTCAGCAGCAAGGACCGGTGGGAGTGAACAGCTGCTTCCTCCTCGGTGATGCGGTCCTCGTCGATGAGGCTCTGGACCCAAGAGTGGTCATGGGTGATCCGCAGCAGTTCGCCGTCTCGCCACAGATAGCCGCGCGAGTCACCCAGATGAGCGACCGCGATGCGTTCACCGTCGAAGAGGACAGCTGTCACGGTGGTCCCCATGCCGTCGGTGCCGGAATCCTCCTCGATCATCTCGGCGAGCCGGTCATTGGCGCGGTGCACGGATCCGGCCAGCGCCTCCAGCAAGTCCTCAGGAGGTGGGACGTCGAGACGCTGCATCGTCTGCACGGCTACTGCGGAGGCGAGGTCGCCGTGTGGTGCACCACCCATCCCGTCAGCCACCATGAGGAAGTGGCTGCCGGCGTAGCCCGAGTCGTCGTTCTTCTTGCGCCGGCCGACGTCGGAGATGGCACAAAACCGCAACGAAAGAGGCATCGGTTACTTCTTCAGCTCCGCGATGGTCTTACCGACCCGGACCTGGGTCCCGACGCCAACCATCACCGGAGTGGTGATGCGTTGGCTGCCGATGTAGGTGCCGTTGGTGGAGCCGAGATCCTCGATGTACCAGTCGTCGCCGTGCGGCACGAAGCGGGCGTGCCGGGTGGACACGTAGTCGTCATCGAGCCGGATGGTCGCGTCCGACCCGCGCCCGAGCAAGATGGGGGCACGCTCCAACGGGACAGTGATCCCGGCGTTCGCACCCTCACTGATGACGAGCTTCGTCGGCGCACTCCTGCGCTTTTTGGGCGGCTTGCTTGGCTTCGCGGCCTTGTTGTCGGGTGCCCGCTGCGGATCGACACGTTCACCGAAGAGGTCGGACTTGATGACCGAGACAGACGAGAGCACGAACATCCACAGCAGAGCGAGGAACCCGATCTTGATCAGGGTCAACGTCAGCTCAGGCACGGCTCACCGTCCCCATGGCCGCTGTGGCGGCTCACCGTGTGACGGGTGTCCCGATGCGGGGGGTGGGGCTGGCTTTCGCTGCGAAAGTTGCCATGGTGGGGAAGGTTCGTTCGCGGATTGGCCCGGGCCCGGACTCTCAGGCGGGCGGGCAGACGCCTGTGGCGCGCGGACGACGATTCGCGTCGCCCCGATCTGGACTTGTGAGCCGTCGGTCAACGAGGCTTCCTGAACGCGTCGACCGTCGACCAGGGTGCCGTTGGTCGAGCCGAGGTCGCGGACGTTGACGACTGGCCCTTGGGGACCTGGCTCTACCCGGAACTCGAGATGCCGGCGGGAGATGCCGGGGTCGTCGATGCGCAGGTCGGCGTTGGTGCCACGCCCGATCACCACACCGGGAGGGCCGAGCGGGTGCCTGACGCCGTTGATCTCCAGAAAGATCGGCGCTCGGTTGACGCCCGCTGGTGTCGGGCTCGGTCCGGCTGCGGGCGTCACCGCGGCAGATGCCCGACTCCGCACCCGGAACCGGCCGGTGGTGAGCTCGTCAGAGCGGCTGAAGTTGAGCTGGACGGCTCCGGCGAAGAGGTAGTGCTGCGCCTCGGCGTGCTCGTGAAGCATGGAAGCCAGCTCGCGCGACAACGTCTCGCCGTACGTGGCCAGGCGATCGAAGTCCGTCGGCGACAGGTCGATCTCGAAGTAGTTCGGGGCAAGTCGGCGGTCCCGGCTGAGGATCTGGGCGGAGTTGTCGACCTCACGCTGGAGGGCAGCAGCGATCTCCATCGGCTGTACGGCGCTGCGAAAGGCTCGCGCGAAGGCACCTGTCACCAGATGCTCGAGACGCTGCTCGAAGCGGTTCAGCGCACCCACCGGGGGAACCTCATCAGTTCTCTGTGTCGGGGTCTGCGGAAGTCGAGCCGGCATGGTCCAGCGCAGACCGGTACATCCTTCTCTCGCGCTCGATCGTAGCCGCAACCGTGCCGCAGGGACGGTCGGCAGGGGTTCGGCCGCCAAGTCGGGCAGTCGTCGCGTGTTAGCATCTGAGTCGCTGTGGCCGGGATCAGCCCACTCTGAGCGTTGATAACCACCGCGGCGTTGCGCGCGGGTGGCGGAATAGGCAGACGCGCACGGTTCAGGTCCGTGTGCCCGAAAGGGCGTGGGGGTTCAACTCCCCCCTCGCGCACAAAGAAACCGCAGTTCAGACTCACTACGTCCGCGGTTCAGCGACAGCACAATGCCGTTTACACGCTGAACCGTCCCTTGGCTCGCGGACTCACAGATCTGCGAACAGTTGCTGACGCAGGAAAGCTGCCGAGTGGCCGTCCAGTATCGCCGGCGCCCGCGACCGCAGATGTTAGCGTTCCGGCGTGCACCGCAGCCGCGTCCAGAGTCGTCTTGATAGACCATGACCAGGCGACGTTCGACGCCTCGTTGGCCTTCTGGCAAGGTGCCACGGGGGAGGAAACCCACAGCCGAGGGAGAGTTCGAGTCTCTCGGCGACTGCGGCGGGTTCGTTCTTGCTCTTCAGCGCCTGGGTGCTGGGACCGCGTCTCGCGTGCACCTCGACATCGAGACCGACGATGTCGTGGCCGAAACGGCTCGTCTGGTCGCGTTAGGCGCGCAGGTGGTGGAGAACCGAGGCGGCTATGCGATTCTTCGTGAGCCTGGTGGGCTCGACTTTTGTGTCGTCCCAGTTCAAAGCGGTGACTTGTTCGCGAAGTCCGCGACGATGTGGAGTGACCGGTTCAGATCGCGCGCTGCTTCTCGAGCGGGGCTGGTCTTGGTGCCTCAAGAGCTTTCAAGCACGGCAACCTCCGCACAGGGGATCGCCCTGGCGCCTCGGTCTGCAGCGCGCAGGTGAGCTCAGTTCTTGCTTGGTGGTCCGACATCGGAGTGTCGGCCCGCCCGCAGGCTCGCATGCCGGGCACCTTGTCCCCGGGCCGCGTCTGGCGGCAAGGCGGTCGGCCACCAAACCGGTGACCAGGCCGTAAACGGCTTTGTGGGTGACGTCGATGATGAGCTCCTTGCGCGGCCACGTGGACGGAGGCGCTCCAGCACCGGTGAAGTTCTCGAGGATCTGGTCATTGGTCAGGCGTACGCCGGCAAACACCGCTGATGCGCGCAGCCCGCGCAGGCCACCCTCGGCCATCATGGCCACACCACCCCAGAGCCACGGCCTGGCCGAAATGCATGCCCAGGTTCATCGTCGTCGAACGCTGGGCAACCTTGTCCGGTACGCCGACGAGCCTGCCGAGTGTTACGGCGGGGACATAGGAGTTCGGCCGGCCGGTGAAGCGCTGTTCGACCTTCTCCACCAGCGTCATCGCTACTCCACCGGCCAGCCCAGCGGCTAGGCCGTCGACGACATGAAAGTTGGACACGCCGCGGTAGTTCCCCTGGCGTGTCATCTCAAACGACTGCGGTGCGGCCCTCCACGACCGTGGCGGCAGTCAACATCAGCTCCACTGCCGCCTCGCCGGCGTACACCACACGGATGTCTGGCCGGTGTCGGACATCCATCGCAGCCGTCACCATCGCCGTCAGAATCGCCAGCCGCCGCGCAGTCACCGGATCCTCGGCGCGGCTTCCGGTGAGTATCGCTGCCCCGATGACCGCGTACAGCGCAGACGCGACCTCTGTCACGAAGCGATCAGGCTTGGGGCCAGTGAGCCGCTCAAATGACCGGTAGCCGACCAGCGGCCACAGCCCGCCCAGGAGGTAGTAACAGCCTTGGAGCCGCAGCGCTCGCTTCACCCCCGTACGGTACCGACGACCTGCGACCTGAGCACGTGGCCTGCCCGGTCCTCAGCGTTACGGCTCAACGGACGCGGGGCTCGCACCCAGCCACCAGCAGCGCACGCATCGGCCCAGGTGCGCCCTAGGGACCTCCTCGAGACGCCGGAGGGACCGGTGCCGGCTAGTCCCGCCCTTGAAAAGACGACACGCATATGGTGTTCTTGGGGCAGGTCGAGCAGACGGCCGCAGAGCATCAAAAATTCAGGCGGAAGTCCATGACCTCGGCTCCCTTGACAAGCGCTCCGGCAACCGCACTCGTCGGACCAGATCGTGTGAACGACGAACGGGCCATCGAAACACAGGCGCTCTTCGCCCGTCTCGGCGAGACGGTAGATCCGGAAGAACAAGAAGCAATTCGGGCGGAGATCGCGGCTCTCAACGTCGAGGTGGCCAGGTCCATGGCTCGGCGGTACCGGGGCCGCGGCGAACCCGACGAAGACCTGGAGCAGGTCGCCTGCGTCGGGCTGATGAAGGCCGTGAACGGCTTCGAGCCCGACTACGGCAGAGACTTCCTCAGCTACGCCGTGCCGACCATCTCGGGCGAGCTGAAGAAGTACTTCCGGGACTGCTGCTGGACCATCCGGCCGACGCGGCGCATCCAGGAGCTCCAGCGTGAGATCTCCACGGTGGCGGGGGAGCTGAGCCAAGACCTCGGTCGTGAGCCCACCACAGGTGAGATGGCTGCAGAGCTTCAAGAGGACGTGTCAGTTGTCTCGGAGGCCATTTCTGCCTTCGGCTGCTACGCACCCAAGTCCCTCGACGCACCGATCGACTCGATCGGCACCACGTCCTTGGAGTCCCTGCTCGGAACCAAGGACGTCGGTTTCGGCCGCGCTGAGCTGCATGTGATGTTGTCGGGTGTGGTGCGGGACCTGTGCGAGCGCGACCGCAGGATCGTTGCCCTGCGCTTCTACCACGACTACACCCAACGCCAGATCGCCGAGGAGATCGGGGTCACGCAGATGCAGGTGTCCCGCCTTCTGACGCGCATCACGGCCGAGCTGCGCGCCCAGTTGACGTAGGCCGCCGACCTCGGACTACCTCGAGGGCAGCGGTACGGAGTCTCCTCGTGCCACCGGTATGACGACGGGCGACAGCCCCGCCTGCTCTGCGCTCGACAAGAACTCCGAGAGCGGCGAGTGGAAGACGCCGTAGTCGTCGTAGTGCACCGGAACCGCCTGCACAGGCTTGACCCGGCGCAGGAAGTCGACTCCCTGCGCACCGTCCATGCTCACCGGCACTGTCAGCACCTTGGTGCCACCGAGGTGAACCACGGCGACATCGATATCTGGGAAGCGCTCGTTGATTGCGTCGAGGTGGTCGCCGGTCAGGGTGTCGCCACTGAGGTAGATCCGGCGCCTCAGCACACCTTGTCGGCGATGCTCCAGCATGCTCCCCATGACCGGCGGCAACATCGCGCCGAGGAGGCCGCGGGCGTGAACGGCGGGCAAGGACGTGATCGTGAGCTCATGGTCGCCTTTGTCGAGTCGAGTCTCCTGCCATGACTCGAGCCCGACGGCGGAGAACCCGCGAGGGGAGAGCCGCCGCGCGGCATGGGTCGTGGTCACGAGAGGGACGTCTCGATCGAGCTCAGCACGAGCCACCCGGTCCCAGTGGTCGCCATGGAGGTGCGACAAGACAACTGCGTCGAGCGATGGTAGTGCTCCTACTGTCATTGCCGGCTGTGTGAGGCGACGTGTCCACAGTCCCCAGCCGAGGTAGGCGCGCTGACCCTTCGCCAAAAAGTTTGGGTCGGTCAGGACGGTGAACGGACCCATCGTTATCACGGTGGTGGCTGTGCCGACGAACGTGAGGGATCCGCTGTCGGCTGAGGAGCTCTCGACTGGCTGCTCAGACATGTCTTCCTTCGACCTTTCGGGTGCGTGTCAATACCCTCGGAGGGCACGCATGAACCCGTTTCGGATCGACCAGTGAGGGCACTGATCC
The DNA here is from genome assembly GCA_030447585.1 of Nocardioidaceae bacterium. Taxonomy (GTDB): domain Bacteria; phylum Actinomycetota; class Actinomycetes; order Propionibacteriales; family Nocardioidaceae; genus JACDHG01. The sequence continues at coordinate 104,636 of JAUJOO010000001.1, read as the reverse complement.
GCATGCGCATCGTCATTGTGGGTGGTACCGGCAACATCGGCACGGCCCTGCTCGGACGTCTGCGGCAAGACGAGCCCGGCCATGATCTGCATGTCGTCGCCCGCAGGGTGCCCGGCGCCAACGTGCAGTCGCGCTTCCCCGGCGTGACGTGGCACCGGGCCGACATCGGGTGCGACGCCATCGATCCGGTTCTGAGCGACGCGGACGCGGTCGTGCACCTTGCTTGGCTCTTCCAGCCGAGCCACCGATCGGACGTCACCTGGGCGAACAACGTGGTAGGGACGGCACGGCTGATCGAAGCAGTCCGGCGATGTGGCGTGCGCGCTTTCGTCATGTCGTCCTCGGTGGCCGCCTACTCGCCGGTCGAGGACCATCGTGCCGCGACGGAGTCCTGGTCGACGCATGGCGCGTCGACGGCGGCATACTCACGAGAGAAGGCGTACAACGAGAGGCTGGCGGACGGCTTGGCTCTCGGCGCGCCAGACACCCGAGTGGTCAGGATGCGACCGGTGTTCGTCTTCCAGCGGGAGGCCGCGTCTCAGCAGCGGCGGCTGTTCGCTGGACCGCTGGTGCCGGGGTCACTCGTTCGCCCCGGACTTGTCCCGGTGCTACCGGTGCCGAAAGGCCTGCGGCTGCAGGCGGTACACGCCGACGACGTCGCGGCGGCATTCGCCTCGGCGCTGTCCCGCGAAGTGGAGGGCGCCTACAACCTCGCGGCAAACGACGTCTTGACGGGACACGACCTGGCAGAGCTGCTGGACGCCCGTCACGTCCCAGTCCCCCCGCGACTCGTGCGCAGTGTCTTGGCCGGAGGCTGGCATGCCCATGTCGTGCCGGCACCGCCGCGGCTGTTCGACGCGCTGATGAGCCTGCCGATGCTGGACACGTCCAGAGCCCAGCGCGACCTCGGTTGGAACCCGGCCGTCAGCGGGCGCGACGCCGTTGCGTCATTTCTCACCGGTCTGAGGAGCGGCTCCGCAGGCGAGACACCGCCCCTTGCCGCGGCTGCGGGCGGGCGGGGCCGCTGGCGCGAGTTTGTCTCCGGGGTAGGGCAACGAGACGACGTGCCCCGGTAGGGCTACCTGGAAACTGCGCGCAGCACCTGCCCGACCATCTCGTCGGGAAGACTGCGAGCGACGTCGGCCTGGCTCAAGATACCCACCAGGTCATGCCCGTCGATCACCGGAAGGCGGCGCACCTGGTGCTCGGCCATGGTCCTGAGCGCTTCCTCCGCGGAGTCGTCGGCCCCGATCGTCACCGGCTTCCCCTGAGCAAGCTCCCCGGCGGTCACCGCACCGGGATCGCTGCCCTCGGCCACGACCTTCACGACGATGTCCCTGTCGGTGAGGACACCCTTGAGCCGATGATCATCGCCGCAGATCGGCAAGGCACCGACGTCGAGGTCACGCATGCGCTGAGCGGCAGACACCAAGGTGTCGCCCTCGCCGATGCATTCGGCGTGTGGCGTCATGAGGTCACGTGCGGTGGTCATCAATGGTCTCCTCTAGTTCGGTGGCGATGCAATGCCCAGGCTCTGACGGGACTAAACGCGCTTCTTGCAGTCACTCAGGCAACTCCGGCAGAGTCACCACGGCAATGCGGCAGGGCTACCACGGCGATGCGGCAGGTGCTCACACGGCGATGTCAGTCGAGCAGCTCGGGCTGGAGGCTTCCACGTCTCCGAGCTGGTTGCGCAACTGCTTGAGGACCCGCGTGAGCAACCGCGAGACCTGCATCTGCGTAACACCGAACTCAGCCGCAATTCTCGCCTGGGTCCACTCGTGGAAGAAGCGTAGGTAGAGGATGCGGCGGTCGCGTTCGCACAGCTCTTGGCACAACGGAGTCAGAGCCACGACGGCCTCCGCCCGTTCGTAGCCGGCTTCCTGTCCGCCCACGGTGTCGTTGAGTGAAGCGGCCTCACCCTCGACCGTGGGTCGGTCCAACGAGCTGGGCGAGTAGCAGCCGTCGGCGGCCAGCGCCTCCTCCACATCCTTGGCGTCGACGTCAAGCTCGGTGGCGATGTCTGAGACGCTCGGGGTCCGACCTCGAGCGTGAGTCAACTCTGCAGAGATCGCGCCTATCTCTGCCTGCAGCTCCTGAATCCTGCGCGGGGGCCGGACAACCCAGGCGTTGTCACGGAAGAACCGCTTCACTTCACCAAGAATGGTAGGGACGGCGTACGACAAGAAGTTGTCGCTCCGGTAGGGGTCGAACCCCCTGACTGCCTTGACAAGCCCGAGGCAGGCGACCTGCACCAGGTCCTCGAGAGGGATGCCCCGGTTGCGGTATCGCATCACGATGGACTCCGCGACCTCCACGTTGAGGAGCACGATCTCATCTTGGAGGCGGTGACGCTCTTCGTCGTTTTCTGCGTCGAGAGCCAAAAAGAGCAGCTCTCGCGTTCTCGTCTCACGGTCGGTCGCGGTGATGTCGAGCTGGCCTACGCGATGGAGGTGCTGCGTCAGCTGGTCTACGGGAAACACAGGAGACACGGCCGGATCCTTTCGGGCTGGCCACCGCGGCAGGGGTCTCGGCCACGTCCATTTCACCCTAGCCATCTGGTGGCGCGCCCGGCAAGTTTGGCCTTCAAGCGACCCTTCAGGTGCATCGAGGCCGATCGCCGTGTATCGGCAGCCAGCGGCGCCGCTGATGGACGCGAGCATCTCTGTCAACATGGAGCGACAGCGGGACAAGCTAGGAGGTCGGGTGGACCTGCGAGATCTGGTGGCAGAGCTACGCG
>JAUJOO010000001.1:89265-101796 GCA_030447585.1 Nocardioidaceae bacterium | reverse complement strand
CGGGACAAGCTAGGAGGTCGGGTGGACCTGCGAGATCTGGTGGCAGAGCTACGCGACCGTCTTGCCCTTGTGCGCCAGGGTGGCTCGGAGGCTGCGCGCAAGAAGCACACAGGTCGCGGAAAGCTGCTCGTCCGCGAGCGGGTCGACCGGCTCCTCGACCCGGGCTCCCCACTGCTCGAGCTGTCGCCGTTGGCCGCTGTCGGCATGTACGACGACGCCGTCCCCAGCGCCGGCATCGTCACCGGTATCGGCCGTGTCGGTGGGCGTGAGTGTGTCATCGTGGCGAACGACGCCACTGTGAAAGGCGGCACCTACTACCCCATCACGGTGAAGAAGCATCTTCGCGCACAGGAGATCGCGGCAGCGAACCGACTTCCCTGCATCTATCTCGTGGACTCGGGCGGCGCCTTCCTACCCATGCAGGACGAGGTGTTTCCGGACCGCGACCACTTCGGGCGCATCTTCTTCAACCAGGCCCAGCTGTCGGCTCATGGCATCCCCCAGATCGCAGCGGTGATGGGCTCCTGCACCGCAGGTGGTGCCTATGTGCCGGCCATGTCTGACGAGACGGTGATCGTGCGTAACCAGGGCACGATCTTTCTGGGGGGGCCGCCACTGGTCAAGGCGGCGACAGGGGAGGTCGTCACGGCGGAGGACCTGGGTGGCGGTGACGTCCACGCCAGAACCTCCGGGGTGGTTGACCACCTGGCCGCCGACGACGCCGAGGCGCTGGCGATCGTGCGCAGCATCGTAGCCACGGTCGAACGGCGTAGGCCGCCGTCGCTGGCACAGCACGAACCGGAGGAGCCGGCCGAGGACCCAGGCACCCTCTGCGACGTGGTGCCCGCGGAGACGCGAACGCCGTACGACGTCCGCGAGGTCATCCGACGCATCGTGGACGAGTCCAGGCTGCACGAGTTCAAGGCGCTGTACGGAGAGACACTCGTCTGCGGTTTCGCGCGCATCTGGGGGTATCCAGTTGGCGTCGTGGCCAACAACGGCATCCTGTTCAGCGAGTCCAGCCTCAAAGGCGCCCACTTCATCGAGCTCTGCAACCAACGAGGCGTCCCTCTTGTCTTCCTGCAGAACATCACCGGGTTCATGGTCGGCCGCCAGTACGAAGCGGGCGGGATCGCAAAGGACGGCGCGAAGCTGGTCACGGCCGTCGCCTGCTCGGTCGTGCCGAAGTTCACCGTGGTCATCGGTGGGTCCTTCGGTGCCGGAAACTACGGCATGTGCGGACGTGCCTACGACCCGCGCTTCTTGTGGATGTGGCCGAACGCCCGCATCTCCGTCATGGGTGGCGAGCAGGCGGCGGCCGTGCTCGCGACCGTACGACGCGACGGCATCGAGGCGAACGGGGGCGCGTGGTCGAGCGCGGACGAAAAGCAGTTCAAACGCCAGATCAGGGATCAGTACGAGACCCAGGGGTCGCCCTACTACTCCACCGCCCGGCTGTGGGATGACGCCATCATCGACCCGGCCGACACCCGCCGGGTGCTGGGCATGGGGCTGGCGGCGGCCGCGAACGCTCCGGTGCCCGACCCGTCCTACGGCGTCTTCCGGATGTGACCTAACTATGTCCGTACAGACTCACCGCTCCCTCTCCCCGGTTTGCGATGTAAACCCGCCAAATGGACTGTTCACATCGCAAACCTGCGATGCAAACAGGGGGTTTGCGGTGCAGCCTTCGACTCTTCCGATCGGGACTGAGGTTGTCGAGGTTCGAGCGGACCCTTCGGTAGTCGTGTCCGTTCTGCGCCGGCAGAGCGTTGACGTCCAGAGCGGGGTGGCGGCGTGACGAGGTTTGGCACGGTCCTCGTCGCCAACCGCGGGGAGATCGCGCTGCGCATCATCCGCGCCGCCTCGGCGGTAGGTCTGCGCAGCGTCGCGGTCTACAGTGACGCCGACCGTGACTCACCACACGTGCGAGAAGCAGACGTGGCCGTCCGCATCGGGCCGGCCAGCGCCACTGAGTCCTACCTGTCCATCCCTGCCCTGATTGGGGCGGCGAAGCGCTCCGGTGCCGACGCTGTCCACCCTGGTTACGGATTCTTGTCCGAACAGTCGCATTTCGTGCGCGCCGTCACCGAGGCGGGCCTGGTCTTCATCGGTCCCTCCGCCGACGTGATGGACGCCATGGGCAGAAAAGACAGGGCGCGTCAGATCGCCGCCGACGCCGGCGTTCCGGTCGTCCCGGCCGCAGACTCCACCACGACCGGCGACCTGGTCGCGGCCGGGGATCAGGTTGGCTTCCCACTTCTGGTGAAGGCCGCCGCAGGAGGCGGTGGCAAGGGCATGCGCATCGTGCGGGCCGCGGCCGACCTGCCGGCTGCGGTGGCGGCTGCGCGGCGAGAGGCGACGGCGGCGTTCGGTGACGACACGCTGCTTTTCGAGCGGTACGTCGAGCACGGTCGCCACATCGAGGTGCAGGTGCTGGGTGACGAGCACCGCAACGTGGTGCACCTCTTCGAGCGGGACTGCTCCGTGCAGCGCCGGCACCAGAAGGTGATGGAGGAGGCACCCGCGAGCCTCGTCTCCGCAGACGTGCGCCGCATCGTCACCGACTCCGCCGTGGCCCTCGCCGAGACGGTCGGCTACGTCAACGCCGGAACCGTCGAGTTCCTCGTCGCGGGCGAGGAGGCGTTCTTCCTGGAGATGAACACCCGTCTGCAGGTGGAGCACCCCGTCACCGAAGCCATCACCGGGCTCGACCTCGTCGCGCTCCAGTTCTCCGTAGCCCAAGGGGAGCCGCTGCCCTTCGGGCAAAGCGACATCTGTGCTCGCGGACATGCCATCGAGGCACGGGTGTATGCCGAGGACCCCTACGCCGGCTACCTGCCTCAGGCCGGTGTCGCCGGTGTCGTGACCTGGCCGTCACGGGCGCGCGTGGACGCGGCGCTCGAGCCCGGTCAACGGGTCACCACCCACTACGACCCGATGCTGGGCAAGATCATTGTCTCCGGCGCGACCCGCGAAGCGGCGCGCCGGGCGCTCGTGAATGCGCTCGACGACACGGCAATCCTCGGGCTGACCACAAACGTCGGCTTCCTCAGAGCCCTCGCCGCGTCTGACGCCTACCGCCTGGGTGAGATAGACACGGGGTGGCTCGACTCGCGCGCCGACACGTTCAAGGTCGAAACACCAGTGGCCGCCTGGTGTCTCGCCGCCTGGTCCCTGGCGACGGCCCACGATGCGCAGGCGCAGCATCCCTTCGCGATCGCCGACGGCTGGCGGTCGGGGTCACCGCCGGCACCGGTGCCGATCGAGCTCGCCGCAGGCGAGGACGACATCCGGGTGCTGAGCGTCGATGTGGCCGCCGGGCGCATCGACGGTCCTCACTCGTCCGTCAAGGTGCGGCCGCTGTCCACGAGCAGAGATCGTGTCCGGCTCGAGATAGAAGGCGCCACGCATGTCGGTCGCGTGCTCGCTGGACCTCATGAGGTGCTGGTGAGCTATCAGGGCCAGACGTACTCGCTGAAGCGCCCCGACGCCTTCGGGCCAGCCAACCGGGCTGGTGTGGTGGACGGCTGCGTCGTAGCGCCGATGCCGGGCACCATGCTTGCCGTCAGCGCCACGGTCGGCGACTCGGTTGTCGAGGGTGAGACCCTGGCAGTGATGGAGGCGATGAAGATGGAGCTTGCTCTGAAGGCGCCCCTCACCGGCACCGTCAGTGAGGTGAGCACCGTCGCCGGCGCCCAGGTCGACCGCGGCGCGCAGCTGTTCGCGGTCGAGCCAGCTGCCGAAGGGGCTGCGGCCGCGTCCGCGGCCGAGCCAGACGCAAGGAGCCCGTCGTGATGCGTATGCCGCAGGTCGTCAGGCAGCCGGGTCTTCCTCAGCGCGTCACGATCTACGAGGTCGGCCCGCGTGACGGCCTCCAGAACGAGTCGACGATCCTGCCTGTGGGGGTCAAGGCCGAGTTCGTCTCCCGGCTGGTCGACGCCGGGCTCCAGGCCATCGAGGTGACGAGCTTCGTCCGCCCGTCGTGGGTACCGCAACTCGCCGACGCCGAGGAGCTCATCAAGGCCGTGGACCTCGGCGCCGTACCCAGGATGCCCGTCCTGGTGCCCAATCGGCGAGGGCTGGAGCGTGCGCTCGAGGCGGGTGTGCGCGAGATCGCCATCTTCGGTTCCGCCACCGAGACATTCGCCAAACGCAACCTCAACAGCAGCCTGGACGACCAGTTCGACATGTTCGAGCCGGTCGTGGCGGAAGCATTGGGCGCCGGTCTCCGGGTCCGGGCGTACCTGTCCATGAGCTTCGGCGATCCGTGGGAAGGGGACGTGCCTGTCGAGCAGGTGGTCTCGGTGGGCCGACGCCTGCTGCGGCTGGGCTGTTCGGAGCTCTCCCTTGGTGACACGATCGGTGTGGGAACGCCCGGGCAGGTGGCCGCGGTCATCGGCGGCTTTCTTGGTTCCGGTGTGGACGTCGGTGAGCTCGCGGTCCACTTCCACGACACGTTCGGCCAAGCGCTCTCCAACGCGCTCACCGCGCTGCGGCTCGGGGTGACGACGTTCGACGCCTCTGCGGGAGGACTCGGCGGTTGCCCGTACGCCGAGAGCGCCACGGGCAACCTGGCCACCGAGGACCTCGTCTGGCAGCTTTCGGGGCTCGGGATCGAGACAGGTGTCGACCTGGAATCGCTGGTGGCGACCACCATCTGGATGTCGGACAAGCTCGGCAAGCGACCGGAGTCGCGGGTCGCCACCGTGCTGAGCTGACTGGAATGAGCTGACTGGGCCGAGCCCGTCAGGTGGACGGCTGACGCCGCTTCAGCTCCTTGGCGGCGTACCGGCCGATCTGGTACGTGCCGTACCCGTCGGTCACCGCACCCACGCCGCCGCCGATGACGGGAACGCGACGCCCCACCACGGCAATCGTGCGCTTGCCGGCGACGCGGGTAATCAGCTCGGTGGCCACCTCGGTGGCGATTCTTTGGTCGAGCTCCGGGTCGTGCTGGGGTGCTGTCGCGATGGCCATGGGGGTGCTCGGCAGCTTCCTCTTCTTGATCAGCGACTTCACAGCATCCTCACCGAGCATGCAGGCGAGGACGGCGTTGCGTACCCGCGGATCGGCGAGGTCGTAGCCGCGCAGATGCGCGATGCCGGCGACCAGATGCACCTGGAGCAGCGCCAGACCTGAGATGTTCGCCGGGATGGCCACCGCCATCGTCGCGAGGCCACCGAGGTTCGTCACGAACCCCTGCAGCCCGGCAAGCCGGACGTGCGAGTCGATGAGCGACCCCACCGCTTTGTCGACGTTGCCGTCGCTGCTGCGAAGCCGTCCGTCGGCGGCCTCCGCGGCGCCCTTGAGCGGACCGATGCCGTCCACAGCCCGGTCGAACGCCTGTCGTACCACGTTGGCGGTCAGTCCGGGAGCACCGCGCATTGCCACCGGTCGGGCCAGCCGCCCCACCAACTTGCCACCAGCCACGCCGCTCCTCCTAAGTTCCTCGGTGCTGCCAACCGGTGCGCCCGCGCGGCGCCATCTCCCGAGCGTACGGCGGTGACGTGGGCTGTCGCTTCGCTGGGTGCTGTCGGCGCTCACCGGCCCGACCTGGCATCGACCTCTCGAGTTTGGTTGAGTGGACTGGCGCAGTCCCCGACCGCGAGGAGATCGCCGTGAGTGAGCCCACGAAGGAACCCCCGAGCGAAGTGGACGAGCAACACCGCAAGTTCCGGGAGGCACTTGAGCGAAAGCAGGCTCGGCATAACCAGATGCACGCGGACGGCACCAGCAACCAGGGGGTCAGCGAGGCTCGCAACGACAAGCAGCGGCGACAGTTTCGGCGAAAGGCCGGCAGCTGAGCCAGCCAGTGCTGCGGACCGGGACGGGTGAGCCTCGTCGTGCCGGTTGAGCCACCTGCCAGCCCATGGGTCTTCCCCGACCCCATGGAGGCGGCCGACGACTTGGTGGCGATCGGCGCTGATCTCGAGCCGTCGACCATCCTCGCGGCGTATCGGGCCGGTCTCTTCCCGATGCCGCTCGATGAAGCGCCCGGGATGGCGTGGTGGTCACCGGTGCGGCGCGGTGTGCTGCCGCTCGACGGGCTCCGGGTGACGCGTTCGCTACGCCGGTCGGCTCGCCGCTTCACCGTCACGACGGACCAGGCGTTCGACGAGGTGGTTGCGGCGTGTGCTGATCCTGCCCGGCGCGGTGCTTGGATCGACGACGACATCTTGACGGCGTACCGGCGGCTGCACCAACTCGGATGGGCGCACTCGGTCGAGGTGTGGCGAGAGCGGGTCCTCGTCGGCGGGCTGTACGGCGTCGCGGTCGGGGGCCTTTTCGCGGGGGAGTCGATGTTCCACCGGGAGCGCGACGCGTCGAAGGTGTCGCTGATGGCCCTCGTCGAGCTGCTGCAGGACGGCTACGAGCGGCTGCTCGACGTGCAGTGGGCCACCGACCACCTGGTCTCGCTCGGTGCGGTCGAGGTGGACCGGCAGGAGTATCTTGCCGCCTTGCGCCGAGCGTTGGCCCTGCCGCTTCCTCGTCCCTGGGGCGGTGGCCCGGCGCACTAGGACGCGTGAGAGCTCGGGGAGTCGCCCCAGACCCAGTCCATGAAGGACGACGGATGCTCAGCCGCAGCCGGCTCCACCGGGTCTCGGTAAACGGTCTGCCCCGGGACAGGCGCAGCAAGTGGGGCACCGGCAGCCACCTGCCGGCCCGCGAACGGTGGCCCTGCCGCGTCGCGGAGCCCGTCGACGAGCGCGTCGACGAAGGGGTTGACGTCTTCTCGGACCAGTCGGAAGGTGCCGGCGCAGGTGTCGTCTCGCCACAGCGACAAGACAACGAGATCGCACTCGTGATGCCAGGTGAGCCGCATCGCCCGGCCGTTGCCGCGGGCGTCGAGAAAGACCTCGCCATGGGCACGGGCGGGACTGGCGCGCATCTCGCCATGATGCCTCCCGCTCCTGAGCGCCGCAACCAGCCGTGATAATCGGCCACCTAGCAGGCACACTTGGCGCATGCCTGAGCTACCCGAGGTGGAGGCGCTGACGCGTGACATCGGCGCTCGGCTGGCCGGACGCGCCGTGGCGCGCCTCGACATCGTGGCGCTGGCTGCCTTGAAGACGTTCGACCCTGCTCCGGGCGCCCTTTCAGGGCTCTTCGTCGGCGGGGTCTGCCGGCACGGCAAGTTCCTGGACATCGGCGTCGACGACATCCACCTCGTCGTCCATCTGGCCAGAGCCGGTTGGGTGCGCTGGCGCGATGAGCTCCCCGACACGCCGCCGCGGCCAGGCAAGGGTCCGCTCGCAGCGAGGCTCCTGCTCGACGACGGCTCCGGACTCGACTTCACCGAGGCGGGCACCCGCAAGAGCCTGGCGCTGTACGTCGTGCGCAGCCCGGACGACGTACCCGGCATCACCCGGCTGGGGCCGGACCCGCTCAGTGCGGCGTTCACCCTCGAGGTGTTCGCAGCGATCCTGGCCGGGGCGGGCCGAGCCCAGATCAAGGGGATTCTGCGCGACCAGTCCATCATCGCGGGCATCGGCAACGCTTACTCCGACGAGATCCTGCACGTTGCGAAGATGTCCCCATTCAAGCCGGCGGACATGCCCGCCGGGGACGTCGCCCGGCTGTACGACGCCATGGGTCGGACGCTGCGGGAGGCCGTGGCAAGGTCGGACGGCGTGGCGGCGGCTGACCTGAAGCACGAGAAGAAGGCCGGCCTGCGCGTGCATGGGCGGGCCGGCGAGAGCTGCCCGGTGTGCGGGGACACCGTCCGCGAGGTCTCGTTCGCCGACTCGGCTCTGCAGTACTGCCCCACCTGTCAGACCGGCGGCAAACCGCTCGCCGACCGGCGCCTCTCCAGGCTGCTCAAGTGACCGTATGTTACCTGGCAGATCATGGAAGGCTGGGCCCATGAGCCAGCCGATTGCCGAGGTCGACGTCACCGCGGTGCCCGCCGAGCTTCCCGAGGGCCTTGCGATCCTTGACGTGCGGGAGGACGACGAGTGGCGCGCAGGACACATCGACGGCGCCTGGCATGTGCCGCTGGCGCAGCTGCCACAACGTTTGGGTGATCTCCCAGCTGCCGACCAGGTCGTCGTCGTCTGCAAGGCCGGGGGGCGCTCGGCGCAGGCCACGGCGTTCCTCCAGGCTCAGGGCTACGACGCGCTGAACCTGTCTGGCGGCATGCTCGCCTGGGACCAAGCACAGCGCCCGATGGTCTCCGACGCAGGAGCGCCACCCCAGGTGATCTGACGACGCGCTCGGTGACGATGAGGCGCGTGCCCCGAGCCGGATGAGCAGCGCGGCAGCAGTGGCGGCGAGCAGCAGCGACACGATCGGCTGCCAGAGCGGTACGTCGCCGCCGACGAGGCGAGCGGGCATCGTCATGGAAGACGCGATCGGTACAAACGACGCAACCTCGATCGCTCGGTCACCGCGATCAGGTAGGGGACGATCAGCAAGGCCTGGCCCGGGACAGTGGTGGCCTGGAGGTCCTCCTGACGTGTCGCCAGCGACCCGGCGACCGACCACAAGCTGGCCAGGGCGAGGAATCCGACGACGAGGAAGACGAGGAACCAGCAACGACTCTGCGCTCTGGGCCGCCGCAGAAAGGTCGGACGGCACCTCGTCACGCCCGACGATGTCGAAGCCGTTCCGGGTCGGCAGCAGCGCCGCGTCCACGTCCTCGTCATCCACCGCGGCGCGGGCGTCAGCGTTGTCATCGACCTCGGTGGCGGTCACCTCCGCTTCGTCGTCACCGCTCTGCGCCCGCAACTGGTCCTGGGTCAACGCAACGAGCCGGGTGCCGGCCTGGTCTGTGACCGCGACGTCGTACGACGCAGGTCGCCCACCGACGACGCTTCCGATGATGATCCCGCCGAACACGAGCGCCACCAGTACGGCCGTGCTGATCAGGAAGGTCTTGTCCCGTACGCGAGTGGTGACCTCTCGGGCAGCGACGAGTCGCCACCAGGTTGTCGGCTCGCTCATGCGACCGCCTCTCGGAAGATCTCCGCCAGGGTCGGGGTGCGGCGTCTCAGCTCGTGCCCGGGTCCTCGCCCGAGCGCCTCGCGTAGCACCTCTTGTGCCGCCTCGGGTCTGCCGGCCCCGAAGACCACGACACGCTCACTGTCGGCCTGGTGTTGATCGATGATGCGGATGCCGCCGATATCCGCAAACCAGTCGGCTTCGCTGCGGATGGGGCGGTGAAGCGCGTACTCGCGCCGACGAAACCAGTCATCCGACCCGGCCGCACCTCGAACGTCACCTGGTCCAGGGCCCGCGTGCTGCCGAAGTCTGGTACGACCGCGTCCACCTCGATCCCACTTGCGCTCACCACGGTCGTCACTGATGCACCGAGAGGGGCGTCGCCCTACCGGGCGGACAGCCCGCGACCAGAGGACGCGAGGACCACGAACCAACGACGCTCCGAGGCTCGGATCGCCCGCTGCACCGCAACGAGGCGACGCGGGATGGCCCGGCCTTCGGTACGCTCGCAGAGAGAGACTTTCGAGCACTCCAAGATTGGGGATCCGATGCGGTGTCCACGTTGTGCGTTGGACAACCCGCCCGGGACGTCGACGTGCGGACGATGCGGGCTCGTCATGGCGCAGAGGCCGCCGGGTAGCGGGGCGCCGTCGCCCACGCAGCCACTCCCGCCGACCACTGCTCCGCGACAAGGGCCGCCGCCGGGTGGCTCTGCGCCGTACCAGCCGCAGCAGGCGCCGTACCAACCGCAACGGGCGCCGTACCAGCCGCAACAGGGGCCGTACCAACCGCAACAGGCGCCGTACCAACCGTCTGGACAGGCAACTGCTGGTCCCTCCGCAGGTGCGCCCTATCCGGGCCACGGCACCGGGTACGCGTCGCCGCCGACAACTGCCTACAGCGCGGGCCAGCAAGGACCCTACTACCCCCCAGGCGACGCGACGCACAGTGCAGGCTGGCAGTCTCCGACCGGCAGCTCAGCCAGCGGTGGCTCTGCGGGCAGGGCAGGCAGCCTTGCCGCGATGGTCGCGCTCATCCTCGCGGCACTGCTTTGCCTCGCGTATGCCGTTTGGGCGTTCACTGCCAGGCGCGGTGTCTTCGCTGACTTCGCCGACGGGAACGCCGTCAGTGCTGACGACGCCAAGTCGAGCGACACGTTGGACACGATCTTCCTGATCGTTGCAGGCGTGGTGGCGCTGGTGGCGCTAGGCCTGTGGATCGCCCGCGTCGCCAAGAAGCAAACAAAAGGCGGCGCTCCCGACATCATCGGTCTCGCCATCGCCGGGCTGGGGCTGGTCACCGTCTTGGTCGGTCTCTACCTCGCCAGTGCCATCACCGACGCGGACGGACAGTCGGCCCAAGGTGACAAGGGCATCACGGCCACCATCGTCATCGGCGCGGGTTTCGCCCTCATCGCCATTGCTTGCGCGGTCGGCGCCTCGACGGCCAAGGGCCGAGGCGGTGCCGGGACCGAGGATAGGCGCCGTGGCCCAGGTGGCGGATATCAGACGTGGTAGTGCCGGCATACTCTGCCGCATGAGATGAGCAAGATGGTCAAGCCACCGAGATCGCCCCGCCGTTCGCGCCGAGTTTCGTTGACCCCGTTGAGCCCGCGCGAGAGACCATTGGTGATCGCCCACCGCGGCAGCGGCACGGTGATGCCGGAGCACACGCTCGGGGCATACCGGTGGGCGCTCGAGCTGGGCGTCGACGGGCTGGAGTGCGACGTCCGGTTGACCGCGGACGGCCACCTCGTATGCGTGCACGACCGACGGGTGGAACGCACGAGCAACGGGCGTGGGCCCGTCTCGACGTTGGCACTGGACCAGCTGGAGGCTCTTGACTGGGCGACTTGGAAGAACCCATGGCGTGATCTTGACGACGAGGCGCCCGACGACGATGCCCCAGCCTCGTTCGTCACGCTTGAACGACTCCTCGACCTGGTCAAGGACTGGAACCAACCGGTGGACGTCGCGATCGAGACCAAGCACCCGACGCGATACGCAAGCCTCGTCGAGCGTCGCCTCGTGGAGCTGCTGCACCGTTATGGGTGGGCTCGTCCGAAGCGGGGGGTGAGGTCGCCGGTGCACGTGATGAGCTTTTCGTGGATCGGCCTTCGCCGCTGTCTCGAGATGGCGCCGGGGCTCGAGACGGTCTACCTGATGGAGAGGGTGCCGCTGCGCTACCGTGATGGCTCGTTGCCGCTGGGCGCGAGTGCCGCGGGCCCCAGCATGGACATCGTCCGGGCGCATCCTGAGTACGTCGAGGCCGCGCACGCCGCCGGCCACGAGGTGTACGTGTGGGTAGCCAACGACTCGGCCGACATCGAGCTGTGCACATCCGTCGGGGTGGACGCGATCATCACAGACGACCCGGAAACCGCCCTTCGGCTGGTGCCGGAGCAGTCGCCCGAGGACTAGGATCCATGGTCAAGAAGGCACGCCCCGCGAAGAAGCCCCCCGTTCTGGACGGGGAGGTAGGTCCGCGGCAGCCTTGCCCCTGCGGTTCGGGACGTCGCTTCAAGGCTTGTCACGGTGGAGCGGACGCCTCTGCGCCGTACGTTGTGCGGAGTTTCGAGGGTTTGCCCGGGGAGTGCGACTGGGTCGCCATGCGCGAGTTCGTCCCGGCGGCGCTGGCGACGGTAACGCTGCGGCCAGACGCGTACGACGGCGCAGCGAAGGGCCGCTCAGTGAGGGCAGCAACCCTGTTGCCCGGTCTCACGCCCGCCCTCGTCCGTCAGGACTCTGAGATCTTGCTCGCTGTGCAGGTGACCCATCAATCCGGGGATCCGAGCAGCGACTTCGCTGCGGCGCTGGGGCTCGCCTTGGCGGCGGCGCCCGGAGAAAGCGTCGTTATGGCGTCGCTGCCTGGCCCCGGTCCGCGGCTGCAGGACGTCGTCGACCCCGAGAGCGCATTCGTGGTTGAGGTCCTACCTGGGTTCGACTTCTGGTTCGAGAGCATGGAGGACGTCGATGGCTCCGTCGCGGCGACTCTGGAGTCGCTGAACGCGGCTGTCGATCCGACGAGGCGATTGACCTCGGTTGAGGCGGCGTACTGGACATCAGTCGGTACCAAGGAGCATCTGCGGTGGGTACAGCCGCATGATGAGGAAGAGCTGCTCACAGCGCTCGCACGCCTGCACGCCGCGGGCGCCGACGACTTGGGTCCCGAGACTCGCCTGGTCGGCTCCTTTCGCGCGCACGGGTTGCTCGTGCCGGTGTGGGATCTGCCCCTTGGCATGGGCGCCGATGCGATCGAGGAGCCGGCGCAGAGGTTCGCGGAGCGGTTAGGGGACGCATTGTTGACGACGGCGCCGTTGGGTGACGCCGAGCGCGCGGCCCGAAACGGCCTGGCGAACCGGCAGATCACCATTCGCTGAGGAGCTGGCCCCGGCTGCCTGGGCTCGAGGTTTCGCCTATCTGCGTGGTTCCGCTTGTGTGGCCCGCCCGATGGTTCTATGATCAACTAACACCCGGTCGTTGCTGTATCCCCCGTCAGTAACGGCCGGGTTCTTCATGCCCTACGGCGACCTGAGCCCTGCGGCGTCAGAGCGGGTCGCGCGAGATGGGGCACGACATGCAACGCGGC
>JAUJOO010000001.1:73098-89165 GCA_030447585.1 Nocardioidaceae bacterium | reverse complement strand
AGCCCTGCGGCGTCAGAGCGGGTCGCGCGAGATGGGGCACGACATGCAACGCGGCCCACCTCGCCCGGAGCCTAGTTCTGAGCCGGCGATCGCCACGACGTCGATGCCGGCGTTGCGAAGCCGCTCGTTGGTCTCGACGTTGCGCTCGTAGGCGACGGCCACCCGTGGCGAGATCGCCAACGTGTTGTTGCCGTCGTCCCACTGCTCGCGCTCAGCGGTGACCGGGTCGAGCCCGGTGTAGATCTCCCTGAGGGTGTCGATGCCCATTGCCTTGGCCGCGGCCACCAAGAAGGGCTCACTGTCGGCGACAGCCAGCTCGAGCAGTGACTCGTCCTGGTGCGGATCAGGACAGGTGATGGCGTACGCCCGTAGCGAGTCGGCGACGTTGGGGTACATCACCATCGCATCGACGTCGACCATCGTGCAGACGGTGTCGAGGTGCATGGTCGCCCGCTCCTGTGCGATCGGCACCGCAAGAACGGTGTGGGCGAGCTGGTCGGCGAAGACTGTCCGCGCGAAACGCTCAACCCCCGCCGGCGTCGTACGCTCGCCGACCCCCATGGCGATGACGCCGGGCGCCAGCAGCAGCACGTCGCCGCCTTCCACGCGCTCTCGAGCCCACCCATGGATGCGTGGAACCCCGTCGAAGCGCGGATGGAACATGTAGATGAGCTCAGTCAGCTGGGTCTCCCGCGAGCGTGCCGGCATGGCGAGGCTTGTCACGGCGACCCGGTCTCGCAGCCAGACAGACGAGTCGCGGGTGAAGAGCAGGTTGGGCAAAGGTTCGATGACGAAGTCGTGTGGGTCCAGGAGAGTGGTGACCAGGCCGAAGCCGCTCCGCACCTCGTCGTTGCGTACGCCGGCGGTGATGGCACCGGCGAGCTCTTCGGCGTCGAGCTCGCTCATCCATGACTGCAGGTGTCGCCGGAGCGTGTTGCCGAGGCGCAGGGTGGCAGTTGCATGGCTGATGGCGTGTCTACGCGCCTCTGCTGACCCTTGCAGGCTGTCGACAAGCAGGTCTGTCAAGTAGAGGACCTCCACGTCGCGCTCGCGCAGGGCCGCCGCGAACGCGTCGTGCTCGTCTTGGGCGCGACTCACCCAAGGGATGCCGTCGAAGAGCAGACTGTCGTTGTTGCGCGGGGTGAGTCGCTTCAGCTCAGCGCCAGGACGGTGAAGCATCACCGTCCTGAGTCGTCCGACCTCGCTGTCTGCACCCTGGGTCGCGACCATGGCCAGAGCCTATCTGTGGAGCCACAAACTAAGAGCACATGCCAGTCCACGAACTCCCCCCCGTCACGACGATCGGGACGATCGGGTTTACGAGTCATCACGGCGTCGCTCAGGTCCATCCCACCAACGGCTTGCGGCGGTGATCGCGGCCGCGAGAACCGCCTTCACCGGTCGGTCGAGGACGCGGGCGGCGGCGGCCACATCCTCGAACTCCGGCTGGACGTTGAACACATGACCCTGCCGATGCGCTACCTTCACCCGGATCCCCTGTCCGTCCACCGTTACCTCGTGCGTGTCGCGGTCGAGGGCATGCTTGCCCACCAGGGACTCGCGCATACCGATCGCAGACGTCTCGGCGTAGACGACCTGGCGGATCTCCGCGGCGCGCTCGGTGGGGAGCAAGACCGCCAACGTGTACGCCGGCCTGCCCTTCTTCATCATGATCGGCGTCAGCCAAGCGTCTGAGGCACCTGCCTCGAGCAGCCGCTGCATGATGGCCGGCCACAGTCGCGGGTCCAGGTCGTCGACGTTGGTCTCGTAGACGAGGGCTTGCGAGTGCGGTGGACTGTGCGGCGTACCGAGAAAGACACGGACCACGTTTGGGTGCGAGGGGAAGTCCTTGGTGCCTGCGCCGGTGCCGATCATGGTGACCGTCATCGACGGCTGAGCCCCCCAGGCACTCACCCAATGGGTGAGTAGGGCTGCACCGGTGGGTGTGCAGAGCTCACCCTCGGCGGGACCGGCGTACGTCGGCGCCCCCTGCAGCAGGAGCGCAACCGCTGGCGGCGGGATGCTCAGCAGCCCATGCTCCGTCATCACCGAACCCGATCCGAGCGCTACCGGACTGCAGTGCACCGCCTCCAACCGGAGGGACACGAGACCGGCGCAGACACCCACGACGTCGGCGATCGCGTCGAGAGCGCCCACCTCGTGGAAGTGGACCTCGTCGACAGCGACACCGTGAGCGGTGGCCTCAGCGGCGGCAAGGCCCTCGAAAACATCGATCGCATGACGAGCGACATCGTGGTCGAGTTGCGCGTCTCTGATGAGCGCTACGACGTCGCCGAGCCCACGGTGCGTGGTCGAATCCGCTGCCTCTACCCGCGCCCGGTTCGCCCACAAGCCCCCGCGCCGGACTCTCACGACGGAAACGTCGATGAGCTCAGGGGCGACGGCACTGATGGCCTGCTGCACGAGCTCTTCGTCGGCGCCGGCGTCGAGAACGGCACCGAGCAGCATGTCACCGCTCGCACCGGATGCGGCGTCGATCCAGGCGATCATGCGAGCCTTTCGGGTCGTCGTGCGGCTACGAGGACTCGTGGGGGGCGGCGCGGCGGGCCACCCGGGCGGCGAAGACGCCTGCCCCGAACCCGTTGTCGATGTTAACGACGCTGACACCGGGCGCGCACGAGTTGAGCATTGCGAGCAGGGCGGCGAGCCCGTTGAACGACGCCCCGTAGCCGACGCTGGTGGGTACGGCGACAAGCGGGACACCGGTGAGTCCACCCACCACCGACGGCAGTGCACCCTCCATCCCCGCCACGACGACAAGGCAGTCGGCTGACGCAAGCTCGTCGCGGACCGCCATGACCCGATGAAGCCCAGCGACACCGACATCGTTGATAAGCCCGGTGCGAGCCCCGAAGACGCGGACAGCCACTGCGCACTCGCGGGCCACCTTGGCGTCAGAGGTGCCTGCCGAGACGATGAGCACGAGCCCCCGTGGAGTCGGCAGCGGTCCCAGCGACGCCGTGTGGGCGACCTCGTCGATCACGGTGTCGGGCAGCTCGGCGGACAGCTCCGTCAGCGCCTCAGCCGACAACCGCGTCGCCAGCACCGCACGGTCAGGGTGGGCCTCGTGCAAGGAGCGCATCAGCGAGACCACCTGGTCCGGTGACTTGCCGGCGCCGTACACGACCTCTGGGTCGCCGGTGCGGCGTGCCCGGTCCAGGTCCAGCCGTGCGTACCCGACATCGACGCTCGCGATGGGTTCTTGCGGCGCGGCGCCCGTGTCCACACCGCGAGAGTCACTCATAAGGCGAACCTAGCTGTCTTCTACGCTGACTTCATGCCCGGTGTCCCGCCTGCCCGCTACGCCTACCTCGGCCCCGAGGGCACGTTCACCGAAGAGGCGCTGCGGTCGATCCCCGCCGCCGCCAAGGCCGAGCTGCTGCCGTGCGGCTCCATCACTGCGGCCCTCGATGCGGTACGTGCAGGTGAGGCGGCGGGCGCGATGGTCCCCATCGAGAACTCCGTCGAGGGTGCCGTATCCGTCACCTTGGACGAGCTGTCGAGTGGCGATGCCTTGATGATCACCCGGGAGGTGCACGTCGAGGTGCAGTTCGCGTTGCTTGCCAAGAGTCAGACCACACCCGACGACATCCGGCGGGTCGCCACCCACCCTCATGCGGCGGCCCAGTGTCGGCGGTGGATCGACACCCACCTCCCTGACGCGGAGATGGTGCTCGAGTCGTCGACCGCGTACGCGGCGGCGCGTGTGTCGGCACCGGACTCGCCGTACGACGCCGCCATCGCGGCACCCATCGCCGCACGTACCTACGGGCTGGTCACCTTGGCGTCATCGGTTGCCGACCGCTCCGGGGCAGTCACCCGCTTCGTGCTGGTGTCGCGGCCGGCAGCCCCGGCTCCGCCTACTGGTGCGGACAAGACGTCACTCGTGGCCTTCATCCACGACAATCACCCAGGGGCGCTGCTGGAGCTGCTGGAGCAGTTCGCCGCTAGGGGCGTCGACCTGACCAGGATCGAGTCCCGCCCTACCGGGTCGGCCCTCGGCAAGTACTGCTTCTCCATTGATGCCGAGGGTCACCTGTGCGACGCCCGCGTGGGGGAAGCGCTGATGGGCCTGCGCCGCACCTGTGCCGACGTGCGCTTCCTCGGGTCCTATCCGCGCGCTGACGGCACCGTCACACAGGTCAGCGCGGGGACGGCTGACGCCGACTTCGGCGAGGCGAGTAGGTGGCTGAAGCGACTGCGGGAGGGCTGAGCACCAACTTTCACGCACTGCCTGCTGCGCGTCGTACGGTTCCGTAGAACACTGGTACAGGTGAAGAAGCTATGGAAGACCGCGCCGGCCACGGCCGTCGCCGCCATCGCCGCTCATGACCTCTTGCAACGCCGTCACGCCATCTTGCGCAACTTCCCGGTCATCGGCCACGCACGGTTCCTCCTCGAGTCGATCGGCCCCGAGATCCGCCAGTACATCGTGGCCGCGAACGACGAGGAGCGCCCGTTCAGCCGCGACCAGCGCCGCTGGGTGTATGCCTCCGCGAAGCTCGAGAACAACTACTTCGGCTTCGGCACCGACAACGACCTCGAGCACGGCACCGGCAACGTCATCGTCCACCACCGAACGTTCGGGCGTGCCAAGGCGACGCATGGCCACCCCGAGCAGGAGGCCTGGCTGCCGTGCGCCAAGGTGCTGGGGGCGGCGCGCGGGCGGCGGCACGCCTTTCGTCCCGACTCCGTAGTCAACATCTCCGGGATGAGCTTTGGGTCGTTGTCCGGCAACGCCATCGAGGCGCTGAACCGCGGAGCCAAGCTTGCCGGATGCCTGCAGAACACCGGTGAGGGTGCGGTTTCGAAATACCACCGCATGGGTGGGGAGCTCATCTTCCAGATCGGCACGGCGTACTTCGGGTGCAGAGACGATGAGGGCCGCTTCAGCATGATGCATCTGAAGGAGCTGGTGAATACCACGCCCATCCGCGCCCTGGAGGTCAAGCTCAGCCAAGGCGCCAAGCCGGGGCTGGGGGGAGTCCTGCCGGCGGCGAAGGTGTCGGCGGAGATCGCCCGCACGAGGGGTGTGCCCGAGGGCAAGGACTGCATCAGTCCGTCAAGGCACGCCGAGTTCGAAGACGTCGACAGTCTTGTCGAGTGGGTGGAGCTACTGGCCGAGGAGACCGGTCTCCCCGTCGGCATAAAGTCGGCCGTGGGTCACCTCGACTTCTGGCGGGATCTGGCCGACGTGATGAGCCGGACTGGACGGGGCGTTGACTTCATCACCGTCGACGGCGGCGAAGGCGGGACAGGCGCCTCTCCGATGATCTTCACCGACGCTGTGTCTCTGCCGTTTCGGATGGGGTTCGCTCGCGTCTACTCCATCTTCGCCGAGCGGGGCCTGCACGAGTCCGTCGTCTTCATCGGCAGCGGCAAGCTAGGGCTGCCGGACAATGCGATCGTCGCCTTCGGGCTCGGTGTCGACATGGTCAGCGTCGGCCGCGAAGCAATGCTCGCGGTCGGCTGCATCCAGGCGCAGCAGTGCCACACAGACAAATGCCCCACGGGAGTCGCCACCCAGGACAAGTGGCTCATGCACGGTCTCGACCCGGAGTCGAAGAGCGTGAGGGCGGCCAACTACATCACGACGCTACGCCGTGACCTCATGAAGGTGTCCGAGGCCTGCGGAGTCGAGCACCCGGCCTTCATCGGACCTGACTCGGTGGAGATCTTGTCGACGCTGGCCGACGGCAGGCTGCTGGACGAGGTTTACGGGTACCAGCCTGGATGGGGATACCCGTCCGCTGCGGATCAGCAGGCCCTCCTCGCGTTGATGGAAGGGAACGACGAGCCCGAGGTGCGCACCGAAGGACCGCCGGAGGTGGCTGAGGACGGTCCACCGAGCGACGTGGTGTCTGACGGCAGCCCGACCACGGGATGAGCGGGTCGCGCGACGACCTACGGCTTGTCCTCATGGCGGACACGCATGTGCCGAAGCGTGCGAAGGATCTGCCGGAGGAGCTGTGGGGGGCGGTCGACGCGGCGGACGTCGTCGTGCACGCTGGGGACTGGGTCGACGTGGCACTGCTGGACGCCCTCGAGGGCCGAGCTGCCCGGTTGGTCGGTGTCTTCGGCAACAACGACGACGGTCCCTTGAGGCGTCGCTTGCCCGAGGTCGCTCGCGTCACGCTGGCAGGCGTCGACCTGGCCGTCGTACATGAGACAGGTGACGCCAAAGGCCGCGAGCGTCGCTGCGACGACCTGTACGGCGACGTGGACGTCCTTGTCTTCGGGCACAGCCACATCCCGTGGGACACCACGACTCCGGCGGGGCTGCGGCTGTTGAATCCTGGGTCACCGACGGATCGCCGACGGCAACCTCATTGCACGTACATGACGGCAGTGGCCGGCGAAGCGGGTCTGCACTCCGTGGTTCTGCACCGGCTTCCGGTACCACGTCAGGAGCCTGTTACACGGTAGTCCACAGCGGTCACTGCGACGTCGACGCAGATCGAGTCAAATAACGCTGTCGTCAAATACCTCAAATACGGGTCAAATAACGGGCGAATCGGGCGCGGTACCGGTCCTGAGGTGTGTTTTTGGACGCTTCGGGGTAGTCTGCAGCCGTCAAGTGGGGGTACCTGGGGTCGTACCTCTCCAACGTGAGTAAAAACAGTTCTCAGGGAGTCCACCCATGCCCTTGCACCCATCCCGATCGTTGTCAGCGGCCACGATCCTGTCGTGCGTCGCGGCTTTGGCCATCGGCGTCCTAGGCCAGACCACTGCCTCTGCGCAGCGCCCGGACAGTGACAGCCAGAAGACAAGTCCAAGCGTCGACAAGTCGTCTGCACTCGTCGAGCTGTCCGTCAAGCCGGTTGCCACCGCGGTCAGCGGCCGCAACGCCGACGGCAAGATCAACCTCTCCAGCCCGGCCGCGCGCCAGCAGCGCGACGCCGTGGCCGCAGAGCGGGCACAGTTCCGCACGTGGCTGAAGAACAACGCTCCTGACGCCCGCATCGTCGGCAACCACGACCTGGCGATCAACGCGGTCACCGTGCGGCTGCGTGGCACCTCTCTTGACAAGCTGCGCAGCGCACCGCAGGTCAAGGCGGTCCAGTTCGAGCGGCTCTACCAGCCGCTCGGCCACGATGACCCAGACCTCAACCTGATCGACGCCCAGCAGGGATGGGCACTGGTAGGCGGTGACGCCGGCGCCGGCGCCTTGCCCGACGGCAGCCGCGTGCAGGTCGGAGTCATCGACTCCGGCATCGACATCAGGCACCCGTGCTTCAGTGGTGCCGGATTCCCGGCAACGAAGCAGCTCGGTGACACCCGCTTCACCAACAACAAGGTGATCGTGGCGCGAGTCTTCAACAACAAGATCCACCAGCAGGGCTTCACCGCCGAGGCGATCAATGACCACGGCACCCACGTGGCCGGCACGGTGGCCTGCAACCTGCACACCCCCGCAGTGGTCGACGGGGTAGACATCCCCTACGACCCGTCCGGTGTAGCCCCTGCCGCCCAGCTGGGCAACTACAACGTGTTCCCCGGTGAGGTCGGCAGCGCCCGCTCCGAGGACATCCTCAACGCCATGGAGGCTGCGTACGCCGACGGTATGGACGTCGTCAACATGAGCCTCGGCGGCGGCTCCAGCGGCTACCAGGACCTGCTGACCCATGCGGTGGACAACCTCGACCAGGCTGGCATGGTGCTTGCGATCTCGGCCGGCAACAATGGTCCGGGCCACTACACGGTCGGTTCGCCGGGCTCCGCCGAGCGTGCGTTGACATCTGGTGCGAGCACCGTTGGGCACTTCGTGGGCGCACCGGTGACTGTGGCGGGCAAATCCTATGGCGCCGCCTCCGGTGACTTCGCCACGGTCAAGAACAACCTGACCGCCCCGCTTGCCGTGGTGAAGGGGACCAGCTTCGGCCTCTCCACCGCCTGCTCCGCGGTTTCGCAGAACCTGACCGGCAAGATCGCCTTGATCTCTCGGGGTGCTTGCACCTTCAGTACGAAGATCCGCAATGCTCAGAACGCAGGTGCTGTCGCCGTACTGGTGCAGAACAACGTCGCCGGTGACCCGACGGCGATGGGAAGCGACGGCACCGCGAACCAGCCGACGGTCCCGGCGTACATGGTCGGGCTGAAAGAAGGCCAGGCGATGCAGGCGTTCGACGGACAGCCGACGACGATCAGCGCGAACCTGCAGTACTTCCTCACCGGCAACGACGACATCATGGCCGGCTTCTCGAGCCAGGGCCCGACCGACGTCGACTTCCGCGTCAAGCCAGACGTGGTCGCTCCCGGTGTGAACGTGTTGTCGTCGATCCCGGTTTCGCACTGCGGCGCCGACGCCACCACCTGCTGGGCGTTCTTCCAGGGCACCTCGATGTCGTCACCACACACCGCTGGTGCAGCGGCCGTGGTGATCGACGGGTTCCGTACCAGGGGCTTCGGCTACACCGCTGAGCAGGTGCGCTCCGCCATCGTCAACACTGCGGAGCAGGGCGTTCTCACCGACTACCAGACCGGTAAGAGGGTCGTGACAGACGTCAACATCGTCGGCGCCGGTCAGGTAGACCTCGACTCTGCGGTCACGGCGAGGGTGGGCGTTGGCCCGGTCAGCACCTCCTTCGGCGCGGTGCCTTCTGGTGCCGGTCGGTCACTGAGCAGCGCGGTCCGGCTGAGCAGCCTCACCGGAACACCGCTGACGGTGACGGTCAGTGTCACCGATCCCGTTGACGCCGCCGACTTCCGGCCGAATACCGCCGAGACGGTTACGGTTCCGGCCAACGGCAGCGTGCAGGTGCCCGTGTCCGTCAGCCTGGCGCGAGGCGCGGCGGTGGGCGACTACCAGGCTGAGCTCAACGTCACCACCGCCGGTGGTGAGGTTGCGCACAGCATGCTGTACGTCCACGTGAAGTAAGCCCTAACAGCGTCGAAGCCCTCGTCGTGGTCCAGGTGACCGCGACGGGGGCTTCGTCGTCTGATATGTCCCTCATTCTGCGCGTGCGAACCCGATCGCCTCTTCCTCCTCCGGCGAAAGTGGCTGGCTCGCCGTCCAGCCGGAGACGTTCTTCGCGTAGGTCCGGGAGTCGCTGCGCCCATGTATCGATGTGAGGACCACGCCGTCGCCGCTGTCGTCGAGCAATGCCATCGACCAGCTCAGATGGCCGCCCATGTCGCCGAACGCGTCGTAGCGCACCACGGCCAGGTGCCGCAGCGACGCGCTGACATCTGCCTGCAGTGTCTGAACCGCGGCCGTCATCTCGTCTTCTGACAACGGCGCAGCGTGGGATTTGGATCGCGGCGTGAACTGCCATTTCGCTGGCTTCCGCGGGACCGGGCGTCCGCGTCGCGCGCGAAGAAGCGCAGCAAGCGCCACTACCAGCGAGCCGAGGCTGATCATCACTGCCGCCAACGCTGTCCAGGTCAATGTCCACGGGTCCCACGGCACGCCCAAAGCCTAATCGTTTCGACTTGTCCGAATCTGGTAGAGCCATAGGTCGATGACGTTCGGACAGGTCGACTCGATCAGCGAGGAACGCGGACGAGCAGGCGCCCGGGCTCGATCTCGGCACGGATCTCCGTCCCCGGTCCCACCGTGTCGCCGTCGAGCTGACGCGGTGTGCTGGTTGCCGCCTTGATCACGACCGACTTGCCGGTGAACCGATCGAGGCGGGCGTCGGTACGACGGTGTCGGGTCATCACCCGGATCGCGAGACCCACCCAACCGAACAACCGCTGCGGGGCGATCACGACGACATCGAGCACTCCGTCGTCGATGAGCGCGTCCGGGAGTAGTGGGATCCCCGCCTGCAGGCTCCCGACGTTCCCGATCACCACGGTGCGCGCCCGGCGGCGCACCGGCGGCGCACCGTCGACACTGATGTCGACCCGCACCGGCGGGTACCGTAGCTGCCTGGCGCCGGCCACCACATACGCCGGCCAGCCGATCCGCTTCTTGAGCGCATCCGGAGCGCCGGCCATGATGGCCGCGTCGAGTCCCAGTCCTGCCATCACCACGAAATGAGTGGGTGCCAGCGCGTCGCCTTCGATGCGGACGATGTCGATCGCCCGGTCCTGTCCGTGCAGCACGGTGTCAAGCGCGAGGTCATGGCCGAGCGGCACTGTGAGGTTGCGCGCGAGCAGGTTGCCCGTCCCGGCCGGGATGACCCCCACCGGAACCCCGGTGCCGGCCATCTCGCTGCACACGATCCGGACGGTCCCATCTCCGCCGGCAGCGACCACCATGTCAGCCCCGGCCGCCACTGCAGCGCGCGCCATCGACGCCCCGGCGTCATCGATGGTGGTCTCGAACCACAGTGGCTCATCCCAGCCGGCGCCCTCGACGGCGGCGTTGACCTGGACTTTGAACAAGTCCGCGTCGATCTTGATCGGGTTGAGGATGATGGCCAACGTCTTGCGACGCTCAGGCATCGACGACAGTGGTCTTTCCACCTTCGAAGGGCGGCCGGTCCGGACGACACCGAAGACGGCGGATGTGGCGAAGACCAGCAGAGCACCGAGCAGCCAGCCGGCGGCCACGTCGCTCGGATGGTGAGCGCCGGTGAAGATCCGGTCCACCCCCACCAGGACCGCGACGCCAACCCATACGGCAAGCAGCACCCGCCGCAGCCAACGTCGTCTCACCCGCTGAACCGTCAAGATGATGAGCACTCCGGCAGCGGCGGCTATCTCACTGGCATGACCCGAGGGGTAGGACCAGCCGGCTACTTGTCCGCCCACCTCCGGTCTGGGGCGGTCGACGAGGAGCTTGATGCTCACCCAGGCCGGGTTGGTGACGATGACGACTGCGGTGATCCATGCTGCGGTGAGCGTCTGTCGTCGAAGCAGAAACACCAGAGCGACGGCAAGCAAGAAGAGCAGCACGTACCGCGGCATCGACACGGTGGCGACCACGGAGAAGAACCCGGCCCACCAGGTGTCGTCCACCGCCCGTGTCGCTGACCTCACCGCGTTCTGGTCGAGCGACATCAGAGGTTCGAACCGGAGGACGACGAGAACCGTGAGCGCGACGAGCGGCGTGCCTATGAGCGCAGCGATCGCTGCAGCACGGCGCTCGGCGGAGGAGTCGTTCACGGCACTCTCAGGAGGGGGCTCAGGGGAAGGGGTTTACGAAGTGCGCCATCCGGCGGCGCTTCTCCTGGCGGAGGGTCGACGCACAGTATGCCGTCCGAGCCCCCAACCTCCTTGACCGGGGATCTCACACACCAGCAGCTGATGACCCGGCTGGGTCAGTGGACGGATGCTAACCCGGCCCTGGTCAGCGGACGGTCTGCTTGCGGCGTTTGGCGCGGAACGCGGCTGGAAACCGAGCGAAGACCCGCAGCAGATCGCGCCAACGCGTCGTAGCGAACGGAAGCACGGGCAGGCCGGACAACGGCGTCGCCAGCTGCGCCCAGGCATCCCGCGCCTGCTCTGGCGTGCTGTCGGACGGACTGGCCCCGCTGGGCTAGCCCAGCGGGGCAAGTCCACCAGGGCTTGCGTTTCCCGCGAAACTGTGTCGAGGTGCGGCGCCAACTATGTCGAGGTGCGGCGCCTTGGGTCGATACCCTTGCGCTTGTGATCGACGTACGTGTCCTCCGCAGCGATCCCGAGCTTGCCCGGCAGGCACAGCGACGCCGAGGGGAGTCGCCTGACCTCGTCGACGAGATCCTCGATAGAGACGAGAAGCGGCGTACGGCGATCACCGCGTTCGAGAGGCTCCGCGCCGAGCAGAGGACCCTGGGCAAACAGGTGGCCCGGGCACAAGGCGACGAGAAGGCCGAGCTTCTCGTCAGGACCAAGGAGCTCTCCACCCTGGTCAAGGAAGCAGAGGTAGCCCAGACCGAGGCCGAGCAGGCGTTCCAGGCAGCTCTGAAGCGGCTCCCCAACATCGCCGCACCCGAGGCTCCAGCAGGCGGTGAGGATGACTACACCGTGATCGAGCACGTCGGCGCCCCACGCGACTTCGCGGCCGAGGGGTTCGAGCCGCTCGACCACGTCGAGCTCGGCAAGCGTTTGGGGGCGATCGACATCGAGCGCGGCGCCAAGGTGTCCGGCGCCCGCTTCTACTACCTGACGGGCGTCGGTGCGGACCTCGAGCTGGCCCTGGTGAACATGGCGATGGACCAGGCGAGGGGCGCAGGTTTCACCACGATGATCACGCCGGCGCTGGTCAAGCCGCCGGCAATGGATGGGACCGGCTTCCTCGGTCAGGCTGCCGCTGACGTCTACCGGCTGCCGGCTGAGGACTTCTACCTCGTCGGTACGTCGGAGGTGCCGCTGGCGGCGTACCACGCCGACGAGATCCTTGAGCCCGACACCCTGCCGCGCCGCTACGTGGCGTTCAGCCCCTGCTACCGCAAGGAGGCAGGCTCGTACGGCAAGGACACCCGAGGGATCTGGCGGGTGCACTGGTTCGACAAGGTGGAGATGTTCACCTACACGACGCTCGAGCAGTCGTATGCCGAGCACGAGAAGATGCTGGGGTGGGAGAAGCAGTGGCTCAGCAAGCTCGAGCTCGCCTACCGGGTCATCGACACGGCGGCGGGGGACCTCGGCCTTTCGGCTGCTCGCAAGTTCGACTGCGAGGTGTGGATCCCCACCCGTGGCGGGTACGGCGAGCTGACCTCGACGTCGAACTGCACCGACTTCCAGTCGCGCCGCCTCAACATCCGCGGCCGGTTCCCTGACGGTGTCAAGCCGCTGGCCACCCTCAACGGGACACTGGTGGCAGTTCCCCGTGCCGTCGTGGCCATCCTGGAGAACCACCAGCAGGCAGACGGGTCCGTCCGAGTGCCGACAGCGTTGCAGCCCTATCTGCAGGGACGAACGTCGCTGGAGCCGGTGCAGTGAGCGACGACCCCTTGGCACCATCGATCCCGGGAACTGCGGGAGAGTGCAGGTGCTTGTCGGCGTCTCGACCTCCGGGTTCCCGCGAACACGGGCAGCCAAGGCAACCACGACACGGGGCAACGCCAGAGTGACACCGCGCCTTGTCGCGCTCGACATCGACGGAACTCTCGTCGACGAGCACGAGCGCATCACCGCTCCGGTGGCGGCCGCCGTTCGCCGTGCCCGCGATCTCGGAGTCCATGTCGTGCTGGCCACCGGCCGTTCGAGCTTTGGGATCGCGTCCGTCATCGAGCGGCTGGATATGCGCCAAGGACACGGCGTCGCGAGCAACGGCGCAGTGACCTTCACCTATCCACCCATCGAGATCGCCACTGCCACGACGTTCGACGCAGGGACAGCCGTTCGCAAGGTCCTGGAGGTGGTCCCGGGAGCTTTGGTTGCGGTCGAGGTGCTGGGGAGGGGTTACCGCTCGAATGCGCCGTTCCCGGAGGGGGAGATCACCGGCGAGATCTGGATCCAGGATGTCGACCGGCTCATCAGCGAACCGGTGACCCGCGTCATCATCCGCGACCCGTCGTCGTCGGCAGCGGACTTCCTGAAGCTGGCGGACGACCTGGGGTTGCAGGGCATCAACTACTTCGTCGGCTACACGGCATGGCTCGACCTCGCCCCTGCTGGCGTGTCCAAGGCGTCGGCGCTGTCGAAGGTAGCGGCGGAGCTGGGTGTGGCCGCCGCTGACGTCCTCGCGATCGGCGACGGGCGCAACGACGTGGAGATGCTCGGCTGGGCAGGCCGTGGGGTAGCGATGGGACAAGCGCCTGCCGACGTGCAGGCCGCGGCGGATGCGGTGACCGGAACATGGGCGGAGGACGGCGTCGCTCTCGAGCTCGCCCGCTGGCTCTGAAACAGCCGATCAGACGACAAATTCCTGAAACCGATGTGCCGTCCAGCGCGTCATACCAGTCAGATGCTGATCCGGGCGAAAGCACTCAATGTCGGCAACCGGGGTGACAGAATGATGAGCAAAGTGGTCGGCTTGCAGATGTACGCACCAACACAAGGCCGGGCAAGCGCTGCCGGCTCTTACGATGCCGCAATGACGGGGGTCATTGAGATGAGTTCCGATCCGTCATCGTTGGCCGTCCCTTCCGATGAGGGTCTGACAGGCGCGACGCCCTGCGCCACGAACGTGGACCTCTATCTACACCCTCTGCTCGACGAGCCACCGGTGCGCTCGACTACCGACAGGCAGACCTGGCAGGAGTATGAACAGCTTGTGTCGCGAACACGACTGGCCTGCTCGAGCTGTCCCATCCTCCCCGACTGTCTGTACAAGGCGGTGGCGCAGACAGACGTCTCAGGGTACGTCGGATGCACGACACCGAATGAGCGCAACGAGATTCGTAAACTGCTGCATGTCACTATCGAGACGGAGGACTTCGACTCGTTCGCCGGGGCGCGGGGCACCCGCCAGCCGGTTGACCATGAAGACGTCCTTCGGATGCGCTCGCAGCACCCTGACGATCCGCTCGAGCAGATAGCGAGCCGGCTCGGCTGCTCCCTGTCGACCGTGAAGCGGCATCTGCGGCGCGCCCGTGACAGCTCGAAGCAAGGGTCCGACTCCGGGTCGGCCCTGGGTCGACCCACGATGGACGAGGTCTTCGACGCATTTGAGCAGGTGGTCGAGCCGAGCCGGTCACGGCCCCAGGTCTCCTGACGGCTTTCAGCGCTCAGTCACTGGACAACCGCGCAGTGAGCGCGGACGTCAGCGCTGCGGCAGCAAGACCGTGAAGATCGGATCGGTCGTCGGCTGCTCGGAGCCGCCCGCCGGCTCCTGCGTGACGGCGACACTATCGGCGTCGAACGTCTCGTCGGTGAGCTCGACGACGGCGTCGGAGCCATCCGGTGCGAAGATGCCGGCAGGCGTCGGGTCTTCCCCCTTCATCGTCCACGCCTCGTACACCCTGCCCTCGGGCAGCTCAGGAAGTTCGCTGGCCACGAGTACCGCCGTGCGACGCTGTTCCGACATCACCACCGTGCCGGTGAGGTCGCCGACGGGGGAGCGGCCCGACACTGCACGTACGTCGTTCGCACTGAGCAGGTTGGTCAGCTTGTCCTGCTGCTTGGCAGCCGCCTCGGCGTCCTGCCGGGCCTCGCGGGCGTCCAGAGCCGCCGCCTCGGCAACTTGGCGGGCCTCGCGGGCCTCCTGAGTGGCCTGGAGCGCCCAGCCGCCGAAGGCGAGGGCAGCGATGACGGCAGCGGCAACCAGCAGCGAGCTCCCCCGGCTGCTCCAAGACCGCCTCATCGGCACGACGTTGCTGTCAGCGGACGGCGACGACTTGGCTGTTGTCGCAACCGCGCTCAGGAGCGCCGGCCGTGCGGCTGAAGCCGGAGCCAGCTGCTCCTGCGCCGTTCGGCTGATGACGTCGAGGACGCTGGTACGCAGCCGTGCGGGTGGCGCGGTGGCGACGGTGCTCGACAGTGCCGAGGCAACGGTGCGGGCGTCGACGAGTTCCTCCGCACACTGGCCACACTCGACCAGGTGACGCTCGAAGTCGTGCGCTTCCGCCGGTGAGAGTACGCCGACGACGTACGCATACGCGTTCGAGTGACTGTCACTCATGCTCATGATGCAGCCTCTCCTAACTGTTTGCGTAGTCGTTGCATGCCGTCTCGGATCCGGGTCTTGACCGTGCCCAGGGGCACCTGCAGGACCTCTGCGACTTCCCGTTGCGTCTTGCCCTGGAAGTAGGCGAGCTCAACGGCCGTGCGTTGCCCCTCTGAAAGCTGGGCCAAGGCGTCGCGAACGCGGCGCCCTTCATCGTTTGCGACGACGAGTTCCGACGGGTCTGGGGACCTGTCGTCGGTCTGGAACTCGAAGTGGCGACGCTCTCGTTGCGTACGCCGCTCGGCGGATCGAACCCTGTCGATGGCGCGTCGGTGGGCCATGGTGTTCAACCAGGCTGTGACCGACCCCTGGGTGGAGTCGTACCTCCTGGCAAGCCGCCACACCTCGACGTACACCTCCTGTGTCACCTCTTCGGCCTGGGCATGGTCACGGAGCACATGCAGCACGATTCCGAAGACCTTGCGCGAAGTGGCGTCGTAAAGCTGCGCGAAGGCTTGCTGATCTCCACGGCTCACCTGAGCCATGAGCGGAACCAGCTCATGGATGGGTAGTGCTGGCATGTAGACCACTGTGCCATGTCCCCACGCTGGCGCCCACGCACTAC
>JAUJOO010000001.1:42137-72998 GCA_030447585.1 Nocardioidaceae bacterium | reverse complement strand
ACCTTTGCAGCCACCCCTCCCCGAGCGCTCATGAATGTGCTGTCACTGCATCGACCGGGGGACTCATGACCGTGTCAGTCAGGTAGACGGCTGCGTCGGCAGTCTGGACGCCGCCACAGATGACCTTCGCGCCGGCTGCTGCACCGAGGAGTAGACGGGTACGTCGCGTGATGATCACGTCAAGGGTTCGACGCCGGTGCCTCATTGGATTGGGTGTGCGCCCGGATTTCGGTAATCAGGATGCCCTGCCCAGCCGCCGTCCCAGTAAGCCGGACAGCCCCTGCTTCCCCGGGCGGTTGGGGACGACGAGAGTCACCAGGTCTCCTACTGGTTCGACGGAAAGGAGCTTTCTCCTACCGGGCCATACCTCGGGCCGAGCTCAGCCGGCTTCGAGTGCAAGCAGCGTCCGCTTCGCCTCGACGCCGCCGACGTACTGGCCAACCGCTCCGTCGCTGCGCACAACTCGGTGGCACGGCACGACGACGGGCAGTGGGTTCTTGGCGCAGGCGCTTCCGACGGCGCGCACTGCCGTCGGGTTGCCTGCCCTGGTCGCGATGGCTGCGTAGCTGGCGGTGCGGCCGTAGCCGATCTGGCGCAAGTGCTCGAGCACCGTACGCCGAAACCCGCGCGCCAGCTGGAGGTCCAGCGGCAGGTCGAACCCGTGTCGCCGTCTTGAGAAGTACTCGTCGAGCTCACGGGCCACGTCATCGAGACGGGCGGGCGCGCGCAGGATGCGCGGGCTGACGCGCGCTGCAACGCTGGCGAGGACGACGTCGTGGTCTTCGCGTTCGTAGGCGACCCGGACCAGTCCCCGTTCGGTGGCAACCAGCAACAACGTGCCCACTGGGGTCTCGACCGTCCGGTAGGCGACATCAAGGAGGTGTGCGCTCTCCGACTCTTGAGCCAGGCGGGCACGAAGCCTCATCAGGGCAGTGTCGTCCGCATGGGTGATCAGAGGGGCAAGGACGTCGGGGCTCATGGGGAGGCCTCCTGTGGATAGGTCCTGCGAAGGTTCGCGACTCCGTCCGCAGCGCTACGGCGAGCTGCCGCCTCACTGCTGCCGATCAGGGCGCCGACTTCTGCGTAGGGCAGATCGGCCAAGTAGTGATAGGTCACCGCTCGCCGCTGCTTCGGTGGTAGGGCCCGGACGGCATCCCAAAGTGCGGTGTCGGGCTCTGTCGGCACCACTGCGTCCGTCGGTCGTTCGGGCACGGACCCGACGAGGATCGGCGCTCGGGCGGCGGCGCGGTGCCGGTCGATGGCCTTGCGGTGCGCGATCGTGACGAGCCAGCCGCGGACGTTGCTGCCAGCGGGAAGGCGGGGATAGGCGCGGAGGGCGGCGAGGAACGTCTCCGACCAGGCGTCTTCGGCATCGGCCGGGCTCAGCAGTGCTCGGCATACCCGCAACACCACCGCGCCGTGCTCGTCCACTAGCCGATCGAAAGGTTTCGGCCCAGTTGGGAGGCGGTTGACCGGCTGCGGTTCATCGTGGTCCCGGTCGACCGGTTCGGGTTCGTTCACGACTCGCTCGACCGGTTGCGCTGTCGGTTGCACTGTCACACCTTGTCAACGCGCCAATGGCTCGCTTCGTGAGGTCGGCATCCAAAATCCTCTCGGATCACCCGCTCGAAGATCCGACGCTCAAGTGGCCGGACCAACGCCACAGTCGGATCCTTGGGCGGCGGCGGAGGATCAGAGGTACATGCCGCCGCTCTGATTGCCTTGGTCGCCTTGGCCACCCGGCGCGCCCGGCTGAGGATGCCCGTCGGGTCCGGGCATGGACCCCGGAGGCAGCGCCCGGCGCATCTGCTCCAGCTGCGCGCGCGCCGACATCTGCTGGGCGTAGATGACTGTCTGAATACCGTGAAACAGGCCCTCGAGCCAACCGACGAGCTGGGCTTGGGCGATTCGAAGCTCGGACTCGCTCGGGGTCTCCTCAGCGAACGGGAGGCTCAGACGTTCGAGCTCGTCGACGAGCTCAGGCGCCAGACCCTGCTCGAGCTCCTTGATCGACGCCTGATGGATCTCGCGCAGCCGCGACCGGCTGGCCTCGTCCAGCGGTGCCGACTTCACCTCCTCGAGCAGCTGACGAATCATGCTGCCGATGCGCATCACCTTGGCTGGGTGCTCGACCAGGTCAGTGACCGAACGGTTCACACCGTCGTCATCGAGTCCCTCGGGGCCGCCCTGGTCGTCCGGTTCGACGATCACGACGGTGGGGTCATTGGATTGCTCGTCGGCTGAGTTCGGTTCGGCAGTCATGTCCTTCACCCTACGGTGGTGAGCACGACCTTGCCGACATGGCGGCTCGCATCGACAAGCTCATGGGCGGCCCGGACCTCCTCGAGCGGCATCGTCGCGTGGATGATCGGCTTGACCTGGCCGTCTTCGATCAGCGGCCACACGTTCTCCTCCACGCTGGCGACGATTGCCGCCTTCTCCTCGGCAGGTCTTGAACGCAGACCGGTGGCGATGACGGCGGCCCGCTTGGCGAGCAACGTCCGCAGATCGAGCTCACCGCTCGCGCCTCCCTGTAGGCCGATGACGACGAGCCGCCCCTCCGTGGCCAGCACGTCCACGTTGCGTGCGAGGTAGGCGGCGCCCATGTTGTCGAGGATGACGTCAGCTCCGCGCGGGTGACCCCGGCGTACCTCCTCGACGAAGTCCTGCTCGCGGTAGTTGATCGTGAGGTCGGCGCCGAGCTCGCGGCAGCGGGCTGCTTTCTCGGGCGACCCGACGGTTGTCGCTACCGTGGCGCCGAGGACGTGGGCCAGCTGGATGGCCATCGTGCCGATGCCGCCGCCGCCGCCGTGCACCAACATCACCTCGGTAGGTTGCAGCGCAGCGATCATGAAGACGTTCGACCAGACCGTGCAGACCACCTCCGGGAGGGCCGCCGCCTGCACGAGGTCGAGGTTGCCAGGCACAGGCAGGACCTGGCCGGCGGAAACCGCAACCTTGTCGGCATACCCACCGCCGCTCAGCAGGGCGCAGACGCGGTCACCGGCTTGCCAGCGCTCCACACCCTCGCCAACTGACTCGACGGTGCCCGCGCACTCGAGGCCCAGCACCTCCGACTCACCGGGGGGCGGTGGATAGACGCCCTTGCGCTGCTGCAGGTCTGCCCGGTTGACCGCAGAGGCCGCCACCGAGATCACCACCTGCCCAGCCCGAGCGACCGGGTCCGGCAGCTGGCGGACCTCCAGCACCTCGGTCCCGCCGGCCTCTCGACACATCACTGCACGCATGACCTCACCGTAGGCGATTCGGCACTGGTGGGGCGGTGGCGCTTACTCGCACGTGTATGGCGGGCGGTATCAGTCGTGGACGGCGGCCGGTAGTGGGTCAGTTTGACCGCCGCCATGTATCAAATTCAGCCAAGATGCGAGCGGCT
Organism: Nocardioidaceae bacterium; assembly: GCA_030447585.1. Taxonomy (GTDB): domain Bacteria; phylum Actinomycetota; class Actinomycetes; order Propionibacteriales; family Nocardioidaceae; genus JACDHG01. Next base: position 69,604 of record JAUJOO010000001.1, on the reverse strand, counting down.
ACATCCTCAGCTAATTCTGCCTGAGTGCTGACGACTAGATCAACGTTTGGCAGCAGCCGCATGGACGAAGCCAACTGTGCGGCTGACGCCAGTAAGCCCGGCAAGCCAGGCCACGCAGCGGGCTCTCGGTCCGTGATCCGCGCCTGCAAGGTTTCAGGCGCGGCGTCGAGCCGCACTAGGAAAACCCGATCAGGCGCAACAGCCGCGACCATCTGTTCATAGTCCGCAAGGTCTTCAAGGGTTTCGGTAATGACAAACAGATCATGCCCAGCCTCCTGGTATGACCTGACCAGAAAGGCGACGTGCTCACATAGGCGCTGTTGGGCCAATCCTGGATAGCAACGGCGCAGCTCGTCGGCCTCCACCAACGCGTTAGCAACGCCGTTTTCGCCCAGCCGGTCGTGCACGGCAGTAGCGACGGTGCTCTTCCCAGCGCCGGGGGGTCCAGTCAACAGCAGAAGAAGCACCCTGCCCACCCTGCCAGGTCGTTCTCCTGATCCAACAGCGCAGCAATCTCGGTCAGGCTCCATACGTGGCTAGCCACCCGGCGGCCATGGCCGGAGTGGTCGGGTAGCCGTTGGCTGCCTTGGTGAGCGTCTTGTGCGGGCGAGCGAAGTTGTAGTGCATGTAGTGCAGGGATACGGCATGCGCCAGGTTCTCGACCTTCTTGGAGAACCCGTTGGTCAGGCGGGTGAAGCGGCGCATGCCCATCCGCATGGTGAGGTTTTGACGCTCCAGGTACGACGTGGAGACGACCTTGCGGACCGGCTGTCCGGTGTCCTTCCGCTTCTCGGTTCCGGTGCACTCAGCGGGGCTGTAGCGACGTTCGTTGCCAGTTCCGGCAGCCTCAACTGTAGAGCTTGATCAACATGGGTAGTCCACGTCAGCACCGAACGATGCTTCGACGGCTTATGACCCACTACCCGGCGGCCAGGTCGGTAGCGATCTCGATGCAGTCGGCAATGTCGTCGGCCGCGCCTCCCCGCATGCCGGCGGCGTACCCGACCAGAAACGTCGTGATCGGTGCGGCAGGTCGTTCTACCTGGTGAGCCGCGTCACGAGCCAGGTCGAGCAAGGGATCGATATCCACCTCGAGCTCCAGGCCCAGCGCGTCGCTGAGCTGCTGCGCCCAACTCGTCAAGCTCATGCTTCCTCCAGCAGTCGTCGAGACCGCGTGACATCGTCCCAGGTGTCGCAGTCCAGGCTCATCACAGAATCAGCCGCGAGCTCGATCAGCGTCAAGCCGTTCACGAGGCTCCGCATGGAGGCGCCAGCTGTCTCGCCGAGGGAGAGAGCAGAACTTCGCAGGCGCTCCGCCCGGTAGATCGCGGCCAGCAGCTGGCGGCGGCCGCCACCGTCGACAAAGGTGGCCCCGTCGACACCGACGTGCTCGGAGGACATGACCGTCTCCTTCAGCCGTTGCACATGGGCGGCGGTGACGAACGGCATATCACAGGCCAGCAGTACTACCCATGGACTCGTCACCTCCGCCAGACCGGCAGTCACCGCAGCCGCGGGGCCGCCACCGGGAGGTTGCTCGCTCACGCCGACGACATTGGCGGGGAGGTCTCGCTTTGGGCCGACGACGACCGTGCGTCCGGCATCGGCAACGGCGGCGAGAGCCCGGCTCAGCAGGGTCTGTTCGCCGACCGTGATGTTTGCCTTGTCCACGCCGCCGAGGCGATCGCCCCGCCCACCGGCGACAACGATGGCGTCAAAGCGGGTCATGCCACGATCCTCGCACTGGCAGACTGTGCAGGTGCGGACCGCCTTGCTCCAGTTCTGCGCCACGACCGACGTCGAGGCCAACATGGACTCGCTTGCCCGCCTTGTCCACGAGGCTGAGTGTGCCGGCGCGACTCTCGTCGTGATGCCGGAGGGGGCGATGCACGACTTCGGCGCCGGCGACCTCGAGCTGGGCCCGGTGGCCCAGCCGGTGGACGGCGTCTTCGGCCGGTTCCTCGCTGAGCAGGCGCGCCAGCATTCGACCACGATCGTGGCTGGGATGTTCGAGCAGTCGCCGGATCCGGCTCGTCCGTTCAACACCCTCCTGGTTGCCACGCCTGACCAGGGGGTGGTGCACCGCTACCGGAAGGTGCACCTGTACGACTCCTTCGGCTACTGCGAGTCCGATCGTCTGTTGCCGGGCGAGGTGACGCCGGTCACCTTCCCTGTCGGCGACCTGACGCTTGGCTTGATGACCTGCTATGACCTGCGCTTTCCGGAGTTCAGCCGCGCCCTTGTCGACGCCGGCGCCGATGTCCTCGTCGTCCCGGCAGCCTGGGTGCGAGGGCCACTGAAGGAGGACCACTGGATCACGCTGCTGCGTGCTCGGGCAATCGAGAACACCTGCTACGTGCTGGGCGCGGCTCAGACCGGGGGGACCTACGTCGGCTGTAGCGCGACCATCGACCCGCTTGGTGTGGTCGTAGCGTCGGCCGGCGACGAGGAGGCGGTTGTTGTCGCTGATGTCTCCGCCGAGCGCATCGCCGACGTACGCCGCCGGAACCCGTCGCTTGCCAACCGCCGAGTGACTGCCTGAGATGGCGCTGGTCACGTCGGTTGCACCGCCGGTTCCTGGTCGACGCAGAGCCGCGCGCCCAGCTGTCCCGGCTTTCCTGGTGCTCATCTGGACAGCAGCGGTGCTGGTTGCAGCCGGCGGCGTAGTCGACGAGCTTGGTTGGTGGAGCCATCCAGCGACTGTCTCGCGGATAGCGGCAGCGGTCGCGACGTGGTCCGCGCTGGTGCTCCTGACGAGGCGCTGTGGTGGCCGGACCGTCCTCATCGCGGTCTTCACGGCGGTGGTCCTCACCGCGGTGACAGCTTTTCCCGAGGACTGGGCGCTTGCCGGCGCGGCCGTCGCCGCAGCGACCGCGCATGCCGTGCTCGCGGTGATGGTCACGAGACCCGCGGGAGCGCTCCGCGCATTGGTCGAGCTGATGGTCAGTGCCACCGTGGGTACGGGTGGAGGTCTCGTCGTGATGGCGTACGACGTCACCCTGCGACCGTTCCGCTTCCGGCTGCTGGTGCTGGTGCTGGTGCTTGTCGTCGCTTTGATGGTGGCGCGGCGGCTCGGACGCGGGGTCGGAAGTCTCGGTAGGCGGGGTTTGGTGCTGATCATCGGCGGCGCGGTACTGCTCGTCGTCTCGGTTGCCTACACCCAGGCCATCCGCGTGTGGGGCTCTCGCGAGTTCGTCGCCGGCCTGGTCGAGGGCAAAGCGTGGCTAGAGGCCAAGGCGGGCGCGGCTCCGCGTCCGATCGAAGCGTTGGTGGGCTTTCCCGCCTTGGTGTGGGGTGTGGTGATCCGTAGACGGCGCCGTCAGGGCTGGTGGATGTGCTCGTTCGGCGCGCTGGGGGCGGCCGGGATAGCCACCTCGTTCGTCCAGCCCAGGATCGGGGTCATCGAGGCTCTGCTGGCGACTGGTTACTCCCTGGTTATCGGTGCATTCCTGGGGCTACTCCTGGTCGCCGCTGACCGCCTCATCGCTGGTCCGGGAGGTCGGCGCATGCACGAGGCAGATGAGCGACGGCGCGAACCTCCACGGTTCCAACCGCTGCTGTGAGGGCGCTCAGGCCACGGGCCGGGCAGGACCTGCTAACGCGTAGTGCCCGATACCGGCAAGCCTAGGTAGACGATCGGTTCTGCCAAGTTGCTTAGACCCGTTCGCGGTACCTGCCTTGGGTACTCCGGACAGACTTTGGAAGAATCGCCACGGCGGTCTCTGCTTCACCGTCCAGGAGGGGTGCCGGAGCGGCCTATCGGAACCGCCTTGAAAGCGGTCGCTGGCAGTGATGTCAGCCGCGGGTTCAAATCCCGCCTCCTCCGCCGAGTCGCACGGACACGCCGGCGACCGTGCGTTCCACCGAGACAGGCAGGCCATGGCTCCCTCCGCCCGTGAGACCTCGCAGTACCGCTGGCCCACTCCGCTGGTGCTGCGTCTGGTCGGTCGGATCACCGCCCTGCTCGGAGCGGTATGGATCCTCGGCATCTTCGTCGACATAGGGACGGGTGCCGACGTCGGCCCGCGAGGGTATGCCGTGGCGCTGATCTTCACGCTCGCCCTGCTGGCCGCTGCCCTGGTCATGCTGTGGCGGCCTCCTCTCGTGATCGAGGTGACGGCTGACGGCTACCGGCTCCACCATCTGCGCGGCGGAGGGGTAGCGAGCGCGAGGTGGCGTGACGTTGGGTCGGCAAAGACCCAGTCGACGCCGAACGGACCGGTCCTCGTCATTCAGCTGTCGGACGGCCGACGGTCCCTCGTGCCACTGACCCTGCTCGGCGCACGCGCCGCGGAAGTAGAGCGGGAGATTCACGACCGGCTGACCGTCGGGCACGGGTACCGGCCGCTCAGCGGCTGACGCTGCAGATCCTGAAGTCACTCTCCTTGGGTCAAGTGCAACACAAGGCGCGTGAAGTTCGTGTAGGTAGTGTGAGCAGCATTGGGACAGCAGCCGACGGAGCCTCGGATATGGCTACGTTTGCGGGCGAGGAAGGGCCTCGGCTCCTCCGGTTCGCGTTTCTGCTGACCGGAAACAACGAGGACGCCCAGGACCTCGTGCAGACAGTTTTCTGGCAGCTCAGCCGCCGAGGCGTCTCTGACCTGGTCGACCCGGCCATGTACGCGCGGCGGTGTCTGGTCAATCTGAACCACTCGATGGGCCGGCGGGTTGCCGCTCATCTACGAGCCCTGAGCCGCCACCCCGTGACTGACTCGGCTGCAGACCACGCCCCCGATGTGGCGAATCGCGACGCTATGAAACGGGCCCTTGAGGTACTTCCGCCGCGTCAGAGGGCAGCCGTTGTCCTTCGATACTACGAAGACCTATCCGATGAACAGATGGCCGAGGCGCTGTCGTGCGCGCCAGGAACGGTACGCAGTCTGCTGTCCAGAGCACTGCCAAAACTGAGACGCCAGTTGTGCCTCATGGACGAGCCCACCGAAGGAGCCACCGGATGAACGCGCCAGACGACCAACTCGAGAGAGTACTTCGCCGAGATCTTGGAGCTCTGGCTGAGGATGCGCCGCGATACGACCCGGAGTATCGCCGCCCCAGCAGGAGCCGGAAGTTGTCGGCGGTTGCCGTGGGGGTCGCCGGCCTGGCCGTCGTGGCAGGGGGGGCTGTCCTTCTCACAGACTCAGGGCAGGAATCCGGAGGCGGAGCAAGCTGCCCGAACATGCTCATTGTGAAAGGCACCGAATATTTTCCTGCTGGGGATCTGCAGCGGATGCCTACGTCGGCAGGCTTGGTCTCCTCGGGTTCTGTACCCGGAGGTTGTGACGCTGGAGCGGATGCACCTCACGCCGTTGACGTTTATGCAATGTCCGGAATGCCACCTCGACAGGTTGTCATCGCCGGTGACATGGTTTGGGTCAATCAGACCTTTAGTGATAGGGAAATGCCATTAGCGGTACAACGCTTACGTGAACCGGTCACTTGTCGGCTCAAGGGCGCCAAAAGCGTGCGGGGGCACATACTGTCAGCTAATTCCGCGACCCCGCCAAGGTTCGACGGCGATTTCACGGCTCCTTACACCATGCAATTGCGTAGTTCGGATCCGACATTGACTCAAGGGGATAAGTGGCGATGGGTAATCGTCCGGGTGCGCGGGCTCGACGAGACCGCCGTTCCCCCCAGGGAAACGCGTCGTGGAATCTTCCATGAGGGTGCAGATGCTGAGGTCGTGCTTCGTTGTGAAGGGAACGGCTTCGTGGTGGAACGCGTTGCGTTGGCGTCTCGCTGAGCCAAGCCTCAGCTCCGCCGGCGAATCAGGGCTGCTCCGCCTACACACCGCGGCGGAGGAGGCTCGCCGCGGAGCCCAGACGGTCCACCTCGTCGACCGTCACTGCAGGATCGGCGCGTCGCATTGCGAGGGCCTGGTCCAGCATCCGCAACGGATCCCCACCGGCATACCGGATAAACGCTGCCAGCAGCACGCCGGCCGGGGCAGCCATGTCGTGCGCCTCGTCGACCGCGACCTGAGCCAGGATCAGCGCCGTGAGCGCGACGTCAAGGTCAGCGGGGCCCTCCGTCGCGTTGCGCCAGTCGATGACGACGGGTCCCCGCTGGGTCAGCATGACGTTGTTGGGATGGAGGTCCAGATGCAGGATCCGAGCGGTCGGATCTGTGCTCAAGCGTGGTGGTAGCTCGTGCAGCTGGTTGTGCAGATCGGCCAGCATCGCACCGCCACCATTGACGTCAAGGTCAGCAGCGGTCAGCGCTTGCAACATGGTGGGGCCGTCGAGGCGCTCCATCACCAGATCGGTGCCGCTCGCCTCGTACACCTTGGGCACAGGGAAGCCGAGCCCACTCACGTGCTCCATGATCGAGGCCTCGGCCGTGACGTCACCGCCGCTACGGTAGCGACGCAGGACCCGGCGGGCATCGAGCGCGAAGACGTCCGCGTCGCGTCCTGAGGCCAGCGGCACCGCAGCTGTCACCGGAACACGATAGCCGCCCCTAGCAGCGGTTTCCGGGACTGTTTGAAGGAGGCAGTGAGTGGCCGGGAGGCGTCAGTCGCAGCAGGTACGGCGACAAGGAGCCGGGCGATTGGAGTGCGCCCCTTCGTCCCCGGTACTCTGTGGCGGCGTCGGCTCAGAGGTCCGCCACGGGGACGCAGCCGTGGTGCGCCTCGGCGACGAGCAGCGACATGGAGGTGTCGCATAGTGGCCTAGTGCGCCCGCCTGCTAAGCGGGTTGAGGGTTATCCCCTCTCGCGGGTTCAAATCCCGCCACCTCCGCCAGCTTCCCCCGAAGCCGCCATGTCACCTGCTGCTGCGGTCTCGCAGGCGCAGCCCGAACTTGTACGGTCGGGGTATGACGGCGCGCTGGATGCTTCCCCTCGCCGCCGGCGCGTGTCTGGTGCTGGCCGCGTGCACCTTGTCGCCAGGCACCTCGTCCAGCACGTCAGCCGGCCCGTCGACGAGGCCAGGCCCATCCACGGGACCCGCCACGCCGTCCAGCTCAACGGCCCCGAGTCCGACGAGCACGTCGCCGACGCCGCGGAAGCAGCAGTACCTCGAGCCTCTCGCGATTGCCGTCCACCGCTCGCGCGGCGACATCGACATCACCACGGAGGTGGCCCGCGCGATCGTCAAGGGCCGCCCCGTCAGATGGGAGGAGCTGACGGGCGAGTCCGGCGAGGTCGTCGTACGCCGTGGCGTGGCGGGGATCCACGCCGCGCGACGTAACCCGGCTGCCGTGGCCGTCGTAGCGGCGTCCGAGACGACTCCGTTGGTGAAGATTGTCTCCGTCGACGGTCTGGACCCGCTTCGGCAACCGGCACGCTACCCGCTGCAGGTGCCCGCCGCGGACCCCCTGCCGGCCGTGACGCGGGTGACGGTCGTCGGCGACATCATGCTCGGGCGGCGGGTGGCGACAGCTCCGCGACCGCCGAAGGTTGCAGGCGACCCGGCGGCGCCGCTGCGGCCCCTCCAGCGGCGTCTCGCCGGCGCGGACCTGACCATCGGGAACCTCGAGTCGACGCTCAGCGACGCCGGGAGGCCACGTCAGGGTGACGACTCGTTCGCCGCGGACCCGGCGGCGCTCAAAGGGCTCGCCGACGCCGGGTTCGACGTCTTGTCTCTGGCCAACAACCACACAGGCGACTACGGTCCGACGGCCTTCCGGCGAACTCTCCGCGCGGTGGCCGACAGCGCCATAGCCCAGGTCCGCGCGGGTAGAGACCGGGCGGCGCCGTGACGGCGGCGGACGTTCGCAACACATTCCCACAGGTCAGAGCACTAGTGGCGGATATGGACGGACCCCCACGGACCCCCGTCATCTGACTACGGATCAGACGGTTGGGGGTTCGAATCCCTCCGAGCGCGCCACCCGGCAGCGCTCTGACCTGGGCAAACGTGGGGTGAGCCCCGACGCTTGGGGACCGCACTTCGGAGGGTGCAGACGCGCCGGTCAGGTGAGGAGGACGACGTGCAGCGTACGGGGCCCATGAACCCCTTCCACCCGGCTGAGCTCGATGTCGCTTGTCGCGCTCGGGCCGCTGATCCAGGTGTGTGGCCGCACCGGGTCAAGCAGTGCGAACGCGTCCGGGACGTCGGCCACCACCTGGTCGGCACGTACGACGCAGACGTGCATGTCCGGCACGAGGGTGATCGCCCGCCGGCCCTGCCCGGCGCCATGGGTCAGCACGATCGTCCCGGTCTCGGCGATGGCGACGGTGGCGGACGTGACCACTGCCGCGAAGCAGTCGAGCTCGGTGGCGGACAGCCCGGAGTCCACAACGCCGTCGACCACCTCCCACGGCAGGTCCGGCGGCACGACGACCTTCGACCCGGCCGGAAGCCCAGCTCCCAGCACGGAGCCAATCACTGCGGCAGCATCAGTGGCAGCGCATCGCGTGACCGTCGCTCGGTAGTCCTCCACCCGCTCGACGAAGAGGTCCACCAGACCGTCTGGTGGCAGTGCGTCAGGCCAGGACCGGTACGACCGTGGGACATGCACCGGCGACCGGTCGGCCGATGACAGCGCTGCCTCGATGCGACCCAGGATGTCCGAACGAGCGCTCACGACCCACCTGCCTCGGTGCGGCCGCCGGCGGTGCGCCTCCACCAGCCCCGGAACGACTCGGTCGGCGGAGCGGGCAGGTCGCGCGCATCCGTCCACGCCGCCCCAGGGCCAGGCAGCCGGGCCAGCGCACGGCGACCCCCGGTGACGTACGCTGCCCAAGGAGCGTCGACGCCCGGCCGAGCAGCCCGGTGCCCCGCTCGGCCAGACCCAGCCGCGCCCCCGACGAGAGCACCCACGAAACGGCCCGCATCGCCAGCGCTTCGGCATTCGGAACATGCCGGTGGCCCGGAGCGGAACGATGGGCGTCGATTACCTGCGCCCGCAGGTCTACGAGCACGGAGGGGATGTCGATCCGCACCGGGCAGGCGTCGAAGCACGCCCCACACAGCGTCGAGGCGTAGGGCAACGAGTCGGTCTGCTCGTCCACCCCGACGCCGGTGAGCAGCGGGTTGAGGATGGCGCCGATCGGCCCGGGGTACACGGAGCCGTACGCATGCCCACCGGTCCGCTCGTAGACCGGGCACACGTTCAGGCAGGCCGAGCACCGGATGCACCGCAGCGCCTGCCGACCGACCGTGTCTGCGAGGGCCCGAGTCCGGCCGTTGTCCAGCAGCACGACGTGCACCTCCTGCGGCCCGTCGCCAGGCGTGACGCCGGTCCACGTCGACGTGTAGGGGTTCATCCGCTCGCCGGTCGAGGACCGCGGCAGCAGCTGCAGGAAGACGTCCAGGTCGGACCAGGTCGGCACGACCTTCTCGATCCCGACGACCGAGACCAGCACCTGCGGCAGCGTGAGGCACATCCGCCCGTTGCCCTCGGACTCTACGACGACCAGCGTGCCGGTCTCGGCGACGGCGAAGTTGGCTCCGGAGACAGCCACCCGAGCCCGGAGGAACTTCTCCCGAAGGTGCAGCCGCGCCGCCTCCGCGAGCCGAGACGGGTCGTCGGTCAGGTCGTCGGGGGCAGCCCGGCCAACCTCGCCCATGGCGGAGGCAAAGATGTCCCGGATCTCCGCTCGGTTCCGGTGGATTGCCGGCACCAGGATGTGCGACGGCAGGTCGTCGCCGAGCTGCACGATCAGCTCGGCCAGGTCGGTCTCCCACGCCGCGATCCCCTGCGCAGCCAGCGCCTCGTTGAGCCCGATCTCCGCTGTCGCCATCGACTTGACCTTCACCACCTCGTCGACGCCGTGCGACCGGGCGACTGTCGAGACGACAGCGCAGGCCTCCGCTGCGTCGCGCGCCCAGTGCACCGTCGCGCCACGCTCGGCCAACGCCGTCTCCAGCCTCACCAGGTGCGAGCCGAGGTGCATCAGCGCGTTGTCCTTGATGGCCGCTCCGGCGAGCCTCAGCTCCTCCCAGTCGTCGATCTCAGCGACGACGGCAGTGCGCTTCGCCCGGATCGTGCCGGTGGCGTGGGCGAGGTTCGTCCGCAGCTGGGTGTCGGCCAACGCGGTGCGCGCCGCGGACGGGAACGGCGGCATCCCGACGAAGGTGGTCGTCACCGCGAAGCCACCGAGTCCACCGGGTGCGCGGCGCCCGACGTCGAGGCGAGAACCTCGGCGAGATGCATGGTCCGCACACCGGCCCGCTGCCGCGACAGCATCCCGCCGATCTGCATGAGGCAGGACGAGTCCCCGGCCACGAGCACCTCGGCCCCCGACTCGGTGACATGCCGCGCCTTGTCCGCGCCCATCGCCACGGAGACGTCGGGATTCTTCACCGCGAAGGTCCCGCCGAACCCGCAGCACGACTCCGCGTCCGCCAGCTCGACCAGCCGGATACCGCGCACCTGGCGTAGCAGCAACAGCGGCAGATCACCGATGCGGAGCATCCGCAGCGAGTGGCAGGTCGGATGGTAGGTCACCGTGTGGGGGAACGACGCCCCCACGTCGGTGACACCGACTACGCCGACCAGGAACTCCGACAACTCGAGCACACGCGGTGCGATGCCCGCGACGGCAGTGGCGAGCCCAGCATCGCCCGAGCGGCCGGCGACGAGCGCGTGCTGGTGCCGAACAGAGCCGGCGCAGGAGCCAGACGGCGTCACCACGTAGTCATAGTCGTCGAAGGCCGACACGAAGCTCCGCACGACCGGCACCGCCTCGTCGAGGTAGCCGGTGTTGACGAACGGCTGCCCGCAGCACGTCTGCGCCTCCGGGAAGTCGACGTGGACGCCGAGCCGGCGCAACAGCGTGACGACGGCCTTCCCCACGTCCGGGAAGAGTGCGTCGTTGATGCATGTCACCATCAGCGCCACCCGCATGGCGCTCACCCTCGCACAAGTTGCCGTTTCGCGACCCGCCGCCCACGTCTGTCCACCGGCCAAGACGCCTGTCACGGCCGATGGCTCCACGCACCCCTTTACTCCGCACAACCGCCTCTCCTACGTTTAAGGAGGCACAAAACGGCTACCAGCACCTGGAGCCTTTCGAACGAACCAGGAACGCCTATGGACACCTTTGACGGCATCGAGGTCACCGGCCCCATTGGTGACCGTTTCGACGAGATCCTCACTCCGCGCGCCCTTGAGCTGGTCAGCATCCTGCATCGCGAGCTCGGCGTACGTCGTGAGGAGCTCCTGGCACAGCGTGGCAAGCGCATCCAGGCGCTCGCCGACGGAGGCACCCTCGACTTCCTGGCGGAGACCAGGAGCGTCCGCGAGGACGACTCCTGGCGGGTGGCAGACCCGGCTCCGGGCCTGGTCGACCGGCGTGTCGAGATCACGGGGCCTACCGACCGGAAGATGACCATCAACGCCCTCAACTCCGGTGCTAAGGTGTGGCTTGCCGACCACGAGGACGCTAACACCCCGCTGTGGGAGAACGTCGTCAACGGTCAGCTCAGCCTGCTCGACTCGATAACCGGTGACATCGACTTCACCAGCCTGGAGGGCAAGTCCTACGCCCTGAACGACGGGAACCTGGCCACTATCGTCGTACGGCCTCGTGGCTGGCACCTGCCTGAGAAGCACATCCTTGTCGACGGGAAGCGGACGGCCGGTGGACTTGTCGACTTCGCGCTCTACCTGACGGCATGCGGACAGCTGCAGATCGACAGGGGGCAGGGTCCGTACTTCTACCTGCCGAAGATGGAGTCCCACCTCGAGGCCCGGCTCTGGAACGACGCCTTCAACCTCGCCCAGGACTTCCTCGGCATCCCACGGGGAACGATCCGGGCCACCGTGCTGATCGAGACCTACCCGGCCGCCTTCGAGATGGAGGAGATCCTCTATGAGCTGCGCGACCACTCCGCCGGCCTGAACGCCGGACGCTGGGACTACATGTTCAGCGTGATCAAGTGCTTCCGCACGCGCGGCCGCGACTTCCTGCTGCCGGACCGCAACTCCGTCACCATGACTGTGCCGTTCATGCGGGCCTACACCGAGCTGCTGGTGCGCACTTGCCACAAGCGCGGGGCGCACGCGATTGGAGGGATGGCGGCGTTCATCCCGAGCAAGGACCCCGAAGTCAACGAGTTCGCCTTCAAAAAGCTGACCGAGGACAAGACGCGCGAGGCCGGTGACGGTTTCGACGGGTCCTGGGTTGCCCACCCCGGCATGGTTGACGCGTGCCGCGAGGCGTTCGACAAGATCCTCGGCGACCGACCGCACCAGGTCGACAAGACCCGCGAGGACGTGCACGTCACCGCCGAGCAGTTGCTGGACGTGAGGTCGACGCCAGGTGAGGTCACCGAGGAGGGGCTGCGTTCGAACATCAGCGTAGGCATCCAGTACCTCGAGTCCTGGCTGCGCGGCTCCGGCGCCGTCGGCATCAACAACCTGATGGAGGACGCCGCGACTGCCGAGATCTCTCGTAGCCAGGTGTGGCAGTGGCTGCACACCGACGTCGAGCTGTCGAACGGCGAGAAGGTCACCCGCGACCTGGTCGAGCGGCTCATCGAGGAGGAGATGGCCACCATCAAGGACGAGGTCGGCGCCGAAGCGTTCGGCAAGGGTCGCTGGGACGACGCGCGGGCGACGTTCGCGGAGGTGGCCCTGGCAGACGAGTACGCGGACTTCCTGACCCTGCCGGCGTACGAGCGGATGCCGTGACCTCATGAGCGGCACGCACGGCACCAACATCTCCGCCGGTGGCGACACCGGCGAGGAAGGTGACCGGGTCGCCGCCCTCCTGGCAGTGACGCGTACGGCGCGTGAGCTGCTCCCTCAGACCGGCGTGATCACCGACCACGCGCAACTGCGCACCTACGAGTGTGACGGCCTCGCGCATTACAAGGTCACCCCCGGCCTGGTCGTGATCCCCGAGACCAGTGAGCAGCTCGCCGCCGTGATCCGCGCCTGCGCCGACCACCGACTCCCCTATGTGGCCCGCGGGTCGGGCACCGGCCTGTCGGGCGGCGCCCTGCCCTGCGCCGACGGCGTACTGGTCGTGACGTCGCGGCTGCGCGCGATCCGGGAGGTACGCCGTGCGGACCAGCGCGCCGTCGTCGAGCCAGGGTGGTCAACCTGGACGTGACCAAGGCGGCCACGCCGCATGGCTACTACTACGCGCCGGACCCGTCGAGCCAGCAGATCTGCTCGATCGGAGGCAACGTCGCGGAGAACTCAGGGGGAGCGCACTGCCTGAAGTACGGCTTCACCACCAACCACGTGCTGGGTGCGCAGCTGGTTGCGCCGGACGGGGCGGTCGTGGAGCTCGGCGGGCTCGCTCCGGATGCACCTGGCTACGACCTGCTCGGGGCGGTGATCGGCTCGGAGGGGACCTCGGCATCGTCACCGAGGTGACCGTGCGGCTGGTCCGCTGCCCGAGGATGTGCGCACCCTGCTGGTGGGGTTCGAGACGACCGACCAGGCCGGCGCCGCCACGTCGGCGATCATCGCGGCCGGCATCGTGCCCGCCGCGATCGAGATGATGGACGCCCTCGCCATCGAGGCCGCCGAGGCGGCGGTGCACTGCAACTACCCCGCCGGTGCAGGTGCGGTGCTGGTGGTCGAGCTTGACGGCGCCGCCGTCGAGGTCGCTGCCGAGTTCAGCGAGGTCGAGCGGCTCTGCAACGAGCACGGCGCGTTCGAGATGCGGGTGGCGCGCGACCCGGTGGACCGCGCCCTCATCTGGAAGGGCCGCAAGTCCGCGTTCGCCGCCGTGGGCCGGATCAGCCCGGACTACATCGTCCAGGACGGCGTCATTCCGAGGACGGCGCTGCCCGAGGTACTCAAGGCGATCGCCGACCTGTCGGCCGAATCGGGTGTCCGTGTGGCGAACGTTTTCCACGCCGGTGACGGCAACCTGCACCCGCTGGTTCTCTTCGACGACGCGGTGGAGGGTGCAGGCGAGGCCGCGGAGAAGGTCAGCGGCGCGATCCTCGACCTGTGCATCGGTCACGGCGGTTCGATCACCGGAGAGCACGGAGTCGGCATCGACAAGGCGGCCTACATGCCGCGGATGTTCTCCGACGAGGATCTCGACACCATGCAGCTGGTCCGGTGCGCCTTCGACCCCGTCGGCATCTCCAACCCGGGCAAGGTGTTTCCGACACCGCGGTTGTGTGGCGAGGTGCCGGGCCGGCACAAGGGCGCCCACCCTTGCAAGCGGCCGGTCTGGCGGAGGTCTTCTGATGTCCGCCACGACGACGGTCGACGGTACGCGCACGCCGCGGTCGGCTCGGCATGCCAGGACATACGCGACGGACGCGAGAGCGACCACGTCGACGGCGTACCCGCTGCCCTGGTCGCCCGGCCCACCTCGACCGAGGAGGTCTCCGAGGTGATGCGGGCGGCCGATGCGCACGGTCTTACCGTCGTCGCGACCGGCCGTCGCACGAAGCTGACCTGGGGTCGCCCGCCGGCCAGCGCCGACGTGCTCCTCGACGTCAGCCGCCTGGACCGGGTGCTCGAGCACGCGGCCGGAGACCTCATCGTCGTCACGCAGGCCGGTGCCCGGCTGAGCGACGTGCAGGAGACCGTCTCGACGGCCCGGCAGATGCTCGCCGTCGACGAGACCGTGCCGGGGTCGAGCATCGGTGGGACGCTGGCCGCCGGGACCAGCGGACCCGGCCGGGTCGCGGCGGGCACCATGCGTGACCTGCTGATCGGGGTGACGGTCGTCCGTGCCGACGGGGTGGTCGCCAAGGCGGGCGGTCGCGTGGTGAAGAACGTCGCCGGCTACGACATCGGCAAGCTCGTGACAGGGTCGTTCGGCACGCTCGCCGTCGTCACCGAGGCGATCTTCCGACTGCACCCGCTGCCGGCGACGCGCCGCTGGGTCACCGCGCCGTTCGATGACGCGGCGCAGGCCAACCGGCTGGCCCAGACCGTGGTTCACTCGCAGTGCGTGCCGCAAGCCGTCGAGGTGGACTGGCCCGCCGATGGTCCCGGCAGCCTGGGCGTCCTGCTGGCCGGCAAGGAGGACGGCGTCGCGGGGCGTACGTCGACGGTGCTCGGCCTGCTCAGGACCGAGGCCCGCGAGGCGGACGTTGCACCGCCCGGCTGGTCGTCGTACCCTGGAACCCGTCGGCGACCGGCGACGACCGGTCCGCCGCGCTGAAGCTCACGTTCACCCTGTCGGGACTGCCAGACGTTCTCGCCGCCGCCCGCAGCACCGGCACGCCCGTCGCGCTGCGCGGGTCTGCCGGGGCCGGTGTCGTGTACGCCGCCGTCGCCGCCAGCACGGAGGTCGCCGACGTTGCGGGGACGGTCGACGCGCTCCGGCCGGTGTGCATGCGGCACGGCGGAAGCCTTGTCGTGCTCGACGCACCAGCAGCCGTCAAGCAGACCGTGGACACCTGGGGACCCATCTTCGCCATCGACCTGATGCGACGGGTCAAGGACCAGTTCGACGCTCACTGGCCGGCTCGCGCCGGGGCGCTTCGTGGGGCATCTGATGACCGCGGAGGAGACGGCACGCCGGTCGACCTGGGCATTCCGGCTCCCGGGGGCGTTCGACGAGCACCACCCCCCGACCCGGCCCTGGTCGGTGACTGCGTGCACTGCGGATTCTGCCTGTCGACGTGTCCGACGTACGTGCTGTGGGGCGAGGAGATGGACTCGCCGCGCGGGCGCATCTACCTGATGAAGGAGGGTCTCGAGGGCGAGCCGATGTCCGACTCGATGGTGTCGCACTGGGACGCCTGCCTCGGCTGCATGGCATGTGTGACCGCATGCCCCTCGGGCGTGCAGTACGACAAGCTCATCGAGAGCACCCGCGCCCAGGTGGAGCGCCGCCACGAGCGGACCGCGGCGGACAAGGCACTGCGGACGCTGATCTTCTCCGTCTTCCCGCACCCGAGACGGCTGCGGCTGCTGAGCCGGCCGCTGCGTGCTCTGCAGCGCACCGGTTTGGACCGGCGGTTACGGCGCACCGGCCTGCTGGAGCGCCTGGCGCCGCGACTCGCGGCGATGGAACGCCTTGCCCCGCGACTGGGACCGCCCGAGCCGCTCCCGAGCAGATCCCCGCGGCGGGCACCGCCGCGCGGTGGTGGGTCTGCTCACCGGCTGCGTGCAGGGGGCGTTCTTCCCTGGCGTGAACTCCGCCACGGCGCGCGTGCTCCAGGCCGAGGGCTGCGACGTGGTCGTACCGCCGGCTCAGGGCTGCTGCGGAGCGCTGTCGACGCACAACGGTCGCGAGGCGGAGGCACAGAAGTACGCACGGGCGCTCATCGACTCCTTCGACTCGACCGGCGTGGAACGAGTGGTCGTCAACGCCGCCGGCTGCGGCTCCTCGATGAAGGAGTACGCCGACCTGCTCGCCGACGACCGGCGTACGCCGACCGGGCGCGGGAGTTCCAGGAGATGGTGCGCGACGTGTCAGAGGTGCTGACAGAGCTCGACCGGTGGCGCCGCGGCACCCCGTGGAGGTCACCGCCGCCTACCACGACGCCTGCCATCTCGCGCATGCGCAAGGCGTGCGCAGACAGCCGCGGGAGCTGCTGGCCGGCATACCCGGCCTCGAGCTGCACGAGATCGCCGAGCCCGAGCTGTGCTGCGGCTCAGCGGGCATCTACAACATCCTCAACCCGAACCGGCCCGCGAGCTCGGCGACCGCAAGGCCGCCAACATCGTGGCCACCGGTGCCAGCCTGCTGGTAACGGCCAATCCCGGTTGCCTGGATGCAGGTGGCCGCAGCCCTCGAACGGTCCGGCCACTCGATCGAGATGGCGCACACCGTCGAGGTGCTCGACGCGTCTATTCGGGGGGTCAGACTTACCGGCATACCAGCCAAAGGAGAGTGATCGACCATGTCCGAGTCGTCAGAACAGGCGCGCAGCGGCGCGAACATCGCAACGGAGATACCGAGCAAGCATCTCGACGCAATCGAGTACGCCGACCTTCCCGAGCCACTCCCGATGAAACGGGTCCTTGGCCCGAGCGTGCTGCTGCTCGCGGGCGCTATCGGGTCCGAGAGTACGTGCTCTGGCCCTACATCACCTCTCAGGTCGGTCTCACGCTGGTGTGGCTGACGCTGCTCGGGGTGTTGACCCAGTACTTCCTGAACATGGAGATCGAGCGGTACACCCTGGCGACAGGCGAGACCGCCGTCACCGGCTTCACCCGGCTCTGGAAGCCGTGGGCGCTGCTGTTCGTCATCATGACCATCGTCCCGTGGGCGTGGCCCGGCTGGGCGACCGGCGGGACGACGACGCTGAGCTCGCGCTCGGCTTCTCCGCGGATGCCATCCCGTACATCACCATCGGCGTCCTGGTGCTGATCGGGGTCGTCCTGACAGTGTCACCGGTGGTCTACCAGACGGTGGAGAAGATCCAGTTCTTCATGGTGGGCCTGATCATCATCTTCGTCGTCTACGCGCTGTTGTTCCTGCTCGGTGGTGACGGGTACGCCGCACTCGGCCGCGGGTTCGTCGAGGTCGACAAGATCCCCGACGGGATAGAGACGATCGGAGCCGCCACCCTGCTCGGCGCGATCGCCTTCGCCGGGAGCCGGCGGCGCGCTCAACCTGGTCCAGTCCAACTGGGTTCGGGACAAGGGGCTGGGGATGGGGGCCGGCTTCCGAAGATCGTCTCGCCGTTCACCGGGGAGGAGGTCGCCGCACCCACCACGGGCTACTTCTTCAAGCGCGACGAGGAGAACATGCGCCGGTGGAACGGCTGGTGGAAGGTCGCCAACCGCGAACAGTTCGTCACCTTCTTCGTGATCGGTGCGATTAGCTTGTTCGTGTTCATGACCCTCACCCTGGTCACCGTCGGCACCGGGGGTCGCAGCAAAGAGCTTCGACTTCATCGAGGTCCAGGGTGAGGCGCTCAGTGACACCAAGGGCGCCTGGCTGGGCACGACGTTCTGGCTCATCGGCGCCGTCGTACTGTTCTCGACCAACCTGGCCGTGCTCGACATGGTGGGCCGGGTCACCGCCGACGTGCTGAAGACGGGCGCGCTCAAGGACAACGACAAGTGGAGCGAAAGCAGGCTCTACTTCGCGACAGTCTGGCTGGAGATCGCCTTCGGGTCGGTCATCCTGCTGTCCGGTGTCATCCAGCCCATTGTCCTCCTCGTCATCGCGTCGTCCCTGAACGGGCTCGTGATGTTCGTGTACTCGGTTCTGCTGATCCGGCTGAACCGGGGCGTGCTGCCTCGCGAGATCGGTCTCAAAGGCGGACGACTCGTGGCGCTCTGCTGGGCCGTCCTGTTCTACGGTTGCTTCTCCGTCATCTTGCTGATCGACCAGGCGAAGCAGCTGGCTTAGTCATGCGGTGATACGAGGGGCCGACCTCAGAAAGCGAGATCTTCACCACCGAACCTCAGACCGGGACGGGTTGAGCCTCGACGACGTGATGGAGCCCGAGTTCGAAATCCCGCCGACACATCGGCCGAGGGTGCACGGCGGTATGCCGTTGAAGCCGGACGACGACGAGTCGCGTTGGCCGCGGAGCGGACCGGGTCGCGGCGGGCCTGGCGGACTACGCCTCCGACGACGTACCACCCGCGACCGACCCACTCCCCGATGGATCGTCCGAGGCAGCCGACCTGGCTCAGCGGGGCCTGCTCGGAGTTACCACGCTCCCCCTCAGTGAGCCTATGTCGATTTAACTCGGAGGGGGTGGGGGCCCCACTGGACCCGTCCTGCACTGTCATTCCCCTCCGCTCCTCTCACCAATCTCTCACAGACGGCTCACAACCCGACCGCACGGCCTGGTACGGCATGCCTGCCGATCCCGCAAAATCACCCTCAGAATGGCACCGGACGTTACGGGCTGTCATCGCTCTAGACTGCCTACGGATCAGAAGGTTGGGGGTTCGAATCCCTCCGAGCGCGCTCTTGCGAGGTGCTGCCGGAGACCAGTTGAGCCCGGTTAAGGTTCGGCGCCGCCTAGGCCCGCCTCGCGGGCGCGAACAATGGCCTGGGCGCGATCGGCCACCTGCAGCTTGCTGAAGATGCTCGAGACGTAGTTGCGAACGGTCTTCTGGCTGATGTACAGGTTCTCCGCAATGTCCTGGTTGTTTCTGCCGGCTGCAATGAGGTTCAAGATCTCCCGCTCGCGATCGGTCAGGTCAGGGAAGGCGGAGTGGGGTGACCGTGGCTTCCCAGAAGGCGCGAAGTAGTGGACCAGACGCCGAGCGATGGCCGGGCCGAAGACAGCCTCACCGCGTCCGACGGCCGCGATCGCGAGCAGCACCTCTTCCTTGTCCGCGCCTTTGAGAAGGTAGCCGCGGGCTCCGGCCCGCATGGCGGCGAACACCGACTCGTCGTCCTCGATCATCGTGATGACGAGGATGCCGACCTCTGGGCTCTGCTGGAGAATCCGGCGGGTGGCCGCTATGCCTCCGCTCCCTGGCATCTTGAGATCCATGAGCACGACGTCCGGTTCGAGGATCCGGGCCATCTCCACCACCTGCCCACCGTCTTCGGCTTCCCCGACCAGCTCCAGGTCTGCCGCCGCGTCAACGACCACGCGCAGACCCTCGCGGAAGAACGGATGGTCATCGGCAATGAGGATGCGGAGAGGCTCCACCCCTCACCGCTCCAGGGCAGCTGACGGCTCGTTGTCGCCGCCGGTGAAGCCTGCGCAGGGCAGCGACGCGCAGACGCGGGTGCCGCCCATCGGAGACCGCTCGATGATGCACCGGCCGCCGAGCTCGGTGGCCCGCTCGCGCATCGCGGCCATGCCGATACCCGCCCGGGTTGCAGCGGGTAGCCCACGACCGTCATCCTCGAGTTCCACCTCGAGAACCCCCGAGCGGAGCGCGAGTCGGATCGTGCACCGGCTCGCTCCAGCGTGCCGGGCGACGTTGGTGACCGCTTCCTGGACGATCCGGTACGCGGCCACCTCGACGGCCGCCGGCAGGTCAGGGAGGCTTTCCGGGGCCAGGACCGAGACGTACAACCGGCTGAGGCCGTGCGGCATGGCGGTCTCGTGAATTGCCCCCACCAGGCCAAGGTCGTCGAGCGCGGGCGGTCGCAGGGCGTACACCAGCCGGCGGATGTCGGCAACCGCTGCCTGGGCCTGTTCCTTGAGCCCGACCAGCAGCGTGTCCGCGGCAGCTGCGTCCTGCTCGAGGAGGTCACGGGCGACGTCGAGCTTGAGTGTGAGGCTGCCGAGCATCGGCCCGAGACCGTCGTGCAGGTCCCGACGCAGGCGTCGCCGCTCCTCCTCGCGGGTGCTCACCAGCCTTTCCCGCGCATGCCGCAGGTCCGCGGTGAGCCGCACCGAATGTGCGGCGAGCCCAGCGTGTCGCGCCAGGTCCTCCAGCAGCCGACGGTCCGCTGGCGAAAAGGCACCTTCCCCGGAGCGGGTTCCGAGCAGCAGCTCCCCGATCGCAACGTTCTGGTGCACCAGCGATAGGTGCTGGGGTGTCTCCACAGGCTCGCCGGCAGACGCCACGATCTTGTGGGCGCCGTTCATCGGCAGCGAGATTGCCGCGTAGGGCAGCTTCAGCGCCTCTTTGACGGTCTCGACGATCGTCGGCAGCACCGCTTCAGGCGCCAGGGTCGCCTCGAGGCGCTGGCCCAGGCGCGATACGACGGTGTAGGGGTCGTCCCGGTCGCCGTACATCCAGCGGTTGACCGCTCTTTGGAGCCGGTCCCGCAGCGGCGCGAACACCACGGCGACCATGCCCGTCGCGATGAGGGAGACCACGAGGTTGCCGTTGGAGGTGCGGAAGAGCTGTCCCAGGTAGCCAACGACGAGCACGTAGATGCCGACGACGCAGACGGTCAGTGCCCCGTAGACCAGCGTGCGGTTGATGACCGGGTCGATGTCGTAGAGCCGGTGCTTCACGATAGCAACACCGGCGGCGACCGGGACCGCCGAGAGAGCGACGGCGTCAATGACCGCGAACAGGGTCGGCGTTGCCCGCTCGACCGGCGCGTTGAGGAGGAACCAGGTCGGCACGAGCGCGGCGGCGTACGTCAGCCACTTGATCTGCTGGCGCTCCTCCTGCCCGGACCGGCGGAAACGAGCCACCAGGCTCACTGCCGCGACGACGACCAGGCCGATCCAGACGGGGAAGACCAACGCGCCCAACACCGCCGCGACCGGTCCGGGCAGCTGCATCCCCCAGGGATTGGCCAAGTCCGAGCCCGGGACCGGGCCCGGCTCGAGCGCCGAGGAGCCGGTCATGATGACGGTGAGAACGACGGCGAGCCAGACTACGGGGCGCCAGCTGGGGGAGACCAGCCGGCCGTTGGGGAAGTGCAGCGGCACGACGACCAGGACAAGGACCGCGCCGGGCACCCAGAGCCACGCACTCAGCCACACCGCCGCCTCTGCGGCCGGGACCGAGCCGGGGTTGGTGACGAGCCCGTACTTCGCGTACTCGCCTGCGAGCATGGTCGTGGTGAGGCTGAGTGCGCTGGCAAGGAAGAAGAAGCCGATGGGATTGGCAGGCTGGTGGGAGGCGATCACGCCTCCCACCACGGCGCTGCAGACCACCGGGAGCAGAAAGACCAGCTCTGCCATGCCGGTGTGGTTGCGAAGCCCGAGCGCTGCGGCGCACACGGTCAACAGAAGCGCGACCGAGACGAGCACCCAGGCAGCGGGGGATGAAGTCTGCCGGACCAGTCGGGCTACGGTGGCCTGGTGCACATCCATCAGACGGTTCCTTCCACCCCACCAGCCAGCCCATCACGGCGGTTGGGGACATTATCGCCAGGCAGTGCGGACGATCAAGCCTCGGCTTGCTGCAGTCGACCCGTCTGCCTGGTTGCCTTATCAGTGAGGCCGGCGTAGCCGACCGACGCCAGCACCAACCCGACGACCGGGAACGGCAGGTCGGCGACCACATAGACCGGCGCCACGGATTCGAGCGGAAAGGTGGCGAGGATCGCAGGGATGAAGGCAAGCGGAAGCAGTGCGAGCGTGAGACGGGCCCAGCGCCGCAGCACTCTCGCCCGCAGCGTGGCGATCCCCAGGAGGACCGAGCCGCCCAGCACGCCGATCACCCCGAGGAAACCGAGACCATCGAAAGCGGTCGGCTCTCCGATGACTCCTGCCAGGGTCACGAAGTTGATGGCAGCTGCCCCGATGGCGAGGCAGGCCAGCGCGGTCCCGAAGAAGGTCATAATCCTGGCGTGTCCTTGCAGTCGGCTCGCGACGCCGAGCAATCCCACGCCGAGGAAGAGGACGGCGCCCATGAAGCTGGCTGGCCACAACCATTCCAAGAGTGAGCCAGTGGGCTCGGCTTGCGCATAGGTGGCCTCTCCTAGGGTCACGCCGATGGCGATCTCCACGGCATAGGTGACGACCCAGAGCAATCCGCCAACCATCAGGGCGGGTCCTCCCCACTGCAGCAGTTTGTCCTTCATGCTCAACTTCCTCCTACTGAGTTCGATGACTTGGGCACTCACAGTAGGAAGGGCTGCATCCCAAAGTCAGAGGCAGCAGTCCCGGCCTGTTGGGATCGGCTCCCGGGGGAAGAAATCGAGGGTCCGTGGTCTGAGGGAGGGGCAGCGTTGCGCGAGATCCTCCACCGGGGGAGTTGGCTATACAACATGTCGATGTAGATCGGCTGTTGGGGATGCAGAAACCCCTCCGGCAGCGCCTCGCCGACGTGATCCGCGACGCCCCAACACGCCCGGCCGAAGGCTTACCCTGGCGACCAGCTACTTCAAGAGCCCGCCGAGCCCGCCGCTGCCGTCACCGCCGCCGGCAATCAGGTCCTGCACGTTGATGCCGTACTTCTCCAGCAGCCCGCCGTCGTTCTCGGTGTCGATCTGGTCGGGAAGCTCGGTCTCTGCCTGCTGAGCAGTTCCCTCGTCGCCCTGCTGGCGCAGGAGGTCCAGAATCTGCTCCTTGTCGATCATCATGTCGGCCACGTCCTTTCACTGCGGGCGCCACTCCTGTCGAGCAGCGTCTCTGAGGTCTCCGTACCCATGATTCGACCATGAGACACACCGCACCGCGAGCAGCGCTTCCTGCGTATGGGGGAGTGGCGTGCCGGGTTCGTAACGGTGCTGCAACGCCGCCGCTCTCCAGGTTCAACGCGCCAACAGCTGGGTGAGCGGTGTCTGCTGCCCCGCCGTCAACGCGGAGGCGAACGCATCGGCGCCGAGTTCCTTCTCAAGAGTCACCCTGAACTCATGATCGAAAGGGAGGGCATGACGCCGTGCCGGGTCGAGATGCGCGGCGGCATCATCGGCGGCTCCGAGCAGACTGGCGGCGTACCCGGAGTCGCCGGTCGCGTGACAGCACTTCGCGAGCAGCCGTAGCCCGTCCGCCATCCCGAGCGTGTCACCGGCGACGTCGGCGACCGTGATGCACTCGGCGAGGTGATCGCGCCGTCTCGTGATCGTTGTGGTGCAGGGCGGCATGCGCGAGGCCCAGCAGACAACGGCTCATGCAGCGCCGGTCGCCGACGCGTCGCAACTCGGTCAGCAGCCGCTCGAACCGCGGTTGCGCGAGCTGGTGGTCTCCGCGGCACTGGTCGAGGCGCGCCTGGAGGATTTCCGCGTGCAGCCGCTCAGTCTCGTTGCCGGTGAGATGAGCCAAGCGACGGGCCTCGGTCAGCCACTGCGACGCCTCGGCCAGGTGGGCACGAACGTCGATACTGCGACGGGCCATCTCATTGAGGCAGTTGGCTTGCTTGACGTGGTCGTGCATCTGGCCGAAGAGGTCCGCACTTTGCCTGAGATGCGCCAGCGCCAAGTCGGGATCCGGGTGGGAGTGCCCGATGCCCTCCAAGGCGAGGGCGTAGTGCCAGTCGTCGGCCAGCCGGCGGAACTCCCCCGCTGACTCCTGCAGGTGAGAGATGGCCGCTGCGGGATCATCCCCGTTGTGAGTGGTCGCCCAACCCAACGACAGACGCGCCAAGGCCATGTCGTGGTCGTCGGCGCACGTGTGCTCGGCCTGGTCGTACGCGCGCTGCGCGAACGTTACCGACAGCCTTGTGTCTTGGTAGCACAGCAATATGGTGGCGGTGACCGCGGCTCGAACACCGAGAGTCCCCTGCGGAAGGGGACGGTCGAGTAGCGCGCCGAGCCAGTCGAACAGCTCACCCCGGACCCCCAGGATCTCCCACCCCGTCCCGATGCCGGTGAGGAACTCCCAAGCTGCGACGGTGTCGTCTCGTTCGAGCGCCGTGTCCATCGCGGCTCGCACGTCTGCCCAGCGGTGATGGAACCACATCAGCGCGGCAGCCTGGTTGGCGCCTTGCAGCTCGGTCAGTTTCGCCGCGCCGCCGCGCAGATGGTAGCGAGCGTGGTGCTGGCGGAGGATCTCGTGCTCACCGCGCAACGCCAGGCGCGAGTGAGCGAAATGCCGAACGCTGTCCAGCATGCGGTACGCGGTGGTCTGTCCCTCGCGGCGACAAGACACGAGCGACCGGTCGAGAAGACGGGGGAGGAGCCGGGTGACATCCGCGCGCCGCAGCGGTGGCTGTGAGAGGACCTCCACGACCGTTTCGTAGTCGAACTCTCCCGGGAAGACGGAGCACCGCTCTAACAGCAGCCGCTCGTCATCTTCGAGCAGGTCGTAACTCCACTGCAGAGCGGCCTCGAGCGTACGGTGCCGGCCCGGTGTGCCATGCGCTCCATCGCCGAGCAGCGCGAGTCGATCGTGCAGATGCGCCAGTAGCTCCGCTGGAGAGAAGAGGCGGAGTCGGGCGGCCGCCAGCTCGATGGCCAGCGGCAGTCCGTCCAGCCGTCGGCATACGGCCGCGACATCACGGGCGTTGTGCACCGTGACCGCGAACCCGGGAAGTGTGGTCGCCGCCCTATCGGCGAAGAGGCGGCCCGACGCCGCACTCAGCACCGAGGCTGGGTCGTCAACCTCTGCTGGTAGCGGAAGCGGCGCGACTCCGTAGACCACTTCCCCCGCTATCCCCAGCGGGCCGTGGCTGGTCGCGAGCACATTCAAGTCAGCGGTCGCAGCGAGCAGGTGAGCCAGCAGCGCGGACGTAGAAGTCGCCACATGTTCGCAGTTGTCCACCAAGAGCCAGTGCGGTTCCTCGGCGAGCGTCTCGCATAGCCGCGCACGCAATCGCGGCTCCTCACCGGCGACACCCAAGGCATCGGCGAAGACACGCTCCACGTCTCCTCCGGGCGGGATGGTCGCAAGATCGACCAACACTGCCGCTGGCAGCGCGTTCACCAGTCCCGCGAGATGGAGCGACAGGCGTGTCTTACCGGCACCTGCCGGGCCGGTAAGCGTCACCAGCCGGTGCACCGGAATCAGCCGGAGCAGGTCGTCGATCTCTTGGTCTCGGCCCACGAACGAGGAAAGGGGTAGGGGTAGGGCCCTACCGCGACCCGCTCGGTCACGGAGCCGCATGGCCGCGTTGACCAGCGACAGTCGATTGGTGCCGCCGAGCTTTCGCAGCAGGGACGACACATGGCTTTCCACGGTCCGCTCCGAGACGTGGAGGCTCTCCGCGATCTCTTGGTTGTGCAGGCGGTCCCCCACGAGCCAGAAAACGTCGAGCTCGCGTCTGGTGACCCCTGCGTCGCGCAGCGGTCCGCGGAGAACCCCGCCCCCCGGCGTCATGTCCTAAGGATCGCGCACTTGCCGCACCCCGTCCATGTCTCCTAGAACCGTTTTTCCGTACTCAGCACGGATGTGCGGTGACTGTTCGTGCGGTCGAATTTGCACGGGGGCACCTCCGCCTCATGACAAGCCAAGGAGCACTAATGCCCCTTTACATGGACGTTCACCACCTATCCGGTGGCGCCGCGCTCGACGACGTGGCCAAGGCACACATGGCCGACCTGCGGACGCAGGGCAAGTACGACGTCAACTACTTGCGCTACTGGGTAGACGAACAGCAGGGCAAGATCTTCTGCTTGGTGGAGGCGCCGTCTGAGGAAGCCGCCTCGACCGTTCACCGCGAGGCTCATGGCCTGGTCGCGGACGAGATCTACGAGGTGAAAGAAGGCTCCTGACCCGAGCGGGTCGAAGCGGCAGGCGAGCGGGCCCCCCGGATCGGTCGACGACAGCTGAGGAGAAAGCAACATGAGCAGCATGATTGACGTGAACGATGCAGACCGCGCACTCAAGGCCAAGCACCGCACCATGTGGGCATCGGGCGACTACCCCTCGATGGTGGAGACCTTCCTTCTCCCTCTAGGACCGGTGCTGGTTGAAGCGTGCGGAGTGCGGCCTGGCATGCGGGTCCTCGACGTGGCCGCCGGCACCGGTAACGCATCCATTCCAGCCGCCGAGCGTGGCGCGTCGGTGGTGGCCAGCGACCTGACCCCAAGGCTTCTCGATGCGGGCCGAGAGAGGGCGGAGTCGATGGGACTCGAGCTCAAGTGGGTCGAGGCGGACGCGGAAGATCTGCCGTTTCCCGACGAAGACTTCGATGTCGTGATGTCCTGCATCGGCGCGATGTTCGCGCCTCACCACCAAGAGGTCGCCAATGAGCTCGTCCGCGTCTGCCGGCCCGGCGGCACGATCGGACTTGCGAGCTGGACTCCTGAGGGCATGATCGGGGGACTGTTCCGGACCATGGGTCCGTTTGCAGCTCCGCCGCCGCCAGGTGCGCAGCCGCCGCCGCTGTGGGGCTCGGAGGACCACCTGGACTCCCTCTTCGGTGACCGGGTCTCCTTCACGGTCCTCGAGCGTCGAGTGCTCGAAATCACCGCCTTCCAGCATCCCCTCGACTGGGGCGAGCACTTCAAGCAGTTCTACGGCCCGACCATCGTGACGTTCGACCACGCACATCGAAACGGTCGCGAGGAAGAGCTGGACGAAGCACTCGCGGCGTTCTGCCATGAGTGGAACTTGGGCACCGAGTCGCAGGCACGGTTCGAGCAGGAGTACCTGCTGGCGGTCGGAACAAGAAAGTAGCAAGGGCGGCCTTCACGCCATCCGACCACCGACAAGTTCAGGATTCGCACCAACGCCCCGCCTTCCTTCCTTAAGCAGCGTGACGCTCGGCTGCGTGCCACTTAGCCGTGTGCAGGTTGGCGCCAGGTGCCGTCTTCGAGGAGGCTTTGTCGGCTGTCGCAGGGATCGTCACCGACCACCGCGAAAGTCAGGGAGCGCCCGTCCGGACTCAGCGTGTAGGCGTAGGTGGCCGAGGGATCAGGTTGCTCGCAGAACGCGCCGCCGTACCGATAGCTCCCGAAGGGAGGCGCCTCGATCAGGGCGTGGAGCGTGACCTGTCCCACGGCGCGATAGCTGACGTCTTGGCTGACACCGCCGCCTCGCGGGTCGCCGAAGAACCAGCCGGAACTGTCCGGCGTCACTGTCCACTGCCCCTCCATAACGCCGCCGCCCGACACCTGGCGTAACCAGGTGCCGCCGCGCAGGTCCGACGGGACGGGGGGTGCAGGCTGGACTCGGGCGTCAACGGTCTGCTCGCCCGTAGCGCCACCGAGGGTCACCACGCGGGTGGTGAAGGAATGGACGCCTGGGCGGAGGAACGTGGTGACGAGGCGGTTACCCACGGAACCGTAGGTGTAGGGCGCATCGTCAGCTACCCACGCCAGTCGATCGTCGATGAGGTACTCGACCTCGGCGACATCGTCGCCGGTCACTTCCGGATAGGCGACCCAAGCGACCCTTGTCGGCAACACGTCGAGGCCATCGAGCG
>JAUJOO010000001.1:39419-42037 GCA_030447585.1 Nocardioidaceae bacterium | reverse complement strand
CTGGTTTCGTTCTGCGCGGACGTCGACGACGTTAGGACCGCCGTGTCGTAGGTGGAGGTTGACGGGGTCGGTGCGGCGTCTCCGTCCGGGCTGCCGCCCCCAGAGCACGCGGATATTACCCCGATGAGGAGACACAAACCGATGACTGTTCGCATGAGCAGCTTTATCCCTTCGAGATTCCCGCGTCCGCAACCGTCAGTGCGCATCACCCTTTGCACAGAGCTCCCACGCGAACGTCATGATCTGGCTGCACCTGGCGGCCAGAATCGGTCCGAGAGGTCCCCCGATACCGACACGCCCGATAGGATCGCTCCGCATCGCAAGCGGCCCTACGTCACACTGATGTCTTGCGAAGCGGTTGACTTTCAAGGAGAACCCTAATGTCTCAAGGCGCTCGCCGCCTCACGTTGCGTAGCTTGGCCATCGCAGCGGCTGTCTCGCTGGTGCTCGGGGCCTGCAGCGGTGACAGCGAAGTGTCGTCCGATGACGAAGGCACCGAGTCAACGGTGACCGCCGGAGCGGTGACGCTGGAAGGCGTGTGGCCGCTCACGGGGAAGAAGCTGGACGGCGACCTTCCGGACCACCCTGTCTACGTGGTCAAGATCGACAACACCTCCAACTCCGAACCGCAGGTCGGTCTCGGTTCCGCCGACATGGTGGTGGAGGAGTTGGTCGAGGGAGGCCTTACCCGGTTGGCGGCGTTCTACTACGAGGACACGTCGAGCCTGGTGGGGCCAGTTCGGTCCATGCGCGCAACGGACATCAGCATCGTCAAGCCGATGGCAGCCGTGTTGGTGGCTGCTGGAGGCGCGCGACCGACGAAGAAGCGAGTCGCAGCTGCGGGAATCGCGAACCTGGGCGAGGGGTCACCTGGTTTCGAGCGCGACAACAGCCGGTCAGCCCCTTACAACTTGTTCGCCAAGCTGTCTGAGGTGGCCGCCAAGCCCGGCAGACAGTGGGAGCCGCCGGCTGAGCCCTACTTCGAGTTCGGTGAAAGAACCGATTTTTCCGATGGACGCTCCGTGTCGAGGATCGCCGCGAAGTTCTCGGCCGGCCACACCACCAACTGGAGGTACTCCGACGACGGGTGGGTCCGGCCCGACAGCTACGCCAAGGCCAAAGACGACTTCGTTGCCGACAACGTCTTGCTGCTCCGGGTGCGTCAAGGTGACGCCGGCTACAAAGACTCCGCGGGCAGCCCCGTCCCCGAGACGCTCTTCGTCGGCAAGGGCGATGCTGTCCTCGTCCACGGCGACAAGGCACTGCCCTGCACGTGGCGCAAGCAATCCGCCGGTGGCCGCCTGACACTAGAGACCAAGAACGGCGAGGCCATCGAGGTACCGCCCGGGCACACGTTCATCGAGCTGGTGCCAACCAAAACTGGCGCCGTCACGCTACGGAAGTAGCCCCCCGCCGGTCAGGACCGCGATGACTTCCTCTTGAGGTAGGCACGCGCAATCCGCCCCACGACCTTGCTGCTGTCAGCCCGTTCCAGGAGGCCGGACTTGGCCCGATAGCTGAGAGCCCGGCCACTACTGGCACGCCGAACAGACGAGTTGCTCGCCGGGGCCGACTCCGGACGCCGTACCCGCCACCAGAACCGGCCATAGCTCGAGCACACCGCGGTCAGAGCCTCGGTCAGCGGCTCCACAAGCTCTGCCTCGCTGAGGTCGTCTGGGTGGCTGGCGTCCGCAGAGACCGACGGCGGAGCGAGGTCATCCAGCTGACCCACGACATGGTAGGGGCCGGCTTTGACGAACTCGACGAGCTCAGCCGACTTCTCCGCTGCCCAGCCACGATGTTCGACCGGTAGCTCCAGTCTTCTCGACGTGGCACGGTTCTGCAGGACGGGAACCACTGACTGCACCACGGCTCGGGCGTACTGACGCTCGTTCAACTCACCGGCAAGGCCGACATTGAGGCGCCTCAGCACCTCCACCTCGGCAAGCCCCAGAGCAGTGTTGGCTTGCTCCTTGGGGGCTGGCTCCAGCAGGTCGGCGTCAATCCCTACCACCTCTGCGAAGCGCTCGAGCAAGACATTGGCTGGCGCTCCGTCCGGCGGGAGGATCACGACATGCAAGTTCTCGGGTGGAATCCCGCTCGCCCAGGTCTGCAGGATCCTTGGGAGGTCGAAACGCAGCCAGAACGCCGCTGCTGCAGTGGGCGGGCCGGTGTCAGGGTCTCGAACTGCGCTGACGAACTCGTCCCACGTCCACGTCCGTCCCTTTTTCACCTCTTGCTGCCAGACCGACGGAAGAACCCGGGTCATATCTCTGACCGTCACCACGGCGTGGACGTCGGCTGGGCGCAGCGATTTGAGCAGATGTTGCACGTGCCTGCGTCCAGCGGTGACCAACAGTTCCTCTGAGAACACCACCCGATCCCCGTGCCAGTCCCGAATCGCCTCGGCGAACACGGCCCATGACCCGTCGATGAGGGGCGCCTCGGCCCCGTGCGGCCGGCGCCCGAGCAGGTCGGAGACCGCGCGCCACTTGGCCACACGCTCCTCACCCGGCACAAGGCAGCCAACCGCCGCAAGCCGGCTTCGACTCTCCCAAAGCGATGACTGGATGTACGTCGTCCCGGTCTTGGGTAAGCCGATGTGCACGTACACGGCC
>JAUJOO010000001.1:0-39319 GCA_030447585.1 Nocardioidaceae bacterium | reverse complement strand
GGGCGTGGCTCTCCTACTGGGTACGGTACCGGCGACCGGGTGCCGGCGCAGAGAAGGGACATCGTGGCCACGACCGTCGGCTCGGCGGGGTCCGCCGGACGACCGGGACGCGGAACAGATCACGCGGCCGCAGCGTTGTACGGAGTCGGTAACCCGGGAGGGAGAGTAGAGGCGATGAGTACCAAGAATCTGACGTTGGACAGCTTCAAGGAGGCCATCGAGTCCGATGGGATCGTCCTGGTCGACTTCTGGGCACAGTGGTGCGGTCCCTGCCGTCAGTTCGGTCCGATCTTCGAGGCGGCCTCCGAGCGGCATACCGATGTCACCTTTGCGAAGGTGGACACCGAGGCAGAGCCCCAGCTTTCTGGTGGGCTCGGGATCAGCTCGATCCCTACGCTGATGGCGTTCCGCGACGGCATCTTGCTGTTCTCCCAGCCTGGCGCCCTGCCTGCGCCCGCTGTGGACCAGCTCATCGAAGCCGTCAAGAGCGCGGACATGGATGAGATCCGGGCCAAGCTCGCCGACCAGCAGGCACCCAGCTAGCCTGCGAAGCGCGCCGGCGGCGGCATACCGACTAGTCCACGACCGCGTCTCGCAGCGCGTCGGTCAGGGCACGCACCGTCGACACCGCAGCTAGGTCGTCCACGGCGACCCTCAACGGCACGCACCAGTTCTCGGGGCGCGCCACACCCGGCATGTTGGGTCGTCGCTCTTCGCCCACCGCATCCTCAAGCGTCGCCGAGACCAACACGCACGGTGCTCTCCCGAGCCTTCGGTAGGCAGCCAAGGTCGCCTGCGCGGCCGACTCCTCGCCGGACAGTCCTGCCGGTCCGCGCCACCGCGACAACAGCTGCTGCCTGCCTCGCTCCAACTGCTCTCGCGGCGTATCGGCGCACCGGGCCTGCTCTTCCACATCGGTGCCGGTCCACAGGCCCGCAACGGTCGGCAGGTCGTGCGTCGTCACCGCGGCCATGGCCGTCGTCGGCCACTCAGTCGGGTCATCGTCTTCGAAGAACAGCAAGCGGTACGACAAGATCCGATGGTCGGCCAGCGTCTCTCTCACACCGTCCTCGACGGTGCCGAGATCCTCACCGACCACCAACGACGCTGCCCGGTGACTCTCCAGGGCGACGATGTCGAGCAGGTCGACGCTGGGATAGCGAACGTATGCGCCCTCAGTCGGTGAGCCACCATCGGGGACCCACCACAGCCGAAACAGGCCCATCACGTGGTCGATGCGGATGCCGCCGGCGGCTGCGATCGTGGCGCGGATCGCCTCGATGAACGGCCGGTACCCGGCCTCGCGCAGCCGCCAGGGAACGAACGGCGGAGAACCCCAGCGCTGCCCGCCGGGGTTGAAGACGTCGGGAGGTGCTCCGGCCTGCACGTCGCGCGCCAACGTCTCTTGCCACGCCCAGGCGTCAGCACCGCCGCCGTCCACGCCGATCGGTAGGTCCTGCAGGACGTTGAGATCACCGCTGGCGTTACGCAGCTGGGCATCGACGAGCCATTGCAGCCAGCTGTGGAACTGGATGTCCCGAGAGTGCTCGGCAGCGAAGGCGGCCACCTCGGGTGAGGTCGGCTGCTGCAGCGTGGCGGGCCAACGGCGCCAGTCTGGCCCGTGAGCGTCCGCGAGCGCTGACCAGGTGGCGAAGTCGCCCAGCGGCTGGCCCTGCTCGGAGCACCACGCCGAGCATTCGTCACTGACTCCGCTTGCCTGGAAGATCGCCGCCAGCGCCGAACGCTTCAGCTGCCACACCGAGTCGCGGTCGACGAGTGCCCCATCGTCGTACGCCGTCGCTTGACCAGACCAGGGGAACAGGTCGACCCGTTCGGCGCCCGGGACCGCCTCGACGCGGAGGTAGATCGGGTTGCGGAATCGGCGGGTCGCCGGTAGATACGGACTGGCTTCTTGCGGGAGAGTCGGCGCGACAGCATGCAACGGGTTGACGAGCAGGAACCCGGCACCGAGCCCTTCGGACCACTCACGGATAGCCCGCAGGTCACCCAGGTCGCCGATCCCCCAGCTGGCCCGCGAACGGGCCGCGTAGAGCTGCACCGACCACCCCCACGCCCTCCAGCCCGTGGGGAGCCAGCACCGGCCCGGCGACACGATCAGCTGCCGGTCGACTCCGGCCGCCGTACGAACGGAGTGATAGCCGAGCGGGAAGTCGCTGGGAAGCGCACCGTCGATGACGCGTGAGCCACCGTCCTCGCAGCTCACCTCCATCCGGCCCAGGCCGAGCTCGCACCCCGGACGGGTCACGATCGGTGCCCGCTCCTCGAGGTCTGCGGGTGGCGTGC
The DNA here is from genome assembly GCA_030447585.1 of Nocardioidaceae bacterium. GTDB lineage: Bacteria > Actinomycetota > Actinomycetes > Propionibacteriales > Nocardioidaceae > JACDHG01. The sequence continues at coordinate 37,015 of JAUJOO010000001.1, read as the reverse complement.
CGATGATCGCTCGGAGATGGTCGACTACCTCCGCAGGTACCTCGCGCACGTTGTCGAGTGCGTCGACCCAACGGCGGTGAACGCCCCACTCGTCGGGCCGCAGCAGGTTCTCCGCGTCGGTGCTCACTCAGGGACCGGTTGGGCCTGAGCGCCGCAGGCCGTGAGACCGCGCCACCCCGAGAGCAGCTATGAGACCGCCCAGGGTGCCCAGACCCTCGTCCCCCAGCGTGTCTTCGTACGCCGTGTCGTACTCGGTGCCGTGCCGGATGAAGGAGAAGAACTCTCCGATCTCCCAGCCGATCGCGAGCAGCGCCCCCACGCCGGCTATCACCAGGACCAGCGTCCACAAGGGTCCGACGAAGCCGCGGATGATGAGGAGCCCGAAACCCCAGCACAACAGGATCCAGTTGAAGAAGTGGTTCGCGTCGTCCCACCACAGCAGGGTGTCGTAGAAGTTGAGCGTGTTACCGCTCACGTCGATGAGGAACGGCGTCATGATCAGCGCGAAGCCGACCCAGGGCATCGGGTACGTCGAGCCCCGCAGACGTCGTACGAGCCACCAGAGCGCGGGGGCGGCCAGCATCATCAGCGGGTAGGCGATGAGGCGATCGCCGAAGCCCTTGCCCTCGAACTGCGGCAGGTCGGGGACGAAGAACGTCGCCGCTACCAGCTGGATAACGGTCGCCGCGAGCACGACGGCCGACATGATCAGGCCGCGTCGAGCCGAGCGGGCCGCTTCAGCCTCGTCGTGGGTAGGTGCCACTGGGGTTTCGATGACCATGACGGTCAGTGTGGCAGCCAGGGGCACGCAGCGGCCATCATTCGCCTTCTTACCGCCGGACGTGTCCGATCAGCGCCCTGCGTGCACGCGGAGTGCGGTCGGCCGCCGGCGGCCACCAGCGCGGCTCCACATCCAAGTCAGCGAGCCTGTCGGAGAACGAACACACCCCAGCCGAGGTAGCGGCGGCCGTACTCGAGGTAGCGGCGCTGCCACGTCTCGAGGAACTCTCGCATCGCGGCATGGTCTGGATCGTCGAGGTTGGCGCGCAACCACTCACTGATGGTCCACCAGTGCGCCGCGTCGTAACGGTCCCAGGAGTCGCCGTCCGCCAACACCATCTCGACCAACTCCATGCCGTGTCGGTTGAACCTGTCGAGGGTTCCCACCAGACTCGAATTCTCGGTCCGGTCGGGGTCGAACGCCTCGTAGGCACCTTCCGGCGGCTCCTCGGTCCAGTACGGGTGGCCGACGAGGACCAGCGCCTCATCCGCGGCCCAGCCACGCAACGCTTCCAGGCTCTGGTCGAAGCCGCCGGCGAACCACATGGCACCGATGCAGGAGACAACGCCGAAGCGTTCGTCCGTTGTGTAGAACTCCGCGTCCCCCTGAGAGAAGGACAAGCGATCTGCAACTCCGAGTTCGGTCGCACGTGCCTTCGCAGCCTCGAGGAAGACGTTGCTGAAGTCCACTCCGTGTCCTGACACGCGGTGCCTCGCGGCCCATCGGCAAAGGAGCTCGCCCTTGCCGCAGGCGATGTCCAGCATGCGCGTATGTGGCCCGACCCGGGTGACTTCGCCGAGAAGCATGAGCTTGTCCTCGGTAAACGGGTTCTGGATGCGGTGGTTGGACTCGGCGATCTCATGTAAACGCAGTGACATGTGGCAAACGCTGCCAGCGGCGTCAAGGCAAAATCGCCGGCGGTGAGTGCGATACTCCAGCGGCCGATGCTCGGTGGGCGAGTCTGCCGCGACGTTCCCCTTCCGTCAGCCCAGTTGACGCTCGATGGCGTCGGTGATGGAGGAGTCGTCCGGCTGTACCTCGGGGCGGTAACGAGCCACGACTTGCCCGTCTGCGGTGAGGAGAAACTTCTCGAAGTTCCACTGGACGTCACCTCGCTCGCCTTCGGGGTCGGCGGCCGAGGTGAGGATGTCGTACACAGGATGACGCGTTGCACCGTTCACGTCGGTCTTGGCGGCCATCGGGAACGTGACGCCATACGTGGAGGAGCAGAACTGTGCGATCTCGTTCGGAGTGCCGGGCTCTTGCGCACCGAACTGGTTGCAGGGAACACCCACGACGGTGAAGCCGCGGTTCGCATAGGTCTCGTGCAGCCGCTCCAAGGCGGCGTACTGCGGCGTGAGCCCACAACGGGATGCCACGTTCACGACGAGCGCCACCTGGCCGCCCGTGAGTTCTCCCAAGGTGGCCGCAGAGCCGTCAAGGCGGCCGATGGGCGTGTCGAGCAGCGACATGGTCTCAGCCTTCCATCCGTGTCCGGGCGACATGGGCGCAGTTTTGGAGTTCGTCGACTACGGTTCGACAGCGCGTCCGCTGGCGGTGCCGTTCACTGTCTTCCCGGTAGGCCCGCCATCGGCCGACCGGCGCTGGACAAGTGTCGTTCACTTTGCCCCTTGACGCTTGGCCCGACGAGCTTCGGCTCGTCGGCGCTGCTCTTCGGCGTCGAGGCGCTCCGCCTCCGCGGGTGTCGGCGCCGTACCGCCAAACGCCCGCGGCACCCACCAGGCGCCGTCTACGTGGTCCGGGTAGGCGCGGATGGTCTCCGCAAGCATCTGAGCCATCTGCTGGCGGAGCCTGGTGGTTTCGGCCACCGCGTTGCCGCCCGCCACACTGATGGGTTCACCGACAGTCAACGAAAGCGTCTTGCCGCGCGAGAGGTCGCGCGGCTGGTCTTTCGTGTAGATCCGCTGGGTGCCCCACAAGATCAGCGGCACGATAGGCACTGCGGCCTCCTGGGCAAGACGAACTGTTCCGCTCTTGAACTCCTTGAGCTCGAAGCTCCGGCTGATCGTCGCCTCAGGGAAGACGCCAACGACCTCATCAGCGGCGAGATGGTCGAGGGCGGTCTGGTAGGACTTCGCGCCGTCTGCCCGGTCGACCTCGATGTGGTGCAGCGACCTCATGATCGGACCTGTCACCCGGTGGTCGAAGAGCTCCCGCTTCGCCATGAACCGCACCAGGCGTTTCGAGCGTTGCGTCGCAAGGCCGCCGAAGATGAAGTCGACATAGCTGATGTGGTTGACCGCCAAAACTGCCCCACCCGTGGTGGGTACGTGTTCGTCACCGTGGATCTGGAAGCGCAGACCGAGCAGCTTGAACGCTGCCTTGGCCGTGACGATGATCGGCGGATAGGTGATGTCACGCACGCGCTCACCGTAACCTACGCAAGCGTAGGTGCTCTCTGGGGCGAACAGTGTGACGAGTACGGCGACGAGCTCGCGGTCGCCGAACGCGCAGACGATGAGGAGGCCAGTGGATGTGTGCCGTTATCGGCGAGGCGCTGGTGGACATGGTGCAGGTCGAGCCCGATGGCCCGTACGTTGCACACCCTGGCGGGAGCCCGCTCAACACCGCTGTCGGCCTGCAACGACTGGGGCACCGCACTCACCTGCTCGCGAGGCTGTCGAGCCGACCGCTCGGTGAGTCGGTGTGGCGCCATGCCGTCGAGAACGGCCTCGACCTCACTGCCAGTGTCCGCAGTGACGGACCGGCCACGCTGGCCTTCGTGACCCTCGACGACGAGTGTCAGGCGTCGTACGACTTCTACGTCGAAGGCACCGTCGACTGGGGCTGGACGGACGCAGAGCTCAGCCGGCTCCCCGGTGCGGCAGCGGTGGTGCACACCGGATCGCTGGCCGCGCTTCTTGCGCCGGGCGCCGCCGCGCTGGAGCGGCTCTTCGCGCGCTTGCACGACGAGGGGGGAAGGTTGCTCAGCTTCGACCCGAACGTGCGACCGGCCGTTGCCGGCGACCGAGCGGCCGCTGTGGTTCGGGTGGAGAGGTTCGTCGCCAGCTCCGACGCCGTGAAGGTCAGCAGTGAGGACCTTTCGTGGCTCTACCCAGATGACGACCCCGACGGCGTCCTGGAGCGGTGGCTGGCTCTTGGTCCGGCGCTCGTCGTCATGACGGCTGGTTCCGACGGGTGCAAGGCGCTGACCGCCCGTGGTGACGAGCTCGAGGTGAGCGGCCATCAGATCGCCGTCACGGACACGATCGGCGCCGGTGACGCGTTTGCGTCAGGCCTGCTTTCAGGGCTGCTCGACGCCGGCGTGGTGACTCCCGCTGCGCTGTCGCTCATCAGCGCTGACGTGGCGACCGCCGTACTCCGACGCGCGACACTGGTTGCCGCGCTGACCTGCCAGCGGTCAGGCGCTGACCCGCCGACGCGCAAGAGGTACGCCGAGGCAGCCAACGACGCCGGCGAACTCGACCCTTGGCTCGCGGCTACGGGCGGCGACAGGCGATGAGGGCGAAACATTGGGCGAGCAGGATGGTCCCATGAGCCACCTGCTCCGCATCTCTTTGCCTGACGTTCCCGGCTCGCTGGGCGCGGTTGCCTCTGCGATCGGTGTCGCAGGGGGCAACATCCTCGCCATCGAGGTCGTCGAGACGCATGGCGGGAACGCCATCGACGACGTGTTCGTCGAGTTCCTGCCAGGGATCATGCCGGACATGGTGGTCTCCGCCGTGCACCGCATCGAGAACGTACGGGTGCTGTGGGTCTCGCGCTATCCCAAGGCCGGCACTCTGCAGCTGGACCTCGAGGCAGTGGAGGAGATCACCGACGACCCGGCCGGCGCCTTCCAGACGCTGGTCCGACTGGTGCCTCGTGCGTTTCGTGCGGACTGGGCAATGGTCGTCGCACGCCGGGACGACTCGTTGCAGTCGCTCGCAGCGTCACACGGTGCGCCGACCTTGCCGAAGGCAGCCGACGCAACGTGGTTCCCGCTGCGCCACCCGGAACGGCTGACGGCGGCCGAGGGCTGGGACGGCTGGACGTCCACGGTCGTGGCCGCGGCGCCCATCGGCCCCGACGACACGGCGATCATCTTCGGGAGACACGGCGGCCCGGACGTGCTCTCGTCGGAACTGGCGAGGCTGGGGCACCTGGCGACCCTGACCGCCTCGATCCGCACGCGTCAGGCGGCGGGTGACTGACGGTCGAACAAGGTCTGCAGCGAGTAGGGCACGAGCTCTGACTCGCACGGTGGCCCCGAAGAGATGAGAATCTCGCGCTCGTCGAGATCGATCACGACGGCCGCGCAGGTGAGCGACTGGAGCTCGGGCGGATCTGCCTCGTTCACGTGGCGGCAGACGGCGTACGGGTATCCGAGGTGGTCGCGCAGTGCTTCGGCCACGTCGTCGATGCCGACGCTGCGCTTGGCCGTTGCCGCGGCCAGCCGTTGCCTCAGCCTGTAGTCGCGGAAAAGGGATGATCCGCCGGTCTCGTAAAAGGCGTCGCTGATGTCGATGTCCGAGACGAAGTGGTTGGCGTGGGTCAGAACGCCGTCGGTGGGGAGGACTCTGCCGATAGGGCCAGGGGTGATCTCGAGGTCGACGGCGGTGCCGCCCGCAACGCCGACGAGCAGGTTGACGGAGGCACTCCGCGGCAGCGACGTGACTCGGAGCGACGCCGATATCCCGTCCGGCTCGTCGAGGACCGCCCGGATCAACACGTGGTAGGGGACCCCTCCCGGCATCCCGTCGCGGTCGCAGTGCAGCAGGTTGACGCATACACCGACGCCCGCGGAGTTCAGGCCGGCCTTGGCGAGCATCCCCGCTTCGGCCAAGCAGACGACCTCATGTCCCCGCTCGTCCTGCGTCGCCAGCACCAGCGAGTACGGCAGCTGAGTGGGATACCAGTCCCAGTTCTGGGCGAGCAGGGTGTGGTGGTCTCGGGTGTACTCGGGCACCACCGCCACACATGTGCACTCCGACAGCGCGGGCGCGGCGGGGAGCAGCAGCTCGGTCCGGGCGCTGAGAGCGTAGATGTCACCGACCTCCGTCCCCGACGCCTCGGCAACGGCGTCCAGGGTGGCGGCGATTCTTGGTGTGTAGTCGTGGGTCGTCGCCCGAAAGCCCATGCCCAGCCTGGTGACGGAGGACGGGTCGAGGCCCACGGCGCGGAACTTGCGCCGGTAGTCGTCGAGGTTCCCCGCGATCAGGTCACGCGCCTGCGCGCCGTACGACGCGCCGAGCTCGGCGGGGCTGCCTTGGGCGACGATAAGCGGAAGCGGCATGCCTGCAGGGTAACCGGGTGTGGGTGAACGCTGTGACGAAGTGGTGCGGCTGGCCGCTCCAGGCCATCAGAAAACCATCCTGGAGCAGTGCTCGGCGCTGCGGTACCTTCTCCTCGGCCGAAAAAACGTGGTCCGGCAACGGGAGGCGGCCCCTACCCGGGAGCTGGCGTGGACGGGTTGCCGCACCTTTCGCTCTGGAACGCCGAGGAGGCAGTTCAAACGCAGCGCCGGCTCGCCGAGCTGGAACCCAGCACGCAAGAGAGGGGTCTGGAGCTGCGCCGATAGGGTCAGCGCCATGAGCGTCCCCGTTGTGTCGGACATCTTCGACGAGCAACGCTGGACTGAGGTCCGCGGCTTCGAGGACCTCACCGATGTCACCTATCATCGCGCCGTCGACCAGGGAACCGTGCGTATCGCGTTCGACCGCCCGGAGGTCCGCAACGCGTTTCGCCCGCACACCGTGGACGAGCTTTACCGCTGCCTCGAGCACGCCCGCAGTTCCGTAGACGTGGGCTGCGTCCTCCTGACCGGCAACGGACCCTCACCGCGAGACGGTGGCTGGGCGTTCTGCTCGGGCGGTGACCAGCGGATCCGGGGCCGGTCGGGCTACCAGTACGCCGATGGCGAGAGCGCTGAGACGGTTGATGTAGCCAGGCTGGGGCGCCTGCACATCCTCGAGTGCCAGCGCCTGATCAGGTTCATGCCGAAGGTGGTGATCTGCGTCGTGCCCGGCTGGGCAGCCGGCGGAGGTCATAGCCTGCATGTCGTCTGCGACCTCACCCTCGCCTCGGCAGAGCATGCCAGGTTCAAGCAGACGGACGCCGATGTGGCGTCCTTCGACGGAGGGTTCGGGTCGGCGTACCTCGCCCGTCAGGTCGGCCAGAAGTTCGCCCGGGAGATCTTCTTCCTCGGCGGCGAGTACGACGCAGCCGATGCTCACCGGATGGGGATGGTCAATGCCGTCGTGCCCCACGCCGACCTCGAACGTGTTGCCCTCGAATGGGCCCGCAAAGTGAACGCCAAGTCGCCAACGGCGCAGCGGATGCTCAAGTTCGCGTTCAACCTCGTCGATGACGGGCTCGTGGGACAGCAGATGTTCGCGGGCGAAGCCACCCGGCTGGCGTACGGCACCGACGAGGCGGCCGAGGGGCGTGACGCGTTCCTGCAGAAGCGCGAGCCCGACTGGTCGGCCTACCCCTGGTACTACTGATCGACGCGTTTGCGGCAGGTCAGCGGCCTATTTGGTCTCGATGTGTGGCAGCGGTGTGGCAAGAACTGCGGCCGCCACGCCGGAGGCGGCAGCGCGGGTCCCGTCCTCGACGGTCGGCCACAGGTGCGCGTGGGTGCTCAATGTCGTTGTGGCTGAGGCGTGGCCCATCGCGCGTTGGACGGTGACGACGTCGCATCCGGCGGCGATGAGTCCGCTGGCGAAGTAGTGCCTGCATGGCGAGGGCTTCCGGCCCTGTCGCGGCCGTTTCCGTGCCATGATGAGGGAATCAGAGATATGATAAAAATATCATTCTCAGCAACCGGAAAGAGACGACTGTGGGACGAACGCCCGGCGCGAAGAACAAGACCCCGAGAGAGCTTGAGGCGGAGGCGAAGCGCCTCATGGAGAAGGCCAAGCTCATGCGGAAGATCGAGGCGCTGAAGAAGGACAAGCCGAAGTGAGCCGCGGGCTGTCGAAGGATGAGCAGGATCAGATCGTGGTAGACCTCGCTGTGGGTATCGAGACTCTGAGCGAGGAAGAGTTCGAGGAGCTCTACAACCAACTCGACGTCGACCACCAGATGGAAGTCGATCAGGACATTCGAGAGTTCGCGGATAACGCGGTCGGAGACGAGCATTGGGATTCTGATCGGTAAGGCCGCCAATCCCGTAGCAGAGCACCGAAAGGACGTCCGCGGAACGAGTCGATGCGGCTATGGATCTGCCAGCCGCGATGGAAGGAGTCTTCGTGTTGGAGTGGCTGCCGGTAGCGAACTCGTCCAGGGTCACGGCGATTGCCTACCGCGCATCAACTCAGCAGATCCTGGTGCGGTTCCAAGATGGGGCGGAGTGGTGCTACGAGGAGTGCCCGCTCCACACGTGGCGCGCGTTCTCGTCTCTGGCGACGAGCAAGGGCAAGTTCATCGCGTCAGTGCTGGACAGGCTGCCAAACCACGCGGCACGAAGGAGCGAGGGGGTCCAGCGCCGGAGGTTGGCCGGGGACCGATTCTGTGTGTGGCAAATGCGTTGCGGGAGGATCGTCGGAAACCATCCACGACCAACGCTTGTCAATGCGTTTGTGCAGGTCAGCCCCACAATGCCCGCAATGACCATCGACAGTCACTGAGCGTGCCACGCTTCCCCTACTACTACTGAGCACACTGTGCGCTCCCAGGTCGCGGTGGCCCACGCTGGGCCAGGCGTCCCGGGTGCCGCGTCTCACACGGTTGGCCGCGTTGACACGGCTGATTGTGAGACACCCGATGCCGGTGGTGTCGCATCCGATTGCTTTGCTCTAGGTTCGGGCACGTGCTGATCGCAGTCGTGAGAGAGACCCTCGCCGGGGAGGCTCGGGTTGCCATGGTGCCCGAGCTCGTCGGCAAGCTAACCGCACTCGGCTATGACGTCGCGGTCGAGCCGGGTGCCGGTGCCGCTGCGCAGTACCCCGACGCGGACTATGTGGCGGCCGGGGCAGTCCTCGACGAGTCGGCACTCGACGACGCCGACGTGGTGCTGTCGGTTCGGCCCCTGACCAGCAAGCAGGCGCGCGCATTGCGCGAAGGCGCAGCGACCTTCTCGTTCCTGCCGAGCCTGCAGTCACTCGCTCTGGTGGCTGAGCTTCGCGACCTCGGCATCACCACCTTTGCCATGGAGCTCGTGCCACGGATCTCGCGCCCCAGTCGATGGACGCCTTGAGCTCTCAGGCGCTGGTCGCCGGCTACCGGTGCGCCATCGTGGCGGCTCAGCGGCTGCGACGGTTCTTCCCGCTCAACATGACGGCTGCAGGCACTGTCCCCCCTGCCGAGGTCGTCGTACTCGGCGCCGGAGTGGCCGGCCTGCAGGCGATCGCCACCGCCAAGCGGCTCGGCGCGGTCGTGAGGGCGTATGACGTCAGGGCAGCTGCAGCGGAGGAGATTCGCTCGATGGGCGCCGTCGCCATCGAGCTGGACCTCGACACGCTCGAGGGCACCGGCGGCTACGCGAGGGAGATGACGGAGGACCGAGCCGAGCGGCAGCGAGAGCTGCTGGCGCCGTACATCGCGGCAGCCGATGCCCTCATCACCACCGCGGCTGTACCCGGCCGGGCGGCGGCCCCACGGCTCGTGACAGCCGACATGGTGGAGGCGATGAAGCCGGGGTCGGTAGTGATCGACCTCGCCGCTGAGTCCGGAGGCAACGTCGAGGGCTCGGTGGCGGGCAGTGTGGTGCAGGTCGGCGGCGCGCAGATCTGGGGTGCCTCCAACGTGCCGAGCCAGATGCCCGGGCCGGCGAGCAAGCTGTACGCCCAGAACCTCGTCAACATTGTGACGCTGATGACCGGGGAGGACGGGTTTGCGCCGGACTTCGACGACGAGATCGTCGCAGGCACCTGCGTCACCCATGCAGGTGAGGTCACCCATCAACCGACCGCCGAGGCTCTGGAGGCGCGTGCATGAGCGAAGCTGACCTGATCTGGCTCACCATCTTCGTGCTGAGCGTCTTCGTCGGCATCGAGGTGATCTCCAAGGTGTCCTCGACGCTCCACACCCCGTTGATGTCGGGCGCCAACGCCATCCACGGGATCATCTTGCTCGGCGCGGTCATCGTCACGGGGCTGGCCGAGTCAACCGGCGCCCTCGTCGTCGGTCTCATCGCCGTCGTCTTCGCGACGGTGAACATGGTGGGCGGCTTCGTCGTCACCGACCGGATGCTGCAGATGTTCTCCGGTCGCAAGAAGGAGCCGCGCGCATGAGCGAGACGACGGCTCAGCTGCTCTACCTCGTTGCGGCCGTCTGCTTCATCCTTGCCCTGCGGGGGCTCTCGTCGCCGAAGACGGCTCGGAACGGGAACCTGATCGGAGCGGCCGGTGCCGGGCTCGCGACGGTGACGGTGTTCCTGTACGGCGATCTCGACCACGAGCTGCTGATTCTCGGAGCGATCGCTGTCGGGACGGTGGTCGGCGTCGTTGCCGCGCAGCGCGTCCAGATGACCCAGATGCCTCAGCTCGTCGCCCTCTTCAACGGCGTAGGTGGCGCCGCTGCGGCCCTCGTAGCGCTGCTCGAGCTCGACGGGATAGTCGACGTCGACCTGGCCGCGGTACCGACCTTCACCTTGGTGGCGACGGCGTTCACGGTGGTCATCGGAGCGGTCAGCTTCTCGGGATCGATGGTGACGTTCGCGAAGCTGCAAGGGCTGATCACCTCTCGCCCGGTCCTGTTCCCCGGCCTGCCGGTGCTCTTCGGGGGAGCGTTGATCGGCGTGGTCGCCCTTTCTGTGGTCCTCGTCGTCGAGCCGCGGATGTGGCTGGGCGTCATCCTCGCGCTCGTTGGTCTCACGGTCGGCGTGCTGTTGGTGCTGCCGGTCGGCGGGGCCGACGTACCGATCGTGATCTCGCTGCTCAACGCCTTCACCGGTCTGTCCGTCGCGGCCGGGGGGTACATCCTCGGCAACACCTTGCTGCTGATCGGCGGCACGCTCGTGGGGGCCGCTGGAACGCTGCTGACGAAGCTGATGGCGAACGCGATGGGGCGGTCGCTGTTCAACATCTTGTTCGGCGCGCTGAAGGGCGGCTCGACGCTGGGTGGTGGTGAGGCGTCCGACCGGCCGGTGCGCTCGGCCAGCCCTCAGGACGTCGCGATCCTGCTCGCCTATGCGAGTCGCGTCATCGTCGTACCGGGTTATGGCCTTGCCGTGGCACAGGCCCAGCACACGCTTCGCGAGCTCGTAGATGTGCTCGGCGAAAAGGGCATCGAAGTCGACTATGCAATCCACCCGGTAGCGGGTCGGATGCCAGGTCACATGAACGTGCTGCTCGCGGAGGCTCAGGTGCCCTACGAGCAGCTGAAAGAGATGAGCGACATCAACGGGGAGTTCAAGCAGACGGATGTCGTCCTGGTCGTCGGGGCAAACGACGTCGTCAACCCGGCTGCAAAGACGACGCCGGGTGCACCGATCTACGGGATGCCGATCCTGGCCGCCGACGAGGCGAAGCAGGTGGTGTTCATGAAGCGCTCGATGCGACCGGGGTTTGCCGGGATCGAGAACGAGCTGCTCTTCGACCCGAAGACGACGCTGCTCTTCGGCGACGCCAAGGACATGATGGGAAAGCTCTTGTCGGCCGTCAAATCCCTCTGACGCGCGACCCCTGCGTGGTTTTCCCTCGGGGTCAGCCCACCACGCCGTAGAGGCGATCCCCGGCGTCGCCCAGGCCAGGCACGATGTAGCCCTTCTCGTCCAGCCGCTCGTCCATCGCAGCCGTGAACACCGACACGGGGATATCGAGCTCGGCGAGCTCTCGGTCGAGACGGGCGCAGCCCTCGGGTGCGGCAAGCAGGCAGATCGCGGTGATGTGGTCCGCACCCCGCGCCACGAGGAAGCTTATGGCGGCTGCCAGAGTCCCGCCGGTTGCGAGCATGGGATCGAGGACGTAGCACTGCCGTCCGGAGAGGTCGTCGGGCAACCGCTCAGCGTAGGTCGATGCGAGGAGGGTGGACTCGTCGCGGATCATGCCGAGGAATCCCACCTCGGCGGTCGGCATCAGTCGCACCATTCCTTCGAGCATGCCCAGCCCTGCGCGCAGGATCGGCACGACGAGCGGCTTCGGTGATGCCAGCTTCACGCCCTCTGCGTCGGCCACCGGCGTAGTCACCACGACCGGCTGGGTGCGGACCTCCCTGGTGGCCTCGTATGCCAGCAGTGTCACGAGCTCCTCTACCAACCGGCGAAAGGTGGGGGACTCCGTTTGCTCGTCTCGAAGCGCAGTAATCTTCTGGGCGACGAGCGGGTGGTCGATGACGTGAGTCTGCATGCTGGACAACTTAGGCGATCACCGACCCGGCAGCACAGGGGCGGGCGGATGGAACGGGGTCGTCAGCGGTGGAAGTGATCTGCGACTATCGAGCCATGAGCTCGACGGATCAGGAGTCGGTTGACGGTATCGACTTCGCCGTGGCTGCCTCCCGCGAGGAGGGCAGCTGGACGTTGTCGATGTTGCCACCGCGAGCTGCCACAGATCTCAACGACCTCCTCCGGGTGCTCGCTCAGCTGCCTTCGGAGGTCGGCACCATCGGGATGGTCAGCGTCGAAGAAGAGTTCTTCATCCTCGCCCGAGTAGCGGGTCGGCAGGTGCGGCTGCTGCTGTCCGACATCGGCGCCGCTACCGAGTCACCGCTGGCTCGAGGGGTTGTCGACCGACTCGAGCTGCCGCCTCCGGACGACGATGACGACAAGGTCCAACCCGCCGGAGACCTGTCGATCCTTGCGGATCTTGGCCTCGCCGCCAGCGAGCTCGGCGCGATCTGTGACGACGTCGACCTCTACCCAGACGAGCTGCTCGCCGACATCGCGACTCGGCTCGGCTTCGGCCGCGCCTTCGACGAGATGCTCGACACCGCCCTCGCCTGATGTATGCCGCCGTTCCGCGTCGGTCCGCACGTGAGGGTCCATGGGACGCGGCAATGCGCCGTGCCCTCGCGGCGGCCGAGGTGGCAGCGACCTCAGACGACGTACCCGTCGGTGCGATCGTTCTGAGCCCCGACGCAGACATGCTCTCCGCCGCGGTGAACCGGCGCGAGGCAACGCACGACCCGACCGCTCATGCCGAGATCATCGCCATTCGCGCCGCTGGGGAACGGCTCGGCAGCTGGCGCCTCGAGGGCTGCACCCTCGTCGTCACGCTGGAGCCGTGCGCCATGTGCGCCGGGGCGATAGTGCTGTCGCGGCTAAAACGTTTGGTGTTCGGAGCGTACGACGCCAAGGCCGGCGCGGCGGGCTCCCTGTGGGACCTGGTCCGTGACCGGCGGCTCAACCACCGGCCAGAGGTGGTAGCCGGCGTGCTGGCCGACGAGGCGAGCGCCTTGCTCAGGGCGTTCTTCGACGACCGGCGCTGACCGAAACCACGGTTGCGGCGCCCGTCGTCGGCTCCGGTAACCTAGCGCGCGGTGGCGTGTCCGAGCGGCCTAAGGAGCACGCCTCGAAAGCGTGTGTGGGTGCAAGCCCACCGTGGGTTCAAATCCCACCGCCACCGCCATGGGCTTCAGACGGAAATCTCTAGCCCGTGCTGGTTTTGGCCGGGTCAACACCCAGTCAGCCAGCGGTCACTCGGCTGGGAGGGCCGAAAATGCCGCAACCCGCTCGACTCGGCGTATGCCGAAGCGAGCGGGTTGGTTTCGGTGTGGCGACAATCCCCGGCCTGAACCCCAGCGACCTCCGGCTCGTCATCGTCACAGACTGACCCAACCGGCAGCATCGTGAAGATAAGGACATCCGTGCGTGCCCCTTAGTCGTGCGGTACAGCCTCGGCAAACTTCGAGCATCGCCGAGGCAAGATCGACGTCACCACCTTCGACCAACCGCCCGCATCTTCGGTTCTTCCGTGGGCCGCTCGGAAGCGTGGTTCACGCTTGAGCACCCGGTCATCGTGCAGCAAGCCGCTTCTTCGGACGCGGGTGCTCGAAAGACGTGGTGTCCGGAGGCACGGACTTCTCTGATGCTGTAACCGCGAGGTTGCGACGGTCACGAGCAAGGTTCCCAGTCCAGCACGGCCTCCCGCAGTTCCTCGCGCGTCTGCGCGCTATCCAGACGGAGGACCGGCTGACTTAGACCGCCAAGCCACGCCTCGTGAGCGACCCGGCTCCTGCCCTCGAACGCCGGGTCGTCGTAGCCACGCGCCCACTCCAGGAACGCCTCCCACGCGACTGGGTCGAAATCTCGACCCGCTCGCCGGGAGGTCTCGCGGGCCTCTAACCGGCGCAGCCGCTCGTCAGGGTCGAGCGTTAGGAACGCCACGGCATCGCACTCAGCGACGATGCTCTCGCCCCAGCCAAGCATCGATCCGGACAGCACCCACGCCTCGCGCGGCACGAAGACGCTGTGCATGAGTGTCAGTCGTTCGCCCTCTGGGCGCTTGGCGACGTATGGAGGGGTGGTGGGCACCCAGAAGTAGTCGTCAGCGTCGGCGTGGGGCACCGCCCAGTGGTCAGCCAGTGCCCGAGCGAGGGTTGTCGTGCCTGTGCCGCTGGCACCCATCACGTGCAGTCTGGAACGTCGCATGTCGCCATTCTCGGGTGCGACATAGACAAGTGCGCTTCGCCCTAGTGTCGGCCTGCCGATATCGCCGCATGAGTCCGTTGGGACTGCAGCGAACCAACCGACGGAAGACGTCATGAAGACCCAGCGCACCCGCTCGCGGGGAAAGTTGCGCGCTCACGCGGGGCGAGCGCTCGAACGAGCCTCCGCTGTCGCAGGTAGGGGGCTTTCGTCTTGAGCCGCCATCCACCAAGTGGACACGCCTGTCCGACCCAGTTGGGGAGGACGGGTGTCTGCCTTTAGGAGCTAGTTCGCACTAGGGCCAAGTGGCTCGGCGGTTGCCAAGTCAGCGGCCGGATCCGGCTCTTTCAGCTCGACGAAGATCGAGTGCGAGTCAGTATCGCCGATGTTCTCGCCATAGTGCTCCTGAGCTCCCACCCACCTGACATTGCCAGCCGGCAACTCCACCTCGACCTCCCTGCCGCCGGCCGACACCCGGCGGCGGAACGCGCTCAGCGTGTACATCACGCTGTCCGGGTGGCGATGCGGATGTGTGCGGTGTCCGGGCTTGTCCGAGTAGGCCAGCACGCGCACGCGCTCGTTCTCGAAAATGGTCCGATACGCCTCCGGATCGGTAACCGTCGGATCGAGTTCCATTGTCTCTCCTCTGCCGTCATGGCCACGACACCGGCCGCACCGCCCAGAAGCGGCGCACCCGGGACGCCTTGGTCACTGCGGCCCGCGAACTGGTGGCGGCAGGGGTCACCCCGTCTTTGGATCAGGCCGCGAGCGCGCATCTCCCAAACCAACGCGCCTTGCTCGCCGCGGCGCACCCGGAGACCGCCACCCGGTTGCACGCGCCCGGGCGCTGCATCACCGCATTCACCTCCTCGCACAGCAGCGCACGATCGATGGCGCGGCTCGCTCCGCTACGTCAGGGACGAGGCATCGGATGAAGAGACAGACCAACCCGCGGTCGGTATCGAGGCGGCACGGATGCGGTCACCGCCCAGGCCCTGATGTATGCCGCCGTCACCAGGGGGCCCCCGTCGTAGGTCCAGCTGCGATGTCCTCGCGCAGGTCGACCAGTCTGGGCGCTCGTCGATGGCGAGGTCGACGCGTTCGGTGAAGAAGCAGACCAGGCCGCGTACCGGCAGGGCGTCGTGAAGCGGCTCTTCGTAGGTCCAGGCGATGTCCTGCACGGTCTGGTCGTCGGCGCGCCGTCAGGTATGACGCAACCCCCTTGTATGCGCAGACGGTCTCGCACCTCGCTGGGCACCAACAGGTCCATCCTGACGTCGTCGCGCGGCAGGTAGTAGCGCGTAGGTAGTGGCGTCTCGAACAGCAGCGTCGCGTGACTGGTGTCTGCGAGCACCTGCCCGTTCAGGCTGACCACGATGTGGCGACTGCTCCTGAGGCAGTCGATTCGGTCGAACGGATCGTGGGGGTGGCCGATGACCTGCTCGCCCTCCTCGTACCACTGACTGAACGCCTCCCAGTCGACAACCACGTAGCCGTCCAGGCTTTCGTCCTGCGGCGCGAACGCTGCACCGGGAAGCTCCCCGTACGGACCTCGGATCGTCAGCGACGCACCGGGGCACGTGTGCACGCGGAACGGCGTCTCCGGATCCAGCACCGGCGGCCCGTCCTGCCCCATCCGCACTGGCTTCTCTTGTCCCGAGTCGCCGGCATACGGGACGAGGTCGCCATGCACGTCGCTGACCGGCACGGCGTACGACGGCAGGACGCGCCGCGGCTCCCACACCAGCTTCGCGCGTTTCGAGCTGACGACGGTGTCGTCGCCGGCCAACGCTCTCACCCACTTGTCGACCGGGTGCAGCCGCAGCTCTGCCACGACGCTTCCGAAAAGCTTTCCCATCTGAACTGCCATCGCCTCATTGTGCTTCAGCCGCCCGACCCACCGCCAGGCCAGCCGTGGAGCTCGCAAGCCTGCCCTTCGACGGCGCAGACTGTCACCTAGACGTCCCGACAGGCGGCCGCTCCAGAGCGCCGAGCTCGAAACAAGGGAGAGCTGGCCGAGTCGCGTCACTAGGGTGAGACGGTGAACGCAGACAGTCTCGACCAGCTCCTGCTGGCCGGGTCTGCGGTGCTCCTGCTGGCCATCCTCGCCGTCCGGGTATCCGTCCACGTCGGGCTGCCCAGCCTGCTCATCTATCTCGCCATGGGGCTGACCCTTGGCGAGTCGGGGATCGGCGTTCACTTCGACGACGCGCGTACGGCGCATGCGCTGGGGTTCGCTGCGCTCGTCGTGATCCTGACCGAGGGTGGCCTGACCACGCGTTGGTCGGAGGTACGCCCCTCCTTGTCCGTGGGACTCGCCCTCGCCAGCGTGGGCGTGGTCGTCAGCGTCGCGGTGGTCGCCGTCGCAGCCCACTACCTGCTCGGCCTGCCGTGGGAGCTGGCGGTCCTCCTCGGGGCAATCACCTCACCGACCGACGCCGCCGCGGTGTTCACGGTGCTACGACGGGTGCCCTTGCGCCCGTCGCTCCGGGGGGCGCTGGAAGCCGAGTCCGGTCTCAACGATGCGCCCACCGTGCTCCTCGTCGTACTGCTGAGTACAGGTCAGGCAGCCGACCACGGGATGCTGGCGCTGGTCGGACTGGTGCTGATGGAGCTCATCGGTGGCATGGTGTTCGGGATCGCGGTCGGTTGGCTGGGCGCCTGGATGCTGCGCCGGGTGGCGCTGCCGGCCTCGGGGCTCTACCCGGTATCGGTGCTGGCGATCTCGGTGATGTCGTACGCCGGGGCAGCGGCGTTGCACCTGAGCGGCTTCGCCGCCGTCTACCTCACCGCACTGTGGCTGGGCAACGCGGAGCTTCCGCACCGCGCATCCACTCGGTCGTTCGCCGAGGGGTTCGCCTGGCTGGCCCAAATCGGACTCTTCATCATGCTGGGACTGCTTGCATCACCGTCGACCTTCGGCCTCGAGCACCTCGTCGGCGGCGTGGCCATCGGAGCCGTTCTCACGCTCGTTGCCCGGCCGATCAGCGTTCTCGTCTGCGGCGCCCCGCTGCGGTTGCCCTGGCGGGAGCAAAGCTTCCTGGCTGGCGCCGGACTGAGAGGTGCGGTCCCGATCGTGCTGGCCACGATCCCCCTCGCCGAACGGGTGCCGCGCTCGGGGGACCTGTACAACCTTGTCTTCGTGCTCGTCGTGGCCCTCACGGTCATCACCGCACCTGCACTGCCTGCCCTGGCGTCATACCTGGGCGTCACGGAGGAGCGCGCCCGTGATGCCGAGGTTGAGGCGGCGCCGCTGGAGCGCATCGCCGCAGACCTGTTGCAGGTGCACATCCCACCCGAGTCCCGGCTGCACGGAGTCGAGATAGGTGAGCTCCGACTGCCCGAAGGGGTCAGCGTCTCGTTGATCGTGCGAGGTGGACAGAGCTTCACGCCGGACGTCCGGACGTCCCTGAGGCGTGGGGACGACGTGCTGGTCGTGACTCCGCGCCGTGACAGGGAGGCGACCGAAGCGAGGCTGCAGGCCGTCAGCCGCGGAGGCAGGCTCGCTGGCTGGAACGCGCCTGGCACCTGACTCGACCGGCTGGAACCGGGCGGGCAGTTGACGGCGGGACACCCTGTTCAGCCTCGCTGAGTAATGAACTTTGTTCGGCCGGCGTACAAGAGATCAGGGGGAGGTGCCTGGCGTGGCTTTGGAGCAGGAGGTGATGGTGCGCCCTATCCGGAAGCTCGTCGCGGCGTTCGGGTTCACGGCCCGGAAGTTGTCGCCGACGACGACATCCATCCCCTTCTCCAGGTCGCCGGACACGACCCGGACCGTTCCGAGGAACTGCAGGCGCACGAGCCGCACCTCTGGCGACCTCGGCGACTCGGTCACGATCGTGACGTTTCGTGCCGCCTGCGAAGCCGGCGCGTTGTCTGCCACGCCGGCCTTGAACCCCTTGCCCACCAGGGCGCTGAGGGTGTTGCCGGCGAGACCGGAGATGCCGCCGGCGTTGAAGACGTTCACGACGATGTCTTGAGCCCGGACTACCTCGCCCTTCTTGAACGTCCTCTTCTCGGGGCACTTCTTCTTGGGCTTGTCCCCCGCCACCGGCTCGTCCGGCGCCACCGGCTCGTCCGGCGCAGCCGGAGAGATGACGGTCTGCCACCCGTAGAAGGCTGCGCCGAGCAAGATCCCAAGCAGCACCAACAACGTGATCGGTGTCTTCCAGTTCAACGCGGTCTCCTCGCCCCGGCCCCCAGACTAGTCGGGCAGGACGTGGACGCGCGCATGCAGGACCTGACGTTGCTGAAGCGCGGCGCGCAGAGCGCGATGCAGCCCGTCCTCGAGATAGAGTTCGCCGCGCCACTGCACGACGTGGGCGAAGAGGTCACCGTAGAAGGTGGAGTTCTCGTCCAGCAGGGTCGCTAGGTCCAACGTGTCCTTCGTGGTGATCAACTGGTCGAGGCGGACCTGATGCGGCGGCAGCTGAGCCCAGTCACGCATCGCCAGCCCATGGTTAGGATAGGGCCGCGCATCGCCCACCCCCTTGAAGATCACCCGCAGAGTCTAAGCGGTGACGGGCCGCGACGATGACGCGCGAGGCCATTGGTATGCAGCCGTGATCGAACACCGTCTCCGGACGCGCGACGTTCGGCGGAGGATAGGGGATTCGAACCCCTGAGGGCGTTAACCCAACACGCTTTCCAAGCGTGCGCACTAGGCCACTATGCGAATCCTCCGTGGAGGAGGTTAACGCCTCGATGTCGCTGCCCGAAATCCTGGCGCAGGGCCGTCCCGGCCGCGGCGCCCGCCGCAACCGGCCTTGGTACGGCGGCCGGAGCGTCCCCTAGACTCGTGACAGCCCCTCGTGTGGCGGTATCTTGCCGAACTCCCCCAGGGCCGGAAGGCAGCAAGGGTAAGCGAGCTCTGCCGGGTGCGCGAGGGGTCTCCACGTGGGTGTGCCCGCTGTCGTCGTACGGCGCTAAGGTCGTCTCGTGGAGGCCCCGCTCGCCCTGTACCGCCGGTACCGACCCGACACCTTCGAAGAAGTGATCGGCCAGGACCACGTCACTGCTCCGCTGTCACAGGCCCTCGACAACAACCGCGTCCACCATGCCTACCTGTTCTCCGGGCCACGCGGGTGCGGCAAGACGACGAGCGCCCGCATCCTCGCCCGTGCCCTCAACTGCGAGAGCGGGCCGACGTCGGCTCCCTGCGGCACGTGCGAGTCATGTGTGGAGCTCGCTCGTGGCGGCCCCGGCTCCATCGACGTCATCGAGATCGACGCAGCCAGCCATGGCGGCGTCGATGACGCCCGCGACCTTCGGGAGCGGGCGTTCTTCTCGCCCATGAAGGCACGCTACAAGGTCTACATCATCGACGAGGCGCACATGGTCACCACGCAAGGCTTCAACGCCTTGCTCAAGCTGGTCGAGGAGCCACCGTCACATCTGCGGTTCGTCTTTGCGACCACGGAGCCGGACAAGGTCATCGGCACGATCCGCTCGCGCACGCACCACTACCCGTTCCGGCTGGTCCCCCCGAAGATCCTCGGCGACTACCTGGTCGACCTCTGTGTCCGCGAGGGCGTGACCATCGAGCCGACCGTGGTGCCGCTTGTGGTCCGCGCCGGCGCGGGATCGGTGCGTGACAGCCTTTCCGTGCTTGACCAGCTGATGGGCGGCTCCGGCCCGGACGGGGTGACCTACGACGTCGCGACAGCACTGTTGGGCTACACCCCGGACAGCCTGCTGGACGAGACAGTCGATGCGCTGGCGGCCGGTGACGGCGGCACGGTCTTCGGCGTGGTCGACAAGGTCATCGACACCGGTCAGGACCCGCGGAGGTTCGCGGAGGACCTGCTTCACCGGCTCCGTGACCTCGTGGTGGTGAGCGCGGTTCCCGATGCCGTCAGTCGGGGAGTCATCGACGTCTCCGACGACCAGGGCGAGCGCCTCGCCGGCCAGACGGCTCGCTTCGGTCGAGCCGAGCTGACCAGGGCAGCCGACATAGTCAGCCAGGGCCTTACCGACATGAGGGGTGCCACCGCTCCACGGCTGTTGCTCGAGCTGATGTGTGCACGCATCCTGCTTCCTGGCCTCGACGACTCGGCAGAGGGGTTGGGAGCCAGACTTGACCGGGTGGAGCGACGGCTCTCAGTCGTCGGTACGCCGTCTCGGCCGGCCTCGGAAGTGCAGGCTCCCGACGCCGCCAGACAAGGTCTGCGGCCCGGTCCCCAGCCTGATGGCCTGCCCGCTCCTGCCCAGCCGGCGTCCGCGACCGGCGCGGCGACGAATGCGTCACCTCCGGCCGACGACGACACTCTTGTCCACGGCACGGCGACCAACGAAAGCTCGACCGGCGATGGGACACCGGCAGGCGGCGGCGGAGCCAGACCGGCCGCGATGTCCGCGCCTTCGCCACGGGCTCCTTCGACGACGGATCGCTCGCAAAGCAAGGCAGACCCGGCGGCAGACCCGCCGCATCCTGTGCGCGCGGCGTCCGCTGATCTCGTACCGGAGCCTGGTGGCCTCAGTCTCGTCGACGTCCGCCGGCTGTGGCCAGGAGTGCTCGCTCGGGTCCAGGGGATGCGCCGGTACGCGTGGGCGGTGCTGAGCCAGAACGCTCAGGTCATCGACGTGGCGGGCGGTGTCATCACCATCGGGCTTGTGAATGCCGGCGCGCGGGACTCCTTCGTCAGAGGCGGACACGACGAGATCCTCCGGCAGGCCCTGATCGACGAGCTGGGGGTCGACTGGAAGGTCGAGGCGATCATCGACGGCTCTGCCCTTTCCGGGCGCACCTCTCGGCAGACAGAGCCGTCATCGCTGCCGGTGCCGCCCTCGTCACCCCCGGGAAGCGTCGGCCGGGCCGAGCCGAGTCCCCGGGTGGAGGCAGCCAAGGAGGCCGTTCGCTCAACTCGCGCGCGCAGCGGCAAGGCAGATCAGCCCGACGAACCACCGCCGGAGGTTCGCGACGACGACGCTGTGATCGACGACGCTGCGACGTCGTCGCAGGAGCTGCTGGCCCGCGAGCTGGGCGCCGAGATCATTGACGACTTTCCGCACGACACCAAGTGACGACCGACCACTCACGAGGAGCGGCAGAGATGTTTCCCGAGGGACCACCTGACATGCAGTCATTGCTCGCCCAGGCCACTGCTATGCAAGAGCAACTCATGGCGGCGCAGGAGCAGCTTGCCGTCACCGAGGTCGACGGGACGTCCGGGGGCGGGCTGGTGACGGCCACCGTCAACGGCAATGGTGAGCTTCTCGGACTGAGAATCGCTCCGGAGGTCTGCGACGCCGACGACACCGAGACGCTCGCCGACCTGGTGGTTGCCGCCGTGCGCGACGCCGCTTCGAACGCCGGGCGAGCGGCAGCCGAGCAGATGGGTGGCATCGCCGGTGGTCTCGGTGGGGCCGAGGAGGCTCCCTCGAGCTTCCTCACTCCACCCAGGGACTGACCGAGTCGCGCACCCCGCCTACGGTGGCGTAACCTACGCTTACGTAGGTTTTCGATGGAAGGTACGGCGACATGGCTCCTCAGACCAGCCAGCACGACTTGCTGCGAGAGCTCGAACAGGTCGTCGAGGTGGAGCTCAACCGACACCTGGGGGCGGCCAGGGAGTGGTTCCCACACCAGTACGTTCCCTGGAGCGACGGCCGTAACTACGACGGCTTGATGGGCGGCGACCCGTGGAGCTCCGATGACGCCGACGTACCGGAGGTCGCCCGAACCGCGCTGATCGTCAACCTGCTCACCGAGGACAACCTCCCCAGCTACCACCACGAGATCGCCGTGCTGTTCGGCCGCGACAACGCGTGGGGGGAGTGGGTGCACCGGTGGACCGCCGAGGAGGGCCGGCACGGCGTCGCGATGCGCGACTACATGCTGGTGAAGCGGATGGTCGACCCGGTCGAGCTCGAGCGCTTCCGGATGGTGCACATGTCCGAGGGCTACCAGTCCGCCCACCCCGACGACGCGCTGCGGTCGTTGGCGTACGTCTCGTTCCAGGAGCTGGCGACGCGGGTGTCCCACCGCAACACCGGGCGTTTCACGAACGACCCCATGTGCGAGAAGCTGCTGGCCCGGATCGCCGCGGACGAGAACCTGCACATGATCTTCTACCGCAACCTGATGAAGGCTGCCCTCGAGCTGGCTCCCGATCAGGCGATGGCTGCCATCGTCGATGTACTGAAGGAGTTCCAGATGCCTGGTGCCGGGATTCCCGGCTTCCAGCGCAAGGCGGTCACCATGGCGGTCGAGGGCATCTACGACCAACGCCAGCACCACGACGAGGTGGTCATGCCGGTGCTGCGCTACTGGAACGCGTTCGAGCTGCGGGGCTTGTCGGGCGAGGGCGAGAAGTCTCGCGCCGAGCTCGCCGACTTCCTGGCAGACCTCGACGCGTCCGCGGCACGTTTCACCGAGAAGCGCGACGCACTGAAGGCGCGCCTCGCGGCACGCCGCTGAGCAACGGCTGGACGCATTGCTGGGGGTAGGGTTTCTGCGTGGCAACCACCAGGTCGGGGCGCTCTTGGGCCGCCCTGATCCGCCTCCCCGAGAGCACCGTCTCCCCTCTAGCGGCCCTGCTGCGCCGCATCGTCATCGCCTTCGCCTTGCTCTCGCTGCTGGTATTGATCGTGTACCTGGACCGGGACGCGTACACCGACCACCCCGACCCCACCAAGGAGGTCGGCCTGATCGACAGCATTTACTACTCGACGGTGACCATCACCACCACCGGCTACGGTGACATCACCCCTTCCACACCCGCGGCGCGTCTGCTCAACGCCTTGCTCGTCACACCGCTGCGCGTCGGGTTCCTGGTGCTCTTGGTCGGTACGACGCTCGAGGTGCTGGCCAGCCAGGGCCGCCATCTGTACCGAGTCTCGCGATGGAGGAAACAAATGCAGGACCACGCGGTCGTCGTCGGCTACGGCACCAAGGGGCGCAGCGCAGTGGCCGTGCTGCTGCGCAACGGGTGGGAGCAGGAGGCGATTGTCATCGTCGATCCGCGATCCGACGCCATCGAGGAGGCACAGTCAGACGGACTGGCCGTGGTGGCCGGAGACGCGACGCGTCGAGACGTGCTGCGTCGCGCCGAGGTCGGCAGGGCGAAACAGGTCATCATCACCACCGACCGCGACGACTCGGCGGTGCTCACCACCCTGACCGTGCGCCAGCTCAACGAGCACGCCCAGGTGATCGCGTCGGTGCGTGAGAACGACAACGTCACACTGGTACGCCAAAGCGGCGCGGACGCCGTCATCACGTCCTCGGAGGCCGTCGGCCGGCTGCTGGGTCTGTCGACGGTGAGCCCGGCTCTCGGCGAGGTGCTGGAGGACCTGTTGACGTACGGCGACGGGCTCGAGGTCGCAGAGCGCCCGATCCTCCCGAACGAGATCGGCAAGCAACCGCAGAAGCTGCTCGACCAGGTGATCGCCGTGATCCGCGAAGACAGAGTGTTCCGCTACTTCGACCCCTCTGTCACCCAGCTGGAGCGTGGCGACCGGGTGGTGGTGGTGCGGCCCTCCGAGGAGACTCCCTGGGCGGCTCGGCCAGGCGCCGACGCCTGACGCAGACAGTTCGCGCCGGATGCGCGCGGTCAGCGTCGCCAGCGAGCTGCGTCGAACTATCCTGTTGCTTCTGCCTGAGGCGCCGAGCCGCCGACGGTTCCGCCGTACCAGGCAGCGAGAGGGAGGCCCACCTTGTACGAAGGTGTCGTCCAGGACCTCGTCGACGAGCTGGGCCGGCTGCCGGGGATAGGGCCGAAGAGCGCGCAGCGGATCGCCTTCCATCTGCTCGCCGCCGACGCGACCGACGTGCACCGACTCGCCGCCGTGCTCGCCGAGGTCAAGGAGAAGGTGCGCTTCTGCAGTGTCTGCGCCAACGTGACAGAGGAGGAGCTGTGCAGGGTGTGCCGGGATCCTCGCCGCGACCTGGCGCTGCTGTGCGTGGTCGAAGAACCGAAGGATGTGCTCGCAGTCGAGCGGACCCGTGAGTTCCGGGGCCGTTACCACGTCCTGGGCGGGGCGATCAGCCCGATCGAGGGCATCGGGCCTGAGCAGCTGCGGATCCGCGAGCTGATGGTCCGCCTCGCCGACGGCACGGTCACCGAAGTTATCATCGCCACTGACCCGAATCTGGAGGGTGAGGCCACGGCGACCTACCTCACCCGACTGCTACGTCCGATGGGGCTACGAGTCACGAGACTTGCCAGCGGCCTGCCCGTCGGGGGAGATTTGGAGTACGCCGACGAGGTGACCCTCGGTCGGGCCTTTGAGGGGAGACGGTCTGTCGATGACTAACAACGAGAACCCAGTCGTCAGCAGCGAGATAGAAGACCTCGCGCAGGCGATAGCCGACCAGGCGGAGAGCTTTTTGCTCGCGTTGCAGGAGATCTCCCGCGGCGGTGATCGGGGCTCGGCGGTTCCGCTGCTGCTCCTCGAGGTCAGCCAGCTGCTCCTCGCCGGTGCTCGCCTCGGCGTACAGGTCGACTTTGTGCCGAGTGAGCGGTTCGAGCCGGACACCGGACCTGACCCTGACCTGGACGGGATGCGTGAACGTCTCGCCGAGCTGCTCGAGGGCGTCGATGACTTCACCGAGGTCTTCGATCCCTATGTCGACCCTCCCGAGCTGATGTCGTCGCGGCTGTCGGACGACCTGTCGGCAATCGCCGCGAACGTCGCTCACGGACTGCGTCACTACCGCGCCGGCTCGACGCACGAGGCGCTGTGGTGGTGGCAGTTCTCCTACGTGTCGAGCTGGGGAGCAGAGGCGAGTGCCTCACTGCGAGCGCTCCAGTCCGTCATCGCCCACGACAGGCTCGACGCGGCGGAGGTTGCGCAGGCGGAGGCGGAGCGCGTCGCTGCCGCCGCCGACATGTTGTGAGGACGGTCCGGCCTAGGTTCGCAGGCCGGGTTCGCAGGCTGGAACCCCGCCTGAAGCGGACCGCTCCTCGCTAGACTGAGGGTGTCGTCGCGACGTGGGGACGGCAGGGTTGACAGTCTCGACAATCGGCCAAGGAGTCACCGCCCGTGGGCATTGTGGTGCAGAAGTACGGAGGCTCCTCCGTCGCCGACGCCCAAGGGATCAAACGGGTAGCACAACGCATCGTTGACACACGCAAAGCCGGTAGTGAGGTCTGCGTCGTAGTTTCGGCGATGGGTGACACCACCGACTCGCTGCTCGAGCTGGCCGAACAGATATCACCGCTGCCTCCCGGCCGCGAGCTCGACATGCTCTTGACGTCCGGTGAGCGGATCTCGATGGCGCTGCTCGCCATGGCGATCGCAAACCTGGGCCAACGTGCCCGCTCGTTCACCGGCAGCCAGGCCGGCGTCATCACCGACTCAGTTCACGGCCGCGCCAAGATCATCGACGTGACGCCCGGCCGGATCGAGTCAGCCCTCGGCGACGGCGACATTGCGATCGTGGCAGGGTTCCAAGGTGTCTCGATGGACACCAAGGACATCACCACACTGGGGCGAGGTGGCTCCGACACCACCGCGGTGGCCCTGGCGGCTGCGCTGGCAGCAGAGGTGTGCGAGATCTACAGCGACGTGGACGGAATCTTCACCGCGGACCCCCGGATCGTCCCGCGTGCGCGCAGGATCCCCCGCGTGTCCTACGAGGAGATGTTGGAGCTTTGCGCCTCCGGGGCCAAGATCCTTCACCTGCGTTGCGTCGAGTACGCCCGGCGGCATTCCATCCCCATTCATGTGCGGTCGTCTTTCTCTGACCGCACGGGTACGTGGGTCGACACATTCAGTGAGGCGGATCAGATGGAGCAGGCGATCATCTCAGGCGTCGCGCACGACCGCAGCGAAGCCAAGATCACTGTCGTGGGAGTTCCTGACAAGGTCGGCGAAGCGGCGCGCATCTTCGAGTCCCTGGCCGACTCGGGCACGAACATCGACATGATCGTGCAGAACGTCTCGGTGTCCTCGTCGGGACGCACAGACATCTCCTTCACCCTTCCCCGCGAGGATGGTCACGTCGCCATGACGGCGCTCTCGCGTCTCAAGGACGAGGTGGGCTACGAGCAGCTGCTGTACGACGACCGCATCGGAAAGGTCTCCCTCGTCGGGGCCGGCATGCGCACCCACCCAGGAGTCACGGCCCGCTTCTTCGCCGGGCTGGCTGCCGCCGGGGTCAACATCGAGATGATCTCTACCTCGGAGATCCGAATCTCGGTGATCATCGACGAGGACCGGATCGACGCGGCGGTCACGGCAACGCACCAGGCTTTCGACCTCGACACCCACGAGGTCGAGGCCGTCGTCTACGGAGGCACGGGCCGATGAGGAGCGATGACAAGCCAACCCTGGCGGTTGTCGGCGCCACCGGTGCCGTCGGCACCGTCATGCTCGAGGTCTTGTCGCACCGAGAGGATGTCTGGGGCGAGATCAAGCTGCTGGCGTCGGCCCGCTCTGCCGGCAAGACCTTGAAGTGCCGAGGCGAGGATCTCGTCGTCGAGAAGCTGACCGCCGAGGCCTTCAACGGCGTCGACGTGGCGATGTTCGACGTGCCCGATGACGTGTCGGCACAGTGGGCGCCGATAGCCGCCGACCGAGGTGTTGTCGTCGTCGACAACTCCGGGTCGTTTCGGATGGACCCCGACGTGCCGCTTGTCGTGCCAGAGGTCAACCCTGCGCAGATCCGTAACCGTCCAAAGGGCATCATCGCGAACCCCAACTGCACCACTTTGACGATGATGGACGCGTTGGGCGCCCTGCACTCCAGGTGGGGGCTGCGCGAGCTTGTCGTGGCCTCCTACCAGGCTGCCTCAGGCGCCGGCCGAGCCGGCATCGACCGGCTCTACGACGAGCTGGAGGTCGTCGCTTCCGACCGGTCGCTGGGCCAGGCCCCAGGCGACGTACGCCGCACGATCGCTCACAAGCTCGGGGACAAGTCGCCGTTTCCCGCACCGTTGGCGTTGAACGTCGTCCCCTGGGCCGGCTCACCTAAGGACGACGGTTGGTCCAGCGAGGAGCTCAAGGTCCGTGACGAGTCGCGCAAGATCCTCGGCATTCCTCACTTGGCTGTGTCGGCGACCTGTGTACGGGTTCCCGTCATCACCACACACTCGCTCGTGGTGCATGCGGTGTTCGAGCACGACATCAACGTCCAGGAGGCGCGGCAGGCGCTCGTGGAGGCGCCCAGTGTGGTCGTGATCGACGACCCGAGCCGGGGTGACTTCCCCACGCCGGCCGACGTGGTCGGCTCGGACCCAACGTTCGTAGGGCGGATCAGACAGGCGCTCGACTTCCCGCGGACGTTGGAGCTCTTCGTCTGTGGGGACAACCTACGTAAGGGCGCCGCCCTCAACACCGCCCAGATCGGCGAGCTCGTCGCTCGAGAGCTCACCACCGGATGACTTGCAGCGACCCACTGGGGCGTCGGACGATCCGACTGTGGAGGGGTCAGGGCAGCGTCAAAGTCGGATCCTTCCGCAGTCGCTGAGCAGAAGATCCGACTGTCAAGGGGTCAGGGCAGCGCGGAAGTCGGATCCTTCCGCGGCGCTCGGTCAGCGTTGCCCTTCTGAGGAGCCAGGGCCATAGCGGGGGAGATCGTCCGCCTCGTCCGTCTCTGGCCGCTGCTTGTCACGGCCACCGGCCGCTACGTCGTCCGGTGGCGCGACGTCGTACCCCTCCGCCGGCGTGCTTTGCACAGACCTGGTGAACGCCGCGCTGCCGGCGAAGCACACTGCAGCCAGGACAGGTACTACCAGAACCATCCAGGCCGAGAAGACTGCCTCGATCAGGAAGAGCAAGATAATGATGACGGGCAGGGTCACGCCGAAGAACGCGACGAGAGCAGCGTTCGGCACGTCGAGCATCCGCAGCAGGTAGAAACCGAGCAGGCACGTGAAAGCGAGGACGGCCATCAGGATGATCGAGCCAACGCCGCCGCCGCAGGAAGGCCGGCCGGTGACGGCGTCGCAGCTGCGCTCCCCAAGCCATACCATGCCAACAGCCGCCAGCCCGCAGACCGCCCCCGCAATCGCCGCCCCTACGGCGAGCGAAGGTATCGCCATGCCCGGCCATGAAGGCAGGGACGGAAGACGACGCTTGGTCTCGGGGGCGGCCATGATCACTTAGTGTGCCGCACGCGACGGCTACCTGACCTGTAACCGGTCGTTCGCCGGCGTCCCGATATATCGACAGGGTCCGGCCAGCGGAGGCAGCTGACCGGACCCATCTGTCGGGCTGACAGGATTTGAACCTGCGGCCTCGTCGTCCCGAACGACGCGCGCTACCAAGCTGCGCCACAGCCCGAAGGCGGAGCGAGTCTACCGGAGCCCGTGGGCATCGCTAAACCGGTGCGAAGGCCTCCGCCGACCTGCTCGTCAGGGTGACCAAAGTGGCCTCCGGGTAGCAGCAGAACCTGTACGGGGCGTACGGCGACGTGCCCAGCCCCGCGGAGACGTGGAGGGCGGCAGACCGTCCCTCCGCCTGGTGGTGGTGGAGCCCTCGAGACCGCGCGGGCTCGAGGTCGCAGTTCGTGACGATGGCGCCGTAGCCGGGGATGCGGAGCTGCCCACCGTGCGTGTGGCCGGCGAAGATCACGTCATACCCGTCCCTCGTGTAGGCATCGAGGACGCGTAGGTATGGCGCGTGCGTGACGCCGATCCGCAACCCCGTGGAGCGGTCCGCCGGACCGGCCACCTCCGCCAGACGGTCGTAGCCGAGGTGGGGGTCATCCACTCCGGCGAAGGCGATGGTCGTGTCACGGATCGACAGGGTGTCACGTCGGTTGGTGAGGTCCCGCCACCCAGCCGAGACGAACTGCTCGCGGAGATCACGCCACGGCAGGGGCGGTCCGTGCAGCCGCTTTCGCCCCCTGCGCAAACAGGTACCTCGCAGGGTTCTTCATCACCGGCCCCCAATAGTCGTTCGAACCGAACACGAAGACCGTCGGCACATGTCGAAGCCCGTCGAGGGCGGCCATCAGCGGGGAGACCGACTCGGGATGGCTGAGGTTGTCGCCGGTGTTGACGACCAGGTCCGGTTCGAGCTTGGCGAGGTCCTTGAGCCATTGCTGCTTCTTGTGCTGCGTCGGCGTGAGATGGATGTCGGAGAGGTGTAGAACGCGCACGTCGGGCTGGTTCGGTGGCAGGCAGGGGATCGTCGCGTCGCGGAGCCGAAAGGCGCGAACCTCGTATCCTGCGCTGTAGGTCAGCGCTGCCGCTCCGGCGGCGCCGACGCCCACAGCCAACTTCTCGAGGGAGCGCACGCCTCAAAGGCTTGCACACGTGCGTGCGCCCGCACGCGGCCGGTCGGCGCTCGCCGCCAGGACGCCCCGCAAACCGCGATTTGGACGCGACGTGGTGGATGGTGAGTCCAGCAGCGGCCACACTGGTGTCATGGCCGAAATGAAGGCTCGACTGCGAGCCGAACTGACCGCCTCGATGAAGGCACGGGACGAGCTGCGCTCGTCGACGCTCAGGATGGTTCTCACCGCCATCACGAACGCTGAGGTCTCAGGCAAGCAGGCTCGCGAGCTCACCGACGACGACGTGACAGGGATACTCGCCAGCGAAGCGAAGAAGCGCCGCGAGGCGGCGGCTGCCTTCGACGCCGGGGGGCGCCTGGAGCTCGCGGCCAAGGAGCAAGCAGAAGCAGCCATCATCGCCGAGTTCTTGCCGGAGCCGCTCAGCGACGAGCAGATCGCTGACCTCGTCGGCTCGACCATCGAGGACTTGGGCGCAGCCCAGGACGGCATGCGTGCCATGGGCAAGGTGATGGGTGCCCTCACTCCACGAATCAAGGGACGTGCTGACGGCGGTGTCGTCGCTGCGGAGGTACGCCGCCAGCTGAGCTGACGCCGCTCGCCCCCGTCGAGCCGCCTGCCCGCACCTTAGGGTGGGCCACCGCCGTTGCCGTTCCCAGGACCGCCGTTGCCGTTCCCTGGACCACCGCCGTTGCCGTTCCCTGGACCACCGCCGCCATCGTCGTCGGGAGGATCTTCTGAAGGCGGTGGAGTGCTCGGCGCGGGGGGTGTGAAGGTCGGCGCGGGGGGTGTGAAGGTCGGCGCGGGGGGTGTGAAGGTCGGCGCGGGGGGTGTGAAGGTCGGCGTGGTGGGTGTGAAGGTCGGCGCGGGGGGTGTGATGGTCGGCGCTGGGAAGGTGAAGGTCGGCGCTGGGAAGGTGAAGGTCGGCGACGGCGGCGTGTAACCGTTGGAGAGGAAGATGCTCACCACTTCGCCCGACGTACCTTGGAACGACGGGGAGGTGTAGGCCACCGTCCCCTCGGGCGCTGAGGAGTTCACGGAGTAGCTGATCTGCGGCAGGAAGCCGAGCTTCGTCAACAGTTCCGCGGCGACGTCCGGGTCATACCCGTACAAGGGAGGGATCTGAACGGTCTGACCTGCAACGACCGTTGGGTCCGGAGGGACGAACTCGCGGTCAGGAAGCCAGCGCTCGATCACCGCGAACGCGTCCCCCCAGATGGGCCCAGCGGTGCCTGACCCGGAGGCGTCGTCGAGCGTCACCCCCGCCACGGACTTGCCGACGAGGCTGGCTGGCTCCCCCTGCCGGTTGATTCCCGCGATCACGCTGGCAGCGGCAAGGGTCGGGGTGTACCCGACGAACCACACCGCCTTGTTGTCCGTCGTAGTCCCCGTCTTGCCTGCGGACGGCTGTTCGGGCGCGAAGTACGACGCAAACCCGTCGGGGGGCGTCATGACCCCCCGCAGGATGTCGTTGATCGCGTCGGCTTGCGCCCGCTTCAGAACCCGGTCGCACACTGGTCCTTCCAGGGGGATCGCGTCGCCGTTGCGGTCCGTTATGTCCGTAACCGGAGTTGAAGCGCAGTGCATTCCCCGGGCAGCGAACGTGGCGTACGCCTCGGCCATCTCGAGCGGACTCACGTCAGACACACCCAAGGTGAAGGACGGGACCATGCTCTGTTTGCGGTCCCCAAGCTCGATGCCCATGGACTCGGCCAGTTTCCACGGCTCGCAGAGGCCGGTGAGCCTCTCGAGCTGGACGTAAAACGTGTTAACGGACTCCCGGGTGCCTGTGTAGAGGTTCTTGTTGCCGTTGGTTGTCGAGTTCTCGACCCGGTAGCGCTTGGTGGACTCGTACGGGCCCGGCGGATAGTAGTCGCCGCCGCAGACAGGAAAGCTCCCCTGAATCAGCGCGATCTTGTCTGGCGAGTAGATGGTCTTGTTCAGTGGAATACCCTGCTTGATCGCCGCCGCCAGCACGAACAGCTTAAAGGTCGAGCCGGGTTGGAATCCTGACGCGCCACCGTACTCGGGGGGAACGGTGTAGTTGATGAACGTCTCCCCCTTCTCCTTGCGGTTGCCCATCGTCTTCGACTGCGCCAACGCCCGGACGTAGCCCGTGCGCGGCTCGACCATGGCGAGGGATCCTACGACCTTGTCTTCGGGGAAGACGTGATTGCGGACCGACTTGTCGGCTTGGCGCTGGAACCGCGGGTCGATGGTTGTCTGGATGGTCAGCCCTCCGCCGTAGACGGCGTGGCGCCGCTCGGCTTCTGTCTCGCCGAGATCGGGGGAGCTGAGCAGGTACTTGAGCAGGTACTGGCAGAAGAACGGTGCCGATGAGTTGACGCAGCCGTTCGGCATCTTCTCGACGTCGAGCCGGACCGGCCCTCGCGACGCCCTCTTCGCTTGGCGGTCGCTGATGATGTGCAGCGAGCGCATCGAGTCGATCACGGTGTCGCGACGGTCACGTGCCTCGGCGGGGTTGTTGGTCGGGTCGTAGCGGGTGGGGTTCTTGACAAGGCCGGCCAGCAGCGCCGCCTGCGTCAGGTTGAGCTCCTTGGCCGTGGTGGAGAAGTAGTGATGGGCTGCGGCCTGGATACCGTAGGCGCCGTCACCGAAGTACGCCGTGTTGAGGTAGTGCTCGAGGATCTCGTCCTTCGTCAGGTGCTGCTCGACCCACACTGCGTAACGAAGCTCATCGAACTTGCGGGCGTAGCTCTTCGCCTGCGCCTCTGCCCGCTCCGCCGCGGTGTTTGCGTTCTGGATCAGCGTCAACTTCACTAGCTGTTGGGTGATCGACGACCCGCCTTGGAGCGTGGCCGAGCTCGCCTGGTTGACCAGCAGTGCGCGTAGCGTGCCTTTGACGTCGAGCGCTCCGTGAGCGTAGAAGCGGGCATCCTCGATGGCGATGATCGCCTGCCTCATCTCAGTGGAGATGTCGTCGAGCTGCACGTAGCGGCGGTTCTCGTCGTAGAACAACGCGAGCCGGCTGCCGTCGGCAGCAAAAACACGCGTGCGTTCGTTAAGTGGCTTGAACTTCAGCCGCTTGGGGAAGTCCTCGATCGCTTCCGCACTGTTCTCTGCCCCCTTGCTGATGAGACCCACCCACGGCAGGGCCAAGCCGGCAATCAGCACGCCGGACAGTGCGCTCATGGCCACGATGACCACCAGCTGATGGACAAGGCCACCTTGGCCACGAGATGTTGGAGCCATCCACGACATGCACACAGGGTACGGGACGCGGGCAACGGCGCGGTTCCCTGCGATGCGACGCCTAGCGCCGGCGGCGACCCCGCGAGAGCCTTCCTGCCATGACTACTCCTCCTCGACCAACAAAAGATGGTCACAAGTGACTAGTCGACTTGACCCTTTCGGACCTTTTGGAGGCGGTATTGCTGTCCGTAGTCTGCTGATCACAGGTTCCCAATGGGAGTCCCTGGAATGCCACACATTCTTCTCTCGGCAGGGGCACGACATGACGTGGAACGATCAGTGGGCCGATGCCGCCGCATGCAAGGGCGCAGGCCCGGACGAGCTTTTCGTCCGAGGCGCGGCTCAAAACCGGGCGAAGCAGATCTGTGGCCATTGCCCGGTGAAGACGGAATGCCTCGCCGAAGCGCTCGACAACGACCTCGAGTGGGGCGTCTGGGGCGGCATGACCGAGCGCGAACGCCGTGCACTGCTGAAGCGCCGCCCGAACGTGACGTCGTGGCGGGGGCTCCTGGAGGCGGCCCGTGAGCAGCACGTCACCGCGGCGGCCGCCGTCTTCGCCAGCTAGGGGCCATGTCAGGGCGGACCTGCGGCGACTCCCACTCCGGAGGGTGAGTTCGACCTCTCGCGGACGGGCGACCTGCGGCGCCGTTCGTCAGGCCGCGGCCAGCGCCCCGACG
The DNA here is from genome assembly GCA_030447585.1 of Nocardioidaceae bacterium. Classification (GTDB taxonomy): domain Bacteria; phylum Actinomycetota; class Actinomycetes; order Propionibacteriales; family Nocardioidaceae; genus JACDHG01. The sequence continues at coordinate 3,668 of JAUJOO010000001.1, read as the reverse complement.
CTGCGCAGCGAGGACAAGTCGTGCACGTCTGTGGCGAGCGCCGCGATCGTGACCGTCGCAACCGTCGGATGTGCTGCCGCGAACCGTCGACGCAGCGACCTCTCCCGCCCGATCGTGTCGAGTCGCTCCGCGTGGAGCCGAAGCAGCGCAGCCGTCAGCGCGTCGTCCTCACTCAGGCGCTCCGCGGCGGCGAGAGCGGTCTGAGCAGACAGCCCCTGAGCGACCGGCGGGGACACCCGGTTGAGGACTAGTCCGGCCAGTGGCATGTGATCCTCGGCCAGCCGCTCCACGAAGAACGCCGCCTCTCGCAGCGCGTCGGCATCCGGGGAGGCAACCACGAGAAACGCCGTCTGAGGGTCCTTGAGGATCTGGTACGTCTTGTCGGCGCGCGAGCGAAACCCGCCGAACAGGGTGTCGAACGCGGCCACGAAGGTCTGGACGTCGCGAAGCATTTGCCCGCCGAGCACCTTCGATATCGTGCTCGTCACCGCCGAGACACCGACAGACAGAAACCGCGCCGGTCCTCTGGCCGGCGCGAGCAGGAGGCGGATCAGGCGACCGTCCAGGAACGATGACAACCGCTCTGGTGCGTCGAGGAAGTCGAGGGCGGAACGAGACGGCGGAGTGTCGACCACGATGAGATCCCAACGCCCCGAGCCCAGCGCCTCGGCGTGCAGCTGCCCCAGTTTCTCCATCGCCATGTACTCCTGCGTTCCGGCGAACGAGCTCGACAACGCCTGGTAGAACGGGTTCGCGAGGATCTGGGACGACTTCTCGGGCGATGCGTGCGACTCGACAACCTCGTCGAACGTTCGTTTCATGTCAAGCATCATGGCGTCCAGGCGGCCACCGTTCGACTCGTCGACGCCGCTCACCGGTTTCGGGTCGTTGTCGAGCTCGCTCAGCCCCATGGACTGGGCAAGACGTCGAGCGGGATCGATAGTCAAAACCACAACCCTGCGACCCTGCTCAGCCGCACGCAGAGCGATCGACGCAGATGTCGTCGTCTTTCCCACGCCACCCGATCCGCAACACACCATGATGGAGATGTCACGGTTGGCAATGAGTTCGTCCACCTTCAACGCGGGTACGTCGGAGAGCCGCCCGCGAAGCGGCCCCACCCGGGCGCGGTTGGAGCGGCTGGGCTGACGTGCGGGGCGGCGAGGCGTCTTACGCGCCATCAGAACTCCTGGCTCTCGCGAAGCTCGTGGGCCAGCTCATAGAGGCCGCCGAGGTCGACGCCCTCGTTGAGCGCCGGCAGCTCGACGACAGCCGGACGGATCCCCTCGAGCCGGTTGCGCTGCTCCTCCTGCAGTCGGATGCGGACGGCGTGTTCAGCACCGACCGCGATCAACCCGGCCACCACGCTCGCGTCGGCGCCCACCCCCGCCTCCTTGAGTGAAGCTGCCACCCGGGCCTCGTCGAGCTGTCCCGTCGCAGCCTCGTCGATCGCCTCCCCCGGCAGGTGCGGCTCGGTGACGGCGTTCACGATGACCACACCTAGGCCGAGCCGCAGTCTCGTCAGCTCATCGAGGGCATCGAGGGTCTCCTGCACCGCCATCTCCTCCAACGACGTGACGAGGTGTACGCGGGTCTTGTCCGAGGTCAGCAGTTGCATGATCGAGGAGGCCTGGCGGCGGATCGGGCCGGTCTTTGCGATGCCGGCGACCTCGGTGTTGACGTTGAGGAAGCGGCCGATCCGACCGGTCGGGGGAGCGTCGAGGACGACGGCGTCGTACGCCGACCGGCCCCTCTCGGACCGCCGCGTCGCCTCGTACACCTTGCCTATCAGCAGCACGTCGCGCACTCCAGGCGCCACCGTGGTCGCGAAGTCGATCACACCGAAGCGATCGAGCAGTTTCCCGGCGCGGCCCAGGTGGTAGAACATGGCGAGGTACTCGAGCAGCGCCGCCTCGGTGTCGATGGCGAGCGCGCTGACCTCGCCGCCGTCCGACCCAACCGCGATGCGGCGCTCGGCGTACGGCAGCGGTGCCACGTCGAACAGTGACGCGATCCCCTGCCGGCCCTCCACCTCGCAGAGCAACACTCGCTTCCCACCAGATGCCAGCGCCAGGGCCAGCGCCGCCGCGACCGTCGTCTTGCCGGTCCCGCCCTTGCCCGAGACGACGTGAAGGCGAACAGGGCTGCGCCGGCGAGCGTCGGTGGTCATCTGATCGAGCGTACCCAGCCCTCCCAGGGCGCATGAGCTCCAAGCGGGTGTCCGCCCGGACTACCTCACGCCTCGACTCGCTCCTCGAGTCCTGCGGAGGGCTTCCGAGTCCAAGGTGCCGGGACCACGCGAGAGGTGGATCGGTGGGTGGCGGCAACGGTTCGCAGAGTGTGGGCCTGAGGCGGCTATGCAGTAGGTTGCGAGGGACCGCCAACTGGGGACGACAGAGACGGACTCATGTCGGCGGAGGTCTCAGGTGAGGGAGTGGTTGTGGACAAGGTTGTCCCGAGCGCCGCCGAGGCGGTGGCCGACGTCACGAACGGTGCCTCGTTGGCGGTCGGAGGGTTCGGGTTGTGCGGCATCCCGAGCGTGCTGATCCATGCGCTGCTCGATGCCGGCGTGACGGAGCTGGAGGCGGTCTCCAACAACTGCGGTGTCGACGACTGGGGCCTTGGCCTGCTCCTGCATGACAAGCGCATCCGCCGGATGGTGGCGTCGTATGTCGGCGAGAACAAGGAGTTCGAGCGGCAGTATCTCCATGGCGAGCTCGAGGTGGAGCTGACGCCGCAGGGCACGCTCGCCGAACGGCTGCGCGCCGGCGGGGCAGGCATCCCGGCCTTCTACACCGCAACCGGTGTGGGGACGCAGGTTGCCGACGGCGGTCTGCCGTGGAGGTATGACGACGCCGGCAACGTGGTTACTGCCAGCCCGCCGAAGGAGACCCGGACATTCGACACAGCCGAAGGCCCATGCGACTTCGTCCTCGAGAGCGCCATTGTCTGTGACTTCGGACTGGTACGCGCCTGGCGCGGGGACCGGCACGGCAACCTCGTCTTCCGCGACTCTGCCCGCAACTTCAACCCCTTGTGCGCCATGGCAGGCAGGGTGACGATCGCGGAGGTGGAGGAGTTGGTCGAGCCGGGAGAGCTCGCGCCGATCGACGTACACCTGCCTGGGGTGTATGTGCAGCGAGTCGTGGCGCTGACGCCGGAGCAGGCCCAGGACAAGCGCATCGAGAAACGGACCGTCCGGCCCAAGGAGGGGCAGAGCTGATGGCGTGGAGTCGCGAGCAGATGGCGGCCCGGGCGGCGACGGAGCTCGAGGACGGTGCCTACGTCAACCTCGGGATCGGCCTGCCGACCCTCGTTCCCAACTACGTCCCCGACGATGTGGAGATCGTGCTCCAGTCGGAGAACGGCATCCTGGGCGTTGGCGCCTACCCGCTGGACGGCGACGAGAGCCCGGACCTGATCAACGCGGGGAAGGAGACGGTGACGGTGCGGCCGGGGGCGTCGTTCTTCGACTCGGCGACGTCGTTCGGGATGATCCGCGGCGGCAAGATAGACGCCGCCATCCTCGGCGCGATGCAGGTGTCGGTGAAGGGCGACATCGCCAACTGGATGATCCCGGGCAAGATGGTCAAGGGCATGGGTGGGGCGATGGATCTCGTCCATGGCGCCAAACGCGTCATCGTGTTGATGGAGCACGTCGCCCGTGA
>JAUJOO010000008.1:141382-158363 GCA_030447585.1 Nocardioidaceae bacterium | reverse complement strand
CGCACACGCCACAAGCCGACGACATCGCCGTCGAGCGTTGGCCCGGGTGACGACGGGGGGGTTGGTCGAGGGAGACGCTGACGACGTTGTAGCGCTGCTGCTGACCGAGGCTGCGGTCCACGCAGTAGGCGACGCCGGCCGGCTGCTGGTCGAGCCCTAGAGACCCCTCCGACAGGAGGAACCCGGCGGCTAGCTCGAAGTCGGACCCGGGGGTGCGCATCGTGACTGCCACTCGGCTGAGGGGATGGCCCGGCCAACCGAGTCTGATCTCGAGCGGTTCTTCCGTCACGACCTTGTCAGGCCGGCGGCGTAGCTCGTCGGAGAGCACCTCGTGAACGACGCGTCGGGTCACCGGTCCTGGCCGCTTGCTGAGGCTCACAGTCGCGACATTAGCCTCTGCGCCCGGCACTCGCCGTGTCTAGGGGGCGCCAAGCCCTCCGGAGGCGGCTGCGGTTTCGGCTCAGCGGCTGAATCGGTGACGGCTTGCCAACACCCGGCGAAGATCGTCGGTGGCGTCGCTGATCGAGCGACGGGCGCCGGTGTCGAGGTCTTCGCGGGCCAGGCAGGCGTCGGCGAGCATCAGCGTCGACTCGTCGACCGAGTAACGCGGATACCCCAGAGCGGTGGAGCGCTCGACGATCCATCCGGTCCGGATCCTCGCGGTCTGCGGCATCTCCGTGAAGTAGCGCGCGACGTACGGCGCCGTCAGTTCCACCTGGTCGTGGCGAAAGAAGCTCTCGGCGAGGGCGTAGACCTCGTAGTTGCTGAGGCCGTCGTCGGTGGTGATCAGCCGCCAGACCTCGGCCTTCGAGCTCGGGTCTGGCAGCGCAGCGTGGCATCGAAGCGCGGGCAGTGCTCCTTGGGACGAGGGGTCACGCCAGCGCTCGGCCGCGATGTGGTCGCGGTCGAACTGACCCAGCGCGCACAAGGCTTTCGTGAGTCGCCAGCGAAAGTCCTCATCGGCGACGAGGCCGCTCGGCGTGGTGTCTCCCGACAGCCAGCCACGGAGGAGCGCTGCGTCCTCGGTCAGCGCGATGAGCGCCCGGACGGCGATCAGCTGCCGGTTGCTGGCGGGAGCCGCCCACTCCAGTAGACGGACCGCAACCGCCGACAGGCGGCCGCGGTCGCCTGCCGCCGCGAAGTACCGGCCGAGCTCGAAGACGGCTCCCTTGAGCAGGACGTTCTCGAAGGTCAGGTCAGACTCCTCGGGCAGCGCTTGCTCGATGGTCCTCACAAAGAGCTCCGGGTCGACGGTGGCGTCGAGCAGCCCCTCCCTGAGCGCGCCCCAGGTCACTGCCCGCGCCACCGGGTCGCCGAGGCGAGCAAGGAGTGTCGGGACTCGTTCGAGGGACGCCGCATCCAGACGGATCTTCGCCCACGTCTCGTCTCCCGAGTCAGGTAGGACGAGACCCTCGGGGTCGACGCGTTCGAAGGAGACCGCTGCCTCACCGCCGCTGAACAACAACGCCTTCGACTCCGCCTGCCCCTGCGCGTCGTACGCCGTCACCGTGAGGGCGTGTGGGCGCGCCACCTCGACCGGAGAGCCGTTCACCCGTCGGATGAGCACCGTGCCCTCGCCCTTGGGATGGCAGGAGAGCGTGTCGAGACCTGATGTCCTCAGCCATGCCTCGGCCCAGCCGCGGACGCCTTTGCCGCTTGACTCCTCCCATGAGCCGAGCAGGTCGGTCAGGGTGGCGTTGCCGTAGGCGTGCCGCTGGAGGTGGCTCACCACACCGGCGCGAAAAGCGTCCTCCCCGAGGTAGGACTTCAGCTGTCTCAGTGCGGCGGTTCAGCCACAGGTCATCTCACCAACGCATCGTGACAAGGTCACCGAACCACTGATGAGCCATCTCGTGCGCCACGACCGTTGCTCGGGTGGCCCGCAACGAGTCGGTCGCCCGCGCCTTGAACACGAGGTCGTCGGTGAACGTGACACAGCCGGGGTTCTCCATGGCACCGGCGTTGAACTCGGGCACGAACGCCTGGTGGTAGTCGCCGAAGGGGTAGCGGATCCCGAACAGCCGGTGGTACTCGTCGAAGCACTGGCCGGTGAGCTCGAACAGCTCCTCGGCGTCCTTGTCCAGATGAGCCGCGAGTGACCGACGGCAGTGCAGACCGAGCCTGATGCCGTCGTGCTCGCTCGTCAGGGAGTGGTAGGGACCGGCCACCAGCGTGGCGAAGTACGTCGACAGCGGCTTGGTCTCGGCGAGGGTCCACCGTCCTGGCGACGTACGCTCCGCCCGACCGTTGCCCAGTACGACCCACTCGTCGGGGGCGGTGAGGTGAGGCGGTACGGCGCTTTGAGGTCGGGTTGGTCGAAGCACGCGAAGATGCGCGGCGCGCCGGCCAGGAACGTCATTGCGTACGTGTACACCTGATCGTCCTCGGGGTCCACAGCCCGATGCAGCCCCTCCCCATCGTGGGAGTACGCCATCAAAGCCTCGACGGTGAGCACATTCTCGTCCTCGAGCCCGGTCAGGTGCAGGCGCCCGTCGACGACGTCGCCGGGGTCGAGAGTGCGTTCGTTGAGCCGCACCTTGTGCACAACATGCGCTTGAACGTTGACGAACGTGTCCTGTCGGTCCAGGCTGCGGAAGCAGATCGTGGTCCGGGATCCGAAGTGCTCACGCCTCCGGTGCGAGGCGACGGTGAGGTCGGAGCGGGAGTGGCCGAACGGTCGCATGCCTGGCACCTTAGTTGGGCCATCTGGGCGGCGCGCTGAGATCGACGGGCGAGACCGCCAGTCGCGTTTATCCATCTGGGCGCTGCGCGCCCCGACTGGGGCACAGGCGCTGCGCAAGGACGTAGCATCGTCGGCTCCAGTACTCGATGTCAGGAAGTGGTTGTCGCTCCAGCTTCGCCATGACGGCGAAGCCGGCCGACTGCAGGTCAGCGACGACGGCGGCTGGGTCGAGGAAGAAGCCCGCCAGGTCCACAGGCTGGCCGAACCAGGTTGTCACGTGGTTGACGTCGCCCATGGCAAACTCGGCGCTGTCGATGTGGAACCCGACAAGCAACCAGCCCCCGTGGCGCAGTGTTCGGGCGAACTCACCGTAGGCGACCAGCCTTTGTTCGGGAGTGAGATGGATGATCGAGTACAACGCCAGCGCGCCCGCACAGGAGCTGTCGGCAGTCGGGAGGCTCAGCATCGACTCGACCGCGAATGCCAGCTCCGGTGAACGCTCGTGGGCGACGGAGATCATGCCGGGCGACAGGTCAATCCCGATCACCAGGGCGTGTTGTGCTGCGAGGAAGCCGGTGACGTGGCCCGGGCCACACCCGAGGTCGACCACCGTGCCGGCACCTACGAAGTCAAGAAGGGTCTCGAGCAGCCTGCGATCGAGTGGCTTACCGTCGAGTTCGTCGCGAAACTTGAAGTCGTAGGCTTGGGCGACCGCGTCGTAGGCGGCGCCGACGGCCCCCTGCGTGGACTGGGGAGCGCGCGACGGCGGCGTTTGCACCATCCACCGAGCGTAGGGGAGGGGAGCGACGACGCGGCCTGCGGTCTTGACCGTGGCACCCGAGCGGGACACATCACTGGTTTTTCGGGCCTAGTCGGCCGAGAGAGCGGAACCCTCGGAGGGAGCAGCAAGGATGCCAGAGAACTCGCTGTTGGACCGTCAGTCAGATCGGATGAAACGTGACTGACCGGCACGGCCACGGCCAAGCCATTCTGCAAGCAGGAGTCCACCCCGAGGGTGGCTACCAAGTTTCCGAACAAGGATGGGGGCAACGGGCCAGACCCGGCTGCGGATGCACAGTTGCCGTTGCAGAACCCCGTGCTCTCCTCGGTCGTGTGGTCGGTTGTCTTCACCGCCGTCTGCGCCTCCCGCGCCCTGGCGGCCTTCAAGCGACGCTCCCAAGACTGACTCGCCGGGACCGGCAACGCACTTCGACCACTCTCCGACTCTGACAGCCGCTGCTACCCGCACACGGGTGATGCCGGGGCTGGTTGCGAGGAAGTCATGCAAGCCGATCGAGGATCGCGGACAGCTTCTCGTAGGTGGGTTGGATCGCACCGTCAACGCTCGGTATGACGACGGCGTCAGGTCTTGCTCGAACGATTTCCGTGAGCCGGTCGTGCATGTCGCCGAGGAGGCCGGACCCTCCGTTGGACGCGACGACGTGTCGTACCTGCTGGTGCCACGGGTCCCCGTCGCCGCCGCCGCGCTTGGTGAAGCGCTCGATCGAGCGCCTTGCCGTCCATCAAGACGACCTCGCAGAAGTCAGCCCTGCTGTCGGTCGCCACCGCCTCGAAGCGGCTGATCTCGATCAGCCGGCCGAGGTACTGCGGCATGACAACGTCGTGTCCCGCGCCCAGATGGGCAGCGGCCATGCTGATGGCGATAGGCCGGACCAGCTCACCGGTTTCCGCGAAGTGGTCCTGCCAGCCTCCGACGAAGGCGCGGAGTTTGTCGATGTCCAGGTCGAGCACACCGAAGTGATCGTCCACGTACATCTGGGCAAGCGTTGACTTGCCGATCCCTGGAGGACCATTGAGATGGATAAGCCGCGGCACTTCGAAGATTCTAGGCGGCGTGTCGTGGCCATGGCCGCCATCCAGCGACGGAGCTGGAAGATGTTCGCCGGCAGCGGGGCACCCCCGTCGCGTGCAGGATCCGGCTGCCTGTGACAGTGAACATACATGAGGCCAAGAGTCGGTTGTCGGAGCTGCTTGTCTGGCAGGCTCGATGACGTGGGCCCACCGCGAACTCACCGACACCTCCACGCGACCGGGCCTTCCGGGGTCGCGCAGGCCAGTCCTCTCCGGCAAAACCCTGGTTGACACCTTTGTCTCTTGGCGACTGATGCAGCGAGACGTTGCGGGAGAAACACCCCAGAACCGCTTCGTGTCCGCTGTCTCCGCTATGGGAAGTGGCCGACTCGAACCGGCGCGACACCTGCGCCGGTCGTCTCGTGCGACATCGGCGGTGGGACCTGCGCGTGACTGAAGCTCATGCACTCTTGGCAGGCTCGATGACGTGGGCCCACCGCGACCCCTTCGACCGGATGTTGGTAGCGCAGGCGTTCTCGACAACCTCACCTTTGCCGGAAGAGAACTTCGGGCGCGCTGCGCCGGTGGCGACCTGAGTCGACCTCCACCACTTCGGCGCGGTCCTGGAGCTTTGTCCACCAGTGGCCGACATCCGCGACCGTGAAGTTGAACCGACCGGCGGCTGGCACGGATCAGACACGGAGATTGCGAACGGCCAGCGCAGCCACCGTCACATCGGGCCGGCCACGGTCAGCCGCACCGCGACGGTGTCACCTTCGGCGAGCCTCTCGGCTCGGCGTACCGCGTCCTTCACCGGCAGGACGTACAGCCCGTCTTTGGGGAACAGCGAGGTCTCCCACTCGCGGCGCCGATCCGCGCCCGGACCGGGATCATCCCCCAGCCGTAGGTGACGGCCCTGGACACCGCCTGCAGGTCGAGGCTGTCCTCGTCCGGCACCGTGACGAAGTAGTACGGGGGACGGCCCCCGCCAGTGCCAGAGGTCGCCGGTGAAGTCCAGGGCCATCCCGCCTGGATCCTTCACGCGGTGTCCTTGGTGGTGGCCTTGGTCATGCTGTGAGACTACGGTTGGTTCCGGACGTTGTGCTGCCGGATCGGTGAGGTGGTGTGATGCCTGATACAAGCCCCACGGCCCGGGCCTTGCTGACGCTCGAGCTGGTCCAGGGCAGGCCGGGATCACCGCGGACAGGCTCGCCGACAAGCTTGGCGTCTCGGAGCGGGCCGCCCGGCGGTATGTCGCCATCCTGCGCCAGGCCGGCATCCCGATCGAGTCTGTGCGGGGGCCGTACGGCGGCTACCGGGTCGGCCGCGGCCTGCGTATGCCGCTGCTGGTGTTCACCGCCACCGAGGCCCTCGGCCTGGTGATGGCCGTGCTCGACGGTCACCACAACGCCGGCGATCCCACCGACCCGGTCGGCGGCGCGCTCGGCAAGATCGTGCGGGCGCTGCCGGAGCGGGTGGCGGCTCAGGCGGAGGTGGTACGCCGGAGCACGGCGCCTGCCCCGGACCGTGCCGCCGTCCGCCCCGATCCCGAGACGACGAGCGCGTTGGTTCAGGCCTGCTCCGACCAGCGACGGGTGCGGTTCGGGTATCGCTCGGAGGCCGGGTCGGAGTGGGTCGCCGAGGTCGACCCGTGGGCCCTCGTCGTGCGCCACGGCCGCTGGTATCTGCTGTGCTACTCCCACGGCGCGGACGCCCGGCGGGCCTACCGGGTCGACCGGGTCCGTGAGGTCCAGGTGCTTGACGACACGTTCACTTCACCCGCGGACCTCGACCGTCGCGCTGCTCGAGGAGCACCTGGCCGTGGGCTGGGAGTACGACGTGGAAGTCGTCATCGACGCACCCCTCGACACCGTGGCGTCGTGCGTCCCCGCTCCCTCGACGCCTCGAGCCCGTCGATGCCGCGACGACCCGCCTGGTTGGGAGCACTAGCAACCCGGCCTGGGTACGCCGAGCAGCTGGCGGCGGTGCCTGCGTCGTACCGGATCGTGCAGTGCCCGGAGCTCCGGGACGCCGCGCGCGTCATCGGGCAGCGTCTGCTCAAGGCAGCGGGTGACACCTGAGGCGCGGGAGTTGACCGGGCCAGAGCGGTTGTCGGTGGATCGCTCTTAACGTCATCCACGTGGAAAGAGCCGTGACCAGCAGAGGAGAAAGTCATGACCACACTGTCGGATCGACCCAACACCGCCTTGATGGTGATCGACGTCCAGAAGGGCGTCGTGGCTGATGCACACCAGCGCGACGTGGTCGTCGCCAACATCAGGACGCTCGTGGACAAGGCTCACGAAGAGGGTGTCCCGATCGTCTGGGTCCAGCACTGCGGCGAGCAGCTGGAGAAGGGGAGTGAGGCGTGGGAGTACGTCCCGGAGCTGAAACGCCAGGAGCCAGAACCGGTGGTGCGCAAGTCGTTCGGCGACTCCTTCGAGGACACCAACTTGGAGCAGGTGCTGGCCCAGGCTGGAGTCGGCCGACTGTTCGTGACCGGCGCGCAGACGGATGGTCATTCGGTCCACCATCCATGGCGCTTTTGTGCGCGGCTACGACGTGACGCTCGTTGGTGACGCGCACACGACGGAGGATCTGACCGAGTACGGCGCGCCCCCTCGGACCAGGTCATCGCGCACACGAACCTCTATTGGCAGTACCAGGCGGCGCCCGGCCGCACTGCTGGAGTCATGGAGACGAAGGACGTGACGTTCAGCGACTGATTCGGTAGGTCGACGGCTGGAACGGATTAGCCCTGCTTGAGCCCGAGCCCAAGCGCCCTTCGCGCCGCAGGAACGGATGAGGCGCGCATACATGAGAGGGCCGACCCCGGGACCGGTTCGTTTCGGGCGCCAACGGACGTCTCAGTCAAGGAATGCCAGCGGCGCGCGACCGATGGCTTTCCGCCAGCGTCCGTGATCTGTGCCGCAGAGGATCCCTACCGGACTGGGCACGCGATTGTTGTTCGCCTGCGGAACATGACGCACGTCGCTGCCGGCTGACCATGGCCGTCGAGAAGGTGCGGACCTGTGTCAGATCCGTGGAAGTGTCCTGGAAGCGGTTGCCATGCTCGTAGCGCATCTGAGTGAGCAGGGAGGGAGCAGGCGCCGACCAGCCCAAGGGCATAGCGCTTGTGATCTGGGCGGTCCTGTATGCGGTGAGCGTCCACATTGCGTAAGGCCTGCGCGATACCTTGGCCGAAGAGCTGACAGCCCTACGTCTCGCCCTCGGTCTGGCCCACCTGGAATTTGCCCGGACTTTCCGAAGATGGCAATCGGCCGACCTACTTCCTGATCCGGTCTCCGGTGAAGATCACCACCTGACCTCGCCCCGGCGGACCTCGGCCGCGATGTGTTCCCATAGCTCGGCGTCAACGCCAGATTCGTCGGCCACCGGCACCTCATCGGCCAGCAGCTCGATCCCAGCGATGGCCGAAATCGAGGATGCCCTGCAACGCAGAACGTCGCGGTGAACCGACGTATCTCCGGCTGGCGACGGCGTCCATGGGGTTGATGAACCGCGCCTCGCCCAGCGCCCGCGAATGGCAGACACATCCGCACATGCCGAGAGTCGAGTGCGCAGGGTAGGTCATCAGGACATTGCCGAGGACGAAAAACAGTGTGCCCCGCTCAAGTCGCCCCTCTACGCTCTGGATGTGCATCCCTACGCCCCTCTGAACGTCACTGTGACCACCCCGCGGATCGAGCTGCGAGGGGCTACCGATGATCTACTGGAAGAACTGGTGCCCCTCGTCCGAGCGGGCCAGGCCGACGCTGATCCTCCACCCTTCGATGACCCGATGTCCTTGTACGAAAGTGACCCGGACACTCGGGTTGAGAAGTGGCTGCAAACGATCTGGCGAGGTCGCGGACGCGTCGCCTCTGACTTCTGGCGACTCAACCTGGTGGTTCTCATCGATGGGCAAGCCGTTGGCATTCAGGACATCATCGGTTCCGACTTCGACACCTACGGCACCGTCACCACCTTCTCCTGGTTGGCTCCGACTTTCGCGGCCGCGGATTCGGGCGCGAGATGCGGGAGGCAGCACTTCACCTGTCCTTCGACGGATTCGGCGCCGCCGAAGCCGCCAGTGACGCCTTCCTGGACAACGCCGGGTCGAACCGCGTCTCCGAGACGCTCGGTTATGAACGGAACGGAACGGACTGGGACACCCGGCGTGGAGAGCCCGCGCGGATTCAGCGGTGGCGCATCACCAGAGAACAATGGCTACCTCGCCGGCGCGACGACGTCGCACTCAGGTGTCGAGGCCTGTCGACAGACCTTTCAGGCAACATCCTGAACTGCCGCGCTCGGCGTTCCCGAAGACTCTAGTTGACATAATGTCGCTTATCGGCGATCTACAGGCCGAGTTGAAAACATGGGTGCGAACTCGTGCAGCGTGCCAAGCCTGGCAGCGCGGGTGCCAAATGCAAATTGGCCTGCAGAACAGAGCGATGACGGACGTAGCGCCGAGGCGCTCGGCTACCACCCACCTCGACGATCGAGAAGCATGCGATCGGCTCGGTCGCCACCTACGCTAAATGCGTCGAAGCCCAGCTCCACCACGGGAACCACGCATGACCATGTCAGAGTCAACCGGCCGAACAGTCGAGGGCTGCCCGGAGGCTGTGATCTTCGATTCTCGACGGCCTGCTCATGGACACCGAATCCACCTCGCTGAAGAGCTGGCAGTTCGAGTGGGAGCAGTGGGGCTTAGAACTCGACGCGAGGACACCGCACATCGTCAACCACGGCGGCGCACGCCGCTGAGGACATGTACGCGATACCTCGCGGAGGCCGCGAGGCGAAGGATGCGATCGAACGCTGAGTCATCGACGACGGGTCGAGTTCAGAGACCAATAGCTCCACGAAGCACTCAAGACCGCGGCACGTCGATGCGCGCATGGATCGTGCTCAAGCGGTGGCAACAGGCAACTGGTTGGCGGTGGCGTCTTCCTCGCCCGTAGCGGCCGTGGCTGGCTGACCGACCGACAGATCTGCCACCGCGCCGGAGCGCGCAAGAGCCACGACTGAGGTCGATGCTGCGGGCGACGAGGTGGCCCTCTTCAGCTGCGCCGGCGCCCGACGTGGCGAGTTGGCGCTCCGGCGGCTTCGCCTGCGTCCGCCGGCCCAAGCCGTCGCTGTTGAGGACACCGCACATGGCGTCGACGTGGCGCACGACCCGTGCTCGTATGCGCATCGCGATACCAAACCTCGTTCCTGGGAATGCATCGAGGCTGTTGGCCATGCCGCGCTCGTGTTGGAGTCAAGCTGCGACCTGGTCCCTTGAGGACGCAATAGCTCACTGCGTTGGAGCTGCGTTTCAAGACCGCGCCGCACGTCGACGGACCGTGATGCACGAGCTCGTGCTCGGCGTCGGCTTTAGCCTTGGTCAATGACGATGACGGCAGGCGCTGCGTGGCGATCCGTCGCTGCCCAGCCCGTAGCGGCCGATCATTTCCACGACTTCGCTGCTCGACGTCTTCCGGGCGAGATCTGCCAACGATCTGGCACGCAGCGCGCAAGTCAGCCACTCACACTCCAGCCTGTCGATGCTGCGGCGAGGAGTAGTCACTCCACCCTTCAGCTGCGGCATCGAAGTCGAAGGGGCGAGCTGTGGGAGCTCCTCGTCAAGGAGCGCAACGGCGTGCGTTGCGACGTACCAGCGCACCGCCTCGCCGACCTGGGCGACCCTGAGGGCTCGCGAAGTGGCGATCAACAGACGTCGGGGTTGCCACCTGGCTCGGCGAAGATCCTGAGCGCTCTTCGAGATCGGCCGCGCCACTAACAATCCCGGCGACCCCGGTCCTCCACGACCCCTCGAGGAATGCATCGCAGCGGCCGCAACGCAGCTCGATGCCCTTGACTCCAGACTCGAAGCCCACCTCAGGACAGCAGATCGTCACGTCGACACAGGGCGACTTTAATCCAAGAAGGCGCCGCCCGCTGCGTTACCGTCAAGATCGTGGTCGCGCGACTCGATGTCGACGGCGCACCGCTGACAGCGCCGACGCCGAGCACTCGACGAGTCAAGACCCTGCTCCGCCGCAGATGTGTCGGCCTTACTAGGCTTGGTCAATGACGCCATGACGGCAGGCGAAGGATTGCCGTGGGACTTTCTCCTCGAGCGGCTGCGGTCGCGCCGAGGGGCCAGCGAGCGACTGTGCGGGATCAGGGTCTTCCACCAAGCTTCGCCTGGCTCGACGTCTTCCCCGACGAGCGCACGCAGTCGCAAGCACCGCGAGGATCTCACCCGCACCGTCATCCAGGAGTGCCCGGCACCCCCACACGCGCAGCCCCGCGCGCCTGACGCAACGCAATCGGACGTCGAGGATCTGGATGCACACAAGAAAGACGTGCTACGCGACACCCATCTGCATAGAGTCGTGGTGAATATCGATGATTACCGGCCCGCAGAGCAACCCGGCTCTGTCATACCTAGCCAGCCACTTGCGCGTCGACCGACCTATGCAGCTGCGACGCCTACACCGACCTCGCCGACCTGGGCGACCCTGTCCCGGAGTTCCGCGAAGCCATCAATCAACACCTTGAACACGGTCGAGGACGTTGCCACCTGGCTCGGCGAAGAGCTACCACCCCGTGAGTGCCGCCGCGCTTCTGGTGCTCGTCTTCGAGATCCTTGACCGCGCCACCTGGACGACGTGACCATTACCGGCGACCTGCAATCGACCCTCCACACGACACGAAAGCGCTCGAGTCCCGCCACGTTACAGGCTCGAAGCGAGTCTGGTCTCCCGCACCGTCACAGCAGTCGACCTTCCTTGGTGACGTTCGAGTCATCGACTGTCATCAACGCCTCATCAACTGCCGTCCCCGTCAGTTACCCTCTCGCAGGGGCGTACCGGTGATGTGCCGGGTACGGGGTGCGGGGTCAGCGGTACGCGGCCGCTCTGTGAACGCCACCGACCACGGTCACGCGACGGTGGGCATCGTCGATCCGGTAGATCACGCGATAGGTACCGCGTCGGGCGCTGTGTCGATCCTCGAGTGGTGCGCGGAGCCGCTTCCCGACGCGATGCGGGTTGTCCAGCAAAGGCCCAACGATGAACTCGTACGCCGCAAACGCGATCGACTCGGGCAGGTGCTCGGCGAGCTGCCGCCGGGCCGTGGGTGAGATCGTGAGCTGGTAGCGCTCCTCCGTCACGCCGTCTTGCCGCGGTGACGCATCGCTTCGGCCAAGTCCTGCTCGGATTCGCCCTCACCGCGTGCGAGCTCGGCGTCCGACGCCGCAAGCTGTCGTACCGCTTCGTCATCAGACAGGATCGCAATGGTCTCTTCTAGCGCCTCCAGATCGTCCGGAGACAGCAAGACCGCCGAGGCCGCCATGCACCGTCACCGTGACACGATCGTGCTCGCGGTCCACGCGACCGACCAGCTCCGACAGGTGCGCCTTTACCTCTGCGAGAGACAGCGTTTTGCTCATGGTCACAATTATGACCAATCTTCCGCTGCTTGCCAACTGAGAGAGCTCGTCATGATGTCCGCGAGAACCTCGGTCAGGTGCCGACGTAGGCCCCGAGGTGCTCGCCGGTGAGGGTGGAGCGGGCGTCGACGAGGTCGGCGGGTGTGCCCTTGAAGACGATCTGGCCGCCGTCGTGACCGGCGCCGGGGCCGAGGTCGATGATCCAGTCGGCGTGCGCCATGACCGCCTGGTGGTGCTCGATGACGATTGTCGGGGTGCAGGCCCGTGGTGGGCTCGTCGAAGACGTAGGTGACGTCGGTGAGTGATGAACCGAGGTGGCGGATCATCTTCGCGCTGCGCCTCGCCGCCCGACAGCGTGCCCGACGGGCGGTTCAGGCTGAGGTAACCCAGCCCGATCTCCACGAACGAGTCCAGGGTCTCCCAGCGCCGCCAGCGCCGGCGCCACCGACGGCTCCTTGAGCTCGCGGACCCACCCGCCCAGGTCACTGATCTGCATCGTGGACGCGTCGGCGATGTTGACCCCCTTGATCTTCGAGGACCGGGCCTTCTGCTGAGCCGGGTGCCGTCGCACTCACGGCATGTCGTGAAGGTGACCGCCCGCTCCACGAAGGCGCGGATGTGCGGCTGCAGCGAGTCGACGTCCTTGGAGAGCATCGACTTCTGGATTCTCGGGATCAGGCCCTCGTAGGTCAGGTTGATGCCCTCGACCTTGATCTTGGTTGGCTCCTTGTAGAGAGGCGTCGAGCTCCTTCTTGGTGAACTTCTTGATCGGCTTGGCCGGATCGAAAAAGCCGCAGCCTCGGAAGATCCGGCCGTACCAGCCGTCCATGGTGTAGCCGGGGATGGTGAGGGCACCGTCGTTGAGCGACAGGCTGTCGTGGTACAGCTGGGTCAGGTCGATCGTTGACCGAGCCCCGGCCCTCGCAGCGCGGGCACATGCCGCCGAGGATGCTGAAGCTTCGCCGCTCCTTCTTCTCCCGGCCCCCGCGTTCGAAGGTGACCGCGCCGGCGCCACTGATCGAGGCGACGTTGAAGGAGAACGCCTGGGGCGAGCCGATGTGCGGCTTCCCGAGCCGGCTGAACGGGATCCGCAGCATTGCGTTGGCGTCGGTGGCAGTGCCGACCGTGGGACCGGGGGTCAGAGCCCATCCGCTCCTGCCCGACGATGATCGCGGTCGTCAGCCCTTCAAGTACGTCGACCTCGGGCCGCGCCAGCGTCGGCATGAAGCCCTGCACGAACGCGTTGTAGGTCTCGTTGATCAGCCGCTGCGACTCCGCGGCGATGGTGCCGAACACCAGCGAGCTCTTGCCCGAGCCGGAGACGCCGGTGAACACCGTCAGCCGACGCTTCGGGAGCTCGATGCTGACGTCCTTGAGGTTGTTCACGCGCGCGCGGTGTACACGGATCAGGTCGTGGCTGTCGGCAACGTGCAGTGCAGGCGACTGCATATGCATCCTCGTGGCCGTGCTCATCGTGTCTCCGTCCGGTAGGGGGCCGCGGTCAGTCTGTCGGGGCCGGTTCGGGCAGGGTGGGGTGGTCGGTCGGGTAGAGACCGGTGATGAAGCCATATACCGTGTCGCCCTCGCGCGGCAGCTGGCTGAACTCACGAACGACCTCGTCGACGCGCTCCCAGAAGTCTGCAGCCCGCTCGCGAGAGATCCGTGCGTGCCGGAGCAGGGCGAACATCCGATCGGCGTGGTATGCCGGCATGGATTCGGCGGCTGCGTCGGCAAGGTAGTTGGTCCAAGGCGGCGGGGTCACCTCCTCCAGCGGGACCTTGCCGACGAAGAAGACGCGGGCGGTGCGCCCGTAGAACCGCTCCTCGATCGCGCGCACACGGCGGGTGCGCACCACGCGCAGCATCCCGGCCTCGAAGAGCACCTTGACGTGATAGGCGACGGTACTCTTCGGGCGTTCGACGGCACCAGCCAGCTCCGTCACCGTGGCGGCCCGTTCGAGGAGGAGATCGAGGATGGTGGTGCGGAGGGGGTCAGCCATGGCCCGCAGTTCCGCGGGCTTGGTCACCACGATCCGGTCCACCAGCTCGTAGTCCGGAAACTCGGTATTGATTGACATTATTGGATCATTCTATAGTATTCGATCATTCGTCCGCTGCGAGTAGCTGACAGGAGTGTAGAGAGATGGCTGAGGTAGTGCTGTTCCACCACGTGCAGGGCCTGACCTCCGGCGTGCGTGCGTTCGCCGAGGAGCTGCGCCGTGCCGGGCATACGGTGCATACGCCCGACGTGTTCGACGGGCGCACATTCGACAGCATCGAGGAAGGACAGGACTTCGCCAGGGAGATCGGCTTCCAGGAGGTCTTCGACCGGGCCGTCCGGGCCGCCGAGGAACTGCCTGCCGAGGTGGTGTACGCCGGTTTCTCACTCGGGGTCATGCCGGCGCAGAGCCTGGCCCAGACGCGACCGGGAGCACGGGGGGCTCTGCTCTTCCACTCCTGCGTCCCTCCCTCGGAGTTCGGGTCGGGCTGGCCCGACGGCGTACCCGTCCAGATCCACGGCATGGACCACGACCCGTTCTTCGCTGACGAGGGCGACATCGACGCGGCCCGCGAGCTCGTCGAAGCGGTCGGACCGTCGGCCGAGTTGTTTGTCTACCCCGGCGACCAGCACCTGTTCGCCGATAGTTCGCTGTCGTCGTACGACCCGGGAGCCGCGGCGCTGCTGACCCAGCGGGTGCTCGACTTCCTCGCTGCGCGCCAGTAGGCCCAGCCGTCATGGGTGAGCGGATGGGATACCGCCGGACCGGCCCTGTCGATCCGGTAGCGAACGTGCTGGTCGGCTGACATGGCGGTGGACTCTGCCCAGCGCCGGGTCTCCCGCGTGCCGCTGCTCGGTGACAGCCATCTCGCCCGCATCCGCGGTGTGCATCTGCGGGCGCTCAGGGAGGCGGTCGCCGTACCGATGATCAACGCAGCCGCCGGCGGGGCCACGTCAGCCGACCTGCGTGCACAGGTCCGGGGGATTGCCTTCGAGGTCAGCGCAGCCGTGGTCTCGGTCGGCACCAACGACGCCGCGCCCTGGAAGGCAGTTCGGCTCGACGACTTCGGGACCAACCTGCTGCAATCGCTGGACTTGCTCAGCTGCCCGGCCGTGCTGCTGACGCCTCCTCCCGTTGACGAGCAGCGTTTGGAGAATCGGCCGAACGAGCGAACCAACGCTGTCATGGCGACGTACGCCGCTCGGGTCATGGCGATCGCTGCCGAGCGAGGCTGCCACGTCGTAGACACCGCCGCGGTGCTCCACGCCGTCGGGGAGGACTGGCACGACAGCGACGGCCTGCACATCAACGCGGTGGGCTACCAGGCGCTTGTCCCCGCGATCGCCGAGGCGTTGCGTGCCGCAGTCGCCGCGCGGCCTGCTGCAGGATGAGCCCTGGTACTAGCCGATCAGCCCATTGAGGTGGTCAGCTCGGTCAACACCATGGGCAGCTCGTCGAGCAGCTCGCGCGCCAAGAAGCCGGTCGGCCCGATCCTGGCGGCCAACCGGTCCCCGGCAACGGCGTGCAGATGTGTCCCCCAACATGCGGCTTGCGCCACCGCCGCTCCGCGCGCAACCAGCCCGGTGACACAGCCGGCCAGCACGTCCCCGCTGCCGGAGGTGGCCAGGCCACCGTGTCCGGTCGAGGTCTGCCAGCGGTTCCCTTCACCGTCTACGACCACCCCTTGACACGTCACCACCGCGCCGTACAGCCGAGCGATCCGGCCGGCGGCCTCGGTGAGCTCCTCAGGGGAGGACCCGATGTCCTCGTCGAGCAGCCGCTTCACCTCACCAGGATTCGGGGTCAGCACCAACCGGCCGGACAGCGCCTCGAGCCGGCCAAGCTGACCGAGCGCCCCGAGTGCGTACGCGTCCAGGACGACCGTCGTCTGCTCGCCCAGTGCTCCGGCCAGCTCTTCCAACGCCGTGCATATCTCCTCGGTGTCGTCAAGGCCGGGGCCGACGAGCAACCCGTCAGTGAAGGCCACCGTGTCGGCGAGCACCCCGACCCCCTCCCCCCGGACCGCTCCGCTGCACGTCTCCGGTAGACCGGTCACCCCAGCCTCGGGCATGGCGATCGCCAGGCCGACCGCGACCGACTCGGCGGTGCCGATCGTCAGACGACCGGCACCCACTCGCAACGCTGCGAGCCCGGCCAGCAGCGCGGCGCCAGGTGTGGCTCGCGCACCGCCCACGACGAGTACCTGGCCACGTTCGTACTTGGAGCCGTCAACCTCGGGCAGTGGCCACCCACGCAACAGCGAAGGGGTCAAGAACTCACTGCGGGAGGACATGAGGATCTCCCGGGTTGGTCGTCACGGGGGCGTCTCGGCGTTCGAGGTGGGAGACGTCGTTGTACGTCTGCAGCGTCCACCAACCCTGGCCCGTTGGCCTCATGAGCCGGGTGATGGAGAGGTTGCGGACCGGGTTTGTCTTTGCGGCAAGCAGGATGTCCTGCTCGGACAACCCCTCGCATACATAGCGGATGGTCATGATCACCGCGTCGTGGCATACGATCAGAACACGCCTGCCGTGCTCCCAGCTGTCGATGTCGTTGAGCACGCTGCGGACGCGGAGCGCGACGTCCGCCCACGACTCGCCACCGGCCGGCCGGTGATAGAACTTTCCGTGCCAGCGTCGCCGGATCGCCTCGTCGGGAAACCGCGCCTGCACGCCGCGGGTGGTCAACAGGTCGAGGACACCGAGCTCTCGGTCGCGAAGTCGCTCGTCGACGCGGAGCGGCAGGTTCACACCTACTTCCTGCAACGCGAGGCTCGCCGTCTCCTGGGCTCGGCGGTACGGCGAGCACCACACCGACTCGAAGCGTCCCGCCGGCGGCAGGTGGCGCAGCGATTGCCCCCAGGCTCGGGCCTGGTCGATGCCGGTGCCAGACAGTGGCACGTCGGCGTCGCGCATGTCCACGTCGATGACGTCCGACTGACTGACCTCAGCGGCAGCCGCTGCCACGTTCCCAGTGCTCTCGCCGTGCCTGACCAAGACAAGTCCGACAGCTCCCATGAGTGCGACCCTAGACGAGGGCG
>JAUJOO010000008.1:118708-141282 GCA_030447585.1 Nocardioidaceae bacterium | reverse complement strand
TGCCTGACCAAGACAAGTCCGACAGCTCCCATGAGTGCGACCCTAGACGAGGGCGCTCCGACCGGCGACCGCGCCCGTTCCACCACCTGCGATGTGGTCGGGGGGCCTGGGTGAACACTTCACCACTCACCGGTGGAGTCGATCGCTACGTTGTGCAGTCCGAGCCGCATCTCTCATGCCGGGACGTCCCAACAGAGCCGGAGACAGGGTCAGGGGTCGGTCGACGCGATGATCACCGGTGGACCATGGTCCCCGACGTCGGCGAGATGCTGAGGGCCCGCACCCTGCCCTCCCCCGGCGGCGCCGAACAGGTCCAGTGTGAGCTGGGCGGTGCCACTGCCACGGGGGTACTCCATCGACACGTGTGCCAGGGGTATGGCGTTCGACGCCTCCCTGAGCGCGGCGGCCACCCGCCGCGACTCAGCGCTCGGCCAGTACTGACGCGTGATCGACTGCCAGACGAGGGTGAGTACGTCGGCTGCTACCGGTTGCTCCAGCTGGGCCTCGAGCCACTCCCCCGCGCTCCCCGAGTCGACCCGCGGAGGTTCACGCTGGGCGATCTCGAGCGCCCGGCTGAGCCGCTCGTGGCGGTCGAGGTGGAAGGGCCAGACAAACGACCGGAGCCGCAGGCGGCCTTCGGCCGTGGTCACGTCGACGGGCGCAAGGTCGCAACCACGCCGCTCGACGACCTGGAAGGGTTCTGGTTTCACCGGTCCGACCACTCCGTCGTCGAAGCGCACAACGGCGTCGGAGGGGCCGAACGACCAGCCGCGACCGGCGAAGTGGAAGCGGTCCACCAGCAGGTTGAGGCCCGCACTCGCTCCCGGCTCGAGGAGCCGCACGCGTCGAAGCCCGGTGCGGCGTACGGCCTCGAAGATGCCGACCAGCAGCGCCGCCGAACGCCCGACCTCGTTCGTCTGAGGAGCGATCTCGAGCGCCTCGCGGAGCTCGGCGCGATGGCGGACGAGCACGTCGCGCACATCGGGCCAAGCCAGCTCAGGCGGTGCCTTGCCCCCGAGGCACGGGTAGTAGGGCACGAGCTCCGGCGCCCGGCCGGTGAGGACGAGTCGGAAGACCCCGGCGAGCAGCCGCAGCTGCACGACACTTCCCATGGAAGCGTCCTCCCAGCCGCTCAAGACGTCACGGACCGGGCCTTCGGTCTCCCAGTCATCGGCCATGGCGCGGATGAGGTGGGCATAGAGGTGGTCCGCCGACCCCGCATGGCGACGCATCCGGTCAGCGAGGGTGCGACCTTCGTCGAAGTCAGACACCGACGGTGCGCGATGCCGGGCGACAAGGCCGGTTTCTAGGCGTGTCCGCCGACTCCATCCAGTACAGCGCCATGTCGACGATAGTAGTCATACGTGATACGAGCCAACACTCGTCCCTCGTATTTGCCCGTTAGCGGGCAAAATACTTGCATTCTTGGTGCTCTGCAGCGATTATGTGGTGTGCGCAACGACGAGTTGGTGGCCCAGGTGGCAGAGAGCACCGGGCTGACGAGGCCGGAGGCGGCCCGAGTCATCGCTGATGTCGTGGCGTACTACGCGGAGCCGGTCGAAAAGGTAGTCCGACGCAGACACGCCCAACTCCAGGCGCACGGGATGAAGAACCCTGACATATTCCGGCAGATAGCCAACGAGCTGGCTGGCAGCGTTGTCGCCGCTCCCCCGCTCTCGGACCGGCAGCTACGCCGGCTCATCTACGGCTGAAGGAGTACGCATGTGCGGAATAGTTGGGTACGTAGGCAACCAACCGGCCGCGCCCATCCTCATCGAGGGGCTGACACGCCTCGAGTACCGCGGCTACGACTCCGCCGGCATTGCGGTGATGGGGCCGAACGGCATCCGGATCGTCAAGCGAGCCGGGCGGGTGCGCGAGCTCGAGGCAGCGGTGCCCAAGCGTTTCGGTGGAAAAACAGGCATCGGCCACACTCGGTGGGCCACCCATGGCGGGCCTACCGACGACAACGCGCACCCGCACGCCGACGCCGCATCGAAGGTGTGCGTGGTTCACAACGGGATCATCGACAACGCGAGCACCTTGCGAGACCTGCTCAGTACCGACGGCGTCCAGCTCCGTTCGGAGACGGACACCGAGGTCATCGCGCACCTGATCGCCCGCTCGACGGCCGCAACGCTCGAGGATGCCGTGTTGGAGGCACTGCAGTCGATCGAGGGGACATACGGCCTGGCCGTGATCCATGTCGACTTCCCCGGGCGGATCCTGGTAGCCAGGCACGGGTCTCCGCTCATCCTCGGGGTGGGAGACAAGGAGATGTTCGTGGCGAGCGACGTTGCCGCGCTGGTGCGTCATACCTCACAGGTCGTCCACCTCGATGACGGTGATCTGGCGACGGTGACAGCAGCCGGGTTCCAGACGTTCACGACAGACCGCCGAACGACGCACAAGAGCCCCACCAGCATCGAGGTCAGCGCGCACGAGTACGACGCGGACGGCTACGCGCACTTCATGCACAAGGAGATCATGGAGCAGCCGGCGGCTGCCGAGCGGATCCTGCGCGGGCGTCTCGACGACAGGTTCGGAACCGCTCACCTCGGCGGCCTCAACCTCGACGCTCGTGAGATACGAAGCGTGAAGCGGGTGAAGATCTTGGGCTGTGGCTCTGCCTACTACGTGGGACAGCTCGGCGCCTCCCTCATCGAGGAGGTGGCAAGGATCCCCGCCGAAGCAGAGGCGTCCTCCGAGTTCCGCTATCGCAATCCGGTCATCGAGTCGGACACGCTGTATGTCGCAGTCAGCCAGTCGGGCGAGACCGCGGACACGCTCCTCGCCGTGCAAGAGGTGAAACGCAAGGGCGGCAGAGTCATCGGGCTGATCAACGTGGTGGGGTCGGCCATCGCACGCGAGTGTGACGGCGGCCTCTACCTGCATGCCGGTCCTGAGGTCGCTGTAGCGTCCACGAAGGCGTTGACGAACATGGCCCTCGGGTTCGCCCTTCTGGCCTTGCAGCTCGGCCGGGTCCGCGACCTGTCGGTCAGCGACGGCAGACGCCTCATTGCCGGTCTTCGTAGGATCCCAGCCGATCTCGAGCAGATCTTGGCAACCGAGGAGGAGCTGGCGGTCGTGGCTGGCTCGCTCGCTGACGCCGAGAGCCTCTTCTTCGTCGGCCGGGTTCGTGGGTTCCCCGTAGCTCGCGAAGGGGCGCAGAAGTTCAAGGAGATCTCCTACCGACACGCAGAGGCCTACCAGACCGGAGAGCTCAAGCACGGCCCTCTTGCTCTCATCAGTGAGCGGGTGCCGACCGTGGCGATCGTCCCGTCAGACGAGCTGACCGATCGCAACGTCGCCGCCATGCATGAGATCGAGGCGCGTAAAGGCCCATTGGTGGCGGTGACCCACGCCGAGGCCGACCTGGGCTCGGTCGCGGCGGTGCGAGTCGACGTCCCGAAGAACGAACCTGAGCTCGACTCGATCTTGCTGATCGTCGCACTGCAGCTGCTTGCCTACCATGCTGCGGTCAAGCTGGGGCACGACGTCGACAAGCCGCGAAACCTCGCGAAGTCGGTCACCGTCGAGTGACTAGGCGAGATAGTTGTCCACCAGATTCGCGTAGCCGCTCTGGCCGGCTCGGTTGGGGTGATAGGACTCCGACAGTGGGTTGGACAAACCGTTCACCCACTCCGTGGCGTCGCAGATGGCGTGACCGGTGAAACTCGAGCGTGGGTCCACGAAGGCAAAGCCTGCAGCGCTCGCCCGGCCACGGACGGTCGTGTCGAGCAGGTCAGCCGTTGAGTTCAGGCGTGTCTCCTCGGCGGGGCTGAAGTAGGTGCCGGCATTGCAGTCCTCGCCGTTGAACAGCCGTGGGTAGCCGACGATCACCACTTTGGCGTTCGGTGCCTTCGTCCGCACCGCTCGGTACAAGGAGTCCAGGCGAGCGGGCAACGAGTTCTTGATGAAGCTCTGAGCCTGGTCGATGGCACCATTGCAGTCACTCGCCCAAAACGGCTGGGCGCAGGTGGTGATCACCTTGCTGAAACCGGCGTCGTTTCCTCCCACGGTAAGCGTGACGTGTGTCGTCGTACCGCTCAACGTGCCGAGCTGGTTGTTCAGTACCGACGTCGTCGTGGCCCCTGAACAGGCCCGAAACGACAGCACGGCGCCGACGCGTGCGGCGTCGATGACGGGGTAGGCGTACGGCGAGCGCTTGCAGTCGCCCGAGTCCGAGTAGTAGGTGCGTGTACCGACTCCCGAGGCATAGGAGTCGCCGAGCGCCACCAGTCGCTTGGTGGCAGCGTGGGCCGGCGCGGATGGCGTCAGCAGGGCTACGACGACGGCAACAGCCGTTGCCAGCTCCAGGGCAGAGGGCCGTCGGACATATCTACGGGTGGTGGGCATCATCAGCTCCTCGGGTGCGGCGAGACAGCCATCCTCGCCGCTGTCCGCATCCTCGGCAAGGCATCCGTCGGCTATGTGTACGCGACAGGAGTTCCGCAATAAGTGTGGACAACCGAGAGGAATGAACCTTGGCGGTATCTCAGATATGAGATACCGTTCTCCCGTGACCGATGACTATCTCAGCCGGATCGGAAACCTCATCCGGGATGCTAGGACGCACCGCGGCTACACGCAGGCACAGCTCGCGAGCGTGCTCGCCACCAGCCAAAGTGCCGTGAACCGGATCGAGCGCGGCCACCAGAACCTGACGCTGGAGATGTTGGCCCGCATCGGGGAGGCGCTCGACTCCGAGATCGTGGCCCTCGGTAGCGCCGGACCGATGCATCTTCGTGTCGCCGGAGGCACCACCTTGTCCGGAAGCATCGACGTGAAGTCGAGCAAGAACGCCGGTGTCGCGCTGCTGTGTGCCTCGCTGCTCAACAAGGGCACCACCACCCTTCGTAAGGTTGCCCGGATCGAGGAGGTCAACCGGATTCTCGAGGTGCTCGGCAGCTTGGGGGTGAAGTGGAGCTGGCTGAACGCCGACAACGACCTGGAGCTGAGCTCCCCCGAGCAGCTGGACCTGTCTGCCATCGACGAGGACGCAGCGCGGCGTACGCGGAGCATCATCAACTTTCTCGGACCACTTATGCATCAACACAACGAGTTCCAGCTCCCGTACGCCGGTGGCTGCGACCTGGGCAGCCGGACCGTGGAGCCACACATGGCAGCGCTGCGACCTTTCGGCCTGGAGGTGAAAGCGACAGAGGGCAGCTACCACGCCCGCGTCGACCGCAGTGTCTCGCCGCGTCGCCCGATCGTCTTGACCGAGCGAGGCGACACGGTCACCGAGAACGCGGTGCTGGCAGCCGCCCGCCAGCCCGGGACGACCGTCATCCGCAACGCCAGCTCGAACTACATGGTGCAGGACCTGTGCTTCTTCCTGACAAAGCTCGGCGTGTCGATCGAAGGGATCGGGACCACAACGCTCACCGTTCATGGCGTCGACGACATCAACGTTGACGTCGACTACGCGCCGTCCGAGGACCCGATCGAGGCGATGAGTCTGCTGGCCGCCGCCATCGTGACGTCGTCGCAGATCACCATTCGCCGCGCACCGATCGAGTTCCTCGAGATCGAGCTTGCGTTGCTCGAGGAGATGGGCCTGCGCTACGACCGCAGCGACGAGTACCTCGCCGAGAACGGTCATACCAGACTCATCGACCTCACCACGCGACCGTCGACGCTGCACGCGCCCATCGACAAGATCCACCCGATGCCGTTCCCCGGGCTCAACATCGACAACCTCCCGTTCTTCGCGGTGATCGCCGCAAGCGCGCAGGGCCAGACGATGATCCACGACTGGGTCTACGAGAACCGGGCGATCTACCTGACGGAGCTCAACAAGCTCGGTGGCGCTGTGACACTGCTCGACCCTCACCGAGTGCTCATCGAGGGGCCGACGCGCTGGTCGGCCGCCGAACTGATGTGCCCCCCCGCACTGCGCCCGGCAGCCGTCGTGCTGCTCGCCATGATGGCGGCGAAGGGCACGTCAGTTCTTCGCAACGTCTATGTGATCAACCGCGGGTATGAAGACTTGGCGGAGCGGCTGAACGCCCTAGGTGCACGGATTGAACCCTTCCGCGACATCTGACGGTCGGCTGGCGCGACCGCTCCGGTCAGCCGAACAGCTCGTCGATGTACGACCTCGGCTGCCGGGTGACGGCATACTCCGGCGGTGTCATGCCGGGCATCATCCGCGGGATGGGCTGGGTCGTCGGTCCCTTCGAGACATGCCAGTCGTTCTCCTGCTCGATGAGCAGGCCGAGGTCTCGACGGGCCAAGAAGATGCCGTCACACGACGTGCACTGGGCGATCGTCACTCCGCCTCGTTCACGTGGGGCCAGGTCGCCACTGCACTGTGGGCACGTCATCGGGTCCATAGGTAAAACGTAACGCGTCGGTGAGCCGATGACACGTATCGGTGCGGGCAGCACAGCTGGGCCGCCGTCATACTTCCTCCTGTGAAGCAGGTACGGCGGGCGGCGGACTACCCGTACTTCGACAACGGCGGCCTTCCGCTCGCGTTCGCGCACCGCGGCGGGGCGACGTCTGACGAGGGCCTCGTGCTCGAGAACACCATGCTGGCCTTCGAGCGTGCGGTGGCCCTCGGCTACCGCTACCTCGAGACGGATGCTCACGTCACCCGGGACGGGGTGCTGCTGGCCTTCCACGACGCCACCCTGCACCGCACGACCGGCCGGGACGGAACAGTCGCGGAGCTGACGTACGCCGAGATCCGGGAGGTGAGGATCGGCGGCACGGAACCGATCCCGCTGATGCACGAGCTGTTCACCGCCTGGCCCGACGTCCGTCTCAACATCGACGCCAAGTCGGCTGGCTGTGTGGCGCCGCTCGCTGCCCTGATCAAAGAGCACCGGGCAGAGGACCGGGTGTGCGTCGCCTCCTTCTCCCCCCGGCGCCTCCACGACCTGAGACGGTTACTGGGTCCGCGGGTGGCGACGGCGTACGCCGCTCCCGGAGTTCTCGCCCTGCGGTTCCTCCGCACGCCGGCGCGCCTGAAGTCGTTGCTCGGACCTGGCCTCGCCGCCCAGGTCCCCGCCCGCGTGGGCGGTGTCGAGATCGTCACTCCGGAGTTCGTGCAGCGCGCGCACGACCTCGGCCGGCACGTGCATGTCTGGACGGTCGACACCCGAGACGAGATCCTTCGACTGCTCGACCTCGGGGTGGATGGCATCATGGCTGACCGCTTGGATGTGCTGCGCGAAGCGTTGACGACGAGGGGCGACTGGAGGCGTTACTGATGACGTCGCACAAGATGTTCCCCACCGCCGACCTCACGGAGGTCGAACGGCGAAGGCAGCAGCGCGCCTGGTACGCCTATGACTGGGCGAACTCGGCGTACGTCACCACGGTCGCGACGGTGTTGTTCGCTCCCTACCTGACGGCGGTTGCTGAAACGGCCGCCTGCGGACCAGGTGTCACCCCCGACTCCCCTTGTCGAGCCGACCTGATCGTACTCGGAGTCACTGTCTCACCCGGGTCCCTCGTGTTCTACGTCGTGACCCTGTCAACGGTGATGTCGGCGGTGCTGCTTCCTGTTGTGGGGGCGTTCGCCGACCGGTCGTCACGAAAGAAGCACCTCCTGGCCGGTTTCGCCTGGGCGGGAAGCGCCTTCGCGGCCTGCATGTTCGGGGTCCAAGGAGGCAACTGGCAGCTGGGAGCCTTGCTGCTCGTGGGTGCCAACCTCTGCCTGGGGTCGAGCCTCGTTGTCTACAACGCGGTGATGATCGAGATCTCGCTGCCCGACGAAAGAGACCGGGTGTCCTCTCGTGGCTGGGCGTTCGGCTACCTCGGCGGCGGACTGCTGCTCGCCGTGAACCTCGCCCTCGTCACCCTCCACGACAGCGTCGGTCTCTCGCAGGGTACCGCGGTCCGGGTCTGTCTGCTGATGGCCGCAGCGTGGTGGGCAGGCTTCACGATCATCGCTTTTAGGGGTCTGCGAAACCGCGAGGCGGCCGCCTCCCCCGCGTCCGGCGGCATGGTACGCCAGAGCTTCGGACAGCTGTGGACGACGCTGAGACACCTGCGGGCCTACCCGATGACGCTGCTGTTTCTTGCGGCGTACCTCTTCTACAACGACGGCATCCAGACGGTCATCGTCTCCGCGTCCACGTACGGCGAGCGGGAGCTGGGTTTCGAGACGTCAGTACTGATCGCCACCATCTTGCTGGTGCAGTTCGTGGCGTTCGTCGGGGCGCTGCTCTTCGGCCGGATCGCCGCCGGCCTCGGCACCAAGAGGACCATCAGTGCCGGGCTGATGGTGTGGATGGTCGTGGTCAGCATCGGCTACTTCCTCCCCGAGGGGTCCCTGCTCCCGTTCCTCGGCATGGCGGTACTCATCGGGCTCGTCCTCGGGGGCACGCAGGCATTGTCGCGTTCCTTCTTCAGCCAGCTCGTCCCGAAAGGTCGTGAGGCGGAGTTCTTCTCCCTCTACGAGGCGTGCGAACGTGGCACCAGCTGGCTGGGGACGCTGATCTTCGGACTGGTGCATCAACGGTTCGACTCCTACCGCCCTGCTCTCTTCGCGCTGATCGTGTTCTTCGTCGTCGGGCTCGCGCTGTTGTCCCGCGTCGACGCCCGCCGCGGGATCGCGGAAGCGGGCAACGTCGGGCCAGCCGTGATCTAGACGAGTTTCAGCGACATCACCAGCGCGTCTCAGCCGAATCTCAGGCTAGGTGGGAATCATGGGTCCTGTTGGGGCGTTGGCAACCGTGACAGCGTTTGAAGCGTCTGAAGGCTGAGGGGGGCGTCGCACACGCCGCGCGGGAAGCTTCGGATGTACGCCGGGGACAACTACAAGCGGGGAGAGGCACCATGTCAGAACGAGCAACGCTACGCGGGTCCCGTCTCGGCGGCACCAGCTTCGAGGACGAGAGCGGTATCGAGTTCGCACCTCGGCAGCTGGTTAGCTATGACTGCGCCAACGGCCACCAGTTCGACATCCCCATGTCTTCCGAGGCCGAGATCCCCTTCACCTGGGAGTGCCCGCGCTGTGGCGCTTCGTCGCGTCAGCGCGACGGGTCGGAGCCGGAGTCGAAGGTGGACAAGCCGGTGCGCACCCACTGGGACATGTTGTTGGAGCGGCGCTCGATATCGGAGCTCGAAGACATCTTGTCCGAGAGGCTGGAGCTGCTGCGCAATGGCGTCATCGGACCAGTACACCTGCACCGCCGTACCGGTAAGTCGAAGAAGACAGCCTGACCCAACGCACACGAGGCGCTCGGCTGCCTGTCGCGCCGGCGCCTCTTGTCGTGGTGAGAGCGGCCGACGACGAGTCTTTCGGCTCAGTCGTCGTCGCGTGGCCGGTAGATCCGGTGAACGTCGCGGCGGCTAGCAGCATAGGGTCCCCTTCGCAGCCGCCTGCCGGCTCCTCTGGCGACGACAGCCGCCAGGGCTCGGCGGGCGATGGGACGGGTGAACGGCAGCACGAGGAAGAAACCGAAGACGTCGGTGACGAAGCCGGGGGTGAGGAGCAGCGTGCCCCCCACCAGCACCAGGGCAGCATCGGACAGCTCTCGTGCCGGCACCTGACCGGTCGTCACTGCGCCGCGTAAGGCGTCCCAGGACCGACGGCCCTCCCGCTTGACGAGCCACCCACCGATGAGCGACTCGACGACGAGCAGCAGAACGGTCCACAGGGCGCCGATCTGCTGCCCGACCTGGATGATGACGTAGATCTCGAGGATCGGCAGAGCCACGAAGACGCCGAGCAGGAGCAGCAGGGGCATCTCAGCCGCCTCAGACGGAGGTTCGGTGTCGG
This sequence comes from Nocardioidaceae bacterium, assembly GCA_030447585.1. Classification (GTDB taxonomy): domain Bacteria; phylum Actinomycetota; class Actinomycetes; order Propionibacteriales; family Nocardioidaceae; genus JACDHG01. The sequence goes on along the minus strand of JAUJOO010000008.1, from coordinate 131,540 downwards.
GCCGCCACCGCGGAGCGTAGCTGCCCTACGCGGTGCTGGACGCCCCACTGGGTGACCCGAAGCAGCGCCTCGCGCACGATCGAGCCGGTCATCTTCGACTCGCCAAGGGTGCGCTCCACGAACGTGATCGGGACCTCTACGACACGGTAGCCTCCCTCGACGGCACGCCTGGTCAAGTCGACCTGGAAGCAGTAACCCTGGGACCGCACCGAGGGCAGGTCAACCCCCTGCAGGGTCTCGCTGCGAAAGGCCCGGAAACCTGCCGTCGCGTCATGCACGGGCATCCCCAGAGCCAGCCGCGTGTAGGTGTTGGCACCACGCGACAACAGCTCGCGCCGCATCGGCCAGTTGACGACCCGGCCACCGGGCACCCAGCGGGCGCCGATCACGAGGTCTGCGTCCGAGACCGCCTCGAGCAGCCTGGGCAGCTGCTCGGGAAGATGGGACCCGTCGGCATCCATCTCCACGACCACGCGGTAGCCCCGGTCCAGGGCCCACGCAAAGCCCGCCAGGTAGGCCGCGCCCAACCCCGCCTTCTCCGCGCGGTGAAGCACGTTGACCTGCCGGTCGTGAGCAGCGATCTTGTCTGCGATGTCTCCGGTGCCGTCAGGCGAGCCGTCGTCGACCACCAAGACGTCAAGGTCCGGCACAGATCCGCGTACGCGGTCAACCACGAGCTCGATGTTGTCGGCCTCGTTGTACGTCGGGATGACCACAACAGCCGGGTCGGTGCTCATCGGGCCATCGTGCCAGTGCCTCGGCGTCGATCCAACACGCCAAGCGCCAGCAGCAAAAGCGTTGCGAGCATGCACAGCAGCCCCAGCCACCAGCCGATCTGGACGCCGAAGGTCCGACCGTCGCCCAACAGCACCTGTTCCTCGAGGATCTCGCGGGTCCTCGGCTGGCTCACGTCCAGCACGGTCCCGTCGGCCGCCACGATGCCGCTGATGCCGTTGGTCGCCGCCACCACCACCGTGCGACCAGTTTCGATGGCACGGTAGCGCGAGATCGCGAACTGCTGCTCGAGCTGTCCGGTCCCGGTGTAGGTGGCGTTGTTCGTCTGGACAACGAGCAGCTCCGCTCCACCGTTGACGACGTCGCGTAGGAGGCCGTCATACGCCACCTCGAAACAGATGACGTCTCCGACCTGTGCAGGGCCAACCTGGAGGTTCCCGGCCTCCTCGCCGCGGGCGAAGTCACGCGGGATCTGGCTGAGCCGGTCGATGTACCTGGTCAACAGACCACGGAAGGGGATGTACTCCCCGAACGGCACCGGGTGCCGCTTGACGTAGCGCTCCCCTGGCCCGGTTGCCGGATCCCAGACGATGCCCATGTTCTGCACCTGGCCGTCGTCGGGGCCGTCGACCACCGCACCGACGAGCGTGGGCGCGTCGATCGCCCGGACCGCGTTGTCGATCTCACGGTACGCCGCCTTGTCGGCGTAAGGGTCGATGTCGGTGGAGTTCTCGGGCCAGATCACGATGTCGGGCCGCCGCCGTTCACCCGATTCCACCTCGGCCGCCAGCTCGCGGGTCGCGCTCGCATGGTTGTGGAGGACCTGGCGACGCTCGGCGAACGGGTCCATGCCCTCTCCGGGAACGTTGCCCTGGACCGCAGTGACCAAGACGCTGCCCTTCTCACCTGCCGTGCCGACCGGTAGCACTGCGCTTGCGGCGATGACCGCCACCGTGCCGAGTCCGAGCGCCAGTGTCCGTGGGCTGCGCTCCCTATGCTCCACGAGGTGAACGATGACGGCCACCGCCCCCACGACGACCACGGATACCAATACGGTGCCCCCGAGCCGGCCGTAACGGACGACCGGCGAGTCGACGAGCCCGAACGCCAGCGACCCCCAGGGGAAGCCGCCGAACGGAACAAGGCCCCGTAGGCTCTCCACGCCGGCCCAGGCGACCGCGTACGCCGCCGGCCACCAGGCACTGTGGCGCGTCAACCGCCACACCACTGCGGCGAGGCCGAAGAACAGGGCTTCCAGCAGGCTCAGGACGAGCCAGGCGTCGACGCCGATGATCGTCAGCCAACGCAGCAGCGGAACCATGAAACCCAACCCGAAGAGCACCCCCGTCCCGAAACTGCCGTCGAGATGTCGGACGATCACCATCAGGCCGGCGAGTCCCACGGGCATCAGCCAGCGCAGGTCGTACGGCGGGAACGCGAGCGCGACTGTGACGCCGCAGACAAGCGCCCCAAGCCAGCGCATGGCCGGCTCCGGTCGGAAGTTGCGGGGCATGTGGCGAGACTACCCGCGCGCAGGCACCACCACGGTGCCGACGGCGGTGGTGGCGACCAGCGGTTCGGCCAGAACCTGCGCAGCGGCTTCACCGAGGTCGGGTCGGCTGCGGCAGACCACGCGCAGGACGAACTCGATCGTTCGGGAGCGGGAGCCCACTCTCGTCACCTCCGCCGCCACCTCGACGATGTCGCCGGCATGCACAGGCGCCTTGAACTGCACGTCTGAGTAGGACGCGAACAGGCCCTCGTTGCCGTCGGTGCGGATGCAGACCTCGGTGGCGACGTCGCCGAAGAGGGCGAGGCTGTAGGCGCCGTCGACCAGGTTGCCGGCGTAGTGAGCGGCGGAGGAGGGCACGTAGCGCCGGTGGATGACGGTCAGGTCAAGGCGGGTGTCGTCGGGTCGCGGTGAGGGGCCGGTTGCGCGCATCCCGCCACGGTAGCCGCTGTTCGGAGCCGAGGCGGTCGGCCGGGTCAACCCTTGACGGGGTCGGGCTACGAAGTCGCAGCTGAACGTCCTGGGCTGACAAGGCATCCGAGGTTTGGGGAAGTCCGCCTGGCCTGGAGCCCCGGTGCGTTACCCCAAACCCCGCTTGGCCGCGTGGGTCGCGCGCTCGCGGGTGATCAGCTCGTGGACGAGGTAGCTAGCCACCTCCCCCGGTGTCGTGCCCCTGGTGAAGACGCGGTCGACCCCTAGGGTCGCAGCTTGCCTCTCCTCGAACCGTGGCCCGCCGATGATGAGGACCGGTCGCTGGTCGGCAGGATATGCCTCGCGGAATGCTGCCGACATCTCCAGCGTGTTGAGGATGTGGGCGTTGCGCTGGGTCACTACCTGCGACACCAGTACGGCGTCCGCGCTCTCCTCCTTGGCGCGGGCGACGAGGTCGGGAACCGACAGCTGGGCTCCGAGGTTGACCACGCGCAGCTCGCGGTAGTACTCGAGGCCCTTCTCCCCGGCGAAGCCCTTGATGTTCAAGATGGCGTCGATGCCGACGGTGTGTGCATCGGTGCCGATGCAGCCGCCGACGACCACGAGCCGACGTCGCAGCGCTCGCTTGACGGCCACGTTCACCTCCTTCGGAGTCAACAACGGGTACTCCCGTTCGAGGATCTCGACCGCGCTGACGTCGACAAGGTGGTTCGCGCGGCCGTAGACGACGAAGAAGGTGAAGTCCGGACCCATCGGCTTGGCGTGCACCACCAGCGCGGGGTCGATCCCCATCTTGTTGGCCAGCTGGGCGGCCGCGCCCTCGGCCCGCTTGCCGTGAGGCATGGGCAACGTGAACGAGAGTTGGACCATGCCGTCGCCGGTGGTGTCGCCGTAAGGGCGGATGACGCCTTGCTGAGCCGCAGGGGACCGGCTCCGCTCCGATGCGCTCATTGCTCCTCCAGCAGGACCGTGGCCGGGTTGTAGTAGCCGGACGCCTTCTTGGCGACGCCTTCCAGGCCCTTGCCGGCGTCGGCCGGTCGCTTCATCAGCCCGAAAGTGCCGTCCGCGATGGCGTCGAGGAGCCCGTTCTCGTGGTTCAGGATCCGTTCCAGCAGGTCGATGGATTCCGCCAGGACCCGTCTGGCGCGCTGCGAGATGAAGCCGTCGGGGGCCGGAACGAAGTCCTCGGACAGCCGTCCTGCCGCGTTGACGACATACCTGACGTTCTGCAGGGCGAGGTCGCGGTCGGACAGCCATGGGGTCACCACAGCCTCGGTCATCATCCCGACCAGGAGGATGTCCTGGTCGGTCATCGCCCCGGCGAGGTTGAAGAAGCCGTCGAGCAGGTAGCCGCGGAAGACGTCACCGGTCATGTGGCGGGTCGGCGGCATCCACTTGAGTGGTGCCTTGGGGAACAGGGTGCGGGCAAGCAGGGCATGTGCGAGCTCCAGGCGGAAGCTGTCCGGCACCGCAGGGTCGATCTCGAAGGCGTGGCCGAGTCCCAGCTGCCAGTCCTCGAGCCCCGCCTCCTTGGCGAAGTACTCGTTGAGAAGCTGGCTGACGGTGACAGTGTGCGCGGCCTCGACGGCGTCGGCGGTGGTGAGGTAGTTGTCCTCACCTGTGTTGATGATGATGCCTGCACGGGCGTGGACCTGGCGGCTGAACCGTTGGTCCACGAAGGTGCGGACCGGGTTGATGTCGCGGAAGAGGATGCCGTACATGGAGTCGTTCAACATCATGTCGAGGCGTTCGAGGCCGGCCAGCGCGGCGATCTCCGGCATACAAAGACCGGAGGCGTAGTTGGTCAGTCGCACATAGCGTCCCAGCTGCCTGCTGGACTCGTCGAGGGCCGCGCGCATCAGCCTGAAGTTGTCCTGCGTTGCGTAGGTGCCGGCGAAACCCTCCCGAGTCGCCCCCTCCGGTACGAAGTCGATGAGTGACTGCCCGGTGGATCGGATGACCGCGATGATGTCGGCACCCTCACGAGCCGCAGCCTGCGCCTGTGGAATGTCCTCGTAGATGTCGCCGGTGGCCACGATCAGGTAGATCCAGGGTTTGTGCGCCGGGTCGCCCCAGCGCGCGATGAGGCGGTCGCGCTCCCTGCGCCGGGCGTCGACCCGGCGGATCCCCGCCGCCACCTGCTTGCGGGAGGCGGACTGCGCGCGTGCCGCGTCGCGACCGGCCGGAATCCGGAAGCGGACGTCACCAGCCGCCGCCGCGGCGGCGAGCCCGGGCAGGTCAGCAGCCTGTCCGGTGACGAGCGCGTCCCAGACAGGTAGCGAGATGCCGTGCTCCAGCCCCACGTCGGCGCGGGCGGCGTCGACCAGCCGGTTCACCCAGGGCGTGCCGTCGGGATCGGCGCCGGTCAACCCGGCGAGCCGCAAGGTGGCGCGCTCGACGGATGCGGTGGTGTGCTGCTTGGCGAGCCGGACGATGGGGCGACCGGCCCGCCTGGCCAGGGTGCGCGCCCGCCTGACGGTGGCCGGGTCGAGATCGATCTTCGGGCGGGATCGTGGCGTCATCCACGCTCCTCGAGGTGGGGCAGCGCGTCGGTCGTGAAGATCGTCATACCGTCGACGACGGTCTGCACGCAACGGGGCAACGCAACCTCAGGATGCAGGTCCGGCAAGGTGTGCCGTTTGCCAGTCGAGTCGTGACGGCGCCTGCTGGTCACTTCTTCATCGAGGTCCCAGACGGCGTACGTCGCAGCAGCACCGGGTCGGAGCACCCCGGACTCGTCGTCGCCACGGGCCCGGTGACCGCCACGGGTGTGTGCGTCGAACGCGGTCGCCACGCTCAGCCGCTCCGCCTCGTTGGAATGGAAGACAGCGGCGAGTACGGCGCCCCACGGATCCAGCCTGGTGATGGGGCTGTCGGACCCGAACGCCAGCACGACGCCCGCGCGGTGCAGGCTCGCGAACGGGTTCATCGGCCGGGCGCGCTCGCGTCCCAGCCGGCGCTCGTAGAGCCCGTCGGAGCCTCCCCAGTGGGCGTCGAAGGAAGGCTGCACGCTGGCGACGACGCTGAGGCGCGCCAGGGTGGCGATGTGCTCGGGAGCCGGCATCTCGGCGTGCTCGAGGCGGTGGCGGGAACGCCGCAGCGCGCCGTCGCCGAGCCGACTGGCGGCAGCTTCGAGGCCGGCGACTGCCTCCGCCATCGCACGGTCACCGATAACGTGGAAACCCGCCTGGACACCGCGCTGGGTGCAGTAGACGAGATGCTCGGCGACCTGCTCGCGATCGAGGTAGAGGTGACCGGTTGTCTCCTCGTCGGCGTACGGCTCGTGCAGGCACGCGGTATGCGACCCGATCGCGCCGTCGACACACAGGTCTCCGGCGAAGCCGGCAAGCGTCTCGTCGTCAGCTCCGCCGCCGCGAAAGGCTCCCCAATAGGGCACCACCGCCGGCACGGCACTGTCTCTCGCGATGCGCCGTAGCGTCTCGAAGTCGCTGTAAGGCGCAATGTGTGGAGCGTTGAGCTCGTGCACCGAGGTGATCCCCTGGCCGGCCGCCTGGGCGAGTGCGGTCCGCAACGCGCGCTCACGGTCGGCCGGTGTCCACAGCCCGTGCATGACGGAGCGGGCGGCGTGGTGGGCGTCGCGCTCCACCAGGCCGTCGCCATGCCATCCGTCAAGGGTCCGTATGGACGGATCGTGAGCCAGGAGCCCTGTCGAGACGACCGCCGAGTGGGAGTCGACCCGTGACACGTAAGCCACCCGGTCACCGACCGCCCCGTCGAGCTCCGCGCCGGTGAAAGGCCGCCCCTCCGGCCAGCGCGTCTCGTCCCAACCGTAGGCGAACAGCACTGCTTGGGAGCGGTCAGCGGCGTGGCGCTGCAGTCGAGACAGGCCGTCTGCCCCACTCGCGCAGGAGCTCAGGTCGAGGGACTCCAGAGCAAACCCCGTCGGTGCCAGGTGGGTGTGGGCATCGACGAAGCCCGGTGTCACGAGACGACCCTCGAGCTCGACCACCAGGTCGGGGGAGTCGGCGTAGGTCCCCGCCGACCCGTCGTCCCCCACCCAGGCCACCTGCCCGTCGATGGCCAACAAAGCTGTCGCGGACGCTGCCGAAGGGGAGTGAATGGTTCCTCCGCGCAGCAGGAGGCGGCGCGACGTGGTGGACATGGACCTATCCTGCCGTCTCGCGCTTCAGCCGTGACTCGAAGAGCGCCCGAACGCCGGCGTGCGAGCGGAGCAGGCCGAGCGCGTACTCCGCGTGGCCAGGAACGTAACCGTTGCCGATGATCATGGTGACGTCGGACGCAAGTCCTTCGGCGCCGAGGGCGGCAGCCGTGAACGAGGTCGCCATGGAGAAGAAGACGATCGTGCCGCCTTGCTGCGTGGACAGGATCGCTCCACCCTCGCAGCCGGGGACGTCCACACACACGACGGTCACGTCCGCGGGGCCGCCCGCCCGCCCTACTTCGCGGGACAGGTGTACGGGGTCGCGCGCGTCTGCTCTCACAGTGACGCCGGCCAGCCTCTTGTCGGCAAGCAGGTCGACCTCCGCCTCCGAGGGGACCACCGCGATGGTGTGACCCGCTCCGGCGTCCGCTGCCGCTGCGAGAGACAGGGAGCCACTCTTCCCGGCTCCGCCGACGACACAGACGGTTGGCGCGATGCCTCGACCGGCATACCCCTTGACGACGCGTGCGGTCAGCGCGGGTGCCCCACACACGTCCATGACGGCCAGCGCCAGCGGGGTCGGGAGATCCGACGGCAGCACCGCCGCGATCGAGCGGCCGAACAAGATGGCGTATCCGCTGCATGGCACCTGCTCGCTGCGCCCGTCCCAGCCGCGTAGGCCGTCGGTGATCACGAGAGGTGTCAACGTCAAGGAGACAAGCGTGGTGACCTCGTCGCCGACCCGCAGCCCAAGCGGCGACTCAGGGCCAACCTCAGCCACCTTGCCGGTCAGCATGCCCCCCGAGCCGGTGACGGGATTGTGCATCTTGCCCCTCGTCGAGATGATGTCAAGCACCTCGGCGCGAATGGCCCCTCCGTCACCGCCGTGCTTTTCGTGGAGCTGGCGAAAGGAGGCGGCGTCGAGGTTGAGCCGGGACACGTCGACGCGCACCTCGTCCGGGGCGAGCTGCGGACTGGTGTCGAGGCGGTCAGCCGCCTGTGGCAGCACGCCCGCTGGTGCCAACACCCGGTGCAGGCCGGTTGGGTCGCCGGTCACCGAACCTCCCTGCTCTCGTCCTCTTCGCCGCAAGGCTTACGGCGTTGCGTTGCCGGCGCCGTATATTGTCCCGTACTCTGGCACGACATCGTGGCCGACACAAACGCCGTAACTCGTCGGCTGCGCCAGTGCCCCATGGGAGGAGTCGCATGTCCGAGCGGACCAGGCTCGAGCAGCCTTACCGGTACACGCCGGTCGAGCTCGTCGAGCCTGAGTGGACCCGCTTCCCTGGGTGGAAGCAGGTGACCTCGGCCGAGTGGCAGTCGGTGCAGTGGCAGCGCGCCCACTGCGTGAAAAACCTCCGGCAGCTGCGAGCGGTGCTCGGGGAGCTCGTCGAGGACCGGTTCTACGCCGACCTCGAGCGCGACCAGGCAGAGCGCGCCACGATGTCGATGCTGGTGCCGCCGCAGATGGTCAACACGATGGTGCCGCACGCGGTGCCCGCGACCGAGGACCTGTACGCCGACCCGATCCGACGCTACATGCTGCCGGTCTTCTCAGACCGGCGCACGGACTGGCCGAGCCATCCGCACGCGACCCGCGACAGCCTGCACGAGCACGACATGTGGGTGGCCGAGGGTCTCACCCACCGCTACCCGACCAAGGTCCTTGCCGAGATGCTGCCCACGTGCCCGCAGTACTGCGGCCACTGCACCAGGATGGACCTCGTGGGGAACTCCACGCCCGTGATCGACAAGCTGAGGTTCACGCTGAAGCCCGTCGACCGGGTGGAGGCGATGCTCCACTACCTGCGCGCCCATCCGGAAGTGCGCGACGTGGTCATCTCCGGTGGTGACGTGGCGAACATGCCGTGGGCCAGGCTCGAGGCCTTCGTCGACTCCGTCATCGATGTCGACAACATCCGCGACATCAGGCTCGCGACGAAGGCCCTGATGGGCCTACCGCAGCACTGGCTTCAAGACGAGGTGCGAGCCGGCATGGAGCGGCTGGCCGCCAAGGCACGGTCGCGCGGTACGTCGATCGCCATCCACACGCACGTCAACCACGCCAACTCGGTCACCCCGCTGGTGGCGGCGGCTACCCGCGCGATGCTCGACACCGGCATCCGCGATGTCCGCAACCAAGGAGTGCTCATGGGCGGCGTCAACGACGACGCCCACACGCTGCTCGACCTCTGCTTCGCCTTGCTCGACGGGGCGCAGATCATGCCGTACTACTTCTACATGTGCGACATGATCCCTTTCAGCGAACACTGGCGGGTTTCCGTCGAACGGGCCCAAAACCTGCAACACGGGATCATGGGCTACCTGCCGGGGTTCGCCACCCCGCGCATCGTCTGCGACGTGCCCTTCGTCGGAAAGCGGTGGGTGCACCAGCTCGAGTCGTACGACAAGAACCGCGGGATCTCGTACTGGACGAAGAACTACCGCACGTCGATCGAGCGCAGCGACCGCGACGCGCTCACGCGTACCTACGAGTACTACGACCCGATCCACACCCTTCCCGACGCTGGCCGCGACTGGTGGAGACAGCATGCGGGCGACGTCCTGGCAGCAGCAGAGCGCGCTGCCAAGGCGTCCCGCGAGGCCGCTGAGTCTCAGACCTCTCTTACCATCGGCTGACCACAGACTTCGGGGTGCCCGGCCCGCATTCCCCGATCTTCTGGGTGCCGGGCCGCATTTCCGGTCGGGCGAGGTCGAGGGGTTCTTGCGCCTTCGCTTCGCTCTTTGACGGCGCGGCGAGTCCCCTCGACCTCGCCCTCCCTCCGTCCGCTTGCAGGACCGGCGCAAATCTGGAACGCCGGCAGTGAGGCCATTGCCCAACTCGAGATTTGGGGAGGAACACTCTTCCCAGCGCCTCGGCGGACTTCCCCGAACCTCGAACTGCCCGGCGGGCCAAGCTCCCACTGGAGGTTTGGGGAGGAGCAACCGGCCCAGAGCCTCGACAGACTTCCCGAACCTCGAACCAGCGTGGCTAGAGCTTCAGTGGGCGGTGCTCGTAGGGAGTGGACAGCACGATCGTCGTACGCGTGGACACGTTGGCCGTCGCCCTGATCCGAGCAAGCAGATCCTCGAGGTGGCTCGGCTCCGCGACCCGCACCTTCAAGATGTACGACTCGTCGCCCGCGACCGAGTAGCACGCCTCGATCTCAGCGATGTCGGCCAGCCGATCCGGCGAGTCATCGGGCTCGGACGGTTCTATCGGGCGGATCGAGATGAACGCCGTCAGCGGGAGCCCAACCTCACGGTAGTCGATCATGGCGGCGTACCCGCGGATCACTCCCCGCTGCTCCAGTCGCTTGACTCGCTGGTGCACGGCCGAGGTCGAGAGGCCCGTCTCCTTGCCGAGGTCGGTGAACGACCTGCGGCCGTCCTCGGCCAGCAGCCGGCAGATCTCGAGGTCAAGGCGCTCCAACGGTCCGCCCGCCATCAACCGTCCACCACCGTGAGCTCGCGGCTGGTGGTGTTGAGCCGCTCGATGCCGTCCTGCGTGGTCACCACGATGTCCTCGATCCGCGCGCCGTAGCGACCGGGCAGGTAGATCCCCGGTTCGATCGAGAACGCCATTCCCGGCTCCAGCACCAGCGTGTTCCCCTCGACGATGTAGGGCTCCTCGTGCGTCTCGAGGCCGATGCCGTGTCCGGTGCGGTGGACGAAGAACTGGCCCAGCCCGGCGTCACTGATCAGCTTGCGACCGATCCGATCCACCGACTCGGCCGTCACCCCCGGCTTGGCGTAGTCGCACTGGGTGTGTTGAGCCTCGTGCAGCACCGCATAGAACTCGGCCACCTCTTCAGCCGGCGCTGCCCCGACGGCGTACGTCCTGGTCGAGTCAGAGCAGTAGCCGTCGATCGTGGTGCCACCGATGTCGACCACGACGCAGTCGCCAGGCTGCAGCAGCCGGTCGGACACCGAGTGATGCGGGGAGGCACCGTTGGGTCCTGACCCCACGATGACGAAGTCGGCGCGCACATGTCCCTCGTCGACGATGGCAGCGGCGATCGCGGCGGCGATCTGGCGTTCGCTACGCCCCGCAGTGAGGAACTCACCCATCCGCCGGTGCACGCGGTCGATTGCTGCGGCGGCATGCCGAAGCGAGGCGACTTCGTCTGGCCCCTTGCGCATTCGCAGATCGGCGAGCAACCGCCCGGGGGTGCGCCAGCGGATGTCTGGGAACAGGTCCTGCAGTGCGAAGACGCGCTGCGCCCACATGTGGTCGTCGACCGCCACCGTGGCTGCTCGCCGCAGCGGTGCGAAGGCGACGGTGTAGGGGTCGTCGGTCTCCCCGTGCGTCAGCACCTCCATCCCGGAGAGCGCAGCTGGTGAACGTTGCGCCTCTGCCAGCTCCAGCTCTGGAACAGCCAACCATGGCTCACCAGCGGCGGGCACGACCAGGGCGGTGAGCCGCTCGAGGGCCTTGGCGTCGTACCCGGTGAGGTAACGCAGGTCGGCTCCCGGCGTCACCATGAGGCCGTCGATGCCGGCCGCGGTGAGTGCCCGCTGGACGCGTTGAATGCGCGATGCCACATCGACGGTCATGGCCTCTAGCGTATGCCGGATGCCCCCAGCGACTCACGAGTAGGCGACCCGGCGGCGCGAGACCACGGTGCGATGATCTGCCTGGTGGTGGCCGCACTGCTTGTCCCGTGGGGACTTCCTGAGCCGAAGTACATCGCTCGCCCCGATGTCGGGACCAACAACGACGTCGGCCTGGTGCAGAGTCTGGACGTTCCCGTGACCGCGAAGGAGCGTTCGGCAGTCACGGCCTTTCACGCCGCGCACGCCCGGCGGATCTGTCTCACCTCGGTCGAGCGGGAGGCCACCCCGATCCTGGTCCGCTACCGCGCACTGGGGTCGGCTGTATGGCGGGCGGGACGATGGCGGCTCGGGCAGTCGACCCTGCAGCAGGTGGTCGACCGTCTGGACGCGGGGCTGGCGATGGAGCCGTACCTCGACCGCTACCGGGGCTGAGGGCGTTGCGACCCGCACAGGGTGGCGCACGTCGCGTCCGATCCAGCCCCGGACCCCAAACCCGACCGCATGACATCATCGCGCTGTGACGAGACGCCTGATGCTGCTGGACACCGCCTCGCTGTACTTCCGCGCCTACTTCGGCGTACCTGACACGGTGCGAGCCCCCGACGGTACGCCGGTCAACGCGGTGCGGGGCCTCCTCGACTTCATCGCGAAGCTCGTCTCGACCTTTCAGCCGACGGACCTGGTGTGCTGCTGGGACGACGACTGGCGGCCACGATGGCGAGTCGACCTGATCCCCAGCTACAAGTCCCATCGCGTGGTGGCAGCCATCCCCACCGGCGTCGACATCGAGGAGACACCAGACCCACTGGAGGCCCAGGTCCCCGTGATCCGTGACGTCCTCGCGGCCCTCGGGCTCGCAGTGGTCGGCGCCGCCGACTACGAGGCCGACGATGTGATCGGCACCCTCACTGCTCGGGCCACGACACCGGTTGACATCGTGACCGGTGACCGCGACCTCTTCCAGCTGGTAAGCGACGAGCGCGGCGTCCGCGTCTTGTACACCGCCCGTGGCATGAGCAACCTCGAGCCGGTCACCGATGGTGTCGTCGCGGCCAAGTACGGCGTGCTACCTGAGCAGTATGTCGACTTCGCCGTGCTGCGGGGGGACCCCTCGGACGGGCTGCCGGGGGTCAAGGGCATCGGCGACAAGACTGCCGCAAGCCTGCTCGCCCAGTACGGCGACCTGGAAGGCATCCGCGGGGCGGCTGTCGACCCGAGCAGCCCGCTCGGAACGGCGGTCCGGAGCCGGCTGATCGACGCGGCGGACTACCTCGACGTTGCCCCCGAGGTCGTCAGGGTTGCCGCCGACGTCACGCTCGACGACTTCGACCCAGGGCTCAGACCCCTCGAGGACCCGGCGCTGGCCGCCACCTTCGAGCAGCTGAGTGATCGCTGGGGTCTCGGGTCGTCGGCGAAACGTGTCCTGGACACGCTCGGCCGAGTGGCCGCCCCAGTCGACGGATCCGGTTGATGAC
>JAUJOO010000008.1:74386-118608 GCA_030447585.1 Nocardioidaceae bacterium | reverse complement strand
GTCCTGGACACGCTCGGCCGAGTGGCCGCCCCAGTCGACGGATCCGGTTGATGACGGGCCCAGTGCTGTCTCAGCCGGTGGGAAGCATCGTCGTCCTTCGGGGCGTCAGCCTGGTGGGACCGGGTACTGCGGCCCTGGCTGCAACCCGTCACGAGTCCACGCCGGCGGAGTAGGCCACCACGCCGCGCCGCATGGCCCGGACGGCTTCGCCGGCCGTTTGCCGAAGTGGCGACCTCCCGGCCGCGTCGGCGATCTGCTCGGTCAGGTCGAGCAGCTGTTTGACCCAGCGGACGAAGTCACCGGGTGCCAGGTCGACGTCGTCGAGGACATCCTCGAGGCCCGCCCCACCCGTCCACCGGTACGCCGCCCAGGCGAAACCGAGGTCCGGCTCGCGAAGGAAGCTCAGCCGGTGGTCACGCTCGACGGCGTCGAGCTCGCTCCAGATGTCCACCGTCGCGGCCAGCGCCCGGCGTACCGCCCCACCCGGCAGCCGCGGCCGCTCCGCGTCGTCGGGGTTGCGTGACTCGAACACCAGAGCCGAGAGCGCGGCGGCAAGCGCCGGTGGCTCCAGGTCACCCCAGACGCCACGCCGAAGGCACTCTGCTGCCACCAGGTCAAGCTCGCTGTAGATGCGCGACAGCGAAGCCCCAGCGGGAGTGACCGAGTCGCCCTCAAGGTAACGGAGGTCCTCCAACACCTCACAGACGCGGTCGAACTGGCGCGCGATGGTGTTCGTGCGTTGTTCAATGCGTCGACGCACGGTCTCAGTCTCACGCTCCAGCTTCAGGTAGCGCTCGGCCCACCTCGCATGCTGCTCCCGCTCCGGGCAGTCGTGGCACGGATGCGCGCGGATCGCTTCGCGGACCCGGCGAATCTCCGGGTCGTCGACCGCCGGACTGCGGTCACGTCCGCCATGGCCAAGGGTCGGTAGGTCTCTGGTCCGGTCGCGCAGCAGCGCGGCAAGGTCTCGACGCTGCTGCGGGTTACGGGCGTTGAACGTCTTCGCGATGCGCATCCGGATCAACGGCTCTACCGGCGTAGGGAAGTCGACGAGAGACAACCGCCTCGCCTGCCGATCGGCGGTCACCACCAGCGGCCGGGGACCGTCTCGCCCGGACTGGGCGCCGGGGTCGACGACAACCGCAAGTCCACGACTTCGTCCTGCCGGGACGTCGATGACGTCTCCTGACCTGAGCCGGTCGAGGGACTCGACTGCGGCGTCACGGCGGTCGGTGCGGTGTCGACGCGACATGGACGCCTCACGGTCGGAGAGTCGGCGCCTCAGGGCGGCGTACTCCATGAAGTCGCCGCGTTCGCACGAGATCGACTCGGCATACCCCTCGAGCGCCTCCTCGGCCTTGCGGACCTTCCGCGCCAGTCCGACGACCGCCCGATCCGCCTGGAACTGCGCGAACGACGACTCCAGCAGCTCGCGTGCGGTGACCCTGCCGACCTGGCGCACGAGGTTGACGGCCATGTTGTACGACGGCCGAAACGACGACCGCAACGGGTAGGTACGGGTCGAGGCGAGGCCGGCGACGGTGGTCGGGTCGAAGCCGGGCGCCCAGACGACGACGGCGTGCCCCTCGACGTCGATGCCTCGTCGGCCGGCGCGACCCGTCAGCTGCGTGTACTCCCCCGGTGTGACATCGGCGTGGGTTTCGCCGTTCCACTTGGACAGCTTGTCGATCACGACAGAGCGAGCCGGCATGTTGATCCCCAACGCGAGAGTCTCTGTCGCGAAGACGATCTTGACGAGTCCACGGGAGAACAGCTCCTCCACACACTCCTTGAAGATGGGCAGCATGCCGGCGTGGTGGGAGGAGACACCGCGGCTCAGTGCCTCGAGCCACTGCGGGTAGCCGAGGACCTCGAGGTCTGCGGCAGCGAGGACCGCGGTCTTCGCCTCGGCGTACGAGCGGATCTGTCGACGCTCGTCGGCGGTAGTGAGGCGCAGGTTGGTGTTGAGGACCTGCTGTACGGCGGCGTCGCAGCCGGCCCTGCTGAAGATGAACATGATCGCAGGCAGCAGACCTTCTCCGTCGAGCGTGTCGACGACCTCGCTTCGAGTCGGCACGAGCGCCTGGCCGCCGGGACGCCGGTACTGTCCGCGCTTTTGACGGTGGTCACGGGCGCGCATCCGTCGCCACTCGTCGCGCGCCAGCTGCGCCAGCTGCGGGTTGACGGCACTCGCCTCGCCGCCACTGTCGTCGGCGAAGAGGTCGTAGAGTCGAAGGCCTGCGAGCACGTGCTGGAAAAGCGGAACCGGTCGCCGCTCCTCCACGATGATGTCGCCCTCGCCCCGGACGGTGCGCAGCCACTCACCGAACTCCTCGGCGTTGGAGACCGTGGCCGACAGCGAGACCACCGACACAGACTCCGGCAGATGGATGATGACCTCCTCCCACACGGCGCCGCGCGAGCGGTCGGCGAGGTAGTGCACCTCGTCCATGACGGCGTAGCGCAGACCGGCGAGCGTGCCCGAGCCTGCGTACAGCATGTTGCGGAGCACCTCGGTCGTCATCACCACGATCGGCGCGTCACCGTTGATGGTGTTGTCACCGGTCAGCAGACCGACCCGAGACGGCCCGTATCGGGCAGTGAGGTCGGCGAACTTCTGGTTGGACAGGGCCTTGATCGGGGTCGTGTAGAAGCACTTGCCCCCTTGATCGAGCGCCAGATGGACGGCGAACTCACCGACCAGGGTTTTCCCGGAACCGGTGGGAGCCGCAACCAGGACGCCTCTGCCCTGCTCGAGTGCCGCGCATGCCTTGCGCTGGAACTCGTCAGGAGTGAAGTCGTACAGAGCTGCGAACTCGGCGAAGATGGTCATTGCGGCGTACCTTCGGGCACGCACACCGTCAGCGCCGACGGCAGCGTCTCGATCGACAGCGGCAGGGGTCCCAGCCGCTCCCCGTCCGCGTACGCGACGACGCCAGGAGCCGCCAGGTCAACCCTGCGTGCGCGGTGATGCTCGTAGGCGGGGTGGTTGACGTGCGTCCCCTTGAACAGGCGCGGATAGACCTTGACCAGCTCGAGCTTGCTCATCGGTTTTATGATCACGACATCGAGCTGGCCGTCGTCGAGCATTGCGCCCTCACACATGCGGAGTCCTCCGCCGTACGAGGGGCCGTTTCCCACGGCGACGAGCATGGCCTTCTGCTGGCGCCGTACGCCGTCGAGCTCCAGCGTGTACGACAGCGGCTCGAAGACGCGCAGCTCCGCCAACGTGGCGACGTTGTAGCGCATCTGACCCTTCGGCCAGCGCAGGCGGTTCGCGCGCTCGCTCACCAGGCTGTCGAAGCCTGCGGCCAGGACAGTGAGGTAGTGAGCGGCCCCGGCACGAGCCACGTCGATGACCCGCGTGTGCCCCGCGGCGATGACGTCGGCGCAGTCCAGCGGCGTGCCGCGTGGCAGGCCCAAGTAGCGGGCGACGTCGTTGCCGGTGCCGGTGGCGATGACGCCCAGGCGGGTCGTGGAGTAGACCAGCGACTCGAGGGCCAGGTGCACGAGGCCGTCGCCACCCATCACGGCCAGGACGTCGTACCCCTCGCCCGCGGCCGACTTCGCGAGCTCTGCCGCCTCCCACGCGTCGGCGCCCTGCAGCACCCGCACCTGCGAACCGTCTGCGGCGAGACGGTCGCGGACGGCGGGCACCAGGTGTGCGTACTTCCCTTTGCCCGATGCCGGATTCACCAACAGCGCGCAGCGACTGGTCACGGGTTTGACCCTACCGGCGACGACGCCAGGAAGCGGTCAGCTGGGACTTGCCGACATCCCACCGGCGTACTGTTGCCGGATGTCCCAGCCGAGCACGTTCCCAAGTCCCTGGGATGTCTGAGTCCGACGCCGCTCTCCTGAGCACCTGGCGAGCTGCCCATGAGACGCCCGTAACGGGGTGGGACTTCTCCGACCTCGGTGGCGGGTTCGTGGAGCAGCAACCGCCGTGGTCCTACGCCGATCTGGCCCGTGACGTGCTGGCAGGCGCTGTCAGCGCTCTTGACCTCGGCACAGGAGGTGGCGAGGCCCTGCTCGAGATACGTGATGCGCTACCCAGCGACACGGTAGCCACCGAAGGCTGGCCCCCGAACATCCCGGTGGCTACGCGGAACCTGGCCGACCACGGCATACCCGTGGTGGAGTACGACGCAGAAGCGGACGCGTCTCTGCCGTTCGAGGACGGACGTTTCGACGTGGTGCTGGACCGGCATGAGGCCTACGTCGCGACGGAGGTCCTCAGAGTGTTGCGACCCGGAGGACGCTTCCTTACCCAGCAGGTCGACGGCCGCGACTTCGGGGAGGCCCAGGCGATCTTCGGCGGAGCCTCCAGGTATCCCCACATCACTTTGGCGCATCTCCGGGCTGAAGCGGTTGCCGCCGGTTTGGCCGTGCAGGCAGCCGAGGAGTGGCAGGGTAGAGCGGTCTTCACGGATGTCACGACGCTGGTGCGCTACTTCGCGCACGTCCCGTGGGAGGTGCCCGAGGACTTCAGCGTTGACAGGTATGCCGCACAGCTGCTGGACCTGCACCACTCGCGTCGAGACCTGACCTTCACTCAGCGCCGCTTCTACCTCCGGCTGACGCGACCCGGTTGAGCACGCCTCGTCGACGTTGCCAGCGCTAGTCGCGGAGCCGTGCTGGCTAGGCTCTGCGCGGACGGCGGTCATGCAAGCCAGTTCGAAGGGGCTCCGAACGCCATGAGTAGCCGGTCAGCCCCACGAGAGTGAGTCCAGGAGCTGGTAGAAGCGCATCCGACGTCGGTCAGGGTGGTCGATGCCGTAGGTCTGCAGGAAGGCGTCGGCGTCGGCGGACGAGTACTGAGGGTTCATCCCGGTCGACCCGATGCTCTGCGCGGTGAGCGAAAGGTCCAGGTAGCGGTCGGCGACACCGAGGCGGCCAAGGTCGACCACTCCCGTGCACTCCAGGGTCTCCGGGTCCAACAGAAAGTTCGGCAGACATGCATCGCCGTGGCACACGACCAGGTCAGCGCTCTCCAACCGAGTTGCCCGGCCGAGCTCCGCCTGCAGCCCTGCCAGCAGGTCGCTCGGGGGCGTCGCTCTCCAGGCGGGGTCGAGAAAGTCGACGATGACGGCGCCGCGGCTCACCGTGTTCTGCACAACCGGCATGGTGACCACGAGCGTGCGGTCGAACGGGCACGTTTGTGCAGGGAGGTCGTGAAGGGCCCGCAGTACGGCAGCCAGCGAGCTCAGCGCACGTGGCACTGCCTCTGTCGACACCTCGCAGGCTGGTATGCCGTGGACTGCGGTGGTGACCAAGCACGCACCGTTGTCGGCCTCGTGCCAGCCTGCCAGCTCGGGGCACGGAACTGGGGTGCCGCCCAGCCATTCCACCCGGTCGCGCTCGTCGCGAAGATCGCTGACCGCCCAGTGACTGACGCACTTGGCGAACAGGCAGCCGTCACTCCTTCTGAAGACTGCCGCGCCCGACTCGCCCACGGACACCGACTCCCAGATCGTGCCCAGGGGGCAGGGGGGCAAGCAGGCTGTCTCAGGTGCACCCTGGGTAGTCACGACTCCGAGACTGCCAGATCCGTCTGCTCAGAGGGCTATCGCAACGGTGAAGTGGGCCGGGCTGGCGCCCACCGCCTTGGCGACCCTGCGGATCACCTCGCAGGCGTCGTTGGCGTCGAACCGCGAGCCCGGCATGGCCGCCGCCGGCCGCTCGTCGTACGCGATGAGCAGAACCTCACCGAACTGCCATGCCTGGTGCGCCTGCCGGCGCTCGTCGTCAGCCAGCAACGGCTTCGGGTATGCGGCGTCGCAGGCCAGCAGGTCCAGCGGCTCCCGCTGTCCGGCCGGTCCCTCTAGCACTCCCTTGACAAGGGGGCCGCTGGTCAGTGCGCTCGTTGCAGCCCACGTCACCTGCTCCGTGCCGAGCCAGTCAGGGAGGTCGAACGGGTCCACGTGGGCGATAGCGCTGTCTCCTAGCCAGGCAGGCCGCGTCCCTGATGCTGTGGTGGTCGGCTGGTCGAGTGGTGCCCCGACTCAGATCGGCGACGCGGTGTCGTCGTCGTAGTCAGCGTAGTCGGGCTCGCTGTCGCGACCGCGCCGGCGGTCGATGACCCGTGCGATCACCTCCGAGAGCAAGAAGAGCAGCGTCATCGGCAGCGCGAGAAAGAGCATGGTGATAGGGTCGGTCGACGGCGTCGCCACCGCAGCGAAGATGAACGTCCCGAACACGATCCATGACCGCCAGCGGGCGAGCTGGCGAGCCTGTAGCACGCCGGCCAGGTTGAGCAGGATGACGAACAACGGGATCTCGAACGACACCCCGAAGACCAGCAGGATGCGCAGGATGAAGACGAGATAGCCGTTGAGGTCGACCAGGTTCGTCACATCCTCCGGTGTGAACCCGATGAGCACCGCGAGCCCCTTGGGCAGGACGTAGTAGCCCAGTGCGACGCCGGCAAGGAACAGGGGACCCGCGATGGCCATGAAGATGTACGTCCACTTGCGCTCGTTGCGGTGGAGGCCGGGCAGGATGAACGCCCAAATCTGGTAAAGCCAGACAGGGCTCGCCAGCACGATGCCCGCCACCAGGGCCACCTTGACCTGCAGCAGGAACGGTGTCGCAACACCGTTGATGACCGCATTGGAGTCGACACCCTGCTCCTTGGCCACCTTGTCCGCCGACAACCTGTACGGCTCGGTGAGCAGGCTGGAGACCTCCTCGTAGAAGATGAACCCCACCACGGAGCCGACGAAGATGGTGGCGATGCTGATGACCAGCCGGCGGCGAAGCTCACGCAGATGCTCGGCGAGGCTCATCTGCCCCTCGTCGGTCGTCGGGGGCGTGCTCTTGCCCGGCCGCCGGTTCGCTATGGCCATTCAGCCCGCCAAGAGGCGATGATCACTTCTCGGTGTGCGTGGGCGGCAGCGCGTCGGTGGTCTGCGCTTCGACCGGCGCGGAGGGATCCGTCGGCTCGACGCGGGTACGCGGCGACGTGATCTGGCCCTGCGCGGTAGCCGTCTGCGCACGGGTGTCGTCATCGTCGTCGTCGTCCATCACGCCTTTGGTCTCAGACTTGAAGATGCGCAGCGCACGACCGCTTCCCCGAGCAAGCTCGGGCAGCTTCTTGGCCCCGAAGAGGAGCACGAGCACGAGCAGGATGAGCAGCTTTCAGGTCGGTCCGATACTTCCATGATTCCTTCTTACGTACTCGACGACGTGATTGTGTCCTATCGTACGCCGTCAGCGCGTTGGCGCGAGCCGCCCGGACGGGAGGTCAGGCCGAACAGCCGGCCGAGTAGTTGGACAGGGCTTTCTGCGCCCGAGAGCGCACCGCCGCCGCGAGCTCCACCGGCTCGAGGAGGGTGGCGTCGCCACCGAGGCGCAGGATCAGCCGCACCAGCCATTCGGCGTCGCTGAACCGCAACCGGATGCGAAGCTTCCCCGAGGGCGTCTCGTCAGCCGACTCTGTCGGGTAGTAGTCGGCGACCCAGCGAGCATTCGCCGCAAGCTCGACGACCGCGACCGGGTCCTCTGGGTCGGGCTGGAAGAGGCCTCTTGACAGGTCCCTCCGCGTCGCCTCCGGGGGCGGCGTGGCCGCCACGTCGAGCAGCTTGGCAGCGTCGATCCGGTCGACCCTGAACAACCGTGTCTCGGTGACCCGGTGGCACCAGCCCTCGAGGTAGGCCTGCCCGTCGGCGAAGACGAGGCGCATGGGGTCGACGTCGCGCTCAGTCATCTCGTCACGCCCCGGGACGTAGTAGCTGATGTGCAGCCGGACGTTGTCAATCCAGCGCCCGGTCCAAGGTGGCGCGGATCTCGGCGTCACCGGGGTCCACGTGCACGTCGACAGCCTGCGCCGTACGCCCCACCTCCCGTCGCCGCCCTCGAGCTTCGCGAGGGCCGGTCGACGGCTGCTCTGCCCCCGGACCGCTGGCCTCCTGCAGCGCGCGCAGCGCGACGATCAGCGCGAGCGCCTCGTGCGGTGCTAGGCGCAGCGGCCTGGTCAGGTAGTCCGCGTTGCTGAGCTTGACCACGCCTTCACCATCAAGAGCCTCCATGTCGATGTCGATCATGTCACCGCTGACGGCGTCGGGCAGACCGCAGAACCACAGCACCTTGAGGTCCTTGACGATCTGAGACGGCGCCACACCGAAGTCGCGGGCCACGTCGTCGACGGCGATACCGTCGCGTTTGGTGAGGTAGGGCACCAGCGCGAGCATGCGCTGGACCTGTTCTTGGGCGTTCGCGGTCATCGGTGGCTCCCTGATATCGCTTCCAGACGGCGTACGACGGCATCGCGGATCTCTGCCGGAGCGAGGGCGACCACGTCCGGGCCCATGGAGGCCAGCTCGTCGGCAAGCGATGAACCGCTGCCGTACGGCACCTCGATCTCCGTCCACCCGTCCTCGAGCTGCCGCACAGAGCGCGACCGTCGCCGCAGGGCGTCTCCGGCGCCTCGCCGCAGCCGGACGGTCGCGGTGCTGTGCAGACGGGAGGCGCCAGCGCCTCGGCCTGGGCGCGAAGGTCGAGGTCCGCGGGTGGCTCGAAGCCTGCCTGGCGGCCCCGTCGGCCGGGCCTCGCCCTGGATCCGCGAGACACGGAACATCCGGGGGCGTCCCTGTCGACGTCGTGCCCCACGACGTACCAGTGGCCGTGCCAGGAGACGATTCCCACGGCCCAGATGCCGGGTCATGCTGCTGCTCGAGGTCGGTGTGCGGTATTCGAAATCCAGGGCGACGCTCAGTCACCGCCGCGAACACCGAGTCGAACGCCGCCTCGTCGATGGCCAACTGCGGCTCGAGGATCGACAACGCCCTCGTCGACGTCGACCCCACCTGCGCGCAGCTTTCTCAGCCCCTGGGTCGTCGCCGAGGCAGGCTCGCGTGCTGCCAGACGCGGGCAGCCAGTCCGACGACTGCCGCCTCGTCGGCCTCCAGGCTGACCTCGGGCAGCTCGAACTGCGTGCGGCTGATCCGGTAGCCGACCTCGTCCTCGAAGCCCTTCTGCACAGGTCCAGAGCTCGATCGGCACACCGAGCACCCGAAGCTCTTCCTTGTCACGGTCGAACATCCGGTCGAAGGCGTCGTCGCCCATGTCGTGGTAGGCCTCGACGGCCTGTCGGATGCGGTCCTTGGTGATGTAGTGGCGCGCGACCAGCAGACAGATGGTCAAGTTCATCAGCCGCTCAGACTTACGCTTTGTCACCACGCCTCCTCGGTCGGGCGAAATGCGTGACCTCGTCGACGCTCGCTACTTGGCGTCGACGATGTCGATCAAGATCAGGTCTGCGTTGGGTGGGATCACGCTGCCCTGCCCGGCCTCGCCGTACGCCAGGTCGCTGGGGATGGTGAGAATGACCTGCGACCCCACCTGCTGTCCGAGCAGTCCCTGGCTCCAGCCCTCGATGACGTCGGTGAGCGGGAAGCTGACCGGCTTCTTCTTGGAGTAGGACTCGTCGAACACGGCGCCGTCCGGCCATACCTGTCCCAGATACTCGACGGTGAGCGTGTCATCGGCCTCGACCTTGGGCCCGTCCCCTGCCCTGACGACGTAGGTCTCGAGCAGCGGCACCGACTTCGGGGTGTCGGGCTTGGCGAGGAACTTGACGGGATCACCGTCCTTGTCCTGCTTGACGCTCGGCAGCTGCGCTCTCGGGAATGGGGGTCGGGTTGACGACCTTGATCACGTCGACGACGAAGATGAGGCTGTCACCTGGGCGAACTCCCACTTCCGGCTTGCCCGTGGGGTCGTACCCGTCCTTGGATGCGACTGCGATGACAACGCGGTCTCCGGCGCGGGCCCCCTGCAAGCCGGTAGCGAAGCCTCGATCGTGTCGGCGGGCTGAAAGTCGCTGGTTTGCCCGTGTCGTAGGAGCTGTCGATGGTCGCGCCGTCACTGGCATTGACGCCGAGGTAGTCGAGGGTGACCATCGAGTTGTCGTTGACGGCGTCGCCGTTTCCAGGCCCCTTGTCCAGGACCTCGGCTTCGGTCTCAGCGAACTTGAGCGGGGCGCTGAACTCGATCTCCGGCGTTGTCTCGACAGAGCTGCTGACGGTGACGTCGTCTATCGTCCCTAGCCGGTCCTGCGGAGCGTCGTCGGCTGCCCGCCACTGCCGCAAGCAGCCGTCAGGGACGAGCAAGGCGGGCAGGATCAACCCGGCAGTACGTGGCGCACGAAGACAGACACCACGGATCAACGACAACTGACAAGACGACCTAGCGTAACTCACATCGACTCGATGAGGCGCTCGACCCTTCGTCATGTGAGCGTGAACGGGTCCTGCACAGCACGGTGCGTTGCGCTTCGGTCGTTCAGCTTGAGATGGACCCAGTCGACAGTGGTAGTGTCGGCGTTCTTGAAGCCTTGCGGGATGAACTGGCCCCGAAGTTCGCCTGGGTGGTTTGGCGGGCGCACCGACTTGGCCTCGAAGATGGCGAGGTCGGTGGTCACGGCGATCAGGCCGCGGCGCTGCAACAGGTAGAAGAGACCACGACTGCGGTGGATGTCGTGGTAGGCAAGGTCCAGTTGCGCGACGCGCGCCGATGAAAGGCCCACCCGTACTGGGCGCGGTACTGTTCGTCCAGCCGGTACTTGATGACCCAGTCGATCTCGCGTCCACCAGGCTGAGGTCGTCGGACTCCACCGCCTTGAGCGCACGCTCCCACAGGTCGAGCACCTGCGTCGATCGTCGTGGTCCGCAGCTCGCGTCGGTCGACGAAGTCTTTGCGCCTTGAGTAGTACCCGTTCTGGACGTCGAGCGCGCTGGCCTCGCGTCCGGTGGATAGCCTGACGCTGCGCCGCCCCTCATGTCGTGGCTGATCTCGCGGATGGCCCGGATGAGGTTCTCCAGCGTGAGGTCGCGCATCACCACACCGGCCTCGATCATCCGCAGCACCAGGTCGGTCGAGCCGACCTTGAGCAGCGTCGTCGCCTCGCTCATGTTGGAGTCGCCGACGATCACGTGCGCCGCCGGTAGCGCTCGGCGTCCGCGTGCGGCTCGTCGCGGGTGTTGATGATCGGGCGAGAGCGCGTGGTGGCGCTCGACACTCCTTCCCAGATGTGCTCGGCGCGCTGGCTGACCGAGTACGAGGCCCCCCGAGGCGTCTGCAGCACCTTTCCGGACCCACCATGATCTGGCGGGTGACCAGGAACGGGACCGAGCACAGTCCGCGAGCCTGGCGAACTCCCCGTGCCGGCTCACCAGGTAGTTCTCGTGGCAACCACGTAGGAGTTGCCCGCGGAGTCGGTGTTGTTCTTGAACAGGTATATGCGCCGGCGATGCCTTCCTCGCGCAGCCGGCGCTCGGCGTCGACGAGGAGGCCTTCGAGGATGCGCTCCCCGCCTTGTCGTGGGTGACGAGGTCGATGACCGAGTCGCATTCGGGAGTGGCGTACTCGGGGTGGCTACCCACGTCGAGAGAGCCGCGCGCCGTTGCGCAGGAACACGTTGCTGGAGCGGCCCCAGGAGACGACGCGGCGGGAACAGGTACCTCGCCACCTCGTCGGGGCTGAGCCGCCGCTGCCCGCGGAACGTGCACGTGACGCCGTACTCGTTCTCGATGCCGAAGATGCGGCGGTCCATGGCCTCAGCCTATGTCGAACGCATGCGACTCCTCGTCCTCGAGAAGGTCTTCCTCGGCCACGCGCAAGCCGGCATCGCCCGCGACCGAGGTAGACGGGGTGACCTGCCTGGCGCGCGGCCGCGGCGGCGACCGCCGGGGGGCGTCGAGTTCATCCGGGCCGGACGGCGGCGACAACGAGGACAATGGTGGCGGGCGTACGTGGTACTCCGTGGTGGAGGTGTCCTGAAGGCCGGCGGGCCGGCCTGACCGCGCTGGCGATGACCACATGGACGTACGTCTCCTCGTGCTCAGGAAGCGAGTCATCGACACGCCCGGCATGTCGGAGACGCGCCGCTCACCGACCCGCTGCGCCCGGAGCGATCGGGGGATCGGCCTGCTCAGGAAGGTCTCCTCCGAGCGGGAGTCCGTCGACGCGGCCGGGAATGTTGAGCACCTCTCCCGTGCCGGGCTGCTGGCCAGAACTGGTGACCGCACACCGGGTCCGCAGGCCGGCCCGCTTCGCCCGCGGCGGCGATGCTGGTGCCCGATTCGCGCACCTCGTGCCATCTCCTCGACGTCCGCGACTACGCCAGCCGGCTGTCGGGAAGCCGGAAGTGGGCCGCTCAACGCGGTCGGCTTGATCCCGTTACCGGAAGGATCAGCCTGTGCGCAGGTCGCCGGCTGGGAGGGTGATCTGGTGGCCGCGGATCCGGCGTGGCCTGCTGGAGCAGGGCGTCCAGCCGTGGGCGGGGGTCTCGCTGCCGTTGTGGCTGGGAAGCGGATCCGCGCGCCGGGCCGGGCGCCACCGGACATCGGGGCTCGCTGCGGGGATGCGCCGCCGCCCGCTGCGTCAGACGCTGGCGGACACGCTGGCGGACGAGCGCGACCGGGGCTTGGACCGGCCGCGGCGCAGGACTGTCTGCGGCCGTGGAGGCCCAGTTGCTGGCGGCGTGGTCCGCCCGCTGAGGCGAGGGGTGGTCAGGGCATGTTCGTCGGTGTCCAGGCCGCTCCGGTCGGCTCGGCCGTGCCCGTCGCGGCCGCCGACCATCAGACAGCCGGACCTGCCCGGTCAAGCGGCGGAACGTGCGTCGTGGGCGATCCCGGTCGAGCATGGCCACCTCGGGCTGGCCGGCGGGCAGCTCGCGTGGCGTACCGTTGAGGACCGTCGTGGGCGAGCCCGTCGACGAGCCGGAGCGCATCGGCGAGGAGGGGAACCGTCGCGGTAGTGCTCCTGGACGTACGACTGATGGCCTCCGCTGACCCGCCCATGACGGCGAAGCCGCGCTCGTCGGCCACTGAGCCGTCGTAGGTGAGCCGGTAGATCTGGTCGTACTCGGGGCTGGCGCCAGACCTCGGCGACGACGAGCTCGATCTCATCTGGCCTCCCCAGACGCACTGAAGATCGCGCCGAGGGTCTGGGCATAGGCGTTGGCCAGCCCCCGCCCGGTGACGTCGAGGCGGTCATAGGCGTAGCCGCGGAGATCGGCGAGCCGGACCCCGGCGATCCGCAGGTTCTCGAACTCGTTGTACCGGCCGACGGCGGCGAAGGCGATGCGGTCGTAGATCTCACTGATCTTGTGCAGGGCGCTCCGAGGGGTTCTCGGCGACGAAGAGATGCCCCCGGTGTACTGGACCACGACCACGCTGCGACCGCGGGCGATGCCTTTGCGGGCGTAGTCGGCCCGGTCCTTCATGACCTGTTCGGGCGAGACGTAGAACGGAGCGGTCACCGCGGTGGTCTTCGTCGTCGGAGTTGGGTCTCGGCGCTTGATTCCTCGGTCGCGGTCGGCTCAGCAGGGGCGCTGGTGGGCCGTCCGGGCGGCGCATCCGCTCAGCGAAGACGGTGTCCACGACCGAGCCGACCACCTCGTCGTCCAGCCGCCGGTAGCCCGCCTCGTCGACAAGCGCGACGACCGGGAAGATGCGCCGGGTCATGTCGAGCCCGCCGGTGGCGGAGTCGTCGTCGGCGGCGTCGTACAGCGCCTGAACGCAGACGATCACCGCGTCGTCGGCGGACAGGTCGTCGCGGAAGAGCTTCTTGAGCGCCGCGGGCGAACAGGCTGCCCGAACCCACCGAGTGGAACGAGTGCTCCTCGTAGCGTCCACCGGTGATGTCGTAGGAGAAGATGCGGCCCTGCCCGGTCTCCAGGTCGTACCCGGCGAACAGCGGTACGACGGCCAGCCCCTGCATCGCCATCGGCAGGTTGGAGCGGATCATGGTGGCCAAGCGGTTGGCCTTGCCGTCCAGGGACAGGACGCTGCCCTCGAGCTTTTCGTAGTGCTCCAGCTCCACGCAGAACAGCCGGACGACCTCGACCGCGACGCCGGCTGCCCCGGCGATGCCGACGCTGGAGAACTCGTCCGCCTGGAAGACCTTCTCGATGTCGCGTTGCGCGATGACGTTGCCCATGGTCGCGCGCCGGTCGCCGGCCATGACGACGCCGCCGGCGAAGGTGGCCGCGACGATCGTCGTCCCGTGCGGTGCCTCAGTGGTCAGCGGGGAACCCGGCGGTGTACGGCGCCCCGGCAGGAGTTCCGGCTCGTGAGGCTCGAGCAGCGAGGAACTCGGTGAACGATGAGGAGCCAGGGGTCAGGAAGGCAGCCGGTAGACACCGGGTGCCTCGATGATCGCTCGCCACACAGCTCCTTCCTGGTCCAAGCCCGCCAGCGCGGTCACTCTCCACCCTTCTGGACGAACGATCTCACGAAGTCCTCGGCATTGGACTCGAGCACCTCGTCGATCTCGTCGAGGATGGCGTCGACGTCCTCGTCGATCTTGTCCTGGCGTTCCTTCAGCTCCTCGGCGGTCTCCGCAGCCGACTCCTCCGCCTCCGCGGCGCGCTTGGTCCTGTGCTGCTGGCCACCGCTTTCGCGCGTTGCCATGGCACCTCCTCGGGTGGGCCGGACGCCGGTCGCTACCCAGACCCTAACCGGCCACACCTTCACCGCGGGTGGGCGCGCGCGCGCCGCCGCTCAGCTGCCGGTCAGCGCCGTGACGAGCTCCTCGGCGGTGCGGCAGCGGTCCAGCAGGTCGCCGACGTGGGCCTGGGTCCCCCGCAAGGGTTCGAGCGTCGGCACCCGCTGCAGGGCGTCGCGTCCGGGCAGGTCGAAGATCACCGAGTCCCAGGACGCGGCCGCCACGTGCTCGGCGTACTGCGCGAGGCAGCGCCCGCGGAAGTAGGCGCGGGTGTCGGCTGGCGGCACGAGCGCCGCCCGCTCCACCTCCGCGTCGTCCAGCAGCCGCTCGATCCGGCCCAGGGACACCAGCCGGTGGTAGAGCCCCTTCTCCGGACGCACGTCGTGGTACTGCAGGTCGACCAGCGCGAGCTTGGCATCCGTCCACTCCAGGCCGTCCCGGTCGCGATAGTGCTGGAGCAGGGCCAGCTTGGCCACCCAGTCGAGCTCGCGCGCGCACTGCATCGGGTCGGCCTCGAGCCGGCTCAGCACTCCCTCCCAGCGGTCCAGCACGTCGCTGGTCTGCGGGTCCGCCGCGCTGCCGTACCGGTCCTCGACGTACTTGCGCGCCTGCTCGCAGAACTCCATCTGCAGCTGCACCGCGCCGTGAGCTTGCGCCCGTCCTTGAGCGTGACCAGCGACCGCAGGGACGCGTCGTGGGAGACCGCGTGCATCGTCGAGACCGGGCGCTCGAGGGAGAGGTCGGCGGTGAGGAAGCCGTCCTCGACCATCGCGAGCACCAGCGACGTCGTGCCCACCTTGAGGTAGTTGGAGATCTCGCAGAGGTTGGCGTCACCGACGATGACGTGCAGCCGCCGATAGCGCTCGGCGTCGGCGTGCGGCTCGTCGCGGGTGTTGATGATGGGCCGCTTGAGGGTCGTCTCCAGCCCGACCTCGACCTCGAAGAAGTCGGCGCGCTGGCTCAGCTGGAACCCGGCCTCCCGGCCGTCCTGGCCGCGCCCGACCCGCCCGGCGCCGCACACGGCCTGCCGGGAGACGAAGAACGGCGTCAGGTGGCGGACGATGTCGACGAAGGGCGTCTGGCGTGGCATGAGGTAGTTCTCATGAGGTGCCGTACGAGGCGCCCTTGTTGTCGGTGTTGTTCTTGTAGAGCAGGATCTGCGGGCCACCGGGCAGCTTCGCGGCCAGCCGGGCCGCCTGCGCCATCACGTGACTCACCCGCCTTGTCCCACAGCACCAGGTCGCGCGGGTTGGTGACCTCGGGGGTCGAGTACTCGGGATGGGCGTGGTCGACGTAGAGCCGGGCACCGTTGGTGAGGATCACGTTGGCCAGCCCGACGTCGTCGTCGGCGAGCTGGCTCCCGTCGGCGAAGTCACGGGCCAGCTCGAAGCCGCGCGCATCGCGCAGCGGGCTTTCCTCCTCGAAGTCCCAGCGCGCCCGGCGCGCCCGTACGGTCGCCGCCGCGTAGGCGTTGACGATCTGCGATGAGCTGAGCATCGAGTTGGCCGCGGGGTTGCCCTGCACCGAGATGCCGTACTCGGTCTCGGCCCCCATCACCCGGCGCACGCTCATGCACCGAGCGTACACCGGGCCGCCCCGGCTCCGCGGTGAACGAGGCTGCTGCGGTAGAGGTACTGGCCGGTGTTGGCGACGGTGTCGATGGAGCGCCCGGCCTCGGTCCCCTGCTTGCCGGAGACCAGCGTGCGGATGAAGACGATCCGCTCGCCCTTCTTGCCCGAGATGCGCGCCCAGTCGTCGGGGTTGGTGGTGTTGGGCAGGTCCTCGTTCTCGGCGAACTCGTCGAGGCAGCCGTTGAGCAGGTGCACCACGCGGATGCCGCGCTGGCCGGTGTCGAGCAGGTCCTTGATCGCCGACTTCTTGGCGCGGTCGACGATGTTCTGGATCATGGCGCCGGAGTTGAAGTCGCGGAAGTACAGGACCTCCTTGTCCCCGTTGGCGTAGGTCACCTCGAGGAAGCGGTTCTCCTCGGTCTCGGAGTACATCCGCTCGACCGTGCGCTGGATCATCCCCTCGATGGTGGCCGCCACCGACCCGCCGTGCTCGGCGACGTCCTCGGGATGGAGGGGCAGGCTCGGCGTGAGGTACTTGGAGAAGATGTCGCGCGCCGCCTCGGCGTCGGGACGCTCGATCTTGATCTTGACGTCGAGCCGGCCGGGCCGCAGGATGGCGGGGTCGATCATGTCCTCGCGGTTGGACGCACCGATGACGAGGACGTTCTCCAGGCTCTCGACGCCGTCGATCTCGGAGAGCAGCTGCGGGACGATCGTGTTCTCGACATCGCTGGAGACCCCGGAGCCGCGGGTACGGAACAGCGAGTCCATCTCGTCGAAGAAGACGATGACGGGCGTGCCCTCGCTGGCCTTTTCGCGCGCCCGCTGGAAGACCAGGCGGATGTGCCGCTCGGTCTCGCCGACGTACTTGTTGAGCAGCTCGGGGCCCTTGATGTTGAGGAAGAACGACTTGCCCTCGGCGCGCCCAGTCTTGAGCGCCACCTGCTTGGCCAGCGAGTTGGCGACCGCCTTGGCGATGAGCGTCTTGCCGCAGCCGGGCGGCCCGTACAGCAGCACGCCCTTGGGTGCGCGCAGCTCGTGCTCGCGGAACAGGTCGGCGTGCACGTACGGCAGCTCGACCGCGTCGCGGATCATCTCGATCTGGCGGGCCAGCCCCCCGATGCTGGCGTAGTCGATGTCGGGCACCTCCTCGAGGATGAGCTCCTCGACCTCGCTCTTGGGGATGCGCTCGTGGACGAACCCGGAGCGCGGCTCCAGCAGCAGGGAGTCACCGGCACGCAGCGTGCCGGCCATCAGCGGCTCCGCGAGGCGTACCACCCGCTCCTCGTCGGTGTGCCCGATGACCAGGGCCCGCTCGCCGTCGGCGAGCACCTCCTTGAGCAGGACGACCTCGCCGACCTGCTCGTAGGCCATCGCCTCGACGACGTTGAGCGCCTCGTTGAGCATGACCTCCTGCCCGTGGCGCAGCTGGTCGAGCTCGACGTTGGGGCTGACCGCGACCCGCAGCTTGCGGCCGCCGGTGAAGACGTCGACGGTGTCGTCGTCGTTGCAGCCGAGCAGGACGCCGAAGCCGGCCGGCGGCTGGGCCAGCCGGTCGATCTCCTCCTTGAGGGCGACGATCTGCTCGCGCGCCTCCCGCAGCGTCGCCACCAGTCGCTCGTTCTGTCCGGTCAGGCCGGCCAGCGCCGCCTGGGTCTCGACCAGCCGCTCCTCCAGCTGATGGACATGGCGCGGTGACTCCGCGAGCCGGCGGCGCAGGGCGGCCACCTCGTGCTCGAGGAAGGACACCTGGCTCGCCAGCTCGGCGGCTTCGCGTCGCGTACCGCCGGCGGCACCCCTGGTGTCGTCGGAAGCGGGCACGGTCCTCACCTCCTGCGAGGGTCGACGTCTCGACCTTACCGGCGACGGTCGCTTTGCCCACCCCGGCTGCCGACGTCCCAGGTCAGGGGCGTGGCGGTGAGGGCTGCGCCGGTGGCGCCCCACCGGGCGGGATCCACTCGCTGCCGTAGGCGCCCGGCGCTGGCCGCCGCCGTCGCGCGGGAGCGCTCACGCCGGGTGCCAGCCGGCGGGCGGTGACCAGGAAGCCGGTGTGGCCGACCATGCGGTGACCCGGCCGGACGGCGAGGCCCTCGACGTGCCACGGCCGGACGAGGGACTCCCAGGCCGCTGGCTCGGTGAAGCCGCCATGCCCGCGCAGCGTCTCGACGGTCCGCGACAGCTGCGTCGTGGTCGCCACGTAGCAGCAGAGCACGCCGCCGGGCAGCAGCGCGCCAGCGACCGCGTCGACGCAGTCCCACGGCGCCAGCAGGTCCAGCACCACCCGGTCGACGTCGCGGTCGTCGAGATCCTCGACGAGGTCGGCGACCTTCAGCCGCCACGTCGGCGCCGGGCCAGCGAGGAACTGCTCGACGTTGCGCCTGGCGACCTCGGCGAAGTCGGCGCGTCGCTCGTACGACGACACCGAGCCCGCCTCGCCCGCCGCCCGCAGCAGCGAGAGGGTGAGCGCGCCGGACCCTGCCCCCGCCTCGACGACGCGGGCGCCGGGGAAGATGTCGGCCATCGCGACGATCTGGGCCGCGTCCTTGGGGTAGACGACCGCGGCCCCCCGCGGCATGGCCATGACGTAGTCGGCGAGCAAGGGGCGCAGGGCCAGGTACGGCGTCCCGCCGGTGGAGACGACGACGACGCCCTCCGGCGCACCGATCAGGTCGTCATGGGCGAAGGACCCCTGGTGGGTGTGGAAGCGCCGACCGTCGCTCAACGTAAGGAGATGACGACGGCCCTTCGGGTCGCTGAGCTGCACCTGCTCCCCCGCACGCAGCGGACCGCGGCGCAGGTCAGGACCCATGACGGGGGAGGGTATCCGCGCTCAGGCAGTGGCCAGGGCGGCGTCGACGTCGGCGGTCACAAGCACGCCGTAGATCTCCCCGGTCGGCTCCACGA
The DNA here is from genome assembly GCA_030447585.1 of Nocardioidaceae bacterium. Taxonomy (GTDB): domain Bacteria; phylum Actinomycetota; class Actinomycetes; order Propionibacteriales; family Nocardioidaceae; genus JACDHG01. Next base: position 99,682 of record JAUJOO010000008.1, on the reverse strand, counting down.
CGAGGTACTCCGTCGCGGGGGACTCCTGCATGGCGAGGACGAGCGGCTCGCCCTCGAGGTCGGCACGCAGCACCAGGCCCGACGCGAGGCCCCGGGAGACGCTCGCCACATCGACCCACGGCCGCTGCTGCTCCGCGATGTCCGCCACCGCCTGCTCGCTCACCAGGCCGGTGGGCTTGCCGTCGCCGTCGACGACGACGAGCGCCCGTGCCCCCGCCGCGTGCGCCCGGCGGACGGCCTCGGCAAGCGGAAGGCTCGCTGCGACGGGGATAGCCCGGCGGGCGAGACTGCGCACCACGAGCCGGGGGAGGCGGCGCCGCAGCTGGGCCACCTTGAGGGACTGGCGGGCGCCGTTCCACAGGAAGGAGGCGACGAGAACAGCGATCAGTGCCTGGAAGACGTCCGGCGGTCCGAGCCAAGGGCTGGCAAGCCACGGTGAGACAACGAGCAGCGCGGCGAGGACGACGCCGGCGACCGACGCCACGACGCTGCCCGCGAAGTCGTCCCCGCTCACCCGCCACACCGCCGCCCGCAGCATGTGACCGCCCGTCGAGGGGCAGCGCCGGGAGCAGGTTGAACGCACCCACGACGAGGTTGGAGACGGCCAGGGCACCCAGCAGGTACTCCGGCACCGCCGCGTCGATCGGCTCGGCGGCGAGCAGCGCCAACCCGCCCACCGCCAGGAGACCACCGGCCCCGCGAAGGCCACCAGGAAGTCGCGGCGGGGACTGGGGCGGTGCGGCTCCAGCTGGGTGAACCCGCCGAGGAAGTGCAGGGTGATGGCTCGCACCTGCAGGCCGAGCCGGCGGGCGACGAGAGCGTGGCTCAGCTCGTGCAGCAGCACCGAGCCGTAGAGGAGCAGCGCGAACGCCGCGGTCACGGCGTACCGCAAGGACCCCAGGCCGGGTATCCGGGCCTCGACGGTCGGCGCGAAGCTCACCGTGATGAGCCCCGCGACGAGGAACCAGGTCGGTGAGACGAGCAGCGGCACACCGGCGACCCGACCCAGGCGCAGGCCGACCGAGCCCTCGCGTCCCGTCCGCCGGGAGAGGGTCGGGCGGCCGCCTGGGGACTCGCTCATCGCAGCCCAGGCTAGTCCCGGCGCGTGGCTCACCCGTGGTTGTCGGTGCCTCCCTAACCTCGCCGCCATGACCTCGACCGTGCCGATGAGCGCCGCTGCGACGGGACGCGCGGTCGTTGCTGGCGGCGCGCACCAGCCCCGGCGCGTGCGCTGGTCCCCGCTCAGTCCCCCGGGACCGGCCGCCGCGGGCACGCTCTCCCCGTCGCGGGCGGCCGACTTCCTGTCCTGCCCGCTGCGCTACCGCTTCCGGGTGATCGACCGGCTTCCCGAGCGCCCCACCCCCGCCGCGACCCGTGGCACGGTCGTGCACGCGGTGCTCGACAAGCTGTACGACCTGCCGGCCAGAGAGCCGGCTGCCCGCGCGGGCGAGTGCCCTGGTGGAGGTCGAGTGGGAGCGCCTGCTCGCGGCCGATCCCGAGCTCGCCGGTCTCTTCAGCGACGACGCCGACGGCGCCGCGCGTTGGCCGACTGGCTCACCGAGGCCGAGCAGCTGGTGCGTCGCTACTTCACGCTGGAGGATCCGCCGCCGCTACGAGCCGGCCGAGCGCGAGCTGTACGTCGAGACGGTGCTCGACTCCGGGCTGCGGCTGCGCGGCTACGTCGACCGTCTCGACGTCGCCGGCTCCGGTGACGTGCGGATCGTCGACTACAAGACCGGCCGCGCGCCTGACCCAGCCTTCGAGGCGCGGGCGATGTTCCAGATGCGGTTCTACGCGCTCGTGCTGTGGCGCATGAACGGCCGGGTGCCCAAGGCGCTGCAGCTGTTGTACCTCGGCAGCGGTGAGGTGCTGCGCTACGAGCCCGACGAGGCCGACCTGCTGGCCACGGAGCGCAAGCTCGCGGCCCTGTGGCGGGCGATCGCGCGGGCCACAGCGACCGGCGACTGGCGGCCCAGCCCCAGCCGGCTCTGCGACTGGTGCGACCACCGCCCGCTCTGCCCGGCATGGGGCGGCACTCCCCCGCCGCTGCCGGCTCCCGACGAGGCGGCGCAACCCGGTGACGCCGCTGCCGAGGAGGCGCCGTCGCCGCGAACGCAGGACCTCTGACCCGGTCCGTACCGGTCGCGGGCTCGGACGCAAGCAGCGCCGCGTGCCGTCGAGCCAGCAGCCGACCGGCATGCCGGATTGTTGCCCCGGTACGGTCGTCGACGGCGAACGCCCGAGGAGACGTCGTGAGCAGCGTGGGAGCGGTTGTGCGGGTCGAGCCTCCACTGGAGGCGGCCGCCCGGGCTGAGGACCTCGTGAAGACCTACGGCAGGGGTGACGCCCGCGTCATCGCACTCGACGGGGTCAGCGTCAGCTTCGCCCGCGGAGAGTTCAGCGCGATCATGGGGCCCTCCGGTTCCGGCAAGTCCACGCTCATGCACTGTCTGGCCGGGCTCGACTCGGTGACGTCTGGACGGGTCGTCATCGGGACGCAGGACATCACGGCGATGCGCGACAAGGAGCTCACCCGGCTGCGCCGGGACCGCGTCGGCTTCGTCTTCCAGTCGTTCAACCTCGTACCGACCCTCACCGCGCTCGAGAACATCACCCTGCCCCTCGACATCGCCGGGCGGCGGCCCGACCGCGCCTGGCTGGACACCGTGATCGACACCGTGGGGCTCGGCGACCGGCTGGGGCACAAGCCGAACGAGCTTTCCGGCGGCCAGCAGCAGCGGGTCGCTTGTGCGCGGGCGCTAGCCAGCCGGCCGGAGATCGTCTTCGCCGATGAGCCGACGGGCAACCTCGACTCGCACGCCTCGGCCGAGGTGCTCGACTTCCTGCGCCGCTCGGTGCGCGAGTTCGGGCAGACCGTGGTCATGGTCACCCATGACCCGCTGGCGGCTGCGTACAGCGATCGGGTCGTGTTCCTGGCTGACGGGCGCATCGTCGACGAGCTGCGCGCGCCCACCGCCGAGCGGGTACTCGAGCGGATGAAGATTCCCCGGCAGGCCGGGCGGAAGGCCTGAGTGTGCTGCGGGCAACGCTGAAGAGCCTGCTGGCGCGCAAGCTGCGGCTGGCGATGAGCGGCTTCGCCATCGTCTTGGGGGTGGCCTTCGTCGCCGGCTCCCTGGTGTTCACCGACACGCTCCAGCGCAGCTTCGACGAGATCTTCGGCTCGACCGAGCCGGACGTGTGGTCGCGCCCCGCAACGAGCTCGACGTGGCTGCCCAGCAGCAGTTCCCGACGGCGGACACGCGTCGGGTGCCCGCCTCGATGGTCGCGCAGATCGCGTCGGTGGAGGGAGTCGCCCGGGCGGACGGTGACGTGGAGGCCGAAGGCGTCTACGTGCTCGACAAGGACGGCAAGGTCGCCAGCTCCGGTGGTGCACCAGGCCTGGCCTTCAACTGGACCGACTACCCAGCCTTCGACGGGTCGATTCCGGTCACCCTCGTGCAGGGGAGCCCCCAGCCGGACCGAACCAGATAGTGATCGACGTCAAGACTGCCGAGCGCACCGGCTACCAGATCGGCGACACCGTGCCGCTCGTCTCCTCCGGGCCGGTACCCCGCGTCGAGGGTGAGCTGGTCGGCATCGCGCAGTTCGGGGACACCGGCAACCTCGTCGGGGCGACCCTCACCTTCTTCGACACTCCCACCGCCCAGCGCCTGCTGCTCGGCAGCGGGATGGATTCAGCCGCGTGTCGGTGACCGCCGAGAGGGCGTCTCGGCGGAGGCGCTGCGCGACCAGCTGGAGCAGGCGTTGCCCATCGGCCTCGAGGCCGAGACGGGGCAGAACATCGCCGCAGAGAACTCCACGGCGCTGCAGGAGAACCTGCGCTTCCTCAACATCTTCCTCCTGGTCTTCGCCGCGGTGTCCCTGCTGGTCGGCACCTTCCTCATCGTCAACACCTTCTCGATCCTCGTCGCCCAGCGGACCCGGGAGCTCGCGCTCTTCGCGCCCTCGGCGCTGGCCGGCGTCAGGTCACCCGCTCCGTCCTCGGTGAGGCCCTCGTCATCGGCGGCTGCTCGGGTCGACCCTCGGCCTCGCTGGCGGCTTCCTGCTCGCCATCGGCCTCAAGGCGTTGTTCAGCTTCTTCGGGCTCGACCTCGGTGACGCCGGGTTGGTGTTCCGGCCGCGCACCGCGCTCGTCGCGTACGTCGTCGGCATCCTGGTGACGCTGGTGTCGGCGTACGGGCCGGCGCGCCGCGCCTCCAAGGTCCCGCCGGTGGCGGCGATGCGCGACGACGTGGCCCTGCCTGAGTCCTCCCTGCGGCGCCGGCTCATCGGCGGCCTGGCGCTGTCCCTGGTCGGTGCGGCGGTGCTCACCGCTGGACTGCTCGGCGCATCCGGCAACCCGGTCGCGCTGGTCGGCGCCGGCGTGCTCGGTGTGTTCCTGGGAGTGGCGCTGCTCAGTCCCTACCTCGGCCGGCCGGTCGTCCGCGGTATCGGCTCGGTCTACCCGCGGCTGTTCGGCACCGTGGGCAGGCTGGCGCGGGAGAACGCGCTGCGCAACCCGCGCCGTACGGCGGCCACGGCCTCGGCGCTGATGATCGGGCTCGCGCTGGTGACGGCGATGTCGATCTTCGGCCAGTCCACCAAGAGCAGCATCGACGAGCTGGTCACCGGCAACCTGGAGGCCGACTACATCGTCTCGAACGTCTTCCAGGCGCCCTTCTCCCCGACGATCGCGGCCGAGATCTCGCGGCAGGACGGCGTCGCCTCCGTGTCCCAGGTTCGCTACTCCGCCGCCACCGTGGACGAGGAGTCGACGTTCGTCGTGGGTATCGATCCGGCGACCTTCTTCGACGCGGTCGCGATCGACGTGACGGCGGGCGACGCCGCGGGACTCATCGACGGCGGGGTCCTGGTCGCCGGCAGCCGCGCGGAGCGCGAGGGATGGGGTGTCGGCGACCCCGTGTCGGTCGGGCTGCCGGCAGGTTCCGAGCAGCACACGATCGCGGGCATCTTCGAGCAGTCGCCGGTCCTCGGGAGCGATCTGGTGCTGTCGCTCGATGCGCTCCGTCAGGGCGGTGTCCAGCCTGCCGACGCGTTGGTCTACGTCAATGCCCAGGCCGGCGCTGAGCGGGGGGCGGTCCGGACGCAGATCGACGAGGTGCTCGCCGGCCTTCCTACGGTGACGCTCAAGGACCAGGCGGAGTTCGCCGCCGAACAGCGCGCCAGCATCGACCCGCTGCTCTACATCATCTACGCGCTGCTGGGACTGGCCATCACCATCGCCGTGCTCGGCATCGTCAACACCCTGGCGCTGTCGGTCATCGAGCGGACGCGGGAGGTGGGGCTGCTCCGCGCCGTCGGCCTGAGCCGGCGCCAGCTGCGGACGATGATCCGGTTGGAGTCGGTGGCGGTCGCCCTGCTCGGGGCGGTGCTCGGTGTCGCCCTCGGCCTGATCTTCGGCATCAGCCTGCAGCAGGCGCTGGCCGACCAAGGCATCGCCGTGCTCAGCGTGCCGGTGAGACAACTCCTGCTCTTCGTCGTCCTCGCTGGTCTGGTGGGGGTGCTGGCGGCGGTGTGGCCGGCCCGCCGGGCCGCCAGGCTCGACGTCCTGCGAGCCATCAGCACCCAATGAGCCCCATCGGGCACCCGATGAGCCACAGCGCAGCAGGTCAGCGCGTACCGGCGCGACCAGGCCTTTCCAGCCGGGCCTGAGCGGAGAGCTCCTCCGCCCGGCGGCGTGACTCCGGGTCGTGGAGCAGGCAGGCGGCGAGGACGCCGTCCGCGTCGAAGAGCCCGGGGTCGACGCCGTCCCAGAAGCGCACCCGTACGCCGTTGCCGTCGCGGGTGAGCTCGCGCACGCCCCGCCACAGCGGCTCCTCCGGGTGCTCGGAGCGGATCTGCTGGAGCAACGCCAAGATCTCCGCGGCGTCGTGGCCGCGGGCCGGCTGCAGCATCACGTCGGTGCTCGGTTCCTCGAGCTCAGCCAGGTTGGCGACCATCGCCTGCTCCTGCTCGTACGCCTGCTCCCCCGCTTCGACCCAGCGCAGCTCCAGCAGGTTGCGCAGGTCACGGCTCTCCCAGCCGCAGACCTCAAAGGCGCGCGGGCAGCGCGGGTGGAAGGAGCAGCCCATGGGGCGACGCGCCGCGTCCGGGATCTCCCCGCGGGGCACGTCGCGCGGGATCGACTTGGTCGGGTCGGGCTCGGGGATGGCGCTGAGCAGCGCGCGGGTGTAGGGGTGGCGGGGATCGGCGTAGATCTGCTCCACGGAACCGATCTCGACGATGCGCCCGAGGTACATGATCGCCACCCGGTCGCAGAAGAACTTGGCCGTGGCCAGGTCGTGGGTGATGTAGAGGTAGGTGAGGTTGAGGTCGCGGCGCAGGTCGAGCATCAGCTCGAGGATCTTGGCGCGCACGCTCATGTCCAGCATCGAGACCGGCTCGTCGGCGACGAGCAACTCCGGGCCGAGGATGATCGCCCGGGCGATCACCGCCCGCTGCTTCTGCCCCCGGACAGGTCGCTCGGGTACTTGCGCAGGAACCGCTCGACCGGCACCAGCCCGACGCGCTCCAGTGCCGCGCGCACAGCTGCATCGGTCTCGGCTCCGGAGCGGGTGGCTCCGTGGATGCGCAGCGGGTGAGCGAGCGCGGTGGCCAGGTCCATACCGGGGTTGAGCGAGGCATGCGGGTCCTGGAAGACCATCTGCAGCTTGCGGCGCAGCGGCCGGAAGGCACGCTCGGAAAGGCCGGCCACCTCCCGGCCCCGGTAACGGATGCTGCCGCCGGTGGGTGCGGCGAGCCCGAGCATGGCCCGTCCCAGTGTCGTCTTGCCGCTGCCGGACTCACCGACGACGCCGAGCACCTCCCCCTCGTACAGGGTGAAGCTGACACCGTCGACCGCCCGCACGGCTCCGATGTCGCGGTTGAGCAGGCGCTGCACGAAGCTGCCCGAGATGGCGTAGTGCACATGGAGGTCATCGACCTCGAGCAGCGGGTACGCCCGCCCGCCGGGACGCCACCGGTGCGCGGCGCGCTGTCCTCAAGCCTCGTCGGCAACGCCGATCTCCTGCCTCTCCAGGGGCTCCCGCCCGCCGGCGGGGATGAGCTCCTCCGGGCCGTGCAGCCAGCAGAGCACCCGCTGGCCGCCCTCGCTGACGACCTCGACCGGGTCCTGGTCCCGGCAGACTCTCATCGCGTTGGGACAACGGGGGTGGAAGGTGCAGCCGCTCGGTGGCGCGACGAGGTCGGGCGGGGCGCCGGGGATGTAGTGCAGGCCGGTGGTGGTCAACGAGATCGTCGAGCGCAGCAGCTCGCGGGTGTACGGGTGGCCCGGTCGGGCGAAGACCTGCCGGGCGTCGCCCTCCTCGACGATGTGGCCGGCGTACATCACCGCCACCCGGTCACACGTCTCGGCGACGATGCCGAGGTTGTGGGTGATGAGCAGCAGTGCCGTGTCGAAGTTGCGGCGCAGGTCGGCGAGGATCCCGAGGATCTGCGCCTCGACGAGCACATCGAGGGCCGTCGTCGGCTCGTCCGCGACCACGAACGCCGGACGCAGCACGACGGTCAGCGCGATCATGAGCCGCTGCCGCATCCCGCCGGAGAACTCGTGCGGGTAGGAGCGGTAGCGGGTCGGGGGATCCCCATGCCGCGCAGCGCGTCGAGCGCACGCTGGCGCACCTCGGCGTCGGAGAGCTCGGGCTCGTGCACCCGCAGCGTCTCCTCGAAGTGTTGCGAGATCCGCATCAGCGGGTTGAGCCGGGTCATCGGCTCCTGGAAGATCAGCCCGATCTCCGGCCCGCGGCGGCGACGCAGGTCCTTTTGCGGGAGCGTGAGCAGGTTGTCCCCGCGAAAGAGCACCTCCCCGTCGGTCTCGGCACCGGGCGGGAGCAGGCCGAGGACACCGCGGCCCAGGGTGGACTTGCCACAGCCGGACTCGCCGACCAGACCCAACGTCTCCCCCGCGCGCAGCTCGAAGTCGACACCGTCGACCGCGCGCACCGCACCGCGCTCGGTGCCGTACCAGACCCGCAGGTCGCGCACCGAAAGGACGTCCCCGCCCGAGCCCGCAGGAGCCGGCGCGGTGGCTGCCATGCTCACCGGCGCACCACCTGGTTGCTGTTGGCCCCGGATCGAGGGTCGGTGTCGCGCTGGCGCGGCGGGATGCGCACCGGCTCGATGCGGCGCTTGCGCAGCGTGGGGTTGAGGGTGTCGTTGAGGCCCTCCCCCACCAGCGTGAGGCCCACGACGAGCAGCACGATGGCCAGCCCGGGAAACACGCCGGTCCACCAGATGCCCGCGGACGCGTCCGCGATGGCGCGCTGGAGGTCGTAGCCCCACTCCGCCGCTTCGGTCGGCTGGATGCCGAAACCGAGGAAGCCCAGGCCGGCCAGGGTGAGGATTGCGTCGGCGGCGTTGAGCGTGGCGATGACTGGCACGCTCTGGATGACGTTGCCGAAGATGTACCTCCTGATCACAGTTCCGGGCTTCGCCCCGGGCACGCGCCGCCTCCACGTACGGCGCCTCCCGCGCGGACAGCGTGCTGTTGCGCACGACCCGGAAGCCTGCGGCACATAGACGACGGTGATCGCCAGCGCGGCCGTCGTCACCCCGCCACCGCCGCCGCGCCGGACAACAGGAACGCGATGACGATGGCGAGCAGCAGATACGGAAGGCGAAGAGCGCATCGGCGATCAGGACCAGCACCCGGTCGAGCCATCCGCCGAAGTAGCCGGAGACCAGGCCCAGCGGGACACCGATGACCAGCGACGCCGCCACCGCCAGTGCCACGACCTCGACCGCGGTACGCGCGCCGTACACGACCCGGGACAGCACGTCGAACTGCCCGACCGTCGTGCCGAACCAGTGCTCCGCCGACGGCGCAGCCTGCTTCGGGAACCGGACACCGTCCGCAGCCACCTGGTCGAAGTCGTACGGCGCGATCAGCGGGGCGAACACCGCCACCAGGACGAAGAAGAGCGTCATGCCGAAACCGGTCCACAGCAGCGCCTTGGAGAAGCCCTGGACGTCGCGCAGCGGTTTGAACGGCCGAACCGCGTGGCCTGCCCGCCGGCGACTTCGACGCCGCCGCGACGGGACTGCCCCGCAAGCGCGGGCGAGGCATCCTCCGCGGCCCGCTGTGGGGTGCCGGCAGCGCTCATCAGTACCGCACTCTCGGGTCGACGAAGGCGTTGACGAGGTCGATGAGCACGCTGATGACCACCACCACGATCGCGAAGACGGTGATGATGCCCTGCACCGCGATGTAGTCCCGGTTGTTGAGGTACTCGATGAGCTCGCTGCCCAGGCCGGGCCAGCTGAAGGTGCGCTCGGTCAGCACCGCACCGGACAGCAGCAGGGCGGCCTGCAAGCCCATGACCGTGATGACCGGCACGAGCGCGTTGCGGAACGCGTGCCGCAGGACCACCGAGCGCTCGCCGATCCCGCGGGCCCGGGCGGCCTCGATGTAATCGCCCTTCAGGGACTGCATGACGTTGACCCGGACCAGGCGCAGAAACACGCCGGTGACGAGCAGCCCGAGCGTGACCGCCGGAAGGACGAGATGCGCCAGCACGTCCGCGACGGCCTCCCAGTCACCGGCGATCACGGCGTCGACGAGCAGGATGTGGGTCACCTCGTCGACGAACGTGGTGGCGTCGGACTCCTTCGAGGTGGGCAGCCAGCCGAGGTAGCTCGAGAAGAACAGCTGGGCGAGCAGCCCCACGAAGAAGACGGGGGCGGCGTACGTCAGGATGCCGAAGATTCGCAGCGCAGCGTCGCCAGCGGTGTCACGGAACCGGCCCGCCAGCAGGCCCAGCGGGATGCCGATGCCCAAGGCCACCAGCAGGGCCGCGAAGGTCAAGGTCAAGGTGGCCCCGCCGCTCTCCACCAGGATGTCGGTCACCGCCCGGTTGTCGGTCAGCGTGGTGCCGAAGTCGAGGGTGGCCACGTCGCCGAGGTACTGGAAGTACTGGACCAGCAGCGGCTCGTTGAGCCCGGACCGCTCGCGTAGCTGCTGCTGTGCCTCCTGGGAGAGCTGCCCGCCAACCGCAGCGGTGATGGGATCGCCAGGGGCGACCCGCATGAGCAGGAACACCATCGTCAGCAGGATGACGATCATCGGCAGCAGCAGGGCGAGCCGGGTGAGCGCGTACGTGCGCAGCGACCCGCCGGATCTCGCCACCGCTGGCCCGCCCTCCTGGGTCCGTTCGCGCCGGGGGCACCGGCGGAGGTACGCCGGCGCCCCCGGGACGCTACTCGGTCGCTAAGCGGCCTTGCTGACGAGGTAGTAGCGGAAGGTGAAGGAGGGGTCGAAGGTCTCCTCCACTCCGGTCACGCCCTCTCTCACCACCGCGACCTGCTTGCCCTGCCAGATCGGGATCGTGGGCACGTCCTCCGCGGCGATCTGCTGGATCTCGGTGAACGCCTTCTCCCGCTCGGCCGGGTCGGTGCTGGCCTGCTCGGCGGCGATGAGCTCGTTCATCCGCTCGTTGGAGTAGTGGTTGTTGAAGAAACCACCGTCGACGAAGAACGGTGAGGTGTAGTTGTCGGCGTCCGGGAAGTCCGGGAACCAGCCGAGCTGGTACACCGGGTACTGGTCCTCCGACAGAGCGGTGCTGTACTGGTTCCACTCCGTGGACTTCAGGGTGACCTGGAACAGGCCCCCCTCCTCGAGCTGACGCTGGATCGCGGCGTACTCCTCGGCCGAGGACTGGCCGTAGTGGGTGGGCGTCCACCACAGCTGCACGTCCACCGGCGTGCTGACGCCGGCGTCCTCGAGGGTCTGCCTCGCGCGGTCGGGGTCCGGCTGCTCGCCGTACTCCTCCGCGAATGCCTGGGTGGCGAACTGCAGGCCCTGCGGGACCATGGAGTACAGCGGCTGGACGGTGCCGTTGTAGACGTCGTCCGCGATGGCCTGCCGGTCGATCAACATCGCCATGGCCTGGCGGGCGGCGACCTCTTGCGCGGGGTCGCGCTTCAGGTTGAAGACGATGTAGCGGATCTCGGTGCCCGCGCCCTCGACCACCTCGACGCCCTCGGCGCCGCGCAGGTCATCGATCGTGGTGGGGCTGAGGTTGCGGTAGGCGACGTCGACCTCGCCGGCCTGGACCGCCTGCGAGAGCTGCGACTCCTCCTTGTAGTAGGAGATGACCGCACCGGCGTTCTCCAGCTCCGCGGGGCCGTTGTAGTCCGCGAACGGCGTCATGGAGGCTCGGACGCCGTCCTCGAACTCGGTGAGCTCGTACGGTCCGGAGCCGACCACGTCCTCACTGGGCTGCAGCTTGTCCGCGGGGTAGACGTCGGAGGGGACGATCGCCGCCGCTCCCGTGGTCAGCCGGAACGGCCAGGTGGCGTCGGGCGCCTTGAGGGTCATCGTCACGGTGCGGTCGTCGGTGGCCTCGACGCTCTTGAGGTTGAGCAGCAGGGTGTAGCCGCCGCTGTCGTCCTCGATGTCCAGCAGCCGGTCGAGGGAGAACTTGACGTCCTCGGCGGTGAGCTCGCTGCCGTCGTGGAAGGTGAGCCCCTCCTTGAGCGTGCAGACGTACGTCCCGGATCTGGTCGATCTGGCCCCGCAGCCCCCCGATGTTGGCGTAGTCGATGTCAGGCACCTCTTCGAGGACAAGCTCCTCGACCTCGCTCTTCGGAATGCGCTCGTAGATGTAGCCCGCCCGGGCGTCGAGGAGCACAGAGTCCCCTGCTCGCAGCTTCTGGTCCCGTAGCGGTGCAGCGATCCGGACGACTCGCTCCTCGTCGGCGTTGGCGATGACGAGCGCGCGCTCCCGGTCGGCGAGGATCTCCTTCAGCATGACCACTTCGCCGACCTCCTCGAACGTGAGGGCGGCGACGACGTTCAGCGCCTCGTTCAGCATGACCTCTTGGCCGCGCTTGAGCTCGGCTACCTCGACGTTCGGGGTGACGTTGACGCGTAGCTTGCGCCCGCCGGTGAAGACATCGACGGTCTCGTCCTCGTTGCTCCTGAGGAAGGTCCCAAACCCGGTCGGTGGCTGGGCCAGCCGGTCGACCTCTTCCTTCAACGTCATGATCTGGTCGCGCGCCTCGCGCAACGTGGCGGCGAGGCGTTCGTTCTGGGCGGTGAGGGAGCCGAGGGACGCCTGCGTGTCGGCGAGCCGCTGCTCGAGGTATCGCGTGGCGTGCGGGGCATCGGACAGTCGACGACGGAGCTCGGCTACCTCTGACTCCAAGAAGCCGACCTGGCTCTCGAGCTCCTCGGCCGCGCGCGACCGCCGAGCGTCTGGGTCATGTGCAGTCATCGTCATCACCTCCACGGGAGGACCCTTGCTTCGACCCTACCTTCGCCGACCTCGTTGTTGGGACCTGCAGACCACGTGTCGGTATCACACCGTTATCTACCGTCTCCGGCGATCAGGGAGTCCGTAGGGCGGGGACCCTGGTAGTCGGCGCCGTAGGCGCCTGGTGAGGGTCGGCGGCTCCGTCTCGGGGCCGTCACCCCAGGAGCGAGCCGGCGGGCGGTGACGAGGAAGCCGGTGTGGCCGTTCATCTTGTGCGCGGGTCGCACTGCGAGCCCCTCGACATGCCAGTTCCTGACCAGGGACTCCCACGCCTCCGGCTCCGTGAAGCCGGTGTGCTCCCGAACGGTCTCCACGAAGCGGCTGAGCTGGGTCGTGGTCGCGACGTAGGCGCACACGAGCCCGCCAGGTGCCAACGCATCCGCCACCACCGGCACGCACTCCCAGGGCGCGAGCATGTCCAAGACGGCGCGGTCGACGGCGCGCTCGGCCAGGGACGAGGCGACGTCGCCCACGGTGAGGCGCCATGCCGGGTGGTCCCCACCGAAGAATGAGGCGACGTTGGTGTGGGCGATCCTCGCGAACTCTTCGCGCCGCTCGTACGACGACACCGTGCCCGCCACCCCCACCGCTCGAAGCAGCGAGCAGGTCAATGCCCCCGAGCCGACGCCGGCTTCGACAACCCGAGCACCGGGGAAGATGTCAGCGAGGGTGACGATCTGTGCTGCGTCCTTCGGATAGACAACGGCGGCGCCCCGAGGCATCGATACGACGAAGTCGGCAAGCAGCGGTCGCAGAGCGAGGTACTCCACGCCTCCCGTAGAGGTGACGACGGTGCCGTCGGGCTGACCGATCAGGTCGTCGTGCTCGAGTGCGCCCCGGTGGGTGAAGTAGGTTGACCCCGTAGCAAGCAGGACGCTGTGCTTGCGGCCCTTCGGGTCGGTCAAACGGACTCTCTCGCCCGGTCGCAAGGGACCTCGTCGGACGCCGGACCAAGTAGCGTCGCGCGGTCCAGCGAGCTGGTTTGTCTGGGGGATCGGGTTCTCGGCCATAGCGGTGACAGTAGTGGCGCGGGGTCAGGCGGCACCGAACGCGGCGTCGACGTCCTTGGTGACGAGAACACCGTAGATCGAGCCGTCCGGCTCCAGGAGCACGTACTCGGTGGCCGGCGTCCGGTTCATCGCTCGGAGCAACGGCTCGCCCTCGAGCCCCGCCGGTAGCGACAACCCGTCCTCAACCCTGCGGGCCAGGTCGCCGCACGATACCCAGGGTAGGCGCTCAGGGGGTGTCGACCGCACCGCCTGCTCGTTCACGATCCCTACCGGTTCGCCACCAGCGGTGACCACGACCAGGGACCCGGCATTCGCCTCCTGCGCGCGCCTGACCCCCTCCGAGGCGGGCAGGTCGGCGGGTACGCCGATGGCAGCACGAGCGATCCGGCGTGCCTTGATGTCCGGCAGCTTCTCGCGGAGCTTGGCGACCTGGAGCGCCTGGCTGGCACCGGTCCAGAGGAACATGCCGACGATGATGCCGAATACGTAGTCCAGCAGATCTGGTGTGAGCCCGAAGAAGGGCATCAGCATCGGCCAGGCGATCGCCGCTACACCCGCAAGGCGACCTCCCCACGCCGCCACGGTGATGCCGAGGGTACGGCGCTTGGTGGCACCCCAGATCGCGGCCTGCAGTACCCTCCCGCCGTCGAGCGGCAGGCCGGGGACGAGGTTCAAGGCGCCTACCGCCAGGTTCATGAGGGCAAGCGCGCCCACGGTGAACCGCAGGAGGCCGTCCTCGAGCGCCGCGAACGGCAACAGTGCTACCGCCCCCAGCGCCAGCGAGGTGAGTGGTCCCACCACGGCGATCACGAACTCACGCCACGGCGTCTCGGCCTCACCTTCGATCTCGGTGGCGCCGCCGAGGAAGTGCAGGTTGATCGAGTTCACCCGCATGTCGAACGCGCGGGCTGCGACCGCGTGGGAGACCTCGTGCAGCAGAACCGACATGTAGAGCAACACCGCGAGGGCGATCCCTGCCAGATAGGCCCAGCCGCCGAGATCGGGCGCCACCACCAGGATGCGTGGCGCCGCCAAGATTGCGATCAGACCGATGATGAGGAACCACGAGTTCGCGACCGTGACGTCGACCCCGGCGACCGTGCCCAGGCGGAACGTGCCGGGCGCGCTGGCACGATGGGAGCGCGCACGGTCGGCGGAAGCTGGACTCACCCCTCAACGCTAGCGGGTTGTGTCGGTGGGGTGATCTAGCCTGAAGGCCATGAGCATCGAAGCGGACGTCAAGGCCTCACCGGTCGCAGCCGAAGAGCATGAGGCTGTCGACGAGTTCGCGGGCCTGACCAGGCTCAACTCCTTGTCGCCGAGCCGCGCGAGCGACTTCATGTCGTGTCCCCTGCTCTACCGGTTCCGTGTCATCGACAAGCTTCCGGAGCAACCGAGCATCGATGCCGTTCGCGGTTCCGTCGTGCACAAGGTGCTTGAAGATCTGTTCGACCTGCCCGCGCTCGACCGGACGCACGAGCGGGCCAACATCCTGCTTCCTGGTGTGTGGGACGACATCGCCGCAGCGTCTCCCGAGGTGGCGCAGATGTTCGACGAGGCTTCCTCGGTTCCACCGCCCCGGACCTCCTCACCTGGCTCGACCAGTGCCGGATCCTGCTAGGGCGCTACTTCTCCTTGGAGGATCCGCAACTGCTCGAGCCCGCTGAGCGCGAGGTGCACGTAGCCACCGAGCTCGACACCGGCCTGACCCTGCACGGCTACATCGACCGCGTCGACGAAGCGCCTACCGGTGAGCTCCGGATCGTCGACTACAAGACCGGCAAGTCACCCGGGCCGCTGTTCGAGGCCAAGGCCATGTTCCAGATGAAGTTCTACGCGCTGGTCGTGTGGCGTACCCGAGGTGTGATCCCGCGGATGCTGCAGCTCGTCTACCTCGGCAACGCTGAGATGCTCCGCTACGAGCCCGACGAGCAAGACCTGCTCGCGACCGAGCGCAAGGTGAGGGCCTTGTGGGACGCGATCACCCGGGCAAACGAGTCAGGCGACTGGCGTCCGCATCGATCCGCTTTATGCGGTTGGTGTGACCACAAGGCGCTGTGTCCGGCCTGGGGCGGCACTCCTCCACCGCTGCCGCAGTCACGGCCGGCCGACCTGACAGGAGCCGCCGGACAGACCGAGACGGTGCCACTGCCCACGCTCGCCCGCTCGAGCCCACCGGCATTGCGAGTGACGCCGAGGTGTGATCCCGCTTGGCGTGACCTGAGGCGCGGCCGGCACCACAGGTCACGAGGCGGTGGGCTCGGAGGCCAGCATCTCTCGGGCTGTCGCGGCGGCACTTGATCTTGCCGGCAGACGTATCTCGGCGGCGTAGTGGCAGGCGACCTTGTGTCCGGGCTCCAGCTCGGCGAGCTCAGGACGCTCGTCGTCACACCGGGTCTCTTGGCGGAATGGGCATCGCGTGTGGAACCGGCAACCCGACGGCGGGTCTGCCGCCGACGGCAGGTCACCGCTGAGCAGGATGCGGTCGCGCCGGTCTTCCACCTCCGGGTCGGGGACGGGGATCGCAGACAGCAGCGAGATCGTGTAGGGGTGCAATGGCTGCTCGTACAGCGCGTCGGCGGATGCCTGCTCCACGATCGAGCCGAGATACATGACCGCAACCTCGTCAGAGACGTGGCGAACGACGGCAAGGTCGTGGGCGATGACCAGGTAGGTGAGATTTAACCGTTCCTGCAGCTCCTCGAGGAGGTTGATCACCTGGGCTTGGATCGATACGTCGAGCGCTGACACCGGCTCGTCCGCGATGACGAGCTCCGGCTCCAAGGCGATAGCTCGGGCAATGCCGATGCGTTGACGCTGACCACCGCTGAACTCGTGGGGATATCGGGTGGCCGCTGAGGACGGCAAGCCAACCAGATCCAACAACTCTCGGACCCGGCTTTTTCGTAGGCGATACCGTGTGCGCGCAGCGGCTCGGTGAGCAGCGTCTCGACGTTCTGCCGGGGGTTGAGACTTGCCATCGGATCCTGGAACACCATCTGCATCGAGCGTCGCTTCCTGCGGAGCTCTTCTCCCTCGAGGGTGGCCAGGTCGACGCCTTGGAAGACGATCTCACCCTCGGTGACCTCGGTAAGCCGCAACACCGCCCGGCCGAACGTGCTCTTGCCGCAGCCGGACTCGCCCACCAGACCGACGGTCTGGCCCTGGTGCACATCGAGGTCCACCCCGTCGACGGCCTTGACCGCACCGACCTGACGGTCGAAGACGACGCCGCTCTTGATGGGGAAGTGAACCTTGAGCCCGCGGACCCGCAGCAGTGGCTCAGGCATCGCTTCGCCCGGCACGTCGAGGGTCGCTTGTCAGCGGGTGGAAGCACCGCAGCGCCCGGCTTCCGGAGGGCTCGAGCCGGGGCGTCTCCATCCGGCAGTCGCCCTCGGCGTTCGGACATCGAGGTGCGAACGCGCATCCCTGGCTCCACGGCAGCGTGTCGGTGGGAGAGCCCGGGATGGGCTGTAACGGCTCGCCGCGGGGCTGGTCGAGTCTGGGATGGACGCCATCAGCCCCCCGGTGTAAGGATGCCGCGGTCGCGCGAACAGCTCGCGCCGCTCGTTGGACTCCACGATGCGGCCCGAGTACATCACGTGGACCTGCTCGCACAACCCCGCCACTATCCCCAGATCGTGGGTGATCATGACAAGTGCCGTCCCGGTATTGGCTACCAGCTCCCTTGAGCAGCTCCAGGATTTGGGCCTGGATGGTCACGTCCAGGGCGGTTGTGGGCTCGTCGGCGATAAGCAGCCGCGGGTTGCAGGCAAGCGCGATCGCGATCAGCACTCGCTGGCGCATCCCGCCAGACAGCTGGTGTGGATACTCCGAGACGCGTCGCCTGGCGTCTGGGATTCCGACCTTGCGCAGCAGGTCGACCGCCTCTGTCACCGCATCTACCTTGCTGATGTCGCGGTGGCGACGCAGCACCTCGGTGATCTGCTTTCCGGTGGTCACCACCGGGTTGAGGCTGGACATCGGGTCCTGGAACACCATCGCCATCTCGGCTCCGCGCAGGTTGCGCATCGCCGAGATGTTGAGCCCGATGAGCTCACGGCCGTTGAACGCGACACTGCCTTCGACGGTGACACCTCGCCGGGGCAACAGTCCCATCACAGCCAGCGCGGTGACGCTCTTGCCGCTTCCCGACTCGCCGACCAGGCCGACATGCTCGCCCGCTCGGACGGTGAACGAGACCTCGTCGACCGCCTGAAGCGGCGTGGACCCCCGCCGGCTGAACGTGACGGCAAGCTTGTCAACCTCCAGCAGGGGCCGCTCCTGGTCCCCGGCAAGAGTCACGTCGACACGCTCATCGGGCTTGTTGCTTATGTACTCAACAGACAAGGTGGATCACCGCCGTTGCTTCGGGTCGAGGACCTCACGCATCGCCTCACCGAGCAACGTGAAGCCGAGCGCGGTGATGGCGATAGCGATGCCGGGGTAGAACGCAAGCCAAGGCGCAATCTCGAAGCGGTCCTGGCCGGAGACAATCATCCGGCCCCACTCGGCCACGGCCGCCTCGTCGTTACCGAGCCCCAGGTACGACAGGGCGGCGACCTCGATGATGGCGGTCGCGAGGTTAAGTGTCGCCTGCACGAGGGTAGGCCCGAGCGAGTTCGGCAGCACGTGGCCCATCACGATCGTCTTGCGTTTGAGCCCCAGTGCGCCGGCTGCGAGCACATAGTCCGACCTGCTCTGCGACAACATGCTGGCTCGAAGCAACCGGGCGAAGATGGGGATCTGGGCCGCCCCGATGGCGATCATCAGCGCGAAGCCGGTCGTTCCCATCGCCGCCGCGATGCTGATCGCCAGCAGCAGGCTGGGGATGGACAGCAGGATGTCGACGAACCTCATCACGACCGTGTCCACCCTGCCGCCGAGCCCCCCCGCCAGCACTCCCAGGGCCGCGCCGGCGACCAGCCCGATCAGCGTGGAGACGACACCGATGACGAGTGACTGGCGAGCGCCGTAGATCAGCTGGGTCAGCATGTCCGAGCCCCAGCGGTCGATGCCGAGCGGGTGCTCGGCGCTGCTGCCTTGCACGTAGTTGTACGTCGAGAGCTCGGTCCACTGCGTCGATGCCGGCTCGTACGGCGCCAGGAGCGGGGCGAAGACCGCCACCAGTACGAAGACCGCCATGATGCTGGCTCCGATGATCGCCATCGGGTTGCGCCGCAGGCGTTTGAAAGCGCCGCGCCACAGCGTCTCACCCGCCATGGACTCCGGTGACTGGCCCTCGGCGGTGATCGTGGTCGCCGGCATCGTCATGAGGCACGGACTCTCGGGTCGATGAGACCATAGGACAGGTCGACCAACAAGTTGATGACCGAGTACATCAGTGCGATGAACAAGATGAAGCCCTGAAGAACCGGGTAATCACGAACCCCGATCGCGGCGTACAGATACTGCCCGACCCCGTCGATGTTGAAAACCGTCTCGGTGAGCACGGCGCCCGAGAGCAACAGGCCGAGCTGGAGACCGATGGTGGTCACCACCGGCAGAAGTGCGTTGCGCAGAACGTGCCGCCGGTTGATCGTGCCGGACGTGAGCCCCTTCGCCTCTGCTGTGCGCACGTAGTCCTCGTGGACGACCTCTGACACCGACGCCCGGGTGATCCGGACGATGATCGCCAGTGGGATGGTCCCTAGCGCCAGGCCCGGCAGGATGAGGTGCAGCGAGGCGTCCCAGAATGCGTCGAAGTTGCCCGTGATGATCCCGTCGAGGACGTAGAAGTTCGTGGGGTGCTCGACGTCGAGTCGAGCGTCCTGGCGCCCTTGGGTGGGAAGCAGTCCGAGCTGCCGGGCGAACAGGTACTTCAACAGGATCGCCAGGAAGAACACCGGGATGGTGACGCCCAGGAGCGAGCCGGAGACGATCGTCGTGTCCCACCAGCCGCCCTGGTGCCGCCCGGCATAGTAGCCGAGCGGGACGCCGAGGACGATGGCGAACAGCAGTGCCACCGCGCTGACCTCGATGGTCGCGGGAAGCTTGTTCAAGAAGGCGTCGAGGACGGGTTCGTGGAGGTCGATCGAGCTTCCGAAGTCCCCGCGCATGAGCGCGCCGACATAGGTGACGTACTGCTCCAAGATCGGCTTGTCGAACCCGTAGACCTCGTTGCACCGGGCAATCCCCTCAGGGGTTGCCCGCTGCCCCAGCAGGCTGCGGCAAGGGTCGCCTGGAAGGACCCGCACCCAGAAGAACAGCAGCACCGACAACCCGAACAGCGTCGGCACCATCAGGCCCAACCGGCGCACCACGAACCGCAGCATGCACGTTCGCCTTCCGTCGTCCTGGATGGGACATTGAGGGGGGGCCGGCCAAGTAGCTGGCCGACCCCCTATCTCAGAATGTCACTCGGTGACGACCACGCTCGCGAAGGACTCCCCGCTCACCGGGCTGGGATAGAACCCTTCGATAGCCGGGTCGAACGCGAACGACGGCACCGGGTGGGCGATCGGGACGCCGGGCAGGAACTCCATGACCGTCTCGTTGATGTCCTCGTACACCGGCTTCTGCTCCTCGGGGGTCGGCAGCTGCCGGGCCTCCGCGATGGCATCGAAGATGTCCGGGTTGTCGAAGCCCCACTCGTTGGACTCGCGACCGAAGAAGACACCAAGGAAGTTGTCGGTGTCGTTGTAGTCGCCGGTCCAGCCCAGCAGGTGGATGCCGTGGCCGGAGGTGCCCTGGATCTTCTCCAGGTAGTCGGGCGTCCACTGGTCAGCGACCGGCTTGATGGTGATGCCCACCTCCTCGAGCTGCGTCCGGATCAGGTTGAACGTGTCCTCAGGCGAGGGCATGTAGGGACGGCTGATGTCGACCGGGTAGTTGAACTCCAAAGTCAGGTCCTCTGCGCCGGCTTCCGCGAGCAGCTCCTTTGCCTTCTCCGGGTCGTACTCGTACTCCGTGACGTCCTCCGAGTACCCGTTGATGATCGGCGGCACGAACTGGTTCGCCACCTCAGAGCCCGGCGGAAGTGTCTGGTCGACCACTGCCTGCTTGTCGATGGCGTGCGCGATGGCCTGCCGCACCAACGGGTCGTCGAGCGGCTCTGTCTTCTGGTTCATCCCGAGGTACAAGATGTTGAAGGCGGGACGGTTGACGATCTGCATGTTGGCTTCCTCGAGCGCCGCGATGTCGGCCGGGGCCACCAGGTCGAAGCCGTCGATCTCACCGTTGATCAACGCTTCCCGCTTCGCGCCGGGGTCGGCGATGGTCGGAATGACCATGGTGGTCGACCGCGCCGGCTCGCCCCGGTAGTCCTCGAAGGCCGTCAGGCGAACTTCCTTGCCACGGTTCCATGAGTCGAACTGGTAGGGGCCGGTGCCGGTCGGGCGCTTCAGCGCGTACTCCGTCGTGGTCGGGTCCTCGCCGTCGGCAACCTTGCCGTACTTCTCCAGCGCTGTCGGGCTCTGCATGGAGAACGCCGGCAGCGACATCGCCGGAACGAACCCAGCGAAAGGCTGCGTCAAGTTGATCGTCACCTCGGTATCGCTGGAGGCCTCACAGGAGTCGTAGACGCTCTCCGTGTCACCTCCGGCGAAACCCTTGAAGAGCGAGATCCAGTAGTAAGTCACGTCCTCGCTCTGTGCGGGACCCTTGGGCTGGTTGTACCAGTACTCGAAGTTGGAACAGACGGCGTCGGCGTTGAAGTCGGTGCCGTCGTGGAACTTCACCCCCTCCTCGAGCTGGAAGGTGTAAGAGAGGCCGTCATCGGTGCCGGTCCACTCGGTAGCCAGGCCAGGAGCAGGGTCGGCCGAACACGGCTTGGTGTCCACCAGGCCTTCGAATATCTGCCGGGCCACCCGGAACGTCTCGCCGTCTGAGGCGAAGAACGGGTTCAGCATGGCGGGGTCGGACGCCGCGGCGAACACGAACGTCTCGTTACCGCTCTCCGGGACGTCCTGGCTTGCTTCGTAAAGCTCCTCGCACTGGGCCTGCGCGTCGCTGGCCACAGCGTCGGGGTCGGTCTCCGGTGGCGCATCGCTGCCGCAGGCCGCCAGGCCCATCATGCTGATTGCACCAACAGTGCCAAGAACCACGCTACGGCGCAGATGGGGAAACTTCATCGGGCTCCTACCTTCGCTCGTCAGGGTATTGCGACGCATGGTAGCCGTGTGGGTGGCGGCTAGGTAAGGGCGAGACGCCAATCGGCACGGATTGTTGCCGAGCCTTGACCTCCGTACTGACCCATGGGGACGACGAGCCGCAAGGTAACGTGCCGAGCCGGCAAGCTCAGCGGGCGTTGAAGTACTTCGCCTCGGGGTGGTGCACGACAAGCGCGTCCGTCGACTGCTCCGGGTGCAGCTGCAGCTCCTCGCTGAGCTCGACACCTATGCGCTCCGGGCGCAGCAGCCGGACGAGCGTGGTCCGGTCCTCCAGGTGTGGGCAGGCCGGGTAGCCGAAGGAGTAGCGCGAGCCCCGGTACCCCTGTCGAAACACCTCGCCCATGTCTGCCGCGTCCTCGCAGGAGAAGCCGAGCTCGGCGCGGACCCGCGCATGCCAGTACTCGGCCAGCGCCTCGGTCAGCTGCACAGAGAGCCCGTGTAGCTCGAGGTAGTCGCGGTAGGCGAACTTCTCGAACAGCTCGGCGGTCACCTCACTGACGTGCCTGCCCATGGTGACGAGGTGGAACGCGACCACGTCGAGCTCCCCGCTGTCTTTTGGACGGAAGAAGTCCGCGAGGCAGAGGAACCGGTCGCGCTGCTGGCGCGGGAACGTGAACCTGGCGGCCTCCACGTCGTGGTGCTCGGCGTCCAGGACCACCAGGTCGTTGCCGTCGCTGTAGCAGGGCCAGTAGCCGTAGACGACAGCCGGCTCGAGGATCTGCTCGGTCTTGATGCGGTTCAGCCAGGCACGGAGCCGGGGGCGGCCCTCGGTCTCGACGAGCTCGTCGTACGACGGGCCGTCGCCTCGGGAAGACTTCAGGCCCCACTGGCCCATGAAGGTGGCCCGCTCGTCGAGGTACGACGCGAAATCGGCAAGCTGCAGGCCCTTGACGATCCGGTCGCCCCAGAACGGTGGCGTAGGCACCCGGTTGGTCGTCGACACGTCGGACCTGGCCGGGACCTCGACGACCTCGGCCGCTGGCCTCGTCGTCACCACAGCCTTGACCCGACGGTCGCGCCGCATCGGGAGCTCGGCGCCGGGGTCGCCTCGCTTGACGGCCATGACCGCGTCCATGAGCCGCAGTCCCTCGAAGGCGTCTCGCGCGTAACGGACCTCGCCGTCGAAGACCTGGGCAAGATCCTGCTCCACATATGCGCGGGTCAGGGCAGCTCCACCCAGCAGCACCGGCCAACGCTCTGCGGTGCCGCGCAGGTTGAGCTCCTGGAGGTTCTCCCGCATCACCACCGTGCTCTTGACGAGGAGGCCGGACATACCGATGACATCGGCGTCATACTCGTCGGCCGCGTCGAGGATGGCACCGACCGGCTGCTTGATTCCGAGGTTCACCACCGTGTAGCCGTTGTTGGACAAGATGATGTCGACGAGGTTCTTGCCGATGTCGTGGACGTCTCCCTTGACCGTGGCCAGCACGATCGTGCCCTTGCCGCGGTCGTCGATCCTGTCCATGTGCGGCTCCAGGTGGGCCACCGCGGCCTTCATGACCTCTGCTGACTGCAACACGAACGGCAGCTGCATCTCGCCGGATCCGAACAGGTCACCTACCACCTTCATGCCCGCCAGCAGGTGGTCGTTGATGATGTCGAGCGCCGAGCTTCCTGACGCCAGGGCCTGGTCGAGGTCATCCTCCAGGCCGGTCCCCTCGGCATCGATGATCCGGCGCTGCAGCCGCTCCGAAAGGGGCAGCGCGGCCAGCTCCGCCGCCCGGTTGGCCGAGGTGTCCTTGGTGGTGACGCCCGCGAAGATCTCCAGCAGCCGCTCCAGCGGGTCGTAGCCGTCGCGGCGCCGGTCGTACACCAGGTCGAGGGCGACCTGACGCTGCTCTGCCGGGATGCGCGACAACGGCAGGATCTTGGCGGTGTGGACGATCGCCGAGTCCAGTCCGGCCTTGACGCACTCGTGCAGGAAGATCGAGTTGAGGACGACACGCGCGGCCGAGTTGAGCCCGAAGGACACGTTGGAGACGCCGAGGGTGGTCTGGACATCGGGGTAGCGGCGCTTGACCTCGCGGATCGCGTTGATGGTCTCCAGACCATCTCGTCGGGTCTCCTCCTGACCTGTCGCGATGGGAAACGTCAGGCAGTCGACGATGATGTCCGACGTCCGCATCCCCCACTGCCCGGTCAGGTGGTCGATGAGGCGAGACGCGATCTGGACCTTGGACGCCGCCGTCCGCGCCTGTCCCTCCTCGTCGATCGTGAGCGCTACGACAGCGGCCCCGTGCTCCTTGACCACCGGCATCACCCGGGCGAACCTCGACCCCGGTCCTGCACCGTCCTCGTAGTTCACCGAGTTGACGACGCAGCGTCCGGCGAGCGCTTCCAGGCCGGCTTCGACAAGCTCCGGCTCGGTTGAGTCGAGCATGATCGGCAGCGTTGACGAGGTGGCGAGCCTGGTCGCCATCGCCCGCATGTCCGCCACGCCGTCGCGACCGACGTAGTCGACGTTGAGGTCGAGCAGATGAGCGCCGTCACGGATCTGGGCCCGGGCGATGTCGACGCAGTCATCCCAACGCTGCGCAAGCATCGCCTCCCGAAATGCCTTGCTGCCGTTGGCGTTGGTGCGCTCACCGATCGACAGGTATGACGTCTCCTGCCGGAAGGGCACGTGCTGGTACAGCGACGAGGCGCCGGGCTCGCGGCGCGGCCTACGGGGAACCAGCTCGCGGCCGCGGACACGATCTGCCAGCTGGCGGATGTGCTCCGGCGTCGTACCGCAGCACCCGCCGACGAGGGACAGGCCGAACTCGCGGACGAACGTCTCGTGAGCGTCCGCGAGCTCCTTCGGCGTCAGCGGATAGTGCGCGCCGTCGGTGGTCAGTTGAGGCAGTCCGGCGTTCGGCATGCACGAGATCGCGGTGTCGGCGTGGCGGGACAGGTAGCGCAGATGCTCGCTCATCTCGGCCGGTCCAGTGGCGCAGTTGAGGCCGATCAGGTCAATCCCTAGTGGCTCCAAGGCAGTGAGAGCGGCGGCGATCTCTGTCCCCAGCAGCATGGTGCCGGTCGTCTCGACCGTGAGGTGGACGATGAGGGGGATGTCTGGGCTGTCGACCATCGCTCGCCTTGCCCCGATGACGGCGGCTTTCGTCTGAAGCAGGTCCTGCGACGTCTCGACGAGGACGCCATCAGCGCCACCGTCCAGCATTGCGCGCACCTGCTCCTCGTAGGCGTCGCGCAGTGTCGAGAAGGCGACATGCCCGAGGGTCGGCAGCTTCGTGCCTGGCCCGACCGAGCCCAGCACCCACCGGGGCTGCTCGGGACGGCTCCAGGAGTCGGCGCTCTGGCGCGCTATGCGGGTGCCGGCGAACGCGAGCTCGTAGATCCGTTCGGCGATCCCGTACTCCCCCAGGTTGGCGAGGTTCGCACCGAACGTGTTCGTCTCGGCGCAGTCGGCACCGGCCTCGAAGTAGGCGTCGTGGATGTCGCGCACCACGTCCGCCCTGGTGACGTTGAGGATCTCGTTGCAGCCCTCGAAACCTTGGAAGTCGTCCAAGGTGAGCGCGCGCTGCTGCAGCATCGTCCCCATGGCGCCGTCGGCAACCACGACGCGCTCACGGAGCGCTCGACCAAGGGTAGTCCGTGCAGCAGGCAGGACAACCTCCTCGAACGGCCGACGTGGACACCCCAAGCGTAGTGGTCCCCCTTGTGCACCTCCCGGCCTCTCGCGGGCAGGCGGTTTGCGGATCAGTGCCGCTCGTACGCCGTAGGCTGGAGAGGTGCTGGACATCGAGGAAGAAGTCGAGCTGCAGGACGCGCTCGTCATCGCGGCTTTCGAGGGCTGGAACGACGCAGGCGAGGCAGCCACGGACGCAGTGGCGCACCTGCTCGCGGCCTGGCGCTCCACCCTGCTTGCCACCCTCGAGCCCGAGGACTACTACGACTTCC
>JAUJOO010000008.1:31911-74286 GCA_030447585.1 Nocardioidaceae bacterium | reverse complement strand
GCCTGGCGCTCCACCCTGCTTGCCACCCTCGAGCCCGAGGACTACTACGACTTCCAGGTGGTGCGTCCCCTCGTCGGCTTCGACTCCGACGGACGGCGCGAGATCAGCTGGCGCACCACCCGCCTGTGGCGCTGTCAGGCGGGAACGGGCGGCAGAGACGTCATCTTGGTGACGGGGATAGAGCCGAACCTGCGCTGGAAGTCGTTCTGCGACGAGCTTCTCGAGTATGTGACGTCGGTCGGGGCGACGACCCTCGTCACCTTGGGCGCGCTACTCGCTGATGTGCCCCATACCCGTCCGGTGCCGATCACCGGGATCTCTTCGGACCCGCTGCTCGCCGCACGTCACGACCTCGAACCTTCGCGCTACGTCGGTCCGACCGGGATCGTCGGCGTCCTGCAGGAGATGGGGCAGCAGGCCGGTCTGGCCACCCTGTCCTACTGGGCCGCAGTTCCGCACTACGTCGCACAAGCACCCGCACCGAAGGCCACGCTGGCGTTGCTCGGCAAGCTCGAGGACCTGGTAGGGGCCGCGATCGACGTGCACGGCCTCCCCGAGGAGGCGAAGGCCTGGGAACGCGGCGTCGACGAGCTCGCCTCCGACGACACCGACGTGGCCGACTACGTGCGCTCGCTCGAGGAGGAGCGTGACACCACCGAGCTGCCGGAAGCCACCGGCGACGCGATCGCCCGGGACTTTGAGCGGTACCTGAAGCGCCGCGGCGAAAGCGGCTGACCGGAGCCGGCTCAGCCGAGATCTAGGGTTATGCCCAGCGATGCCTCGACAGTGGTCGCGACCAGCTCGGCTGCGCCCGGGATGGGCGGCTGCGTGTCGCGTGCCCAGGCGTCCACCGCCGCGAGTGCGGCAGGCGCGTCCAGGTCGGCGGCCACAGCGGCTCGGATCCGGTCCACGGTCGGGCGCGGTTCACCGCCTCCGCGTCGTACTGCCTGCGACCACAGGTCCAGCCGGGAGGTAGCTGTCTCGAGCGCCTCGTCGGTCCACTCCCAGTCGTCGCGGTAGTGGCGAGCAAGCAAAGCGAGCCGGATGGCTCGGGGGTCGACTCCGTCGCTCCGCAGCCTCGAGACGAGCACGAGGTTGCCAACCGACTTCGACATCTTCTCTCCGGAGTACCCGACCATGCCCTGATGAGCGTAGGCGTGGGCGAAGACGGTTCCTGGCTTCGCGACCCGGCTTTCGGCAGCCGACATCTCGTGATGCGGGAACACGAGGTCCGAGCCTCCTCCTTGCAGGTCGAAGTCGAAGCCCAGATGATGGGTGGCGATGGCGGCACACTCGACGTGCCAGCCGGGTCGTCCGCGGCCAAAGGGGCTGTCCCAGCCGGGCTCCCCAGGCCGCTGTTGCTGCCAGACGAGGCAGTCGAGCGGGTCGCGCTTGCCTGGTCGCTCCGGGTCGCCACCGTTCTCCGCGGACAGGCGCAGCATGTCGGCGCGACCCAGCCGCGAGAGTTCCCCGAAGGACGGGTCGGCAGTGACCGAGAAGTACATGTCCCCGCCGACCTCGTAGACGGCACCGTTGGTCTGCAGCCGCTCGATGAGGTCGATGATGACGGGGATCGACTCCACGGCGCCGGCAAAGACGTCGGGAGGTATCACCGACAGAGCGCTCATGTCCTCCCGAAACCGCTGCGTCTCCCGTTGGGCGAGGTGTGACCACTCCTGTCCGGTCGCGGCCGCACGCTCGAGGAGAGGGTCGTCGACGTCTGTCACGTTCTGCACGTAGCGCACGCTGTGACCGGCCTCGCGCCACGCCCGGACGACGAGGTCGAAGGTGACGTAGGTCGCCGCATGCCCTAGGTGCGTGGCGTCGTACGGCGTGATGCCGCAGACGTAGAGCCTGGCGTCGTCGCGCGGAGACGCTTCTTCTAGGCAACCGGTGCGAGCGTCGTACAGCATCAGTGCAGGGGCAGGTCCGATGCTGTCACGAGCCGTCGAGGTCAGCGGAGGAGCGGACCAGGAACGCATGCGCGCAGCCTAACGAAGACCTCCCGCGCCGCTTCCGGGCCGCTGCCTCAGCCTGGCCACTTGGTCCGGGCGCCCGGCTCAGAACGGTGGCCACGGGATGACAGGCCACCCTTTCCCGGGAGCCGGCATGGCGCCGACGGCACGAAGCACCAACGCACGCGACTGCAGCGCCTGGATCTCCGAGACGGTCAGGTACGCGGCCAGGATCACCGCCAGGTCCCCCCTCAGGGAAGCGACGAGGGCGTCCAACCGCTCGATGTCGATCTCGCGGAGCGGCATGTCAGCCCAGCCCCACAGCACCGTGCGCAGCTTGTCATCCTCATGCAACGAGACCCCGTGGTCGCAGCCCCACACTGCGGAGAACGAGTCGGGACCGCCTCGGGCCGCCTCGACGAGCACGTGTCCCCCCTTGCGATCCCCGTTGTTGATCAGTACGTCGAACACCGCCATGTCGCGCAGCCGGTCCTCGTCTGCATGCACCAGCACCACCGGGCGTCCCCGTTGGTCCTCCGCCTCCAGCACGGCAAGCCAGCCCGGTTCGGCGAAGTCGTGGGAGACGACGTCCACGAGGGCGACGTCTGGATCTGTCTCGACCCAGCGCTGACACATCCCGAAGCCGAACCGACCGTCACGCAGGACCGTGGTCGGCACGAGGTCGAACCCGACGGTCTGCGAGATGACCCTGGCGGCGTACTCGCGACCGGCCAAGGTGCCGTCGGTGAAGTCCCAGAGCGGCCGCTCGCCCGCAACAGGCTTGTAGATGCACCGGAGCAGCACTCCGTCAAGGCTCACGTGTCCCAGAAATGACGCGTTGGAGGCGGACAGCAGCCGCCCCTCGAGCTCGAGGGAACCGTGGGTCAGGATCGTCTCCACGTCCTCGTCGTCGAGGACGGCCGACGGCTCAGCCTGCAATGCGACGGAACCCGTTCGCGCGTGGGCATAGATGCCCTTCGGGATCGAGCGGCCCGCCGCAGAAGGGGCACGGCGCGCGACCGGCCGAGACCACGCTCAGCGCGCGGCGGGCGAACGCCCGCGCGTAGCCTGGGTCGAGCTTCACGATCAGGACCTCGCTGGCCTCCACCTCCACCTCGAGCGTCGTCTCCTCCTGCTCTTCTTCTCCCTCGTCGACGGAGACGACCACCTCCTCATCGGTGACGGGGAACATCTCGATGATGACACGGTCGGAGCCGCTGTCCCAGGTCAGCGTGATGGTGCCGACCCGGAACTCCTCCACGATCGGCTGGTCCAGAGGCTCCTTGTCGCCGACACCCGCCGGGGCCACGGCTGGGATGACCGGGTCACCTCCGGTTTGACGCAGAGCCTCGTCGAGGAGCTCGTCGACGCGTTCGGCCAGGATCGCTACCTGCTGCTTCTCCAACGCCACGCTCGTGATGCGGGTGCCCTCTCGGGCCTGGAGGAAGAAGGTGCGCTGGCCGGGCTGGCCCACGGTACCCGCGACGAAGCGGTCGGGCTGCTCGAAGTTGTGGACGACGATGGACATGAGGAAAGCCTACGTCCCGGCCCCGCCGCCGAGCGTCGCGTCGCTACTGGCCGGACGCCGTCTGCGGCGCTTCTTGGCGGGGGCGAGTCCGCGGAGGTCGCCCTGCTCGTTGGAGCGGATCACGAACGGCCTCAGCGGCGTGTACGACACCACCGACACCGAGGCTGGGTCGACCACGATGCGCTGGAAGTTGTCGAGGTGGGTGCCCAGGGCGTCGGCCAGGATTGCTTTGATCACGTCAGCGTGGCTGACCGCGACCCAGAGCGCCTCGACCCCATGCTCCTGTGTCACCCGGACGTCCCACTCACGGACGGCAGCCAGGCCTCGCGCCTGCATGTCGCGGATCGACTCACCGGCAGGGAAGACGGCTGCACTCGGATGGCCCTGTACGACCTTCCAGAGCTGGTCCTTGGTCAAGGTCTTCAGCTCTCGACCGGTCCAGTCGCCGTACCCGCACTCGGTCAGCCGCTCGTCGGTGTGGAGCGGTGAGGGCCGCGGTTGAGCGGCGACGACCGCCTCTGCTGTCTGCTGACAGCGCTCGAGCGGGCTGGAGACGACCGCCGCTATCGGGAGCCCGGCGAGGCGGGCAGCCGTGGCGCGCACCTGGTTCTCGCCCGTCTCATCGAGCAGCACACCTGCCCGGCGACCGGCAAGGACGCCCGCGGTGTTGGCGCTCGAGCGCCCGTGCCTGACCAGCAATACCGTCGCCACGCGATCACCTTAGGTGGTCGGGGCGGCCGCTACCGGCCACGATCGGTGACAATGGCCAGGTGATCGTCGACTGTGCCGTCTACCGCAACGGTTCTCGGGTGCCCACCGAGGCGAGCCGCCCCGACATGTCCGCCGCGCTTTCGGCGGCGAACCAGGATCACGACTTCATCTGGATCGGGCTGCACGAACCGAGCCAGCGCGAGATGGATGAGGTCGCCGCCGCGTTCGACCTGCACCAGCTCGCCGTCGAGGACGCGGTGCGGGCGCACCAGCGACCCAAGCTCGAGCGATACGGCGGTGGGACGTTGTTCATGGTGTTGAGGACCCTCTGGTACGTCGACGCGCACGACGCCGTCGAGACGGGGGAGATCGCGCTGTTCGTCGGGGACCGCTACGTCGTGACGGTCCGCCACGGTTCCGGTGCGGACCTTGCTCTGACTCGGCGCGACCTCGAGCGACACACCGGACTGCTCGGCCACGGTCCATACGCCGTCCTGTACTCCGTGTGTGATCGGGTGGTCGACGGTTACGAGGCAGTGGCGGCGGACCCGCAGGAGGATGTCGACGAGGTCGAGCTGTCGGTGTTCTCCAGCTCACGGGGCAACGACTCGGAGCGGATCTACACCCTGAAGCGGGAGGTCGCGGAGTTTCGACGGGCGGTGGCCCCGCTGCGCGACCCCCTGACGCTGTTCGCGCAGGGTCAGGTGGAGGGTATGCCGCTCGAGGCGCAGGCCTTCTTCCGTGACGTCGCCGACCACGCCGTCCGGGTCCATGAGGAGGTGGAGTCGCTCGACAACCTGCTCTCCAGCGCCCACGAGGCCCACCTGGCGCGGATCTCGGTGCAGCAAAATGACGACATCCGCAAGATCTCCGCCTGGGTGGCGATCGCGGCCGTTCCCACGGCGGTGGCCGGGATCTACGGCATGAACTTCGACTACATGCCAGAGCTGCGGTGGAGAATCGGTTACCCACTGGTGATGCTGGTGATGCTGGCCGTCTGCGTGACCCTCTTCCGCCTCTTCAAGAGGTCGGGCTGGCTCTGACTCCGCTTGATACCGAGGCAGGAACGAGCTGTCCGCCCGGCGGCGCTCAGGTCGAACTGACCACGCCGGTGCTGAGCAGGACCATCAGCACGACGCCGAGCGCCACGCGATAGCCGACGAACCAGGTGATCGAGTGGCCGGCTACGAACTTGAGCAGCCAGGCCACCGACGCGTACGCCACCAGGAAGCTGACGATGGTCGCGACGATCGTAGACCCCACCGGGATGTCGCCGCCCAACGCGGTCGGGAGCTCCTTTATCCCCGCGCCCATCAAGGCCGGGATTGACAAGAAGAACGACATCCGCGTCGCCGCGACCCGGTCGAGCCCGGCGAACAACCCCGCGGAGATCGTGGCACCCGAGCGTGAGACCCCGGGGATCAGCGACACGCACTGCACGGCACCGATGATGATCGAGTCGCGCAGCGTGAGGTCTCTCTCACCTCGTTCCTGGGTGCCGTACCGCTCGGCCGCCACCATCACGACACTCCACCCGATCAGTGCCGAGGCCACCCACCACAGGTTGCGCAGTGCGCCGGTGATCAGGCTCTCCCCCGCCAGGCCCGCTACCACGATCGGGACTGACCCGACGATGACGTACCAGCCCATCCGGTAGTCGAAGCTGCCACGCACCTCGGGTCTGACGACTCCGGTGAGCCAAGCCCGGGTGATGTTCCAGAGGTCGCGCCGGAAGTACCAGACGACCGCCAAGATGGCTCCCATCTGGATGACGACGGTGAAGGCCGTGACCGCAGGGTCGTCGATTCGCAGGCCGAGCAGCTTCTCCAGGATGGTGAGGTGGCCGGTGCTCGAGACAGGAAGGAACTCGGTCAGTCCCTCCACAATCCCTAGAACTATGGCGTCGATGAAGTCCACGGCGTCAGGCTGCTAGGCCGGCTGCGTCGAGGGCTTCTGCGACCTGTCGAAGGTCACGGACCCTCCCTGCGACGTCGGATGCGAACGAGGTGACGTTCAAGGTGGTGACACCCGCGTCGGCGAAGGCGTGCAGACCCGCCTGGATCCGGTCCGGGGGGCCGATGAGAGAGGTCTGGTCGATGAAGTCGAACGGCACCGCCGCCATGGCGTCTCGGTGGCGACGCTCGAGGTAGAGGTCCTGGACCAGCGCCGCCTCCTCCTCGAAGCCCATCCTGCGTGCGAGCTGGTTGTAGAAGTTCTGCTCACGCGAACCCATCCCTCCGACGTACAAAGCTGCGTACCCCCGGATGGGCTCCGCGCACACGGCCAGGTCGGGCCCGATCGAGACCGGTACCGTCGCCGAGACGTCGAACGGCCGGTCGGTGCGACCAGCGCGCTCCTGACCGAGACGGACGCCGGCGAGCGAACTGCCCGCGTGCGCGGGTGAGAAGAAGATGGCCAGCCAGCCGTCGGCGATCTCGCCTGCCAGCTGTAGGTTCTTGGGGCCGACGGCGGCGAGGTAGACCGGCAGCTCGGCGCGCTGAGGGCGGAGGGTGAGCTTGAGCGCCTTTCCGGGCCCTTCGGGAAGCGGGAGGGTGAAGAACTCACCGTCGTGGCGGACGGTCTCCCTGGCCAGCGCTTGGCGCACGACGGCTACGTACTCCTTGGTCCGAGTGAGCGGTTTGGCAAAACGTACTCCGTGCCAGCCCTCGGAGACCTGCGGCCCTGACACGCCGAGCCCCAGCCGGAAACGACCGGAGCTGAGCAGGTCGAGGGTCGCGGCCGTCATCGCAGTCATCGCCGGGGTGCGGGCCGGGATCTGCAGCACAGCTGCCCCCACGTCGATCCGCTCGGTGTGTGCCGCCAGCCAGCTGACCACTGACACCGCGTCAGATCCGTAGGCCTCGGACACCCAGGCCACGGCGTACCCGAGCCGCTCGGCCTCCTGGACGACGGTCACCATGTCACCGACGTCTCCGTTGAGGATGTAGCCAACGTTCACGCCGAGTTTCACTCTGCGACCGTACCTTCTCGGCGGGAGTGCTGTCGTTCACCGGATCGGCCCCTGAGGTGCACTACTGTCGGCGCATGCGGCAGCGCTACCTGGGCCAGACCGGCCTGCAGGTCTCTCGGCTCGGCCTCGGGACACTCAGCTGGGGCAGCGAGATCTCGGAGCACGAGGCGGCCGAACAGCTACGTCTCTTCGTCGATGCCGGCGGAAACCTGCTCGACACGGCGGCGGGCTACGGCGACGGAGCCAGCGAGGAACTGGTCGGCAAGCTGCTCGTTGACTGCTTCTCCAGGTCCGACCTGGTGATCGCGACAAAGGCGGGAGTCGACCGACGTGCCGCGGGGGTAGCCAACGTTGACGTCTCGCGCCGGGCTCTGCTACGCAACCTCGACGAGTCGCTGAACCGGCTGGGCGTCGACCACGTGGACCTGTGGCAGCTGCACCGGTGGTCGCACGACGTACCTCTCGACGAGACGCTCAGCGCGCTCGACGTGGCGGTCACCTCCGGCCGGGCCCGTTATGTCGGGGTCTCGAACTACTCGGGCTGGCAGACCGCGCGCGCGGCGACCTACCAGCTCTGCGCCCCGGGGCGGGCGCGGATCGCGTCCACCCAGGTCGAGTACTCGCTGCTGCAGCGCGGCATCGAGCGGGAGGTCGCGCCTGCAGCCGAGGCACTCGGGGTCGGGCTGCTTCCCTGGGCGCCTCTCGGACGTGGCATCTTGTCGGGCAAGTACCGGACCGGCACGCCCGCTGACTCACGCGCGGCGTCGGCGGTCTTCGAGCGGTACGTGGGCGAGCTGCTCACACCTCGGTCGGCGCAGATCGTCGAGGCCGTCGTCCGGGCGGCCGAAGGGCTCGAGCTCTCCGCGGTCCAGGTCGCCCTCGCGTGGGTACGGGACCAGCCGGGGGTGACCGCGCCGATCGTTGGCCCACGCACCACGCCGCAGCTGGTCGGCTGCCTGAGCGTCGAGGACCACTCTTTGCCCGATGAGATCCTCGACGCCTTGGACGACGTCTCGGCGCCGGAGCTGGGCTACCCCGAAGCCTGAGTCTGCTCGTCGTCCGTGTCGGCGTCGTCTGCGCCGTCTGCCTGGCCGCCGCTGAACATGGTGCCGGGCTCGTTGTCGTCGTCGTCACCCTTGCCGAACTCTGACAGCGCGAACGCCGCGCTGACGAGTGCGAGGTGGGAGAACGCCTGCGGGAAGTTTCCGGCCATTCGTCTCTCGCCCGGGTCATACTCCTCGGACAGCAAGCCGACGTCGTTCAGCAGCCCGACGAGTCGGCCCATCAGATCGTGGGCGTCTTGGATACGGCCCGCCTTGGCGTATGCCGCGACGAGCCAGAAGGAGCAGGCGATGAATGGATGCTCGTCTCCTTGCAGGCCGTCGACGCCGGACTGGGTGCGGTAGCGCAGGACGAGTCCGTCGCGCAGCAGGTCCTCCTCGACCGCGGCGATGGTCCCCAGAACGCGCGGGTCATCACCCGGCAGGAAACCGCTCAACGCGATGAGGAGCAGCGAGGCGTCCACCTCCAAGGTGTCGTAGTGCTGCACGAACGTGCCGCGCTCCTCGTCGTACCCGTGCTCGAGGACCTCGTCGCGAACCTGATCACGGATCTTCCGCCACTGGTCCGCGTCCCCCTTGAGTCCCTGCGACTCGACACCGCGGATCGCGCGGTCGAACGCCGCCCAGACCATGATCCGGGAGTGCGTGAAATGGCGCTGCGGCCCACGGATCTCCCAGAGGCCGTTGTCCGGCTCACGCCAGGTCCGGCCCAGCTCACTGATGAGTGCGCGCTGCATGGACCAGGAGTGGCGGCCCTCCCGCATCCCTTTGGCGCGTGCGAGCTCGAGAGCGATGAAAACCTCACCTAGGACGTCGGTCTGGCGCTGGCAGACAGCGCCGTTGCCGATGCGGACCGGTCGGGAGTTCTCGTATCCAGGCAGGTGGTCGAGCTCGCGCTCGGGGAGCTCGCGACCGCCGTCGACGGTGTACATGATCTGCAGATCCTTGGGGTCGCCGGCGATGGCGCGCAGCAACCAGTCGCGCCACAGCCTGGCCTCGTCCTCGTAACCTGCCGTCAGCAGTGCCTCGAGGGTGAGTGAGGCGTCGCGCAGCCAGCAGAAGCGGTAGTCCCAGTTGCGCTGTCCCCCGAACGTCTCCGGAAGTGACGTGGTGGGCGCGGCAACGATCCCACCGATCTCGGCATGGGTCAGCAGTCGAAGCACCAGCAGCGACCTGACGACCGCGTCTCGGTAGGGACCGTCATAGGTGCATCGGCCCGCCCAGCGCTCGGTGAGCTGGCAGGTCTCCTTCAGACGCTCGTCGACGTCGAGCATCGGAGGCACTGGTCGGTGCGACTCGAACCAGGTGGTGGAGAAGGTCATAGAGCTGCCCTGCTTCACCTCGAACTCGTCCACGTGCCTGCCTTCCACCGCCTTGGGCAGGCGGTCACCGCGCAGCACGAGCATGTCTGGTCCAGCGATGGCCGAGATGACTGGCCGGCCCTCCTCGTCCTCGCGCCGCGTCACCCATGGGCGGATCTTGCCGTAGCCCAGCCGCACGATCCACTCGTGCCGCAACGTGACGGTGCCGCGAACACCCTCGATCTTGCGCACGATGTCGGCTCGGTCGTCTCCGATCGGCATCAGGTCGGTCACCTTCACGACACCGGTGTCGGTCGTGTGCGTCGTCTCCAGCAGGAAGGTGTTGCCGATATAGCGCCGGGTGGACTGAGCCGCCTTGTCCGTGGGGCCGATCAGCCAGCGTCCGTGCTCCCTTGTCCCGAGCAGCGCGGCGAAGCAGGCAGGCGAGTCGAAGCGTGGCAAGCACAGCCAGTCGACAGAGCCGTCGAGTCCGACCAGAGCCGCGGTGTCGGTGTCGCCGAGCGCTGCGTACTGCTCAATCGGCAAGGCCATGCTGCGAGCGTAACGGTGCACCGGCGACGCGCAATGTGGCTGTCTGGTGCACCCCAGGCTCGACCCGAGTGCGGCGCTCTTGGTCCACGCGCCGTTCGCAGGAGGGCGCAGTGGTCGAGAAGGCAAAGTCCGTGCCACGATAGCGGCGTATGGAGTACGAGTTTCAGCGCTTCTCGCTGCCCCGGACGATCTCGCGGTCGGCTGTGCGTCGGCTGCTTACCGACCACGCCGAGTACGGCGGCTGGGAGCTGGCCCGGCTGCGTCTGTACCCTGACGGCACCCGCAAGGTGGAGCTGCGGCGTCGAATCATCCGCGTGCGGTCGAGATCGGCCTCTGACTTCCGCCCCATGGTCTGACCGCCGTCGGCCCCTCCCCGGCCTTGCCGGTTTCCGATGTGAACAGTCCAACAGGCTGGTTTACATCGCAGATCTGCGGTGCAGAGTGTGTTGCGGTGTCCACCGCCGCCCTTCCTCTTGTGAGCCCACCGAAGCGCTCAGGCGCGGTCGAGGAAGTCGTCGAACACGCGTGCGCTGAACTCCAGCGCGTCGACCGGCACCCGCTCGTCGACGCCATGGAAGAGCCCGGTGAAGTCGAGGTCGGGTGGGAGCCGCAGCGGCGAGAAACCGAAGCAGCGGATCCCGAGCTTGCTCCATGCTTTGGCGTCGGTGCCACCCGACATGAGGAACGGCAGCACCGTCGCCTCCGAGTCTTGCGCCAGCAGCGACGCCTTCATGGCCTCCACCAAGGCGCCCTCGAATGGGGTCTCCAGGGCCTTGTCGCGGAGCAGCACCTCGTAGCTGACGTTGTCGGGCAGCAGCGAGCGAAGCGTCGCGAAGAACTCGTCCTCGTAGCCGGGCAGGAACCGTCCGTCGATGTTCGCCGTCGCCTCCCCCGGTATGACGTTGTGCTTGTAGCCGGAGTCGAGCATGGTCGGGTTGGCGGTGTTGCGCACGACCGCTGCGAGCATCCGGGCCGCGGGACCGAAATGCTCGATGAGAGCGTCGACGTTGTCGTCCACGTTGTCGGCACCGGTGAGTGAGGCGACCTCGTCCAGAAGTGCCCCCATGGCGGGGGTCAGCCGGATCGGCCACTCGTGGCGACCGATCGCGGCGACTGCCTCTGCGATGGCCGCGGACGGCGTTGTCAGGGTTTCGCATGGAGCCGTGTCCAGCGGTTCCCTGCGCTCGGAGCCGGAGCCAGGCGATGCCCTTCTCGGCGGTCTCGACCAGATACAGGCGCTTGCCTTGATGGTCGTCGAGAAACCTCCGACCTCTCCGACCGCCTCGGTGCATGCTTCGAACCACCCCGCCGCTGATCGGCCAGCGGATGGGCGCCCAGGATGCTGCCCGCCTCCTCGTCAGCCGTGAACGCCAACGTGATGGGACGGCGAGGCTGCTCCCCGGCGCGAGCTCGGGCGCGCACCACGGACAGGATCGCTGCGTCGAAGTCCTTCATGTCGACGGCTCCCCCGTCCCCATACATAGCCGTCCATGATTTCGGCTGCGAAGGGTCGACCTTCCAGTCGTGTCCGCGGCCGGTACGACGTCGAGGTGGCCGTGCACCAGCAGCTCGTCGCCGGCGCTGGGGTCCCCCAGTGGGCCACCACCGACGTACGGCCCTGTGCCGGCTCGAACAGCAGCGGTTCGATGCCGACGTCGGACAGGAGACCGCCACGTACTCGGCCGCGACCCGCTCCCCCGGCCCGGAGTCATCGCCGTAGTTAGAGGTGTCGATGCGGATCAAGTGACGGCAGATCTCGGTGACCTCCGCCTCAGGTCGGTAGTTGGGGCTCATCTGCTCATCATGCCGCCGCGCAGCACTGGGGCACCTGCCGCACCTTTGATATTGTGGTACGTCGCCCGCCGAGTCATCGGCGGACCCACGTCCGGGTGGCGGAATAGGCAGACGCGCTAGCTTGAGGTGCTAGTGCCCGTATTAGGGCATGGGGGTTCAAGTCCCCCCTCGGACACCGATGTGAAGCTAGGCGTCGAGTTCGATCGCCGTTTCAACAGCGGTGAGGGCGAGCCCGTCACCGGACCGCTCATAGGCGCTCAGGGCTGTGTCGGCGAGTTTGATGACGTGCTCCCCGCCGTGGCGCACGGCCTGTTCGAGTACGTCGTCGGGGGTCGCTGTCGTGAACGGAGAACGACGGCTGTGCTTCGGTGAATAGGCGGCTAGCACTGCTGCGCTGGCTGACCATGCGGCGTCGAAACTTCGGCACCACATGGAATCGGGTAATGACGGCAGGGTGTTCGCCACAGCGTTGGGAGCGGTGGCGGCGTGAACAAGCATCGTCGCGTTGCCGTGCCCGTGCCTGGTGTAGTGCGCGAGCACGGCATCGACGAGGCTGTTGAGAGCCGCTGGCACCTCGCGGCTCTCCGGTGGCCGGGCCAGGGACGCTACTGCATCCCCCCAGCCCGGTGTGTTAGTCAGTTGGGCAAGACGGTGACGGATGCCGAACTCCTGGTGAGGCACCTGCGGGATCCGGGACACGGCCGCAGCTGTCTGCTGATTGCCGTTGCCGGGCAGCACGGGCACCGGCTGCCACCGCGCGGCCCAGTACGCCAATGCGTGCGCAAGCTCATGTCGACGCGGTTCGGTCTCTGATGCGCGTAACGCTCTGACCGCGTGGCCGACTCGGATAACGCCGTGGGTTGCCCCCGCCGCGATACCCGGCAGCAGCCGTGGCCACCACTGGGTCAGCAGGGTTTGCCACGGCTGCTGCTCGGACTGCTCAACGAAGAAGGTGATCCAGTCACCAGTGCGGACCGGGTCACCAAGCGGGTCCCGCCACGCGGCGGCGTCAATAGGCGCAACCCTGCCTGGTAGCTCCTCCAAACGGCGGAGGTACCTGTCGGACCATGGGTGGACCCGCTCATCGTGACCGAGCCGCTCCAGTGCTTCCACCACCATCGGCCCATGGTTGGACAGCCAGCCCTCGCGCTCCGGGCCGGTGCGGTGGAAGCGTTCAAGCGCCTCGTCATAGTTGCTGGTCGCGGTTAGCATGCCTCTATAGCACTACGTCAAGCGCAGTTGAGGTCAAGCCCTTGGACCGTCTAGACCTGCTGTCGATCGGTGAAATAGCGAGGCGAGCCGGAGTGGCCACCTCCGCGTTGCGCTACTACGAGTCGCTCGGACTCATCGCCAGTACCCGTACCACCGGTGACCGTCGGCGCTACCGCCGCACAGTCCTGCGACGCATTGCCGTGATAAGGGCGGCGCAGCGGGTCGGACTGAGCCTTGAGGAGATCCGCGACGCGTTCGTCGGCGTGCCCGTCGAGGCCGCACCAACACGAGCACAATGGACGCGAATGGCCGCTCGGTGGCGTCCTGCCATCGAGCAGCGCATCCTCGATCTCGAGAAGGTGCGCGACGAACTCAGTGGCTGCATCGGTTGTGGATGCCTGTCATTGCAGCGATGCCGCCTCTACAACCCACAGGACGAGCTCGGCGCGGAAGGCTCTGGCTCCCGCCGCCTCTTCCCAGACGGCTAAAGGCTTGACACACAACGCCGCTGCAACCAACCTTCGCCGCCTACGTTCCGGCTGCTCTGCCTCGTGCCAACGGCTGGAGTCCGACCAAGGTGCTACTTGAGAACATGCGGGAGCTGCCGCGCCATGAGCCCGCAGGAAAGCTGAAACTCGTGGTCAGCTCTCCGCCCTAACCCGGGCACGACCTCCTTCGAGGAGGACCAACCTTCCGCCAACCGCCTCTACCGCCGACGAGAAATGCCACCACCCCGGGGGTCCTACGTGGCTCCACAACGTTTTCGCGCAGCGGGAGAGCGCGCAAACCACAGGCTCTCACCGTGCCGTAAACCGAACGATCGGCGGGACGGTCCGTCGAAAGCTGATCTCGTTGTACGACTGTTGAGCGACCGGGTTTTCGCGTCGTCGGCACGACCGATGCCGTGGTGACAGCATGCCGCGGCTGTCCGTCTGTCCTGTGGTGCCTCCGCTGGCAGGGCGCATCGGCGAGAGACTCGCTCACATACTCATATAAGCGTGACGCATCCCTACAGAGGCAGTGCTGGTGTGTGGTCGCCGGAGCATGATGACCGGGTGGTGGATCTGCTGCGACCTGCCGAAGCAGCTCGCGCGGCGCCTGGGCTGCGCCGCAGCCACCGCCGCCGGGCTGGACACGGCGCAGCTCGCCGACGGCGCACGTGCCCGGCTGGTCAACCTCGCAGACCACGAAGACGCCGAACCAGCGACGTTGCCCGACGACGGCCTGTTCAGCGGATGGGGGGAGTAGCGGCCGCTTTGCAGGCCTGGTCGCGCCACCGGCGACAGCGAAGCGGCTGGCGCCGCGGCCCGGGTACGGGCACGCATCGCGACCCGCTCAACACAGATCACCTCGCAGCGCTCCACCGACGTGGATCTCCGGCGACGCTGGAATCCTGCTGGTCCTGCTCGCTGACCATA
The DNA here is from genome assembly GCA_030447585.1 of Nocardioidaceae bacterium. Classification (GTDB taxonomy): domain Bacteria; phylum Actinomycetota; class Actinomycetes; order Propionibacteriales; family Nocardioidaceae; genus JACDHG01. The sequence goes on along the minus strand of JAUJOO010000008.1, from coordinate 59,783 downwards.
GACAGGACGGCGGCGCGCCCGCCGTTGCCGACCGGCTCGTGGCCGCCGCCGAGCCGACCGACGCCGGGCTCGGTGGCGCATGACGCCGCCCACTCGAGCATCATGCCGGGGTTCTCGCACGGCACCGCCGGCGTCGCTTACGCGCTGGCCGTGGCCCGGAGCTGGGACGAGCCGACCTGATTAAGATCGCCGAGTGTGGCGCCCAGGAGCTACTCGCGCTCGGCGACCACGCCGGGGGCTGCCCTTGGTCATCCCACCCCAGGAGCACCGCCCGCCGGTGTTCTTCGGCTGGTGCCACGGGCCCACCGGCACCGCCCGGTTGCTCGCGCTGATGTGCGAGATCGACCCGCAACCGCGCTGGCGGCACGCCGTGGACGCATGCCTGCAAGCGCTGCGCGGGAGCCACCTGCCCGCGCGCTTGTACCCGGGATACTGGGACAACCTCGGCCGCTGTTGGGGCACTGCCGGTGTCGGACAGTTGCTGCGCGACCGCCATCTCGCAACCGGTGAGGAAGGGCTCCTTGACTGGGCCATTGAACTTGCCGATGATGTCCTCGCCCGCTCGATCACCCGACCGCACGGGCTTGCGTGGTCAAACACCGAGCACACCGCCGACCCCCCCGACCTCCCCGCGGAGCCGGGTTCATGCAAGGCGCCGCCGGCATCGCCGGCTGGCTCGCCCGCCTCGCCGCTGTGCAGGAAGGCCGCGACGTCCCCACCTCGCTGGTCGGCCTCACTCCCCCGGGGGTCTAATGATTCCCGGCAGGGGTGCCCAGTCAAGGTCCCTATGCGGGTGCAACTGTGTCCACATCTCCGTGCAGGTGCCGGTGTGCCGGTTCTGGCGGAGGGCAAGCAGTCAGCTGGAGGTGCAGCCCCGAAGCGCGAGGGCGGACAGCGTCCCCCTCGCTAGAATGGGGTGAAATCGAGAAGTGCTGGTGCTACTCCGTGTAGCACTCCCACCTGGAAACGGTCCAACGGGAGGGAACGGGACCTCGGAATCACGCTCATAACCGTGATTTTGGTCGGTTACAGCGTGGGATCCCTCTGGTTCAAGTCCCCCCTCGGACACCGCTCAGAATCGCCGTTTTCGAGGGTCGTTCGCCATTTTTGACCCAGCCGGGGTCTGCGATCGGGCATGGAGCAGATCAGCAAGCGCCTGATCAGCTGGGCGTCCATCCTCGAACCCAACACGCGGGCTCAGGCCGAGACGGCCTCTACCACGCCGTTCATCCATCCCCATATTGCCCTGATGCCCGACGCCCACCTCGGCAAGGGCGCCACCGTTGGCTCCGTACTGCCCACCCTAGGGGCCATCATCCCGGCGGCTGTGGGCGTGGACATCGGCTGCGGCATGATCGCCGTCCGCACGCAATACCGACGGGCCGACCTACCGACTGACCGCCGCGTCCTCCGCGAAGCCATCGGGCTGCGGTTCCCTTGTCGGCTGGCAAGTACAACGACGCAGTGACGCGAGACCACACGACCTGTCGGATTGAGGACTTGGTGGAGGCGGCACTGGCCGCGAAGTTCAACCCCGCCGATTACGCCGCGAATTGGCATCTGCAGCTCGGTACGCTCGGCTCGGGGCAACCACTTCATCGAGGTGTCGCTGGACGAGGACGACCGTGTGTGGCTGTTCCTGCATTCCGGCTCGCGTGGGGTCGGCAGCAAGATCGCCCAGCACCACATCAAAGTCGCGCAGGCTCTCTGCGACAAGTGGTGGATCAACCTGCCCGATCGCGACCTCGCCTACCTGGCGGAAGAAACCGACGAGTTCTGGGCGTACATCCGCGAGCTTCGTTGGGCGCAACGGTTCGCCCTCCTCAACCGTGAGGAGATGATGGACCGTGTAGTCACCCGCTTCGAGCAGTGGACGGGTGCGGAGGTTCAGCGGACCGAGGAAATCAACTGTCACCACAACTACACGGTGCAGGAGAAGCACTTCGGACAGAAGGTTTGGCTCTCCCGAAAGGGAGCGATCGACGCGAGCGAAGGTGTGCCCGGTCTCATCCCCGGTTCGATGGGCACCCGTTCTTACGTCGTCGTCGGCAAGGGAAACCGGCTGGCGCTGAACTCGTCGCCGCACGGAGCGGGCCGCGAGTACAGCCGGTCCCGCGCCCGCAGGACATTCACTCACGACGACCTGCGGACCGCGATGGGTGACATCGAGTACCGAGACACCGACGCATTCATCGACGAGATCCCCGCTGCCTACAAGGACATTGACGTGGTAATGAACGACGCCAAAGACCTCGTTGATGTCCGACACACGCTGCGTCAGATCGTCAATGTCAAGGGCGACTAGACCCCGTTGAGCCTCATAGTCAGGCCACGACAGGCGTCTGCCCCACCGAGCAGAGCAGACGCCTGTCGAACGTGTCGTCGTCACCGCTGACCGGAAGTTTCATCGATCAGACGGACGCGGGCTTTGAATACCCTGTGTCAGTTGTTTGAGAACCACGAGACGGTGATGCTGTCGGCGACGTCTTCGTCGGAACACCCGTCGGCGTCTGCGTCAGAACACCACACCACCTGCTGGCGGCCCTCGCCCGAGTTCTTGTTGACACGGGCGTGGAACTCCTCGTTGCCGGAGGCCCCAGGCACTGCCGACTCCTGATACCCCGACTGGAAGCAGAGGTCGTTGCGACCGTCGCCGTTGGTGTCCCGCAGGACGGCGTACTTCGGTCCAATGCCGTCAGGGTCGGGGCAGGCGCTGATATAGCCAGCTCCGAAGCTCTGGAACGAGGCAGGCCCGTCCGCCTTGTTGCCGTTCATGTCCAAGAAGCATGCGTCGTTGTGGACGTTGCGGTTGCCAGGGTTGCCGCTCGACTTGCTGCTGATGCGCTGCCGGTCGTACTGGTCGGGTGTGAAACAGCTCGAGTCAGAGTCCACATTCGCGTTGGCACCGCCGTCAGAGTTGATGTACGACGCAGCGCGGAAGGCTCCCCGACCGCCGCCGTCGTCCCCCGAGTCGTTCCAACCGCCCCCGTCGTGCGAAGCGAGCGCCCCGGTCGTACCAACGGCCAGTGCTCCGATGCTGAGACAGGTCAATACTGCTGTTCGAGAAAAGCTCATCTGTGATCTCCTTGCGTCGTGGACCGGTTTTCAGGCGGGCCTGTGGCGGTGTAGACAGTCAGCGGTGTATACGCCCGTCGACCCTGGCGCGTTCAAAAACTTTCTTGCAGTTTCGGTGAACGACCCGGCCGCGTGGCGGCGTATACACACGCAGGCGAGCTCAGGAGGATCAGGGTGCGAGTGGTGAATCGAAAGCCGCGCGCTGCCCCGGGTGCTTCTGGTGCGCCAACGCTGGTGGACGAGGATGGTTTCGCTGCCGCATACGCGGCCTATGGTGCAGAGCTGTACCGGTTTGCTCTTCGCGGCCTCGGAGATGCGGGGGCAGCGGAGGACGTCGTGCAGGAGACGTTCCTGCGGGCGTGGCGGGCGGCTGACCGCTTTGACGACAGCATCGCAAGCTTGCGGGTCTGGCTGTTCGCCATCGCCCGGAACACGATGATCTCTCACGTCCGGGCGTCGCAGGCGAGGCCGTGGCACGCGACGGGAGTTGAGCCTCCTGAGCGGGACACCGGCCTCGTCTCAGTCGACGAGGACTTCACCGAGCGGCTGCTGCGGTCTTGGGTGGTCGAGGAGGCCTTGCAGCGCATCAGCGAAGAACACCGCACGGCCATCGTGGAGACCCACCTGATGGACAGACCGTACGCCGAGGTCGCCGCTGAGAACGGCGTGCCAGTTGGCACACTGCGAAGCAGAGTTTTCTACGGACTGAAGGCGCTGCGCGCTGCCGTAGACGAGATGGGAGTGACGCTGTGAAGCCCGACGACCACCGGTCCATGCGGGAGATGCTCGGCGCTTTTGCGCTCGGCCACCTGTCGGCGGCCCAGGAGACTGGCGTCCGCGCCCACCTGGACGGATGCGCAGACTGCAGACGAGACCTCGCCGAGATCAGTCCGCTTGCTCATGAACTTGGCCTGGTCGACGTGAACCGTATCTCTGCGACTCCCACTCCTTCGCCTGACCTCGGACATCGAATCCAGGCCGCCATAGCCGGCGAGCGGCGCCATCGCGACCAGGTGACGCGCCGCCGCCGTGTCGTCCTGGCGGCCGCGGCAGTTGCCGCCCTGCTGCTCGTGGGCGGCGCCGGCATCGAGATGGGTAAGCAGATTGACGGCCCTCCGGTCGCAGTCGCTCCCATCGAGCCGGTGGCGGTCCAGTCGAGGTTGGACAGCGTGCAGGCAAGTGCCGGCTTGGTCGCGCATACCTGGGGCACCGAGATCAAGCTGGAGGCTGTTGGCCTACGTTCGGGTAGCTCTTATGCCGTTGAGGTGATGACCGACGACGGGCGCACGCGTTCAGCCGGAGCGTTCGTGGGCACCGGTGGGCAGGTGATGAACTGCAACCTGAACACCGATGTGCTTCGACCTGACGCAACCGGCTTTCGCGTCGTTGATGAGAGGGGTCGCGCGGTCTTGACCGCTGACCTATAAACCGACCCAGGGGCACCCCATTCGCCACGAAACCGCCTCTCGCGCGCTTGAAAGATTCCCCGGCTCATGACGGCCGTATCCTGCGGACATGCAGATTCAGGTTTATCCCTTGCGGCAAAAGGGCACCCTCAGCACCACGCCAGCTCGAAAGGGTAACCCATGAGCCCTGTGCAAGTACGACCCCTGGGTGGGGGCCCCGGCTGCCTGATGATGATCCTGGTGTCAATCCTGTTGTCTGTGGGCCTCACGATTCTGCTGAACGTCCTCGCACGCTGAAGCGCTGAAGAGCTCCGGCTGACTCCCCTGCCTCGTCGACCGTCCCGTTGTCAACGGCGGTGGCACCGGAGACATCGAGCGCTAGCCGAAGCCAGCTGAGTCCCTCTGGGCTGCCGGAGCCGTCGGGCGGCCCAGCACCGAGCCGACCCAGTTCCGGTACGGTGACAACGGGTACCGATCCCAGGGGCCCGCGCAGAAGCGCGGGTCTTCGCCCATCATCCGTTCCTCGAGGAGGAAGCATGACGACTACGCCGCAGGAACCACTCAACGATGACGACATGCAGACCACGAGCAGCGACCCGATGGCTATGCCGGCCACCGACGCCGACGGCACCGACGGCGACGCCACGGACGGCTCGGACGGCGACTCGTCAGACGCCGACTCGACGGACGCAACCGACGCCGACGGCACCGACGCTTGAGCGTTGGACGCTCTCACCCTGCTGACCGGCGACGTCCAGTCCTTTCTCCAAAGGAACTGGGCGTCGCAGCCACGTATCCACAAAGCTGACCCCGCCGACCTGGCGGCGCTGCTGTCGCTAGCGGATGTCGACACCCTTCTCACCAGTACGGCGCTGCGTACTCCGGCGCTCCGCGTCGCCAAGGACGGCACGGTTCTGTCCAGCTCCGCTTTCACCCGCTCGGCAACACTGGCAGGGGAACCCCTCACCGGGCTCGTCGACGCGCGCAAGGTGATCGCGCTGTTCGACAGCGGTGCAACTCTCGTGCTCCAAGGGCTGCACCACTACTGGGAGCCGCTCACGCAGCTGGTCCGCGACCTGGAGTTCGCGCTGGGCCATCCGTGCCAGGCCAACGCTTACCTCACCCCACCGGGGTCGCAAGGGTTCGCCCTGCATAGTGACACCCACGACGTCTTCGTGTTCCAGACCTATGGCTCCAAACAGTGGGAGGTCCACGACAAGGACACCCAGCTCGACGTGCTGATGGAGCCGGGCACGTGCATGTACCTCCCGACCGGCACCCCGCACGCGGCCCGCACCCAGAGCACCGCCTCCTTGCACGTCACCGTAGGGGTCAACCAGTACAGCTGGCGGAGCTCCTGGAACGCGTGGTCGGCGGCGTCCTTGCCGACGAGGCGTATGCCGACCGGCTCCCGACCGGCTACCCGTCGGACGCGGCGACACTGGCCAGCCAGCTCGCCGACCGGGTCCGGGCCGTCGCCGAGTCACTGGCCGACCTCGACATCGACGAGCTGGCAAGCAGCGAGGCCCAACGTTTCCTCACCAGCCGCAACTCCTCCCTGCGCGGGGGCATCGTCGACAGTCTCCTGGTCTCAGGCCTCGATGACGACACTGTGCTCAACCGCCGGGTGGGCGCCGTCTGCGTCATCCAGGCGGCTGGTGAACGCGTGCGCCTGCTGCTGGGGGATCGCGAGATGATGCTCCCGTTCGACTCGCCGAGGCCCTCGAGTACATCCGTGACCAGCCGAGGCTGCGACCGCGTGACCTGTCAGCGTGGCTCGACCCCCAGAGCCGGCTGGTCCTCGCTCGCAGACTGGTCCGCGAGGGGTTGCTGCAGGTGTCTGCTTGACGAAGTTTCGTTGCTCCGCCGAGAGTCTCGGCCGCGCCGAGCCGCTTCGTGGCACCGCCTCGACGGTCCGTGCTTTCCTGCTGCTGGAGTTCCCGGGCGCGTGGGGGCGCGACATCTTCACGGACTCCCGACTCCCCGGTCCAGTGAAGGAGCACCTCGCCCGTGCCGCCAGTCCGCACGGCGTGAAGCCGCTGCTCATCCGACGCCACGGTCGCCACGATGCCGGTCTGCGCGTCTTTGCGGCGTACGCCGACCCGCACCAGCCGCGGATGGAGACGGCCGTGCTCGACCGGATCGACGACTTGACCGACCTCAGCCTGGACGCACTCGGGCGTGGCGACCGCCTTGGGCTGGACTCCCACTCGGCGCCGGTCTTCCTCACCTGTACGCACGGACGCCACGACACCTGCTGCGCCGAGCTCGGCCGCCCGGTCGCCGCCGCCCTCGCTGCGACCCACTCGGAGTGCAGCTGGGAGGTGTCACACATCGGCGGGGACCGGTTCGCGGCGAACGTCCTCGTCATGCCCGACGGCCTCTACTACGGCCGCGTCACCGCCGCATCCGCCTCTTCGCTCGCCGAACGGCACTTCGCCGGCCAGCTGAGCCTCGATGAGCTCCGTGGGCGGTCAGGGTATCCCTTCGCCGTCCAGGCGGCGGAGGGTTTCCTGCGTGAGCAGACAGGTATGACGGCAACCCGGGCCCTGCGCCTGCTGTCGAGGAAGGCGAGCGGGGACCACTGGACCGTGCGCTTCGATGGAGCCGATGGAGCCGGCTGGCAGGTGCGGCTCAGCGTCGAACGGAAAGCGGCGGAGCTCTTGACATGTGCGGCCCGCCGGCCAGACGTGGCCCCGTCATACCGGCTGCACGACATCTCACGGCTGACCCCGCCCCGTGACGGAACGGGCTGACACGCTCAGCGCACCTCGAAGCCCTCCAGGCCCGACTGCACCTCGTCAAAGACCTCGACATCGGTGACTTGAGCCTCGGAGGGTCCGGAGCGGCACCATCCGACCAACGCTTCCACGGCGTCGCCGTCGCCCTCGAACAACGCCTCCACGGTGCCGTCGGAGTTATTGCGGACCCACCCCGCCAGGCCGCTGTCCAGTGCCCGCCGCCGACAGCTGTCGCGGAAGAAGACACCCTGGACTTCTCCCGACACGACGACCCTCCTAGCGACCATAGGCAGACGCTACCGAAACCAGATCTGACACGATGGCCAGGTGCCGATGGTGCAGGCGGAGGTTGTCGTCCCGGTCCCGCCCGACGTCGCGTTCGACATCTCCCAGACCACCGGTGAGACGCGGCTGCGGTGGGACCCGTTCATCAAGAGCCAACACCTCATGGATGGCGCCGCACATCCCGGCAAGGGGGTGCGTACCTTCACCAGGTCGCGTCACGGCTTGTCGATGGTGAGCCGGTACGTGTCCTACGTGCCGGGCAGCAACGTGGGAATGACGATGGAGTCCGGACCCTGGTTCTTCTCGGTGTTCGGCGGCGGCTGGCGCTTCACGGCGTACGAGGGCAGGACGCGCGCGGTCTGGAAGTACAACTTCACGGTTCGGCCCCGCCTGCTCCAGCCGCTCGGGCACCCGCTAGGGAGCTGGTTGCTCGGCCGCGACATCCGTCGGCGCATCGAGGCCTTCGCTGCCGCCTGCGAGGACCCCGTCGTCCTTGCCGCCGTCGAGGCGGCCGACGGCTCGCGCTCCACGGAGTAGCGTCTGCGTCGTGGACTCTGACGCGTGGGACGCCCGGTATGGCGACGCCGACCTCGTCTGGGGCAGCGAGCCCAACCAGTTCGTGCGCGAACAGTGCCAGTCCATCCCCGTCGGCGTCGCCGTCGACCTGGGCTGTGGTGAAGGCCGCAACGCGCTGTGGCTGGCTCGGCTCGGGTGGAAGGTCACTGGGATCGACTACTCGAACGTGGCGATAGAGCGAGCCCGCGCACTGACCGAGCGGGAGCGCCCTGGCGTGGCGCTGCGCCTCAGCTGGCGCACGGCGGACGTCACAGCTGTGCAGCTGAGGGCTGAGAGCGTCGACCTTGCCCTGGTGAGCTATGTGCACCTGCCACCCGAGCAGCGGGCGAGCCTGATGCTCCGCGCGGCGCTGGCCGTGCGGGCGCTCGGGCACGTCATCGTGGTCGGCCATGACAGACGCAACCTACGGGAGGGAGTCGGAGGCCCCCAAGATGAACGCCTGCTGTACGACCCGGCGGAGCTGCGGGCGCTCTTCGCCGGCATACCCCGCTCACGAGTGGACCTGGCCGAGACCGTGCAGCGTCACACAGCCGAGGGCGTCGCCCTGGACACCCTGATCCGGGTACGTCGGCTCGTCTAGGCGGTGGTCGTCCGCTGATGGGGCTGCGCCCCTTGCGCCCCTTGCCCCTGTCGCCAGGTGCGCCAAGCCACCCAGATGAGCGGGAGCTGCAGCGGCAGCCTGATCGCGGTGGCGGCCTTCGCCGGCGTCGAGCGGCGCTTGGAGGCGTCCAGGGCCATCTGCACGTTGGCCGGGAACACCATCACCAGCAGCGCCGAGCTGACCAGACCGGCCAGTGGCCGCGTGCGCGGAAAGGCCATCCCCGCGGCGCAGCCAAGCTCCGCGACGCCGCTGGCGTAGACGAGGGCACGCCTGGCCGGCAGCCGACGGGGGACGATCATCTCGAACGGCCGCGGCCGCACGAGGTGCAGGACTCCACTGACGGCGAAGGCACCGCCGAGCGCCCACATGCCACGCGGCGGCGGTGGGCTCACGACGCCTTTTCGGTGGTGATGTCGAGGATGCTGATGGGCTGCGCCGGAGCGCCGTCACCGCCGCCACCCTCGACGCCCTCCTCGGCGATCCTCGAGACGATGTCGAGGCCTTCTGTCACCTTGCCGAAGATCGTGTAACCCACCGGGTCGGGAAGCTGCGTGTCGTCATACACGATGAAGAACTGCCCACCGTTGGAGTTCGGGTCCTGGGTGCGCGCCATGGCGAGTGTGCCCGCCGGATACTGGCCGTCGGGCGGCGCGTTCTCGACGCCATAGCCGTAGCCCGGGTTGCCTGAACCGGTGCCGGTGGGATCCCCGCACTGGAGGACGAAGATTCTCCGCGTTGTCAGCCGGTGACACGGGCTGTCGTCCCAGTAACCGTCCTCGGCGAGGGTGAGGAACGACGCGACGGTCTGCGGGGCCTTGTCGCCGTAGAGCTCCAGCACGATGTCTCCACAGTTCGTGGCGACGGTCGCCGTCCATGTCGCCCCCTCCGCCTTTGACGGGTCCGGAGGCTCGGCGTACGGGCTCGGCGGTTCGGGCAGCGCGGGTGGGGACGTGCACTCGCCCGGCGCCGCGGCAGGGCTCTCGGTTGCCGCCCTGCCCGAGCCCGTCGCGTCGTCATCGCCTCCGACGAGGGTCGCGATGGCGACAATCGCCCCTATGCAGAGCAGGACGGTGACAGCGACCACGACAGGTGTCCATCTGCTGGCCGACTGGTTGGGGGGCGGATGACCGGGCTGGCGCCTGTTCGACATGCGCACACCCTACGAGACGGGTCCACCGAGGCGACGAGCGTCCCCACCTCGCCGGGGGTCACCACCCGGGCCCGTCAGGCCGATCGCCGCAACCCCGCCGAAGTAGGAGTCCAGGGCCGGCCATGTCACGACCTCGTCGCTCTCGCGCAAGGCGGCGAGCACTCGGTCACTCATGCCGGGCTCGACGTGCACGCGGCCGGGCACCGGGTTGAGCCGGGGTGCGTCGATAGCCTCCTGCACCGTCATCTGATGTTGGACGATGTTGACGAGCACCTGGATGAGCGATGACCTGATACGGCTGCCACCCGCGGCACCTGCGACCAGGACCGGGCTGTCGGCACCGAGCCCGACCAGCGGCGACATCATCGAGCTCATCCGCTCGCCGGGCGGGAGCGGGTGGCGGAGCAGCTCGCCTTCTCCGAGCATCGAGTTCAGATGGATCCCGTAGTCGGGAAGCCATACCCCGGAGGACAGCCCCAGGCTTGTGGTGACTGCGCAGGCGTTTCCTTCCGGGTCACACACGGCCAAGCTCGTCGTGTCGCCGGCGCGAGGCTCCGCCCGCAACACCGAGACGAGGCGCCTCGCCAGCTCGGCCTCATCACTGCACAGGGCGAAGCGGTCGAGCGTGGACAACAAGTCGTCGAGGTCGTCGCCCCGGGCGAGCACGTCGACGTCGCCGAGCCGAGCCCGGCGTGGGATGGTCTCGCGGACTTCGTACGCCGCTAGATCCGGGGCGGAAAGGTCGCCGTGCTGGCCCACCGCACTGACCATCTGCTCGGCAACAGGTCCGCGGTAGAACACCTGCGCCCCCTGGTCCCGCAGCAGTCGAAGCGCATGGTCGAGGCCGGGATGGTGGACGCGAGAGCCGCCTGGGAGGGTCACCCCGTCGCGGCTGTACACCAAGGTGCCGGGCCCGATCAGCATCGCCGGGGCGACGGTGGACAGCACCTTGGCGTGCATGGGTGCCAACGTGACGCCCCGCTCAGCGTGGCGGATCGAAGGCGCCACGACCGCCGGCCAGGGTAACCGTCCCCACCTCTGGTGCAGCGCCTCGACTCCGGCAGGCAGTCCCGGAACCCCTACGGTGGCAGGTCCGACGGCGTACGGGACGACCTCCCCGCCGAAGTCGATGGGAATGTGCTGGACCTCGGCACTGCGGTGACCAGCGAGCCCGGGTACGGCGACGAAGAAGTCCAGGCAGCTCACCGTCGACGTCGCCGCGTCGAAGTACGTGGCGAACCCGCCGCCGCCAAGACCGGTGAAAATCGTCTCTGCCACGCAGGACGCGAGCACCATCGCGGCGGCGGCGTCACCAGCGGACCCACCCTGCTCGAGCAGCGTCTGGCCGACCTCGGTCGTCACCGGGTTCCCCGCGGCGACGCAGGCCGGCATCTGGGTCCTGTCCGCGCGCCGCCCCGTCTCAGTCGGCACCGGCCTCAGCCAGGACGATTCCGAGCACCCGCGGCCTAGCCATGGTGGAGACCTTACTGCGCAGCCTTGCCTTCAGGCGCACCGCTGCAGGCCGTCTCCTTCAGGCGGGCTCGCTCGGCGGATGGTCGATGCTGACAGGAGGGTGCGGTGACGGAGTGGACTGAGCACCCGGTGGCGGACGAGACGGTCGCTCTACAACGGGCTGGCCCCGCGACACCGGAGCGGCGAGATCGCCTCGTCACGACTTCAAGTGAGCCGGCGATCCGATTTCAGGTCCGGACCCCGGTTTTCGTTGTGGACAAGGGAGAACTAGCGCAAGGCACTGTCGGCGCGCGGCGCATTGGGCCGACCTGCACGCTCGCCTCGACGGCACGGCCTGCGAGGGGGTGTCCCTGCCGGGGATGGAACGCCTTGTCTTCGTGGGTGGCCCAGGCACCCCGCCCGTGGCGGAGTTCGCCTGCGCCACCAACACGGGCCGACGCAAAGACGCCGACCACACCATCGCCTACGTCGACCCCGGCGACGGCGGACCACCAGGCCAAACCGCGCTAGAAAACCTCGGGACCGTTCGTCCGATACCACCACCGCATCAAGACGCATGCCGGCTGGCAAGTCAAACAAGTCTTCAACGGCGTCTTCGTCTGGCGATCACCCCACGGCCACCACTACCTCGTCGACCACACCGGCACCCAAACAGCCCACCGGGCCGCCTGAGTCACTGCCTCAGGTCGAGGACAGTAGGGGTCTAAGAGCTACTCGCCGTCGAACTCGTCCGGGTCCGGCCCGACCCGCGAGCCGCCGTCGAGACCCTCCATCGTCGCGTGGTCGTCCTCGTCGAGCCGGATGCCGAACAGGTCGAGGTTCGTCGCCATCCTGTCCTTGTGAACCGACTTGGGTATGACGACGTTGCCGAGATCGAGATGCCACCGCAAGATCACCTGGGCGGGCGTCACGGAGTGCTTGTCGGCAATCCGCGCGATCGAAGGGTCAGCGAGTCGGTCACCACCCTGGGCGATGGGACTCCAGGCCTCGGTCACGATGCCATGTTCGGCGTGGAAGGCGCGCAGCTCGCGCTGCTGGAGCCAAGGATGAAGCTCCACCTGGTTGATGGCCGGAACGACCCCGCACTCGTCGAAGAGTCGCTGCAGGTGCGGCGGCTGGAAGTTCGAGACACCGATCGAGCGGACACGCCCGTCGGCATACACCTTCTCGAACGCCCTCCATGTGTCGACGTACCTGTCCTTCGCCGGCATTGGCCAGTGGATGAGGTAGAGATCGAGGTAGTCCAGGGCGAGACGTTCCATGCTTGCGTCGAAGGCCTTGAGTGCCTCGTCGTAACCCTGGTCTGAGTTCCAGCACTTCGTGGTGACGAAGAGCTCGTCCCGCGCGATCCTCGAGTCGGCGATCGCCTCGCCGACGGCCCGCTCGTTGCCGTACGCCGTCGCCGTGTCGATGTGACGGTAGCCGACGTCGAGTGCCAAGGAAACCGCCTGCCTGGTCTCGACGTCAGGAATTTGGAAGACGCCGAAACCGACCTGTGGGATCTCGACGCCGTTGTTGAAGGTCACGGAGGGTATGGAGGGCATGGGCAAACGTAACAGCCGGTGCAAGCTTCCACCACGGGATCGACACCGTTGCGGGGACCCGGTTGAGGCGATATACTTTAATCATCAACTACTCGGTTGTTCCGGAGGGCATAATGACCGATCCCTCGACGGCGCCGATGCCCGTCCTCTATCTAAGCCACGGCGCACCGCCGCTGGCCGATGACGTCGTCTGGGCCAGCGAGCTCGCCAAGTGGTCCGCAGACCTTCCGCTTCCCTCCTCCATCCTGATCGTGTCCGCCCACTGGGAGGAGGCCCCGCTGACACTGGCCGCCACGGAGACGGTGCCGCTTGTCTATGACTTCTGGGGCTTTCCCGAGCGCTACTACCAAGTGCAGTACGCCGCTCCCGGCGCGCCGGAGCTCGCCACCAAGGTCCGACGGCTCCTACGCTCACCACAGCACGAGGTGCACGATGCACCGACCCGCGGGCTCGACCACGGCGCCTACGTGCCGCTCGCCGAGATGTTCCCCGCAGCCGACATCCCGACCCTGCAGATGTCGATGCCGACCCTCGACCCGCCAGCTCTCTTCTACCTCGGACGCAAGCTCCAGCCGCTGCGTGACGAGGGCGTCCTGATCATCGGTAGCGGCTTCACCACACACAACCTGCGCCTGGTCAACCTGCGGCAGTCGAGCGACTCCCCCGCACCGCAGTGGTCGAAGGAGTTCGACGAGTGGGCCGAGCGCGCGATCGCATCGAGTGACGTCGACGCAGTCATCGACTTCCTCCGCAAGGCACCCGCCGCGACCCTCGCCCACCCCCGCACGGAGCACTTCGCCCCGCTGTTCGTCAGCCTCGGCGCCAGCATGGAAAACCTGCGAGAGGCGACGTCGGTCATCGACGGTTTCTGGTACGGGCTCTCGAAGCGGTCCTGGCAGTTCAACTGAGGTGCTCCCGGCCGGACGGTGATCTCAGTAAGGTACGGTCCCCCGGTGACGTCGCTTCCCCCCGGCGGGACCGTGCGCGCCATCGTGCGTTGGGGCGACCCGGTCTTGCACAGGGCGAGCCGCCCGGTCGAGTCCTTCGACGGCGAGCTGGCCGATCTGGTGGCCGACATGGCGGCGACCATGTACGCCGCTGAAGGCGTCGGCCTGGCCGCGAATCAGATAGGCGTCGACCTCGCCGTATTCGTGTTCGACTGCCCAGGTGTCGGCGACGACGCCGGTGCGGGGGTCGTCTGCAACCCCACCCTGGAGGTCCCCATCGGCAAGGACCGCCAGCTCATCGAGAGCGAGGAAGGCTGCCTCTCCCTCCCAGGGGCCTTCGTTACGTGTGCACGGCCCGACCACGCGGCCGTGAGAGGGGTCGACCAGCTCGGGAGCCCGGTCCGCCACGCCGGCACGGGTCTGCTGGCCCGCTGTCTTCAGCACGAGAGCGACCATCTCAGCGGCACAGTCTTCGCCGACAAGCTGTCGAAAAAGGTACGGCGCAGGCTGTACGACGAGGCGGCACGCGTCGCGGCTGACTTCCCGGCCGACTGGCCGATCGGCGCACGCCCGGCCGAGTCTCCCGCAACCCCCTAGCGCGACGACTTCGACCGCAGGACGTAGAAGGTCACCGCTGCCGCGGCGGCCACGTTCAGGGAGTCCACCCCTCTGTCGAGGGGAATCGTGGCCCGGTGGTCTGCGCTTGCCGCCCACCGCGGAGACAGACCCGGACCCTCTGAGCCGAGAACCACGCACAGCCGCTCGTGACCGATTCTGGGTGCCAGCTCCGAGAGGTCCTCGGCGTCGTCGGCAAGCGTCATCGCCACCGTGGTGAAACCTGCTTCGCCGAGGTGCGGCATCGCGTCATACCAGTCGTCCACGCGGGTCCACGGCAGGGAGAAGACGGCCCCCATCGCCACCTTCACCGAGCGACGGTAAAGGGGATCGGCACAGCGTGGTGAGAGCAGAACGACGTCGATTCCGAGCGCAGCGGCGCAGCGGAAGATCGCACCGACGTTCGTGTGATCGACGATGTCCTCCAGCAAGACGATGCGCCGCGCATCCACCAGCAGCTCGGCCACAGCGGGAAGGGGTCGACGGTTCAGTGCCGCTAGGGCGCCGCGGTGCACGTGGAAACCGCTCACGGCCTCGGCAGCCTCCGAGCTCACTACGTAACAGGGGATGTCGTCGCCCGCGGTCGCCAGCTCTGCTGCCAGTCCAGCCAGCCAGCGCTCGGTCATGAGGAACGAGCGGACGGCGAACCCCGCCTCGACGGCGCGGCGAACGACCTTCTCCCCCTCGGCGATAAAAAGCCCGTGGGCCGTCTCCAGCCGCCTGCGAAGCGACACGTCGCGAAGGTTTCGGTAGTCGGCGAGCCGTGGGTCATCGGGGTCCTCAACCCAGACCAGCTGCGCCATGGCGACATTATGGGGGCCGGTCGGCTCCCGTGGCGGATCGCGTCACGAGACGCCAAGATGGTCGCCATGACCCTTGACCGACCGATTGCCGAGGACCCCTACGCCAAGCTGCCGCCGGTCCCTTCGTTCACCGTCACCAGCAACGACATCACCGACGGTGAGCCGTTGTCCGATGACCAAGTGGCCGAGAGGGGCAACACATCTCCGCAGCTGTCGTGGGCAGGCTTCCCCCAGGAGACCAAGAGCTTCGTGGTCACCTGCTTCGACCCCGACGCGCCGACGCCTTCCGGGTTCTGGCACTGGGTCGCCGTCGACATCCCAGGCGACACCACCGAGCTTGCCACTGGCGCCGCGTCCGATGGCCTTCCCAACGGCGCCTTCCATGTGCGCAACGACGGCGGCGAAAGGGGTTTCATGGGGGCGGCGCCACCGGAAGGAGACCGCCCGCACCGCTACTACTTCGTCGTCCACGCGGTAGCCGATGAGCAGCTCGGGGTCGATGCCGACGCCTCCCCCGCGGTGGTGTCGTTCAACCTGGCGTTCAAGACACTCGCGCGGGCTCAGATCATAGGGACCTACCAGCACTGAGCTGGCAGCGCGAAAGCCAGATGGGGCAGACTGTCCCGTTGTGCGCGCGACGGTCTCCCTCTGGTTCGCCGTTGCCAAGCGGAGCTTCCGCCGCTACTCGACCTACCGCGCCGCAACCCTGGCGGGCATCTTCACCAACTCTGTCTTCGGCATCATCATCTGCTTCGTCTACATCGCCGTCTGGAGCGAGAACCCGGGCGCAGGCGGGTACGACGCCAAGGACGCCGTGACCTACGCCTGGCTCGGCCAGGCGATGATCATGACGGTTGCCGTCTGGAACGGGGGTGCCACCGACGACCTGGCTGCGAGGATCAAGACGGGCGACGTCGCCATTGACCTCTACCGCCCGGTGAGTCTGCTGGGGTGGTATCTCGCCAGTGACCTCGGCCGCGCGCTCTACCACCTCCTCACCCGCGGGCTTGCCCCCACCCTTGTCGGCGCCGCTCTCTTCGACCTGCGCTATCCGGCGGACCTGCTGCTCTCGGTTCAGTTCGCGATAGCTGTCGTGCTGGCGGTCACCGTGAGCTTCGGTGTGCGCATGCTCGTCTCGGCGAGCGCTTTCTGGCTGCTCGACGACACCGGCGTGAAGCACCTGGCAGCGATCTTCGCCATGTTCTTCTCGGGGCTCACCGTGCCCCTAGTCCTGTTCCCCGGCTGGACGGGGGACCTCGCGACAGTGCTGCCGTGGGCGTCCTACCTTCAAGTGCCCGCGGACATCTGGCTCGGCAAGCACCCCGGAACCGACGCGTGGGCGGCTCTCGCGTTCCAGGCTGCTTGGACCATCGCTTTGCTGTGGCTCTGCCACCTCGTGCTCGGTCTCGCCAACCGCAAGGTGGTGGTCCAAGGTGGTTGACGCAGCTCGCTCGGACCTCCGGGCCTACGCAGTCCTCGCGTGGATGTGGATCAGGGTGTCGCTCACCTACCGCACCTCGTTCGCGATCATGACGATCGGCCAGTTCCTCATCACCGGCCTCGACTTCGTTGCCATCTTGGTGATGTTCTCGAACGTCGACTCCCTCGGCGGCTTCTCGCTTGCCGAGATCGCCTTTCTCTACGGGGGTTCGGCGCTGTGTCTCGGGTGCGCGGATCTCGTCCTCGGCAACATCGAGCGTCTCGGGCAGCGGATCCGGATGGGCACGTTTGACGTGATGCTGGTGCGTCCGGTGTCGGCGTACATCCAGATGTGCGCGGACCAGTTCGCTCTGCGGCGGCTGGGGAGAATCACCCAGGCCGGCGTCGTCTTCGCCTGGGCGATCGTCGCCCTCGACATCGACTGGACGTGGGCACGTGTCGCGATGATCCCGTACCTGGTGGTCTTCGGCACCGTCATCTTCCTGGCACTCTTCACCATCGGTGCCGCAGTGCAGTTCTGGACGTCGGACGCGTCCGAGCTCGCCAACGCCTTCACCTACGGCGGGAGCACGTTGGCGGAGTACCCGATGACGATCTATCCCCTCGAGGCGGTGAAGGCGCTGACGTTCGTCCTGCCGCTCACGTTCGTCAACTGGTACCCCAGCCTGTTCATCCTCGACAAGCCGGATCCGTTGGGTTTGCCGAGCGCGGTGCAGTTCGCAGCCCCGGTCGCCGCGGCAGTCCTCAGCCTGGCTGCGGCGACGTGTTGGCGTGCGGGGATACGCCGCTACCGGTCGACCGGGAGCTAGCGATGTCTGTCATCGAGGTGCAGGGCGTCTCCCGCTCGTTCGTGGTACGCCGCAAGGTGGGGTGGCTGGGCCGAGAGCGGGAGACCGTCCATGCAGTGCGCGACCTCCACTTCGGTGTGGAGCGTGGCGAGATGGTCGGGTACATCGGCCCGAACGGCGCCGGCAAGTCCACCACGATCAAGATGCTGACCGGCATCCTGGTGCCGACGTCGGGTCGGCTCACCGTCGCAGGTATGGTGCCGTCTACCCAGCGGACCGCCCTCGCCCGGCGCATCGGGGTCGTGTTCGGCCAGCGCACCACGCTGTGGTGGGACCTGCCGCTGCGAGACTCCTTCGACCTGCTACGACGGATCTACCGCATCCCTGATGCTCGCTACCGGGCGAACATGGCAACCTTCACCGAGCTCCTCGACCTGGCAGAAATACTCGACACTCCCGTGCGTCAGCTCTCGCTCGGGCAGCGGATGCGTGGTGACATCGCGGCTGCCTTACTCCACGACCCAGAGGTCGTCTACCTCGACGAGCCAACCATCGGCCTGGATGTGATCAGCAAGTCCAGCCTGCGCGACTTCCTCCGGGAGACGAACCGCGAGAGGGGGGTGACGATCCTGCTGACCACCCACGACCTGGTCGACATCGAGCAGCTCTGCTCGCGGGTCATGGTGATCGACAAGGGTTCGTTGGTCTTCGACGGCTCCCTCGACGGGTTGCACGCCCTGGGCGACGCCCGGCGTACTCTCGTGGTCGACCTCGTCGAGCCCGGGGAACCCATTCGCTCCCTAGGGGCAGACACGGTCAAGGTCGAGGGTCCGCGTCAGTGGCTGACCTTTGCCGCGGACACCAGCGCGGCACCGCTCGTAGCAGACATCGCTCGTCGCTACCAGGTGGCCGACCTGTCGATCCTCGAACCGAGCATCGAGGACGTCATCAAGCAGATGTACACCAGGACCCCACGCGAGGGTTGACCGTCGCCGAGCCGGGCAGACTGGAGACATGAACGAGACCGACGTGCTGGGGGTGCCGTACACCCGCGAGACCATCGAGCTGCCGGACGACGCCGAGGGCCCCGTCGTCGCGACGCTGGTCAGACGCCTGCCGGCTGTTCCGGCGACCCGAGGAGCGGTGCTGCACGTGCACGGTTTCTGTGACTACTTCTTCCAGACCGCCATGGCGGAACGCTACGCAGACCTCGGGTACGACTTCTACGCTCTCGACCTGCGCAAGCACGGGCGATCGTTGCTCCCCCACCAGACGCCCAACTTCTGCCTCGACCTGGCGGAGTATTTCCCTGAGCTCGATGAGGCAGCGACCCGCATCACAGACCGTGACGGGCACCACCGTCTCGTCATCAGTGCGCACTCGACAGGTGGTCTGGTCACCGCACTGTGGGCGGCTTCTCACGCAGCCGCCGGCCGGAACCGCGTCGACGCCCTGGTCCTCAACAGCCCTTGGCTTGATCTGCAGGGGTCATTCCTCGCGAGAACGGCGGGCACCGAGGCGGTCAACCGGCTAGGAGTGCGGCGGCCCTACGCAGTGGTGCCACGCACCGTGACCGGTGTCTACGCAGAAAGCCTGCATCGCGACCACCACGGCGAATGGGACTTCGACCTGACCTGGAAGCCGCAGAACAGTTTCCCGGCTCGGGCCGGCTGGCTGCGCGCGGTGCGAGCGGGCCACCGGACGGTTCACCGTGGCATCGACGTCGGCGTCCCAGTGCTGACGCTGTGTTCCTCCACCAGCACCCTCACCGAGACCTGGA
The DNA here is from genome assembly GCA_030447585.1 of Nocardioidaceae bacterium. Taxonomy (GTDB): domain Bacteria; phylum Actinomycetota; class Actinomycetes; order Propionibacteriales; family Nocardioidaceae; genus JACDHG01. The sequence continues at coordinate 40,559 of JAUJOO010000008.1, read as the reverse complement.
CCGCACAGGCAGCCACCTCCGACACCGTCGTCGACGTCAGACACACGGCCCGGTGGTCACACCAACTCGGCCGTCACGTGACCATCATCCGAGTCGACGGCGCGCTGCACGACGTGTTCTTGTCACGCAAGGAGGTCCGCGACGAGGCCTTCGAGCAGCTGGCCCGCTGGCTGGACTACGTCACCGGCTGAGCCGGTCGGCGCTCCACGTCGATCGGCCACCTGGACTCCCCGCTTCAGGTAGACCGGTGCGGGACGGCCGCGGGAGGTGGCAGTGCCGTTGGTGCGGGCACACCCGGCCCCTGTACGACGACCCTGCCTGCCGACAGCCACGCTGTCGCCGCTGCGATGGTGGCGGCGTCGCTGTCGGTGATACCGAGCTCCACCGTGAGGCCCTGTCGGGAGGCCGTGCGCCACAGTTTGGGCTGCCCACTGATCAGGACCCCCGCTGTGGTGGGCGTGACGTCTGGCGCCGGGCGGACGAAGAGTACCTTGCGGAGCGGCCATCTGCGTACGGTGACGCCGCCCACCGCCCACCACGGCAGCACGATAGTTCCTGCGGCGGGGACGGTCACGGTCAGCGTGTCGACAGCCATGACCATGACGACGTCGGTGCTTGCCCTGGGGAAGGTACCGGCCGACACGCCGATGAGCGCATGCAGGTTCCGGCAATCGGCGGGCGAGAGGCTATTCGAAGAAGGCGAGCTTGCCGATCGCGACGGCTCCAACGGCAACGACGACGCCCCGGAACACCGAGGCGGGCAGGCGACGTCCGATCCGGGCGCCGAGCTGGCCCCCGATGACGGCGCCGGCCGCGATCAGCCCGGCAGCGGCCCAGGCCACCTCCGACAGCACGATGAACGAGACGGCGGCCACCGTGTTGACCACCAGAGCCAGGACGTTCTTGGCGGCGTTCACCCTCTGCAGCGACTCGGCCAGCCCGAGCCCGAGGATCGCGATCAGCAGCACTCCCTGTGCCGCCCCGAAGTAGCCGCCGTACACCCCGGCGAGGAACACCAGCACCCAGACCAGAGCCGACCCGTGCGCGGGGGCATGCACGCGAGGACGCACCCGCCGAGATATCCACGGCTGGACGAGGACGAGGACGCAGCCGAGCCCGATCAGCACCGGGACGACCGCGTCGAAGGCTGCGGCCGGCAGCTGCAGGAGCAGCAGCGCACCCGCGACACCCCCGAGCATCGAGGCAACACCCAGCCGGACCAGCCGGCTGCGCTGTCCCCGTAGCTCAACGCGATAGCCGACGGCGCCCGAAAGCGTCCCCGGCACCAACCCCACCGTGTTCGACACGTTGGCCAGAACCGGCGGGTACCCCACGGCAAGGAGCGTCGGGAACGTCACCAAGGTCCCGGACCCCACGATCGTGTTGATCGTGCCTGCTGCCACTCCGGCAACGAAGACCGCCAGCGCCTCGAGCAGCGTCACTGCCGAGGGGCACCTGCGGGTGGCTCGTCGGACGGCGGCTGCGTACCCGGCGGCGGTGGCATCGGCGAAGCGTCCGACGCGGAGGTGGTGCCCGGCCGGACAGCCGAATCTGCTGAGGACGAGCCGGGGCGCGTGGCGCCGGCTGCCTCCTGTGCAGCGGCGATGGCCTCGGCGACGTCCTCGTGGGCACTCGACAGCGAGGACTCGCCGGACCTCCCGGTCACCGGCATCGCGGCGTCGACCGGCTCACCGTAGTCGACCCGGTTCCGCGGACCCGACGTGTCCTTCGGGATGCCGTCCTGGAAGGAGCCGATGGTGCTGCCGAGCCCCTCCAAGGCGCGGCCGATCTCGCTCGGCACGATCCACACCTTGTTGGCGTCGCCCTCGGCGATCTTGGGCAGCATCTGCAGGTACTGGTAGGCGAGGAGTGCCTGGTCGGGCGAGCCGTCGTGGATGGACTGGAACACGGTGAGGATGGCCTGGCCCTCACCCTGAGCTCGCAGGATCCGCGACTGCCGGTCACCTTGCGCTCGCAGGATCAGGGCCTCCCGGTCGCCCTCCGCGGTGAGGATGGCCGACTGCTTCTGCCCCTCGGCGGTGAGGATCTGAGACTGGCGCATGCCCTCGGCGGTGAGGATGACAGCGCGCTTGTCCCGGTCGGCGCGCATCTGCTTCTCCATCGAATCCTTGATCGACGGTGGCGGGTCGATTCCCTTCAGCTCGACCCGGTTGACGCGGATGCCCCAGCGGCCCGTCGCCTCGTCGAGCACCCCGCGCAGCGACTGGTTGATGTCGTCGCGGCTAGTCAGCGCCTGCTCCAAGGTGATGCCACCGATGATGTTGCGCAGCGTCGTCATCGTCAGCTGCTCGATCGCCTGGATGTAGTTGGCGATCTCATACGTCGCCGCAACCGCGTTGGTGACCTGGAAGTAGATGACGGTGTCGATCGACACCACCAGGTTGTCCTCGGTGATGACGGGCTGCGGGGGGAAGGACACCACCTGCTCGCGCAGGTCGATGAGGTAACGGACGCGGTCGACGAACGGCGTCACTATGTTCAGGCCGGCCGACAGCGTGATGCGGTACTTCCCGAACCGCTCGACAATCCCGGCCCGCGCCTGCGGCACGATTCGGACCGCCTTCAGCAGCACGACGATGGCCAACACAAGCACGATACCGAGCACGATCAACGCCCACATGACGCGGACCCCCTTAGGTCGATGAGCCGGCAGGTAGCAGGCTCGGAGAACAGATCAGGCAGTTGCATGTCTTGCCGGACTAGTCGAGCGGATAGACCACGGCGGTGGCGCCGTCGATCTCAGCAACGGCCACCTTGTGACCTGGTTCGATCACGGCCGCCTCCTGGACACTACGCGCCGACCACACCTCGCCGCTCAGCTTCACCCGACCGGTGTGGGCCGTGACGCGCTCGAGAACGAGTCCCGTCTTTCCCACCAGCGACTCCGGACCGGTCTGGAGCGTCGGCCCAGCGTGTAGACGACGTACGATGCTTGGGCGCACGAACGCCAGTAAGGCGACGCTCGTCGCAACGGCACTCAGCACCTGCACGGTGAGGGAGAATCCCAGCGCCGCCATCAGGCAGCCAACCAGAGCCCCCACCGCCATCATCAGAAGTGAGAAGTCCAGCGTGGCCATCTCTGCCCCGGCGAGCAGCAGCGCCACGATCAGCCACGTCTGCCAGTCGTGCACACGCAACCATTCCATGCGCTGACCCTAGCCCACTCACCGTGCGGTCAACGCCGGTGTGACCCCTGGCGCCTGCGGGCACTGTAGCGTCCGCCACTGTGCTCGAGATGCAGGCTCATACCGAAGGTCTTCGACAGGTTCTGCTCGGTGAGGGTCTGCGTCATAGGACCAGCGACGACCTGCTTTCCGTCGCGAAGCATCAGCACGTGGGTGAAGCCGGGAGGAATCTCTTCGACGTGGTGGCTCACCAGCACGGTTGTCGGGGATGACTCGTCATTCGCCAACACGCTGAGCGTGCTCACCAGGTCCTCCCGACCACCCAGGTCGAGACCGGCGGCCGGCTCGTCGAGCAGCAACAACTCGGGGTCCGTCATCAGCGCACGAGCGATCTGGACCCGCTTGCGCTCTCCCTCGCTCAGTGTGCCGAAGGTGCGGTCCGCCAGGTGCCTGACGCCCAGCTCCTCCAGCAGCTGCGCTGCCCTGGCATGATCCAGGTCGCCGTACTCCTCGCGCCAACGACCGAGCACCGCATAGGAGGCCGAGACCACCACGTCGGCAACCCGCTCGGTGGCGGGGATACGCTCGCCCAGCGCTGCACTCGTCAGTCCGATGCGCGGGCGCAGCTCGAACACGTCGACCGTTCCGATCACCTCCTGCAAGACTCCCACGACGCCGGCAGTGGGATGCAGGTGCGTGCTCAGCAACTGCAGCAATGTCGTCTTCCCGGCCCCGTTGGGGCCAAGCACGACCCACCGCTCATCGTCGAGGACGCGCCAGCTGAGGTTGTCAAGCAGCGTCTGGGAGCCGCGCACGACCGAGACATCAGCCAGCTCTACGACCGCCGCCATCGATCTCCTCACCAGCTCAAGTTGCGAGGTCCCAACCTATTGCACGTGCATGTTAGTGGTGTGTCTGCCAAATACCTGTTCACCGTCTGTGGCGGCTCGGCTCGTAGGCTTTGCCCGTGCTCGCCCTCCCCGAGTCCGGACGTGTCGCCTGCTGGCTCAACGCCTGGCTAACCGGTCGCCACAGCGCCGACACGGTCATCGACGGGCTGCTGGGCGACAAGGTCGCGGTGGAGTTCTGCGGGCTGCAGGAGGAGGCGCTGTCGGCTGCGCTGCTGCTCGGCGCGCTACGCGAGCGGCGCGTCACCCGGGTGACCGTCGCGCTACCGGTGCCGGGTGACCCGCTCGGGCTCGGTGGGCCAACCGCCTTCAACACAGCGGCTCACGAGGCGGGTGAGGCGGTCCTCCTGCAGGGCGCCGACCTAGGGCTGCTGCCCCAGCGCACCGAACGCCGGACCCGGTGGAGCGCTTCGACGGCGCACGTGCCGTCGTACGCCGCCGACGTCATGACGGCGGGCCGGGAGCTTCGGGACGCACTGAGAACAGCCGCCGACGAGCTGGCGGCGCTGGATGTCGCCTCGTGGAGCCCGGAGTTTACCGACGGCCTGCTCAACCTCCGATCCCCCGCGTCGTTCCAGGGGCTGATGACTTTCGCGTCGGCCTCCGCCGAACAGACCGCCGCCTCCGCCGCCCGTTGTCGGCTGATAGTCGAGATGGCGAGCGCCGACGACGGCGGTGCACTGTCAGCAAGCGAGGCAGCCCGCCGGCGTCACCTGCTTGACCCGCTGGACCGGGCCGCCCGACGTGCGCTCGTGGCCGTCTGCTCCAGCCTTGACGGCCGCTAGCCTGATTCGCCATGGAGGACTCGCCCACGCTGCTCATCACCCTCACGGGAAAAGACCGTCCGGGCGTCACGGCGGCGATGTTCGAGACGTTGTCGACCTTCGGTGTCGAGGTCCTGGATATCGAGCAGATCGTGCTCCGAGGAAGGTTGGTGCTGGGTATCCTCGTGACCGCTCCTCGTGACGTCGCCAAGCTGAACGCCGGTGCGGCGGCGACCGCAGGCGCCTTGTCGATGGACCTGGAGATCGTGAGTGGGCATGGTGACAACGCCCGCCGCCCAGCGGGACGCGCCCACGTGACGGTCCTGAGCAGAACCCTGTCACCACGGGCGGTGGCGGCCATCACCGGCCGGATCGCCGACACCGGCTCCAACATCGACCGGATCGTCAGGATGGCGCGGTACCCGGTGACGGCCATCGAGTTCCACGTCTCCGGCGCCGACATCCCCCGCCTGCGTACCGTGCTTGCCACCGAGGCTGCTCGGCAACGGGTCGACGTGGCCGTGCAGAGCGTTGGCCTGCTTAGGCATGGACGTCGACTCGTGGTGATGGACGTCGACTCGACACTCGTTCAGGGCGAGGCGATCGACGCGCTCGCCCGACACGCCGGCGTCGGAACTGAGGTGGCACGGGTGACCGAGGAGGCAATGAGGGGGAAGCTCGATTTCGAGGAGGCACTGCGCCGCCGCGTCGCACTACTGGCCGGACTCGAGGCGTCGACCCTTGATCTGGTGTACGACGAGATGGAGCTGGCGCCGGGTGCCAGGACCGTGGTCCGCACGCTCAAGCGACTCGGCTACCGCCTCGGCATCGTCAGCGGCGGGTTCAGCCAGCTCACCTACCGGCTCGCTGCCGACCTCGAGATCGACTACGCCAAGGCCAACACTCTCGAGATTGCCGATGGGAAGCTGACGGGCAACATCGTCGGCGAGGTCGTCGACAGGGCCGGCAAGGCGGCGGCGCTCAGACAGTTCGCACACGAGTCCAAGATGACTCTCGACCGTACGGTCGCGGTCGGCGACGGCGCCAACGACCTGGACATGCTGGCCACGGCGGGCCTGGGGATCGCCTTCAACGCCAAGCCTGCTGTGCAGGAGGTGGCTGACACGGCCGTCAACGTGCCCTACCTCGACACGATCCTGTACCTGCTCGGCATCAGCCGCGAGGACATCGAGGCCGCGGACGCCGAGCACGGCATCACCACCCCCCAGCCGGAGCTCACCTAACCGGGTGCGAACCGATCCACTAGCCGAGCCTGCCCGAGGCCGAGACCGCTCCATGGACGGTCGACCTCGAAGACCGCCACAGCCCCGGGCCGCAAGACGAGTGAGTCGCCGTCACCTGCCTGTACCAAACCCGTGAGCTCAGCCATGGCCGGGTTGTGTCCCACCACCGCCGCGCATCCCACCGCCGCGCCGATGGCCTCTGTGCAGATCCGTAGCACCTCGGCGGCACTGGCCTCATACAGCTCGTCGACCAGCACGACGTCCCCGCCGGTGGGCAGGGCTGCTGCCACGAGCTCGGCGGTGCGCCGAGACCGGTCGGCCGGCGATGCCAGCAGAAGCTGTGGGACGTGACCGGTCGCGACCAGCCACTGCCCGGCCGCGCGGGCATCCCCCTCACCGCGGTCGGTGAGCTTCCTCGCGCGGTCGGTGGCTGCCTCGTCCTGAGCCTTTGCGTGGCGGATGACCACCAGCCGAGCAACCGGATCCATGTCCCGGTGCCCCTCAGGCGCCCATCGCGTGGTAGCCGCCGTCGACGTGCAGTATCTCGCCTGTCGTCTTCGGCAGGAAGTCGCTGAGCAGAGCGACGACGGTGCGCGCCGTCGGCTCGAGGTCGTCGAGGTCCCACCCGAGCGGCGCGCGCTTCTCGAACTCGGCCTCGAAGCGCTCGAAGCCGGGGATGGCCTTGGCCGCAAGGGTGTTCAGTGGGCCGGCGCTCACCAGGTTGCAGCGAATGCCGCTGGGCGCCAGATCCCTCGCCAGGTACCGGTTGCAGGACTCGAGAGCACCCTTGGCGAAGCCCATCCAGTCGTAGCCCGGCCAGGCGACGGACGCGTCGAACGTCATACCGACAACGCTGCCTCCCCGCCCCATCAGCGGCAGGCAGGCGGTGGCCAGCGACGTCAGCGAGTACGCCGACACTCGGACCGCCTGTGCCACATCCTCCCATGGCCCCTCCAGGAACTTGCCGCCGAGGATGGTCTCCGGGTTACCGTAGGCGATGGAGTGGACGACGCCGTCGAGACCGTCGACGTATTCCCGGACCTGCGCCTCGAGCCCGGCGAGATGTTCGTCGTCGGTGACGTCGAGCTCCAGCACGGGTGCCTGCCGAGGCAGCCGGCCGGCGATGCGGCGGGTGATGCTGAGAGCGCGCCCGAAGTTCGAGATGAGGACCGTGGCACCTTGCTCCTGCGCCAGCTTTGCAGTGGCGAACCCGATCGACTTGTCCAGGGTCACCCCGGCGACGAGGATCCGCTTCCCATCGAGAATTCCCATCAGTTGAGCCTTTCGTCAGTACGTCAGTGCCCCATGCCCAGACCACCGTCCACCGGAATGACCGCACCGGTGATGTAACCAGCCTCGTCTGACGCGAGCCAGCGCACCACGCGGGCGATCTCCTCGCCTGTCGAGAACCGCCCGAGCGGGATCGCGTTCAGGTACTCCGCCTTCTTTGCCTCGGGTAGGTCGGCCGTCATGTCGGTGTCGACGAAGCCTGGGGCCACGACGTTCGCCGTGATCGACCGCGAACCAAGCTCTCTGGCTATCGAGCGGGCCATCCCGACCAGGCCAGCCTTGCTCGCCGCGTAGTTGACCTGGCCCGCCGACCCAAGTAGCCCCACCACGGAGGAGATGAGGACGATGCGTCCCCGCCTGAGCCGCAACATCCCTTTTGCTGCGCGCTTGACGACCCTGAACGAGCCGGTCAGGTTTGTGTCGAGCACCGACGTCCAGTCCTCGTCGGACATCCGAAGGAGCAGAGTGTCTCGGGCGATGCCGGCGTTGGAGACGAGCACCTCGACCGGGCCCTGCGCCTGCTCGATACGGGCGTAGGCGGCCTCGACGGCTGCCGCGTCGGTCACGTCGCACTGGACGCCGAGGAATCCTGCCGGCGGCTCGCCTGAGCGGTAGGTCACAGCTACGTCGTCACCCGCGTCGGCGAACTCCTCCGCGATGGCGCGGCCGATCCCCCGGTTCCCACCGGTCACCAGGACAGATCTGCCCACGCGTGGCCTCCCTCGTCGAGCGTCCGGCGACTGACGCTACCGCCTGGCAGCCGATACGACGAACCGACCACGCTGATGGGGTCACACCCACCACCAGTGCTTGCGCCACGGCGTACGGTGGATGGGTAAGGAGCACTCGTGAACCAGCACCCTGACCAGCCGGTGGTCATCACGTCGGCCCGCGTGAGCCACAGTGAGGACTTGCGGCGCCGACAGGCCCGTTACCTGTTCTCGATGGGAGTGCGCACGGTCTGCTTCGTTCTCGCCATCGTCACGTCGGGTCCGCTGCGGTGGGCACTGGTGGCCGGGGCGGTGTTCCTCCCCTATGTAGCTGTCGTGCTTGCCAACGCGACCGACCGCCGAACCAGCGCAGGACCAGTGTCCTTTCCAGTGGAGGATTTCCCTCTCCTCGAGACCCGGTCTGCGTCTGCCGGCGATTCCGACAAGGTCTAGACCGGTTGGAATCGACGTGTAAGACTGGAGCGGAAGGCGACCCGTCTCCCCCGTCGGTGAGCCTCATCGCGATGCCGGGCAGCCTCCCCCCGTGGCTGCCCGGCATCGCTAGGTCACTGGGGTGCGACCCGTC
>JAUJOO010000008.1:0-31811 GCA_030447585.1 Nocardioidaceae bacterium | reverse complement strand
CTTCGTCGGAGGCGCCTGAGCGCAAGGCCAGTCTGAGGTCGGACTCCTCGCGGGCGAACAGGCAGTTGCGGACCTGGCCGTCGGCGGTGAGCCGGACCCTGTCACAGTCGCCGCAGAACGGCCGTGTCACCGAGGCGATCACCCCGACGGTGCCGGGGCCGCCGTTGACGAGGAAAAGCTCGGCCGGTGCGCTGCCCCGTTCATCCGGGTGCTCGGAGAGCTCGAACTCCGCTTGCAGCGATGCGAAGATCTCGTCGGCGGTGACCATGGTGTCTCGGCTCCAGCTGTGCTGGGCATCCAGCGGCATCTGCTCGATGAACCTGAGGTCGTAGCCCTGCGCGAGGCACCAACGCAGCAGCTCGGGTGCCTGGTCCTCGTTGTGTCCCCGCAGCAGCACCGCGTTGATCTTGACGGGGGTGAGCCCGGCCTCCGCAGCCGCCGCCAGCCCTTTGACCACGTCATCGAAGCGGTCACGTCGGGTGATGGCCAAGAACGTCTCCGGGCGAACCGTGTCCAGACTCACGTTGACGCGATCGAGCCCCGCCGCGGCGAGCGCTCCAGCCGCCTTGTCCAGCCCGAGACCGTTGGTGGTGACAGCGATTCTAGGGCGAGGCTGCAGCTGCGCCGTGCGAGTCACGATCTGGGTGAAGCCGCGACGGATCAAGGGCTCGCCACCGGTGAAGCGGACCTCGTCGACGCCGAGGTGGGTGACGGCGATCTCGATGAGTCGAACGACCTCGTCGTCTGTCAGAACCTCCGGTGTCGGCAACCAGTCAAGACCCTCGGCCGGCATGCAGTAGGAGCAGCGCAGGTTGCACCGGTCGGTCAACGACACCCGCAAGTCGGTGGCGACGCGGCCATACCGGTCGCTCAGCAACATCTGGTCGGGGGCGTACCGGCCGGGTGTCTGGGTGCTCACCTGCCCAGCCTACGCGGTGATGACCCGCGTCGACCTCCTCCAGCCCGGTCGGGGTGCGAGGTAGGTTGGGCCTGCTGTGCTGCGCTTCTTGTTGTCCCGCCGCTGGGTCGGGCTCCTGCTGGCGGTCATCGTCGTCGGTGTCGCCTGCGTGGAGCTCGGCCGCTGGCAACTTCGTCGCTACTACGAGCGTCAGGACGACAACGTGATCGTCGCCCAGAACCTGAGCGCTGAGCCGGCGGCTGCGGCCGACGTCTTGAGCACCGAAGGACCGCCCGCGCGAGACGACGAGTGGCGCCCGGTGTCGGCAGTCGGCAGGTACGACGCGACCGAGCAGCTCATCGTCTCCTACCGCACCCGGAACGGCGCTCCGGGGGTGGACGTCGTCGTGCCACTCGTCACGCAGGCAGGACCGGCGCTGCTCGTCGACCGGGGGTGGGTACAGACCGAAGGAAACGCCAACCAGACGCCCGCAGTCCCGGCGCCGCCCACCGGCAAGGTCAGCGTGACGGGGTGGGTGAGGCGCGACGCCGAAGGCGACGGCAATGAGGTCACGCCGAACGACGGGACGGTGCGAGCGATCTCAGCGGCGGCCATCCGGCCGTACCTGCCGTACCCGGTGTACGACGGGTTCGTCGAGCTGATTTCGGAGACCCCTGAAGCGACGCCTGCGCCGGAGCCGGCCGACCCACCGGAGCTCGGGTCGGGACCACACTTCTTCTACGGGCTGCAGTGGTTCTTCTTCGCGGCTCTTGCCTTGGCTTTCTGGTGCTACTTCGCCTGGTCGGAGTACAACCTGCGCTCGCGCGCCCCGCGATCCGGTGACCCACCGTCAGAGCGCGCGGGTAAGTCCCCCGTCCACAGGTAGCATCGCGCCCGTGATGTAGTCAGCGGCCGGAGAGAGCAGGAAGGCGGCTGCCCTACCGAACTCGGCGGGCTGACCGTAGCGACGCAGCGGAATCCCGGCGAGGTGCGACTGTTTCGTCGCCTCCGGATCGTCGCTGAGGCCGTCGAGCTCCTGTACTCGTTCGGTCTCGACGCGGCCCGGCAACAGGCCGTTGACGCGTATGCCGCGAGGACCGACTTCGTCGGCCAGGGTCTTGGCGGCCATGGCGAGGCCAGGGCGAAGGCCGTTCGACACCGCGAGGCCGCCAATCGGCTGCTTGACAGACGTCGACAGCACGAAGGCCACTGCGCCCCCCGGCTCGAGCGCCTCGACGAGGACCCGGCCAAGGCGGAGCGCGCCCAGGAACACCGTGTCGAACGCGGACCGCCACGTCTCGTCCGAAGTGTCGAGCACCCCGCCGGTTGCGGGGCCCCCGACGCTGATCAATGCTCCGTCGAGGCGACCGAAGGTGTCACGAGCAGCGGAGACGAGGCGTGCGGGTGTCTCAGGGTCGCCGTTGTCGGCTGTGACTCCGGTCGCGTTGTCGGTCCCGAGGTCCTGACACGCCCCCTCGACGCTCTCGGCGTTGCGTGCCGAGATCACCACCTTGGCACCTTCGTCGACAAGCACATGTGCGGTGGCCTTGCCGAGCCCTCTGCTGGCCCCGGTGACGATGAAGACGCGATCTCTCAGCCCAAGATCCATGACCTCATCATGCCGCAGACACCGAGGTCAGGGTACGGAGACGGGGACCGCGTCGCGCTGTTCGCTGAACTGGGTCCGGTGGAGGTCGCTGTACAGTCCATCGGCGGCGAGCAGCTCCTCATGGGTCCCACGCTCGACGACCCGACCGGCGTCGACGACGAGTATCTGGTCAGCATGTCGGACCGTCGAGAGGCGGTGCGCGATCACCAGCGACGTTCTGCCTGCGAGCACTGTGTCCAAGGCGCGCTGGACGGCGTACTCCGACTCGCTGTCGAGGTGTGCGGTCGCCTCGTCGAGGATGATGATGCGGGGAGACTTGAGCAGCAGGCGCGCGATGGCCAGGCGCTGCCTCTCGCCGCCGCTGAGTCGGTAGCCGCGGTCACCGACGACCGTGTCGAGCCCGTCGGGAAGTGACTCCACCAGGGTGCGGATCTGGGCAGCGTCCAGCGCGGCCATCAGCTCTGTGTCAGCGGCGCCTGGCTTGGCGTAGGTCAGGTTTGCTCGGATCGAGTCGTGGAACATGTGCGCGTCCTGAGTGACGTAGCCCACCAAAGCGCGCAGGTCACGTGAGTCGACCTCTCGGACGTCCTTGCCCCCCACCCGGACGACGCCTCCTGTGACGTCGTACAGTCGTGCCACGAGATGTGTCAGGGTCGTCTTGCCGGCACCCGACGGTCCCACCAGGGCGACCATCTGGCCCGTGTCCACACGGAAGCTGACGTCGTGCAAGACCTCGTTGCTGGTGTTGCCCTCGGGCCGCGCCACCACCTCCAGGCTGGCCAGGGACACCTCATCCGAGGTGGGGTACCTGAACGAGACGTGGTCGAACTCGACTGTCGCCAGGTCCGGGTCGAGCGGTTGCGGTTCGTCGGCGTCCCTGATCATCGGTTGGAGGTCCAGCACCTCGAAGACCCGCTCGAAGGACACCAAAGCTGTCATCACGTCTACTCGGACGTTCGACAGGGCCGTGAGGGGTCCGTACAGTCGCCCCATCAGCGTGGCGAGGGCGACCAGGTCTCCGACGGTGACCGCCTCGGAGATGACCAACTGGCCGCCGGCGCCGTAGACGAGCGCGGTGGCCAACGCGGCGACCAACGTCAGGGCGCTGTAGAAGATGCGGCCAGTCATGGCGATCTTGACGCCGAGGTCGCGTACGGTCTCCGCCTTGTAGCAGAACTGTGCCTGCTCCTCGCGCCGCCGGCCGAACAGGGCGACGAGCACTGCCCCGCCGACGTTGAACCGCTCGGTCATCAGCCCGGACATCTGCGCGTTGGTCTCCATCTGCTGACGCGTGAGTCCGGACAGCTTGCGACCGGCCCATTTTGCCGGCATCAAGAAGAGCGGCAGCATGACGAGAGCGAGCAGCGTGATCTGCCACGAGAGGTACAACATGGCCGCTGTGACGAGCACCAAGGTGATGATGTTGCTGACGACGCCGGACAGCACCGAGGTGAACGCCCGCTGTGCACCGATGACGTCGTTGCTGAGTCGCGACACCAGCGACCCGGTGTTCGTCCTGGAGAAGAAGGCGACCGGCATCTGCTGCACGTGGTCGAAGACGCTTGTGCGCAGGTCATAGATGAGCCCTTCACCTATCCGGGAGGAGTACCAGCGCTGGGCAAGGCTGAGGCCTGCCTCCGCGAAGGCCAGCAGCGCCACGATGCCGGCGAGCAAGGTGACCAGGCCCCGGTCACCCGTTGCGATGCCGTCGTCGACGATCTTCTTGAAGAGCAAGGGCGAGGCCACGACCAGGGCTGAGTCGATGATGACAAGAACGAGGAAAGCGGTGACCTGCCGGCTGTAGGGCTTCGCGAACGCGAGCACCCGCCGGATGGTGCCCGACGCCAACCCGTCGCGGCCCTGGGTGGGGTCCTCACGGCTGAACTGGTGCATCATCCGCATCGGACTCGTGGGGCTGCTCATCGTGACCTCTGCAAACGCAGTGTCAACCCGGCTTGTTCCCTGTCGCCCGGTGTCTCATTGCCGAGTCGGCGGCGAGCTGTCGTAGCTGCGGCACCTGAGCACGACGCTCGGCATCCAGCTGTTCGGCGTACGAGCGGTCCGACGCGTCCTTCAAGAGCTGCTTCGTCGCGGTAACCGCATGGTGTGCACTGGCGAGGACGGCCGCACAGAAGTCGGCAACGGCGGCGTCAAGCTCTGCCCGGGATACGACGATGGTGGCCAGGCCGATCTCGCGGGCCTCGACGGCGTCCACGAACCGGCCGGTCACACAGATCTCCAGCGCCCGGGAGTAGCCCACCAACGCCACGAGCGGATGGGTCCCGCCCAGGTCCGGAACGAGTCCTAGGCTGGTCTCCCGCATGGCGAACCGGACGTCGTCCGCGCAGACGCGAATGTCACAGGCGAGCGCGAGCTGGAACCCGGCTCCGATGGCGTGACCCTGGACGGCGGCGACCGTGACCAGGTCGCTGCGCCGCAACCACGAGAAGCCGCGTTGGAACTCCCCTATCCGGTCGGCCATGCCGTTGTCGTCGCGGTCGAGCAGCTCGGTGATGGAGGTGTCGCCGTCCAGCCCCGCGGGGCTGAACATCCTCAGGTCCAGCCCCGCGCTGAACGAGTGCCCTTCACCGCGGATGACGACGACCCGGACCGTGTCGGGCAACGACTCGCCGATCCTGGCCAGCGCTTCCCACTGCTGCGGCAGCTGTGCGTTGTGGTGGGCAGGCCGGACCAAGCTGACGGTTGCCACCCAGCCCGTGTCGTCGAGCACCAGTGTGAGGTCATCGGCCTGCTTGCTCATTGGTGCAACAGCATAGTGGGGGCGAGACCTGCCCAGGCTGGACCGCCGCGGGCGGGGCAGGGTCAAGCCAAGGGGACAAGATCGCTGTAGCTCGGGCTCCACAGGTCCTCGACTCCGTCCGGGAGGATCAGCACCCGGTCCGGTGACAGTGCTTCGACCGCTCCCTCGTCGTGGGTCACCAGCACGATCGCGCCAGAGTAGCCACGAATGGCGCCAAGGACCTCTTCCCTGCTCGCCGGATCGAGGTTGTTGGTGGGTTCGTCGAGCAGCAGCACATTGGCGGCCGACACCACGAGCGTGGCCAGCGCGAGCCGGGTCTTCTCCCCACCCGACAAGACACCGGCCGGTTTGTCCGCATCCTCACCCGAGAACAGGAACGCACCCAGGACGCTGCGCGCCTGCGTCTGGGTCAGAACCGGTGCCGATGACTGCACGTTCTCGACGACGCTCCGCTGGAGGTCGAGCGTCTCGTGCTCCTGCGCGTAGTAGCCCAGCTTGAGCCCGTGCCCGGCCTCCACTTTCCCGGTGTCGGCCTCGTCTATGCCGGCGAGGATCCGCAGCAACGTGGTCTTGCCGGCGCCGTTGAGGCCGAGAATGACCACCCGGCTGCCCCTGTCCACAGCGAGGTCGACATCGGTGAACACCTCGAGCGAGCCGTACGACTTCGACAGCTCGTGGGCCATCAGCGGCGTCTTTCCGCACGGCGCCGGTGAAGGGAACGAGATCTTGGCCACCCGGTCAGAGCGCCTGGTGGCTTCCAGTCCGGTGAGCAGCCGTTCGGCCCGCTTGGCCATGTTCTGAGCCGCAGTGGCCTTCGTGGCCTTTGCTCGCATCTTGTCCGCCTGCGCCAGCAAGGCGCCGGCCTTCTTCTCGGCGTTGGCGCGCTCTCGGCGGCGACGCCTTTCATCTGTCTCTCGCTGCTGCAGGTACCGCTTCCACCCCATGTTGTAGATGTCCAGCTCGGCCCGGTTGGCATCGAGATGGAAGACCTTGGTGACCGTCTCCTCGAGGAGCGCGACGTCATGGCTGATCACCACGAGTCCTCCCTTGTGCGCCTTCAAGAAGGCGCGTAGCCAGCCGATGGAGTCGGCGTCGAGGTGGTTGGTCGGCTCGTCGAGCAGCAGGGTCTGCGCCTGCGAGAAGAGGATTCTGGAGAGCTCGACCCGTCTGCGCTGTCCGCCGGACAGCGTCTTCAAAGGCTGTGTCAACACCCGCTCCGGCAGACCCAGGCTGGCGGCGATCTGCGCTGCCTCGGCCTCCGCGGCGAAGCCGCCGGCGGCATGCAGCTCGGCATCGGCGGTGGTGTAGCGCCGCATCGCGTTGTCGGTGACGGACGGGTCGTCGCTTGCCATCTGCTGTTCTGCCTGACGCAGCCGCCGTACGACATCGTCGAGCCCGCGGGCGGACAAGATTCGAGCGCGCGCGAGGACATCCAGGTCACCGGTCCGAGGGTCCTGCGGCAGGTATCCGACCGAGCCACCTCTGGTCACGTCACCGCTGAACGGCGTTCCTTCGCCGGCCAGGATCCTTGTCAGGGTTGTCTTGCCGGCGCCGTTGCGTCCCACCAGGCCGACCTTGTCGCCCGGGCCGATGCGGAACGACGCCTTGTCCACAAGGATCTGGGAGCCAGCGCGCACGTGAAGGTTTCGGGCGGTGATCACGGGGGGACAAAGACTTTCGCAGAGGGGGAGACGCCCGGCTGAGTCGTGCGGGCATGATCGCCTCTAGGCTACAGGCGGCGCCAGCCGTGCCGATCAGAGACGGAACACAACGTGTCGGCGGAAGGAAGTGCATGAAGTTCAACCCGAGGGCGAGGCTCGACCGCAGCCAGGTGCGTAACCGCGGAGGCGGCGGCACCACCAGCAGAGGCATGGGGTTCCCCATGCCTACCGGCAGAGGCGGAGGTATGCCGGGTGGCATGGTCGGTGGCGGAGGCGTGGGCGGGATCATCTTGCTCATCGTCGTGCTCGTGGTCGCGGCCAAGTGCGGGGCCGGGCTTCCCGGCACCTCCAGTGGCGTCAGTGCAGACGCCGAAGGCGACATCCTGTCGGAGTGCAGCACCGGAGCCGATGCGGAGAAGGAGCAGGAATGCGCGATCCTTGCCACGGTCAACTCTGTGCAGGCCTACTGGGCCGAGGCCCTGCCTGAGCAGGCGGGCATGGAGTACGAGAACTCTCAGTGGCAGAACTTCCGGGGCAGCACCTCAAGCGGCTGTGGTCAGGCCTCGTCGTCAACCGGCCCCTTCTACTGCCCGGCTGACAAGCAGGTCTACATCGACCTCACCTTCTTCGACGCGATGCTCGAGGAACAGCTGGGCGCGACAGGCGGCGACTTCGCAGAGGCGTACGTCGTTGCGCACGAGTACGGCCATCATGTGCAGGACCTCGTCGGCACCTTGGGTAGGTACCAGAGCCGGGAGACAGGTCCAACCAGCCCCTCGGTACGGATCGAGCTGCAGGCGGACTGCTACGCCGGAATGTGGGCGAACGCGGCCACGACCACCACCGACGAGAACGGGGAACCGTTCATCCTCGAGCTGACCGACGAGGACATCGCCGAAGCCATCGACGCTGCGACGGCTGTCGGGGACGACCGCATCCAGGAGCGGAGCCAGGGACGTGTCAACCCGGAGCAGTGGACGCACGGCTCGGCGCAGGAGCGTGTCGACTGGTTCATGACCGGCTACGAGTCGGGTGACATGGACGAGTGCGACACCTTCTCCACAGATGACCTTTAGGCACCGGGGGCCTGTCGGCAGCGCTCATGGGTCGGCAATGAGCACGGTCACCGACCGAGCCCTGGCGACGGCCTGCTCGAGCACTGCCCGTTTCGGGTCCGGGACACCGCCCAGCCACCGCTGCGGCAGCGAGGTGAGCGGCTGCAGTGCCGCGTCGGCGAAGACGGTCTCCACCGCCCTTCGGTCACCGCCCGAGACGACTGCGTCGAGGGTCGCGATACGAGGCAGCAGCAACCGCTCCACGTAGCCGGCAGCAGCCTCGAATGCGACGCGGGCCTGGTTGTCTCGACGGTTGGCGAACCGATGCTGCGACCAACCGCCGGCTTTCGTCTTGCCCTGTACATGGCGTCGTCCGGTCTTTGCCGCGACTATCTCGGCGCCGACGACGTACGCCGCCGCGAAGCCGCCCCGTCGGACCAGCACGACTCCGATGCGCCACCCGCGTCCCAGATGGGTGACGACATCGGCAGCCGTCTGCAGATCCTCGGCCGCAAAAGGGATCTCGACACTGACGTGAGTGCCGTCGGGGCTGGTGGCCTGGAGGACGCCAGCCGCCACAGACCAGCGAGTTCCGGGATGGCGCGAGTCGAACCGTTCCAGCCAGCCCGAGAAGCGGTCGAAGGGAACCACCACCTGGCGCGGCGCAGCCACCCCGTCAGGCAGCGGGTAACCTTCGGTAGCCCGGCAAGAGCTCGTCTACGAGCGCCTCCGTCTCCGCCTGCGCCCCTCGTGGGGACCCGTAGCGCGCGATGGAGGCGTACATGTCGTCGGCAACCGCCCGGACATCGGCTCGCCCCGCGAACCGACCCGCAAGTGTCAACGCGTCGCGCCAAAGCTCCTCACAGGCAGGCGCGGTCCGTAGCCCCGCTTGCAAAGCGTCACGTGCCCGCAAGGGGGCCCCGGCGTCGGCCGCGAGCAATGCCAGCCGACGAGCCACAGCGACCACTGCCAGGCGCACGTCGGCTTCGAGCGTCTCGTAGGCCAGCCACGCGTAACGGCCCTCCGGCAATGCGGTCCACGGGTTCCCGCGCACCAGCGTCAACGCCAGCTCGAGATCGCCGGTCGGGTCGTTGCCACGGAGGGATCGATTCGCGAGAGCACGGAAGACGTCCCAGTCGAACCGGACGCCGGCGTGTGACAGCACCCACTGTCCCTGACTGTCGATCTGCAGCCGTGGGAGGCCGGTTTCGTCGACGCCCAGCCAGCTGGCCGTCTGTGCAAGCGCCGAGTCGCGGACCTCGTCGCTGATCCCCCTTGGCCAGATGGCTGCAGACAGAACGTTCGGGTGGATGCCGTCCGGGTGCAGGGCGAGGTAGACGATGATCTCGGTCAACAACGCCCGCCGGTTGTCGTCGACCTCTCCTGGTGCATCGACCGAGACCGGCCCTAGCGTGTTGATCTGGACCGGCAGCGCGCGGCTTAGATCCAGCGCGTCCGGATCGACGATGGGCGCACGGAGGTCCGCACCGTCTGCACGTGCCGTCGCGTCCGACGAGGTCAGTGTGGCGTCGAACACGGCGAGGGCATCGCGGTAGGTGTCGGTGGACAACCGGTGTGCAGCCACGTCGATGCCGAGCGGTCCACACCACAGCCGTCCCTCGGACGAGGCCACCAAGCGGACCGGAGCCTCCACGATGTCGCCTACGACGACGACGCCGACAGCGTTGCGAGGGTCAGCGCAGATGCTCTGCAGCCGCTTCACGTCAGCCTCGCTCGGAACTCCCGACAAGACGATGAACTCCGGCGCCCACATCCGCGCGTCCTGGTCGGAAAGGCGGGCCGCACGGACCGACTCGAAGCCGCCAGCTGCACAGGCCGAGTGCTGCCGTCGACGAGCTGCGTCGACGGTCTCGAACACTGCTCCCAGGTCGTCATAGTGTCTGATGCTGTCGGGTGCAAACGACGACAGGTCGTCGGCGAAGCCGACATACGTCACCCGCCGACGGTCCGACCAGCGGTTTGTCGCAAGGCCGATACCGAGCCCGACGGCGACCTCTCTGGCGACCTCGAGGTCACCGCTGATGCTGACGATCCCGGCAATCGACTCGACGTCGATCAGGGTTTCGACATCGTTGTCTCGGCGCCCGATTGCCACCAGGCCGGGGAGGGGACTCAGCCGCGTTCCGGCCGGTGCGACCGTCGGGGCGTGTGACCGCTGGATAGACCAGGTCCGGCCTCCGGAGTCGCCTCGCCATGGATCACCCAGCCGCACCCGTGAGTTCGGCGGGAAGGTGAGGGCGAAACCGTCGACACCGAGCAGAGCAGAGGTGGGTGCCGGCAGCGGGGCTCCTGGCGGAGTCGAGGCCCCGAGCCCTCGTAGCACGCTGTCGACGAAGATCGCCGACGACTCGTCCGCCGCGCCACGCAGGTCAAACTCTTGGTCGAGCTGCTTGCCACCTCGCGGGTTTGGCCCGCCGTTCCAGCCCCTGCGGCGACGTAGGTTGAAGAGCAACCCGGCGGCGAGGAGTGCTCCGGCGGTGCTGAAGCCGCCGATCGCCACGGTCGATGCGTCGTCGATGGCGACAGCCGCAGATCCGTCCGCCCCACCCACGGGCGACACTGCGTCGTCCGACCCCCTGCCCGCGCCCCCGCCTTGCCGGTCCCCGGTCGGTGACGTGGTCGAACCGGTGGTGGGGCGTGAGTCCGGTTGGTTGTCCGGGATGCGAAGTCCCGGCCCCTCGGCGTCGGCAGGCAGCTTGAAGATCATGCCGGGGTAGATGAGGTCGGGGTTCTGCCAGGTCCTGCCATCTGGCTGGAGAACGCCTTCGTTGAGAGCGACGATCTCCTTGTAGCGCATGCCGTCTCCGAGATAGCGCTCCGCCATACCCCACACCGTGTCGTAATGGCGACCTCTCGGTGGCTGTACCTCGGCGTACTTGTGGATGACACCTGCTTCTTCGTCGGTGAAGGCAGCAGTGGCGCGGTTGCCTTGGAGGTTTCCGGTGTCCTGAGGAATCGCCTTACCGACGGCGCCGGCATCCTCGACGGCCCGGGCGACCGACGAGTTCGGCGGCCGGTGGGGATCGTCCGTCACGGCGGCAGCCGTCGGCACGGTGGCCGCCACGCCGCTGACGAGCAGCAGCACGCCTCCTACCAACCGACGGGCCAGGGGCTGGGTGCCGACGGAGCCGCCGGGAACGCGCGCCGGAAGCCCACGGCCGCGGTGTTCGGCAACGAACTCCACCAGCAGACAGATGACGAAGTGAAGCCAGCCCAGCCACACCACACCGACGAGCACGGCAAGCGCATCACGCGTGTCGAAGTCGGCGTAAATCCAGTCGGCGGTAGGCATCTCGCCGGGCCAAGGGGTCCCGAAACCGCGGTAGAGGGCAACGGGCACTCCGACGGCGATGGTCAGCATGGCCACCAGAGCCACGATCCCTCGAAGAATCTCCCCGGCGCGGCTGCCGCGGGAGGCGGCGCGTCCGGGTAGGCGGGTTGGCGCCTGTGTGCGAGTGACTACCACGAGACATTCCTCCTCAGATGGCAAGTGTTGCGGATGGCGAGGTCACCGGCCTTCGGCGCGCCCACTGGTCTCACCAGTCGACGAGGGGCTGAACCTCTGCCACGGCCACCCGCTGCTTGACCGAGTAGGTGAAGTCACCGAGCTCTGCCAGCTGGTTGCCTGCCGCGTCGTTCACCTCGACGTGCCACATCGCGTCGGCAGTGATGTTCACGGACCGCTTGTCTTCAGCCGCCGTGGAGTGCTCGTAACGCGTCCAGCACTCCGACTCCTGGTCACCGCCCTCGCTGCGCGGGATAGAGTCCCGGGCCCCACGGTCGAAGGGCACGTCGGCGATGCCGCAGTCGATCGGGTCCATCCCGTCGATCCCTGGGTCGATCGTCACCTTGGCAATCTCGGCGTGAAGATAGACGGTGCCCTGCGAGGTGGTCTGGTACGCAACGTTGAACTCAGGCTCGGTACGCTTCTGGCTGTTCAGCGCCTCGATCCAGCTGGCGGAGAAGTAGCTGTAACCGCCGACTCGGAACGGATGCGACGGCCACGGCGTGAACCGGGGCAGCGGATAGTAGTTCCGGTCCGACTGGATGTCCCAGAACTGGTTCATGTAGCCCGGGACGTCGGTGAGTCCGTCTTTAACTTCTTCGTCAGTGACCCACTGGCCCATGAGGTCGATCTGGACGTCGGTGCCGCCCCACGGCTGCGTCAGGTCGACTTCTTCGAAGCATGCCAACAGCATCCACCTGCCGTGTTTGCCGATAGGGGCGTTGACATACATGCCCTCGGGCAGTTGAAAGTACTTGCATGGGTAGAACTTCTTGCCGCCTAGCCAGGCCGCCAGGCTCTGCACCCGGCCGGTGACTCCGCCGCTGCTGCAGAAGCCGCCGGCAGACGCGCTTGTCGCGTAGAAGGTGCAGCCGCCCACCTGCGCGAAGCCAGAGGATGCCGCGG
This sequence comes from Nocardioidaceae bacterium, assembly GCA_030447585.1. Lineage (GTDB taxonomy): Bacteria > Actinomycetota > Actinomycetes > Propionibacteriales > Nocardioidaceae > JACDHG01. The sequence continues at coordinate 19,395 of JAUJOO010000008.1, read as the reverse complement.
AAGGCCTGGTCAACGGGGAGGTCGTTGTCTCGATGAGCCCCCCCGCTGACCAGCTTTCGACCCCGGACGAGGCGGACGCAGCCAGCGAGGGGGCTGCTGGGCCAGTGGAGACCGACGGCGCCTTCGAACTGATGCTGAGCGCTGATGCACCGGTGGTCGGAGCGACTGCCAGGCAAACCGCGGCGGCGACAGCGGCGCGCACCATCCCAGTCATGACCATCAGTCAAGCCCCCTACAGGTTGGACCACCCTGCTTCGGTGGTGGCACCACCTTAGCGACTTTCCAGGTCACCGGCGACTTAACCATTCGTACCGTGGCCGGTTGCCACCGTCGCGGTACCTCGCCGTACGGCGACTTGCCGGTGGTCTGGTCGAGGTACTCCGTCGACGGCAGGTAGAAACAGACATCGAGGACAGTGGTCTTCGGCGCCGGCCGTTGCCTCCCGATGACGGCAGCTCGCGGCCGAGCGGGCACGGTGAAGCCTCCTTCGACCGCGGACCTGACGAGGCCCCGCTGGCGTCGGAACTCCGACCTGGTCGCGTGCGCCCGCAGACGAGGGGTGATGGACCCCCTCAAGAACGACTCGGTCCGGGCTCGCAGGTACGCCGTCAACGCCTTGGTCTCGCGACTGGCTCCCACCTTCAAGCTCACCTCGACGCGAACCGCGTCACGCGCAGGCGCCGACGAGGTGGCGGGGGCACGGGTGGGCTCGGCGCCCGTCACGATCGGGACCGGTGGACCGTCGGGCTTCGTGCAGCCGCTGAACAGCAGCACCGTGACCACCATCGCGGCGACGACGCCACGGGTCACGGCGGCGTGACAGACGGAAACGGGTTCACCGAGGTCGGTCGCGTCGAGTAGATCGTCGTCGGGATCGTCGTCCCCGGCGGCGGCTTCGGCTCGACGGTCTCGGTGACGGAGCAGCTGACCGCGATCGTCAGCGGCAGGACGGTGCTTTGTCCGCACACCTGGGTGGTGTAGTTGGACAGCGGGAGCAGAGACGTAGGCGGTGGGGGCTCGCCCTCCTCTACCGTCACTGTCGAGGGATAGTTTGGCGACTCCGGCGTCGGTAGCACGTCCTCGGGGACGAACTGCTTGTCCAAGGGGTCCTCGATCGCCTGAACCGGCGTAGCACTCTCCGTGGCTTCGACGCTCAGCTCATGCTGACCGATGATCCCGAACAGCAGCGCCTTGACGTTCATGGTCACCCGGACCGAGACGAACTCGCCTTTGTTGTTGTCGCTCACACCGAAGCCGTCGACCTCACAGACGTCGATCCGGTCGTCGTTGGCTCGAGCGACGGCGCAGTAAGCGTCGACCGCCTCCCTGGCCATGTCCTGGTCCAGCGGCGGTTGGTCGGTGAGCAGGCGAAGGTCGAGCATGTTCGCCCCTGCTCGGGCCGCCTCCTCCGCCGTGGCCTGAGCCTGCAGCTTGGCGTTGAGCTGCCGACCGCCGTCGGTGACGAGGCCACCAAGCAGCAACATGCCGACCGCCATCACGATCACGGCAGGCGTGAGTGCCCCGCGCTCGCCTCGATGGCGACTACGCAGGCCGGCACACCGCCGCCGCTGACTAGTACGTGCCATAGAGCGCCGGCATCGGACTCGAGAACGTGCTGGTGAGGGTGATCGTCTGGCCGAGACCGATCAGGCTGAGATCGGAGACGTCGACGTCGCACGTCACTGTCACCGTGATGACGACCTGACCCGGCTCGTCGCCCACCGGAGCAACATAGAAGGGGCTCGAGGCCTGGAATTTCCCCGACGACGACTCCTCCGTATGCCGCTCGCTGTTTTGACAAGCCGGCGGAGCAGACGCGAGAGCAGCCTCGATCACTGCCGAGACCGCCTCCTTCGCGGAGTCGCCATCTCGGTTGGCGGTGGCGGTCCGCGCCGCGTCCCGGGCCGCCTGGTCGACGTACGCCTGGGCGTCGGCGTGTCTTCCGAACGCGGCGATCAGCATCATCACGCTCAACAGGATCGGAGCCAGCAGGACGAGCTCCAACGACGTGCTCCCGGCGTCGTCGCGGCTCACGGAGGCCCCAGATCGGGCTGGAAGTCCTCGAGGAGACCGGTCGCGGTCCCGCTGACCGTGAGCGTCCACCCAGGAATGAGGTCGATGACGTCGCCCTTCACGGTCACGGTGACGCGTCGGTCCTCGCCGTTGTAGTCGACGTCGGCGGAGGGGTTCTGCACCGCGCCGATCTCCCTCGCAAAGCTTTCCGCCTCGGCCACAGTCTTTGCCTCGTGGCCGGCATTGTTGTCCTCCGGCTGGTACGTGCGCAGGTACGCGACTCCCTCGCGCGCGGCAGCCAGTGCTACGTCTCGTGCGTGCATCCACAATGCGACCTCGATGATCACGAAGATGATCAGCAGGAACGACGGAGCGACGATCGCCATCTCGATGGCGCTCGCCCCGTCTTGATCGCGTCGTCGACGCTGCATCGGTCGGCTCAGCAGTTGATGCCTTCTTGGGTGCACATGTCGTTCTTCTTGCCGTCAACGGCGGCTTTGATGGCCCCGCCTATCAGGACGGCCGCAGTCACCACGATGGCGCTGATGATCGCCCACTCGATGGCCGATGCTCCCCACTGGTTGTCGCGTCGGCACCTCAACGCCTCCGCCCGGAGACGGGCATAGGCGAGCAGTTGCCGAGCAACGTTGAACTCCGCTGGCATGGTGGACCCCTTTCGCGCCTGTGGTGTCACAGACGGCTTTTGGTAGACAATACGCGCTTACGGCTCTCTTTGGTCACTGTCGCCGATCCGATCCATCAGCTGTTGAGTATCTGAGAGGTGGCTGGATACGCCAAGAAGAGCAGGAACGCGGCACAGATCAAGAGCTGCGCGACCAGCATGGACTGCGACCGCTCCCCCGCCTGGCCCTCGACGTCTGACATCTCCTTGCGGCGCATTGACTCAGCCCGGGCCATCAACGAGTGCCGGATCTTGGCTCCTTCGTCACCGGCCAGCGCGAGCGCGGAGGCAAGATCTCGCAGCTCCTCGACTCCGAGCTCCCGGCCGAGCCGAGACACCCCCTCCCACGGCGTGATGCCGACCACGCGGGCGTTGCTCAGCGCCTGCCTGATCCTGGCCATCGCCCAGTGGTCTCCGACACTCGAGGCAGCCATCAAGGCTTCCGGGAGCCCTCGGCCGCCGGCAAGGTTCATAGCCACCAGGTCGAGGAAGGAGCCCACCACGTGGCGGAAGTCGCGGCGACGCGCTTCCGCCTCCCTTCGCAGTGCCAGATCGGGGAGGAAGAAGGCCAAGGCCGCTCCGGCCAGCGTGAGAACGGCCGGCGCTGTCGTTCCGACGTTCGAACCGATCAGGCGGAGCAGGCCGGCCATCAGCGGCAACCAGACGAGCGCACCGAAGGCCAGCAGCACCTTGGTGCCCAGGTGGACGGAGAACGGGCGGTTCATGATGGCAAGGTCCAGACGGATCTTCTCGAACTTCCAACCCCGGGCAGCCGCCTCCGCCTCCAGCCGGGAACCGAGGCTCAGCCGGGCGCGGTCGATGCCACCGAGGGGGGCATCGGGTGCAGTGCTGGAGGTCGGGCTGGCGACTCCCCGGCGTCCCGCGTCGAGCCGGGCCAACGTGGCCGCGACGCCGGGCTTCGGCTGGACGAAGACCTTCACCAGCAGGAAGAGGCCCAGGCCCGCGGCCGCGCCGGCGAGCATGATCAACGTCATGCCGCCAACCCCCCGACCACGTCGAGGCGCTCGGATCCTCGACGCTGGCTCTGGACAAGGAACCGCTCGGGTACGTCGACACCGGCCAGGCGGCGGATCCAGAACACACCCATGGCGAACAGGGCGATGACGACAACCAAGACGAGCTGACCGACGGTGCTGTCGTAGGGCTCGAGGTACGTCTGGTTGAAGAGGATCAGCCCGGCCGATACGAGCAGCGTCACACCGACGACGATCTGGACGCTGCGTCGGGTGCTGCGCCGCGACCCCTCCACCCTCCGACGAAGGTCCAGCTCCTCACGGGCCGACTCCGACAGCGCGCTCAGAACCTCTCGCAGGCCCGGCCCGCGCAGCCGAGAGTTCAAGATGAGGGCGGCAATGATCAGATCTGCGGACGAGTCGTCCAGATCGTCTGCGAACTTCATCAAGGCGTTAGGCAGCGGCTCGCGGACGCGTAACCTGTCGACCAGGAGGTTGAGCGAGGGTCGGATCACCGGGGCCGCGTTGACGGCGGTGGCGGGAATGGCCTGCTCGAGCCCGACGGCACCCGCGATGGTGTCGCGTAGGGCCTCGGTCCAGCCGGAGAGCCCTTCGAGCCGCTCGATCGCACGACGTTCCTCAGCAGCCCCTCCGAAGATGCGCGTCCAGAAGACCACGAGTGCTGACACAGCCACGGCCAGGACTACCCAGCGCGTGGCGGCCATCACGCCGACAAAGGCGACCAGACCCAAGCCGAGCCGGACGAGGATGCCGCGATAGTCGAAGTCGGCCAGGTCCAAAGAATTGGACGGCTTGATCTCACGGCTGCCCGGTTCGCTTCCGATGAAGAAGACGACCAGCAAGAAGATGCCGCCGCCGATGAGAGCTCCCAGCGACAGGTAAACGGCGAGAGGGTCGACGGGCATCAGCCCCACCTGCCGTGCACGAGCGGCTGGTAGCCGTGCGCCTCGAGCTGCTGCACGCACTGGATCGGCGCGTGCGGTAGCGCGACGCCCGCTGCTGGGTCCAGGGCGAAGACCTCGCTCGACATCACGCGCTCGTCGTGCCCGACGACCTCACGCACGCTCTCGACGATCCGGACCAGCTTGCCACCCTCGGCGTACTCGTTGGTCTTGCGCATGAAGACGACGAAGTCGAGTGCGCCGGCTATCAGCATCTGGGTCGCCTCGATCGGTAACCGCTCCTGGGACTGGATGGCGTAGGTGCTGATGCGGTTGAACACCTCGACCGACGAGTTGGCGTGGATTGTGGACAGCGACCCGTCATTGCCCTGGCTCATGGCGTTGAGCATCGTCACGATCTCGTCTCCGAGAACCTCCCCGACGATCACTCGGGCGGGGTTCATCCGCAGTGAGCGACGAACGAGGTCTGCCATGGAGATGGCGCCCATACCCTCGGAGTTGGGGAGCCTCTCCTCGAAGGCGACCACGTTGGGGTGCAAGTCCTCGAACTCCCCGAGGCCCAGCTCGAGCGCTCGCTCTACCGTGATGAGCCGCTCCCAGGAGGGGATCTCGTTCGCCAGGGCACGCAGCATCGTGGTCTTGCCGACGTTCGTCGAGCCGGCGATCATGATGTTCTTCCGGGCCGCTACGGCGGACTTCAGGAACGACGCCAGCTCGGGAGAGACGGTACCGCTCGCGACGAGGTCATCGACGAACACGCGTCCGAGGCGGGCCTTGCGGATGGAGATGGACGGTCGGGAACAGACGTTCATCACAGCCGACAGCCGCGACCCGTCGGGCAACCTGAGGTCCAGCTCGGGGTTCGCGGAGTCGAACGGACGACTGGCCAACCCGGTGTGTGCGGCCAGCACCTGGATGAGCTCGACGAGCTCCTCGTCGCTTTCGGCGACGTCGGGGTGCTTCTCCTCCCGCCCGTCGCCGTACTGCACGAATACCTGGTCACAACCGTTGATGTCGATGTTCTCGACCTCTGGGTCGTCGAGGAGCGGCTGCAGGCGACCGACTCCGAACAGGGCCGAGTGGATGGCCGAGGCCAGTCCGGCCTCCTCCTCTGCCGACGGAGGCGTGCGACCGTCGGTGATCTCGAGGCGGGCGTAGTCCTCGAGGATCTGGATGATCAGCGAGCGTGAGTACTCTCGCTCGTCCTCCGCCGTCATCGGGACCGTACCGTTCATCTGGTCGCGGCGGCGCTGGTCGTTGAGCCGGTCAGCAACCTGCTGGCGGAGCTGGCGCACCAGGTCGTGGTCGATCACTGTGTACCTCCGGGCGGTGGGGCGGTACGGCCTTGCCGGAACGCTTCGTTTCCGTTCAGCGTGTGAGCCGGGACGGGCTGCTCCGGGGCGAACGTGAAGTCGTTCCACTGCTCCGGGCCCTCGTCGCTGGTCGGTGTCACCGGCTCCTCCGGTACGAAGAACGGCTCCACGACCGCTGCCGCCGCGTAGGTTGCCTCGCGCGCAGTGCGCACGAGCAGGGTCTTGTCGGCTCGACCGGCTAGCCGCCCCTTGAAGAACCCCGCCCCCTTCGGGTCGTGAGCGACGTGCCAGACGCCGAGCAGTGGCACCTCGGTGCGTCTGAACGTCTCACGCACCTCGGCGACGGGGCCTCGCGCCTTCGGTTCGGCGATGACCACCACCGAGATGGGCGTTCCTACCGGGGACGCTGGGTCCAACAGCGGGACCAGCGCGTGCAGACGCTCTCGGGTGTGGACGACTGCGCTGGGTTCGGTCGTGCACACGAGGATCAGCAGCCGCGACGAACGTAGCAGGGCGCTCTGCGGGGTTGTGGCGCCGATTCGGCCGGCGTCCGCCAGCACGTCGTAGCCGGCGATCCCGTCGAGCGCAGGGCCCAGCATCGGCCAGATGTTCGACATACCGGCCGCCTGCTCCGGCAGGCGCACACCCGCCAGCACCTCTGTGCCGCCCAGGACGCGCTGAGTGTGGTCGAGGACCAGCTGCGGGTGCAGGCCTTTGCGGCCGGCCGCGGCGAGGCTCAGCAGCCCCCGGTCGGGGTCGACCAGGCCACCGTCGTCGGCGGACATCCGCAAGGGAATGTCCGCACCGGCTGCATCGCACTCCGCGACCAGAACCGGCCGCGGCCACAGGGCGCCCATGACCAGCGCCGTCGTCGTGACGCCGGGCGACCCCTTCGCCGCGGCGATCGTCAACAGGGCCATCTACTTGAACTCTGAACTGGTCATCGCGTATCGCACTCGACGGGGTCGTCGCGAGGCGATATCTCGACGAGCGCCACATTGTCGGCCGTCGAGGCACTGCCGTACCGGGCCGCGCATTTGGCGGACATGACCACCTCGATCTCTGCGCCGCTTCCGGTCTCGGCGGGGTCGATCTTGGTGACGGTTCCGGGCGTTTCAGTCAACGGCAGACCGCCCTGACTCGACCCGTCGAGCTCCAACACGTTGACCCTGTCTCCCACGGTGAGACCAGGCGGATACTGTCCGGCTTCGAGATTGAGTCCGACATGGCTTTGGCCAACTCCCAGATCTGGCCTGTCGCCGAGCATTCCGACCGGGTTGAGGATGCTGCCACTCGGGATCTCCATCTGTGCAAAGCTGCCGACGACGTCATCTTCCTGGCTGGCGGGGATGGCATTGACGCCCTCCTTAGGCAGCTCAACGGATTCGATGTCGCCTGGCTCGATCCGCTGCCCCTCGAGGATCGTGTCGGTGGTCTGCAGGTAGGACTCCGTCTGACTTTGCCGCAACGACAACCAACCGGCGAGGACTGCACCTCCGGCGATCAGGAGGACAGCCAGTGCGGCGAGCGCCGGACGGCGCTCGCGCGTGGACGGCAACCGGTTCGGCGCGGTCGTGCTAGCGGTCTTCTTCGACTTCTTGCCGGAGGGTTGGTTGGTGACGGTGCCCGAAGGCTGGTTCGTCAGGGTCATGGCTGAGGTGCGCCCCGTCTAGTCTCAAATGCCAAGCGAATGGTTCTACGGGGCAAACTCTACAGATCTGCGGAAGATCCCGGGACAAGAACGCTGAATTGGTCGCGATCACCGCAACGCGAGCCGCTGGTGCCGCATTGTCTGGTGGGTTGTTCCTGATCGCCTTGATCACCGCAAAGACCGCCAGGATCACCGCGACCACAACGATCCCTGCAACAATCCCCGGCCAGATCCTTCGATTGTCACGCCAGGTGCGGCTGGAGCCGTGGAGGAGTGCAGAACGAAGCTGGCGGCGGCGCAAGGCGTCAGCCTCGAGTAGATAACGCTCTGCGTTCGGGGTGTTCCCAGCGTTCGGCGGCATCCACGGGGCGGGAGCGGTTGCGCCGTCGTGCGGCTCTCCCTGCCTGCGTTGCGGTGGGCTGGGAGGCGGCTGGTCGGTGCTCATCTCAGGGCCTCCGCCGCTGGGCCACCGACCCCAACGCGACCAGACCGGCGATGTCGATCATCGCCAGACGGGTCGCGACGCTGACCCGCGACGCATCGAACCTGCCGCCGTCGACAAGAGCGTCCTCGGGCGGCACGGCGACGACGCGTGCGCCGCCGGGCATCGTCTCTCGCATCCGCCGGACGACGTGCCGCAGGGTGGCGTCTCGATGGCACACGACCGCATAGACGGCCGAGTTGAGGAGGTAAGGGTCTATCTCCGCGGCACGTTCGGCGGCCACCCTGGCGCCGTCGACGCCGTCCGGCCCCGCGCTACTGACGATCACGACCTGATCGGCTCGGCTCAAGATGCTGTGCCCTGACTCGCTCGCGTCGTTTCCGACGTCGAAGAGAGAAAATGTGCAGTCCTGCGCCAGCCTGTCCACTATCGCCGGCACATCTTGTCGTCGTACCGGCGTACCCCATCGGGGTCCGTCGACGAGCTGCAGCCCGTTGCTCAGACGCAGCGGGGCCACCTCCACGTCTGGCCGGGTGAGCTCTCTGGCAGTGGGGGCCACCACGCCGGCCATCGCGAGGCCGAGCGACGGGGTCCCCGGCCGCAGAGAGACCACGGTAGTCATGTCGTCGCGCAGCGCCGCGAGGACAGAGCCCACGCCCAGCGCTACCGAAGTCGTACCCACCCCTCCCTTGCCGGCCAGGAAGACAATCGCCCGATGGTCGGTCTGACGGGTGCGAACCCGGTTGACCATCTCGCGTTCCCGGTCGGCGGCGTCGGCGGCATCCGGTGTCAGCATCCCGAACGTGACAGCGCGGACCAGTCGACGCGGCGACGGCTTCGGTTGGCCTTCGAGAGGCTGCTCCTTCAGGAGCAGCTCCAGGGGCATGGTGCCGGGCTCGTCCGCTGCCTGCTGAACCGGCGCGAGCTGAGGCGGGCCGGCGGCCCAGGCAGCGCTGGTCCCAGACGCCGGAAGGGGGGGATCGGACCGCAACTGCGGGCGTAGCTGAACGACGTTCTCGTGACGCTGACCCGGCGGCAAACCCGGCTCGGGAGAGTCCTGGCCAGGAACCGTGCCAGGTCGGCGGTCTGCCTGCGGAGGGCCTGCATCCTGGAGGCCGAGTGCACGAGGATCGATGCCCATCCGAGTCAGGTCCGCCACAGCCTTCTGTGCTGAGGACTTGGTGCGCTCGGCCTCTTCAGCCGCCCGTTCTTCGGGGGTGAGGTCCTCGGTCATTGCTCTGGACCCGGCTGCGAAGGGAGACTCATCAGTTCCTCACGTAGTCATACAGACCGACCGCACCCATCGTAACGACGACGAGGTCGACGACGACGATGAACTCCACGACGTTGAGGATGCGTTTGATCCGGGCGCGGGTCACGTCAGACAGCCGCAAGATGCTGATGCCGACGGCGAGCAATCCTACGGCGGCGATGGCGGCGGCCAACCAGTCGTCGAGCAGGGGGAACTGCTCGGTCAACTGCTCCACACTGGAGATCAAGATGAACACCGCGGCGATCCTGGGCATGAGCATGTACTGCGTTCGACTGAAAACCCGGGACCTCAACAGCAGGGTCGCCGCGAGGCTGAGGCTCAAGACGTGGTCCCAGTCACCCTGTGTCCTCGACAGCGGCTGCATGCCTAGCCAGTTGCCTATCAGCCCGACGACCAGCGAGACACCGATCACGGAACCGAGCAGCAGCCCACTGCTTTCTTGGAAGCGGGAGTTGAGCAGCGCTTCGTCCATCTTGCCGGCGTTGCGGACCCGGTAGTCCGCGCTCGACAACCCACCAACGGCGATCGACAGGCGTGGCATGACACCGATGCTGAGCACTGCCAGGGCGGCTACCACACGCACGGGGATGAGAGGGTCGACTCCCGCCTCCTGGGCGATGACGATGACCAGCGTGGCTGCGAGCACCACGACGGTCGCCGCGAGCAGTGGTGTCGCCCGAGGGGTCAGCAGGCGGCCGACTCCCGCGACAACCGCTGCCGAGGCGACGCCGACAGCGAGAGCGATCGGCGCATCCGCAGTCTCCAACGAGACCAGCCCCGTGCCGGCCGCAAACGCCAGCAGGCTCGCCACCGTGACCGACACGTACGGCGTCCACGGAGCCGCCCAACGGGTAGCCACCCAGGAGGCTCCGAGGAGCACAGCCGCCGCCACCCAGGCGCTGACCACGTCCGCTGGCTCGATTGTCGCCGACGCGTACATCGCCTGACCGGCCACGATGTTGCCCCAGATGCCGATCAGCTGGCCGATGAAGAAGAAGAGCAGCACCCCACAGGTCGTGACGATCGCGAAGGTCACGGTGGACTGTGAGGTCCACGCCCCGCCGGCCGCGTCGACCGAGTCCTCGATCGCGTCCCGCACGTCCTCGATGAAGGCGGCGCGGCCGTCCGCCGAAAATGCTCGGAGCTCGATCACTTCGCCGTCGCGCACCCCGGCTTCTGCCAGACTCTGCGACAGTGGGAGCGACTGGCCGCCGATCCTTGCCAACGTGAACTCGCTCGGGTTGCCCGCGTTCTCCGCCGGCGCGCAGAAGCGCAACACCTGCGGTACCACTTCAGCCACCGGCAGTGCGCTGGGCAGCGCCAGATCTACTCGCCTGCTCCCACTGATCACGGTGACACGGCTGTACGAGGTGAGCACCCTGACCTCCGAGCACCGGGTGTGGCTACCGAGAATGCGGATGTCTTGAGACAATCCTCGAGGGAGCATATCTGCTCGCGGTGTTTTTTCCTGCTCGGAGGCGTCGATGACCACCACCTTGGTGAAGAGGCCGGCCCGCATTGCCCCGCCGGCAGTGCCAACCGACCAGATCGCCATCGCCGAGCCACCGACACAGCAGCAGACACCGCCCGCTGCGGCCGGCGCGACCATGATCATCATGCCGGTCATGGCCGGGGCTGGGTCGCTGACGATGGCCCTCACCAGTGCCAACAGGAATCCCATCTACGCGATCGGCGGGCTGATCTTCCTCGTCGGCTCGATCACGGTGGGGGTGATCATGATCATCTCGCAGCGTTCCGGCCCCAAACGTCTGCTGCGTGAGGGTCGTGAGCGCTACCTCGACTACGTGGAGGACCTTCGGCACAACCTGCGCGAGATCATCTCGTCCCAACAAAGAAGCGCTGCCTGGCGGCACCCCACGCCGGTGATGCTGCCCGACATCGCACGCACGAACGCCCGCCGATGGGAACGCCGTCGCGGTGACTCCGACCACCTCGTCGCCCGGATGGGTATCGGCGACCAGCCGATCGCCGCGGCGCTCGAGCTGAACGCCGACACCGGCCCCCTCAACCAGTTCGACCCGGTCTGTCTTGATGCAGCCTTGAACCTGCAGAACCGGTACTCGCTGCTGCATGACCAACCCGTCACATTGGCGTTGCGAGACATCAGCGTCCTCAGTGTCCTCGGAGACAGGTACGTCGAGCGTCAGCTGGCAACCGCGATGTTGTTGCAGCTGGTCACATTCCACTCGCCGTCTGACCTCTCCGTGGGCGTCGTACGCGCCGAGACCCAGGCGGACAGCTGGGAGTGGGTCAAGTGGCTGCCCCACTGCCAAGCCTCCAGCGCAATGGACGGTGACGTCCCGGCGCGGTTGATCGCCACCTCTGTCGGTGCAATCGCAGAGCTGCTCACCACCGAGTTCGAGCGCCGGCTCAACGAACGTGCGCGCTCTCGGGGCCGACCGGCCGACCCGCGCGACAACCTCGTCATCTTCGTCGACGGAGAGGACCTTGCGACGGTGTGGGGACTCGACTCGCCGGACTCGACCGTCACGCTCGCCGAGCTCGGGATCCACGTCGTCATGCTCCTGGGAAACCGTCGGGAGGAGCCGGAGTCGGTGGACGACCGCATCGAGGTGCGGGCGGACTACTTCGCCACCCAGGCTTCTCGGGCCGCCCCTTTCCAGGTCGACCACGTCCCCGACGGTCTCGCCATGCTGGTCGCCCGGCAGCTCTCCTCGTTGCGGATCTCTTTGGAGGACCGCAGCAACGAGGACTCCCTCGAAGCGACCGTCGGACTGGCCGAGATCCTGGGTGTACAGGATCCCGCAGCTCTCGACGCCGAAGTCACGTGGCGCAGGCGCTCGCTGCGTGACCTCTTGAGGGTGCCCATCGGAATCGGCGCCAACGGTGGCGTGGTCCTCCTCGACCTCAAGGAGTCGGCGCATGGCGGGATGGGGCCACACGGGATGGTGGTGGGCGCGACCGGGTCCGGGAAGTCTGAGATGTTGCGGACGCTCGTGTCTTCCCTGGTCATCAGCCACGGTCCGGACCGGCTCGCCTTGATGCTCGTCGACTTCAAGGGCGGTGCCACCTTCGCGGCGATGGAGGACATCCCCCATATCGCGGGCATGATCACCAACCTGCAGGACGACCTCACCCTCGTCGACCGCATGCGGGACGCGCTCTTCGGGGAGATGCAGCGCCGCCAGGAGATCTTGAAGCAGGCGGGCAACCTACCCAACGTGACTACCTACCAGGAGCTCATCGACGGCGGCCATCCGCTCGAACCCCTCCCTCATCTGCTCGTCATCATCGACGAGTTCTCCGAGCTGCTCACCGCCAAGCCCGACTTCGCCGAGCTCTTCGTGGCGATCGGGCGGATCGGCCGCTCCATCGGGGTCCACCTGCTCCTGGCGACCCAGAAGCTCGAGATGGGCAAGATCCGCGGACTCGAGTCCCACCTGTCCTACCGGATCTCGCTGCGGACCTTCTCGGAGTCGGAGTCGCGGGACGCGATCGGCGTCCCCGACGCCTATCACCTGCCTCCCGAGCCCGGGTCGGGTTACCTGAAGGTTGACACCACCGTCTTCGAGCGCTTCAAGGCAGCTCTCGTGTCGTCGCCGTACACGCCGCCGACGGAGGGCCCGCGGACCGAGGTACCGGCGGTGCCCTACCTCGCCGTCAACGGTCTTGGCGCCTGGATCGCCCAGCTGAACACCGCCGCCGAGGCCGCGGAGGTGGGCGAGGACTCCTCGGGCCGCTTGACGAAGCAGAGCGAGCGCTCTGTGCTCGACGTCGTCTGTGACCGCCTCACTGCACCCGGCGCCGACAAGGTGAGACCTGTGTGGCTCGACCCGCTGCCGAGCCACCTTCCGCTGGACCGGGTCCTCGATGCCGACGCGGTGGGTGAGCCAGGAACCGTCAAGGCAGTTATCGGACTCGTCGACGAGCCCGCCAAACAGCGCCAGTTCCCGCTGGAGTGGGACTTCGCCGGAGGAGCCGGAAACGTCTTGGTCGTCGGGGCCCCACAGTCGGGGAAGTCCGTACTCCTGCGCAGCATGATCGCCTCACTCTGCCTGCGTTACGCACCCGGCGATGTCGTGTTCTACTGCCTGGACTTCGGGGGCGGCACGCTGCGGGGGATCGCCGACGCGCCGCACATCGCCGCCGTGACACCGCGCACCGACGCCGAGCGGGTCCAGCGGACGGTCAACGATGTCTTGACGCAGCTGGAGGGCCGGGATGCGCTCTTCCGAGAGCACGATGTGTCGAGCATCGAGGAGTTCAGGCGAGCGAGGGCCGCCGGCCGCATCGATACCGCGGCACCGAGCGACATCTTCTTGGTGGTGGATGGTTGGGGGTCGTTTCGAGAGGAGTACGACGCCCTCGACTACATGGTCGCCGACATCGCCTCGCGCGGCCTCAACTACGGCGTCCACGTGATCATCACGGTCAGCCAGTCGATGGAGGTCCGGATGCGGATGCAGCCGGCCTTCGGCGGTCGGATCGAGCTTCGGCTCAACGACACGTTCGACACCGACTTCGGTCGAGCTGTCGCCCAACAGGTCACGAAGGAGACACCAGGACGCGGTGCCGTCGAGCCTGGGCTCATCTTCCAGGCCGCCCTCCCGCGCATCGATGGCGCTGTCGACGACGAGGACCTGTCAGAGGCGCAGCAGCAGCTGGTGGCCAAGCTCAAGCAGAAGTGGCCGGACAGCGCGGTGGCGCGGGTACGCGTCCTGCCCGAGCTGGTCCTGCGCAGCGAGCTGCCGCCGGTGGAGCCGGCATACCCGGAGATCCCGGTGGGTGTCCTCGACCGGAACCTGAGAGCGGCATCCGTCGACCTGCTGGGCGGCAGCTCACCTCACCTGCTCGTCTTCGGCGACGGTGAGACGGGCAAGACGAACATGCTGAAGGTCCTCCTCAAGGGGTACATGCAGCTCAAGTCGCCAGACGAGCTGGGCATCATCTTGGTGGACAACCGGCGCGGCCTGCTGGACGTCGTCCCCGAGGAGTACCTGCTCGCCTACTCGACCGACAACGAGCAGACGGCCGCAGTCTCCAGCGAGATCGCCCAGTCGCTGCGCAAGCGGCTGCCTGGCAAGGACGTCACCTCCCAGCAGCTGCGTGACCGGAGCTGGTGGCAGGGTCTCGAGGTCCTCTTCGTGGTCGATGACTACGACTTGGTCTCTACCTCGACCGGCAACCCGCTGTCGCCGCTGATCGACTATTTCGCCCAAGGCAGGGATCTCGGCTTCCACTTCGTGCTCTCGCGCCGCATGGGCGCGTGCACAGTTCGAGCCGACAGCCGCATGGGCGGTTTTCGCTCGTGCACAGTTCGAGCCGATGGTTCAGCGGCTGACCGACCTCAGCGTGCCTGGGTTCGTCTTCTCGGGTGACCGGATGGAGGGCCGGGTCATCGGTGGTGTCACGGCGACGAGGCTGCCGCTCGGCCGGGCACTCTACGCCAACCGCAACGGCCTGGTCGGCCAGGTACAGACCGCTTTGGACGACACGGACTGACTGGACGACACGGGAGCACTGACTCGACTCCACTGCCGCCCTGGCTGGGCTATGCGGTCGGAGAATGGACTGCAGACAGACGTAGAGGGTCGCGACGGCGTGGTCGCCGTGCCCTCTCCAAAACTTGGTGCGACTGTCTGTCTAGAGCCTCTCGTTGACGGCTCTGGCCAGCCTGCTGCTGCGCCAGGCTTGACTGCTGAACGCCGGCGGCCTCGTTGGACGGCGTCGGCGATGGATGGTGCTGCCGCCGTTTGCGGTGTTGGAGCCGAGGGCCCGCACGGCCACCGCCAGGGCAAGGTGGCCCTGCTGGTGGGTCTCACGGTACGTCGACATCGCTGCGGTCACCACCGGGTGGTGGACCACCCCAGAGGCTTCCGTGTACGAGTTCAGCACACCCGTGACGGCGGTATCCGCCTCAGGCTCGAGGTCGAAGACATTCCTGCCTACCGCCTGCACCGCTTCGGTGTCCATACCGTAGTAGCTCATCTGTCCGCTCTCGAATGGATTCAGCCGCGGTTACCGAAGAACCTCGTGGCCTGCTGAGCCGCAGCCTGCTGGATCTCCTGGCTCTGCTGGTTCCCCTTCACCATCATGCCGGCTGAGTCGACGCTCGTGGTGTCGCGCTCGAACTGCATCTTGGCGATGGTGGCCACCTGTTCGGTGCCGGCCACGTCTCCACCCAGCGCCGCCTGGTTCGCGTTGTGCAGCGAACTGCTCTCGTCGCGTGCCGATGACAGCTGGCTTTGGTGCGTCGCGGCTGCACCGATGGTCTCTTCGCCAACAGCGAAGTCGTGACGAACTTTGCTTCCACTCATGGTCTCAATCCTTGTCTGCGATAGTCGCGTGGTCAGGCTTCGATGGGGCGGTTGAGCTGGCTGAACGTGGACTCGGCGTCGGTCGCGGACGTCCGCTGCTGCGAGGCGCTGTCTTCGACGCCCTGCACGACGGCCCGCTCACCGAGCGCAAAGTTCCCTGCAACCTCAGCACCGTTCTTCGCGGCAACACCGGAGGCGCCGGCCCGCGTGAACATCGCGGCTCGCTGCAGGTCCGCGGCCGGACCTACCATGGCACCGGCGGTAGAGTCCGCGACAGCCTGAAGGGTCCTGGCGGCCTGGATCCGGGAGTCGGCGTTCTCCACCATGCCTTTTGCAGCCTTGGTGACCCCACCGACCTGCTCTAGACCAACTGCGTTGTTCGGCATATCTCCTCCAGAGTTCTCGACTTCCCGTCGACCTTTCGCCGACGACACTTGTGACGCTACACCGTGAGAGGGTCACCGCTCTGCGAGTTGGTCATGGTCTGATCGGCGTCGCTTGCTGGCGGTTCAGGTTGTCACCGGACGCGCACGACTGCTGTTGGACGTTGCTGCTGTCGTTCTGTGCGTCGGCCACGGTCTTGGCGCCGGCCGCGGTGTTCACGCCGAGCCGCTGAATCTCGCGGGGCAGCTGGAGGTGGCTCTTCTGGTTCGCGTCCCGAAAGGCATTCAGCGCCGCCCGCATCTTCGGATGGTGCACAGTCGACGCTGCATCGTCGTAGCTGTTCAGCAGTGCCGTGACTGCCGCGGTCGCCGCGGGCTCACGGTCGTAGACCGCCTTCGCGATCTGCTGGGCGGAGTCTGTATTGGCTGCGTAGTACATTTCCCACTCGCTTCCTCGGTCCTGTCCGGCCACTGGCATGGCGTGCCACCCCACCGTACGGCGTCAGGGGCTCACCGCGGCGTTTTTTCCGTGCGGGGTGCAGACGGAAAACCGGCAGTGACCCCGACCCTCGCTAGTGTTAGGCCCGACTGGACTCGACCTGTGAGGTGGAACGACGATGGCTACCGACACCGGCGGCGGCGCCGCTGGACCCTTCGCACCCTATCCCGTCTCGGGCGGTCAGATCCGCGGTGATGCGGACACGATGATGAGCAGGTTCGACGCGGTGCGGGCCGTCTACACCGACACGAGGAGCATCCATGGCGGCCTGATGGGCAGCCTCGAGGGCATGTTCGCCGCCCCAGCGGCAGGAGCCACCGCTGACGCGGCCGTGGTAGCAAGTGAGATCAACGACCAAGCGACGTACGCCGCGGCGACCACGCGTCATTTCGGGGACCGGGTGGACGAGTACAACGACACCAAGGCCGATCGACCACGAGCCGTCAAGATCCTGAACCAGGAACATGCGGCCATGGCGACCAGCACGTTCGGCGTCAGCGCCCCGGTCTACCCATTGGGCGCCACGTCCGCAGAGCGCGGCGACATGGACAAGCAGTACGAGTCGGCGGTGGACAGCAAGCGACAGCAGGCTCAAGCCTTCCTGCGTGAGGAGTACCAGCAGCTTCAGCAGTGGATCGAGGACCGCGGCAACGAGATCGCGGCCATGCTCGACCGCGGCCCCAACGAGTCGGACATCCTCCGGCTCTGGCAGGCAGGCGCCATGCCGAGCTGGGCCACGATCGTCTATCCGCAGATCAACTTCAAGAGGGCCCAGATCGACAAGCTTCCGTACGACCTACGCTCGCTGACCCCCCAGGAGCTGAAGAAGATCGCCGACGGGGTGGCGATGAGCACGCTCAAGGCGTACATCGAGGCCGAGATCGAGGTTGCGACCTGGGAGGCCGAGGGCAAGGCCGAGGCCACCGTCAAGGTGATGGCTGACGGGACGGTCGTGATGACCCTGGTTCTGGAGGGCGGGCTCGGGCGTGAGATCACCGTCGCCGGTGCGGAGGTCGACGCCTCCGCCGGCCTCACCACTCAGCTCGAGCTGACATTCGGCTCGGTGGAGAACGCAAAGACATTCCTCGACGGCCTCGACGACGCGGCGTTCGACTATAACCCCTTCCGCGACGGGCCCAATGCCCCGGCCGTCATCGCAGCGAAAGTTGCCGAGTACGTGGAGGAGAACTCGAAGATCACCGGTTTCAGAGGTGGCGTCTACGGCAAGGCCAGCGCTGAGTTCGAGAGCAGCTTGGCCAGAGGTGAGGCCGAGGGCAGGCTCGACGCCTACTACGACTTCGTCAAGGACGAGTACGGCGTCAAGGTCGCGGCCAACGTCAATGCCGAGCTCGGTGCAGTGGGCTCGGGTACGTCGGGCACGGCGAAGCTCGAGGGCGAGATGATCTTCGACGGGAACGAGGATTTCAAGAGCTTCACGCTCACCGGTGCCATGAGCGCTGCCGTGGCGAACCAGAAGCTCGGGCTCAACCTTCCCAACACCAGCACAGCGCAAGGCGTCGACGTCGAGTTGAAGGTGACGAAGGAGGACCCTCACTACGAGCAGATCGAGGATGCGGTGAAAAGCGGTGACGTCGACAAGGCAGCGGACCTGGCGATCGAGAACGGCCGGGTGGTGGTCCGCCAGACGACGACCGAGATCTACGCGTCGGAGGAGAAGGACTGGAGATTCCTGGGGCAAGGGGCAGAGGTCCAGTACGGCGCCAGCGCGGAGACCGCCACCACTGTCCGGGTGCGCCAACCAGGGACCAACTACTGGGTGGATATCCCGAGCAGCCCAGCCCCGTAGGGTGAGGACATGCTGACCCGTCTGATCCGGACCAGGCTCGGGCCCGTGACCTTGGACGCCCCGGAGTTCCCACCCAGGCAGTTCGACGGCGCGCACGGTCATCTGTGGCAGTGGGTGGGTGACGGCGGTGAGCTGATCAGCCTCTCGGTAGCGGTGCGCAAGTCGAGACTCCTGACCGAGGACGGAGTCCGTGGCCACCTGCTCTGGGAGGTCCGCGAGGTTCAGCACGACCTCGACCCGAGCCCGGAGAGTCAGGTTGCCTACCTTCCCGCCGATGTCTCAGGCGCCGACGCGTCAGCCGCCGCCACTGTGGACGGTGCGCGTGACGGGCACCCGGTCCGAAGCCACCTGGTGGTCACCACCGACGGGGCTCGGCACCAGTTCGTGATCCATGCTCTGGTGCCCGACAACCACCTCGGACGGGAGATGTCGGGCGCGGTCACCACCGGCATCCAGATCTACCCATGGACGATGCCGACGTGAAGGCTCTCCTGATCATCGGGGTGTTCTTCGGGGTGGTCGTGGTGGGGATAGTCGCGATGTTCTTGCTGATCGGCGCGACCACCCCTGACCAGTCGCACCTCAGCAAGCAGGTGGAACTCACGGTGCTCAGCGCGACGGAGGGGACGCGGAACAGCTCGGTCAGCCGCTACGGCTTCCGCGTCCAGTACACCTACGAGTTCGACGGTACGACCTACGTCAGCGAGGAGTTCGTGCCGCTGAAGAACTGGGAACCGGGCCAGCCGCTGCGGGCGTGCCTCGACCCGGAGTCCCCCGCGACCCACGCCGTGCAGCTCAACCCTAGGCCGGACTGCGGCAGCTATGCCGGCACCGAGCAGACCGCCACGCCACAGCAGAGCGGGTAAGCAGACCTGGCCGCAGCGGTAAAGCCAGGTCGACGAGCACGTTGCAGTGACCCACTCGTGTTCTACCTTCTGTGGTGGACACGGCGACCGCGTGAAGGAGTTGCGATGAACGGCTCGTACGACATGTTCCAGTACTACCCGGCTTCCTCGGGATCGGTGAGGTCTGCGGCGCAGGACACCCGCACCCAGGGCGACGCCGTGCACGCGTTGATCGGTACTGTCGAGCAGGAGCACCAGGCTGCGGTCCAGGCCGTCGAGGGAGCCTTGGCC
>JAUJOO010000055.1 GCA_030447585.1 Nocardioidaceae bacterium | reverse complement strand
TCTTCCCGCGGATCGGCAGGATCGCCTGAATCCTCGGGTCGCGGCCGCCTTTGGCTGATCCGCCGGCCGAGTCGCCCTCGACCACAAAGACCTCGCACTCCTCCGGGTTGGTCGACTGGCAGTCAGCGAGCTTTCCGGGAAGTCCCCCGCCGCCGAGCAGGCCCTTGCGGTTGCGGGCAAGGTCACGAGCCTTGCGCGCCGCGATGCGGGCGGTCGCGGCGGCGATCGACTTGCGGATGATGTCGCGGCCCTCGCCGGGGTTCTTCTCGAACCACTCCCCGAGCTGGTCGTTCACCACCTTCTGGACAAATGACTTGGCTTCGGTGTTGCCGAGCTTGGTCTTGGTCTGGCCCTCGAACTGGGGCTCGGCCAGCTTGATCGAGACGATGGCCGTCAGGCCCTCCCGGACGTCGTCTCCGGACAGCCTGTCCTCGCGCTTCTTCACCAGCCCCCACGTCTCGGCCCACGCGTTCACCGTGGACGTGAGCGCCGACCGGAAGCCCTCCTCATGCGCGCCGCCTTCGTGGGTGTTGATGGTGTTGGCGAAGGTGTGCACCGACTCGGTGAAGCTGGTGTTCCACTGCATCGCCACCTCGAGGCTCATGCCGACGGCGTCGTTGAACGCCTCGAAGGAGATGATCGTTCGGTGCGCTTCGTCCTTCGTCGAGTTCAGGTGGCGGACATAGTCGACGAGGCCGCCGACGTAGCGGAACCGACGCTCCAGCCCGCCGTGCTGGTCTGGTCGGATGCCGTCGGGTCCACCGTCGACAGCGATGTCGATCGTCGGGTCAGCCACGGCGTCGGCGATCCCTGCGGCGAAGTCCGGGCGCTCGTCCCGGACGACGATCTCGAGCCCCTTGTTGAGGAACGCCATTTCGCGGAACCGGCTGGCGATCGTCTCAAACGAGTAGTGCGTCGTCTCGAAGATGTCCTCAGCCGCCCAGAAGGTCGTCGTAGTGCCGGTCTCTTCGGTTGGCTCCAGGCGTTGGAGTGGTCCGGTCGGCTCGCCGTACACGAATGACTGCACCCAGCGGTAGCCGTCCCGTTTGACGTCGACAGTCAGCCGCTGGCTCAACGCGTTGACGACGCTGACGCCAACGCCGTGCAGCCCGCCTGACACCTTGTATCCGCTGCCGCCGAACTTGCCGCCGGCGTGCAGCACGGTCAGCACGACGGTGAGCGCCGGCTTCTTCTCGCCCGGGTGCTCGTCGACGGGAATCCCGCGCCCGTTGTCGACCACGCGCACGCCACCGTCGGCGAGCAAGGTCACGTCAATACAGTCGCAGTGCCCCGCCAGCGCCTCGTCGACGGAGTTGTCGACGACTTCCCACACCAGATGGTGCAATCCCCGCTCACCGGTGGAGCCGATGTACATGCCCGGCCGCTTACGTACCGCGTCGAGGCCCTCGAGCACCGTGATCGCCGAGGCGTCGTAGGAGTCCGACCCCGTGCCGGCCGACAGGTGCGCCGGGGCGGGTAGCGGGGCCTGCTCATCGTGAGACGCCACCCAACAACCTCCAAACTTCTACGACAAGGTCGCCTGCCGGCGACCGCGCGGGCGGTTGGCCGATGGTGCGCTCGACCGCCTCAACTCAGCACAAAAGCCGCTCACCCGATCGCGCTGGGCTCGCTCCAGGAGATGCGGCGAGCACCTGCCCAGGCAGGTGAGGCGGCTTCAACACCGACGACCAGTATAGGTGATCCGCGCCTCGAGAGGGCGTCGATGTCCACAGGAACACGCCCAGCCAGCAGCAGATTCCGGCCTCAGCGGGCCTGCACCAACGATCTCAGGCCCTGGCAGCCTGCAGTGAGACTCCCCATACGGGGCAGCGCCGTCAAAGACCCGCTGAGCGCGGTTCAGCCGTATGTGTCCCGAGGTCCGCGGCCTCCCCGCACGGCTCGTCGTCCCCGACGCCACGAGGGCGCCGCGGGACCGACGACGTCGATTCGTGAGACGGTGCCGTGCCCGAGGTCCTCGTTGAGGCGACGAACAACTGTGGGCGCCA
>JAUJOO010000007.1:168775-180433 GCA_030447585.1 Nocardioidaceae bacterium | reverse complement strand
CGCGGAAGGTCTCGCCGTCCGTGGCGTAGAGCGGGTCGAACATCTCCGGGGCGCCTGCTGCACCGAAGGTGAAGGTCCCACCCCCGTCGTCGTCGCTCGGACCTTCGCGGTCGGACTCGGCGCACGCCGTGATGCCCATGGCGAGGGCAGCGGCCAAGGCCACCGGCGCGACCTTGCGGAAGAATCTCATCAGTGCAACCTCACAGTTTCTCGTGCGGCCAGCCCTGTTGGCGGACCTGCCCGCGCCTGGTGACGTGGAACACGTCCGTCGGCGCTCCGCGCACTGTATCCCCAGGGCACGCCGTGTCGAGGGGTCGAAGCGGGTGGGTCAAGACTTGTTATCAGGTCGTGATGTGACCGCCGCGCGGTGCTGTCGGCGTAGATTGCGTGGGATGCGGATCACAAAATGCGGGCACGCGTGCGTCCGGATTGAGCACGACGGCGTGTCGCTGGTCATCGACCCCGGCGGCTGGACCGAGCCGGAGGCGGTCGAGGGAGCAACCGCGGTGCTCATCACCCACCAGCACCCCGACCACTACCAGGTCGACCATCTGCGTGCCGCGGAGGCGCCGGTGTTCACCATCTTGGCGGTGGCCGAGTTGATCCGCGTCGACGCGCCCGACCTCGCGGAGCGGCTCACCGTCGTGGCGCCGAGGCAGGAGTTCGACGCCGGTCTGCCGGTGCGCGCGATCGGCGACCTGCACGCGGTCATCCACCCCGGACCTGGGTCGCGAGCGAACCGCCTGTGTGAGCTCGAGCCGAGTCGCCGGCAACGTCCGTATCGGCTGAGACCCGCTAACGATGCGAGTTCGTCCGAGGCGGCGCCACCCTGTGAATGGTGCCGCGTCCGCAAGAGGGGGACGGGCGCCCCTCCACTCGGTACAGGACGCGTGTGCCGGGTACCTCGAGGCAGCCGGGCTGTTCGACGTCCTGCCGCCTGAACCCAGCCCGCTGAGTCAGGTATGAGTGCCGCGGCGACGACCGACGCCAGCATCGAGAGCCCGAAGCCGATCAGAACGCCAACCAAGCCGCCGATGACCTTGAAGGCGAGGGTGCGTTCCCTCGCAACGGCCACCCCCAGCGACGCGAATGCGACAACGATCGCGACGAGCCCGAGCACAAAGAGCGGACTCTCAAGGGGGCTCTTATCCAACCCACCAGCAACCCCGATGGCTACAGCCTTCAGTCCCCACGCCACAACCGAGGCGATCGCTGCCAGCACGGCCAATCGTGATGTGCTCACACGTCGAGGCTAACCGAGTTGGGGCGGACTTGAGGCATCTGATCGATCATGCAGGGCCGGCGGTGTTCGGAGAACCCGTCCCAGGCTTCACCGCGGAGCTTCCCAACTAGAGAGGCCATCTTGGGTTCCCTCGAAATGCACTCAACCGTCCGCGCGCGAGGGCTCAAGTTGCGATCCCCGAAGGTGCGTCTTTTCGCCGCCAATGCAGCGAGTGAGCGACGGCGATGCCGCAGGGCGCAGCGTGGCCGACGTCGCCACTTATGCTCCACTTTCAGTCAGAGGAACTCCGAGATCACCCGAGCTTGCGGGGTATTGTCGACGCGACGCGAGGCCGACAACGATCGCGACGAGCGAGCACAAAGAGCGGACTCTCAAGGGCTCTTATCCAACCCACCAACCCCGATGGCTACAGCCTTGGTCCCCCCGCCACAACCAGGAGGCGATCGCTGCCAGCACGGCCAATCGTGATGTGCTCACGATCGACCGTGGAGTTCGCGGGCTTCAGCCGCCTTCCGAACCCCGGCGGCGGCGCACCGGCGGTTCCAATGGTTCTTCGGTCGGGCTGGCGGCATGCCATGCTCGCGACCTCTCGCTGGCAGCCTCGCCCGCATCCCCATGCAGCCGCACCGCAAGCTCCTCAAGCATCGGTCGGCGGCCGTAGAGCAGCACGACGTCCCCAACGCACAACTGGAGGTGGCCGCTGGGGACGCCAACCCAGACTCCCTCGGCGCGTTCAACGCCGAGCACCGTTACTCCCTCGTCCGGCAGCCGGAGCTGATCCAAGGGACGCGATGCCATCCAGTCGTCCTCCCGGACGGGAAGTTGGACGACTCCCCACTGCCCACGCAGGTGGAGCAACGCGGCGTAGTCGTGCACCTCGAAATTGGTGAAGCGGCGCAGGACCCGCTCGATGACCCGACGCAGGAAGGTATCAACGATCCTGGTACGCGAGAACCACAGCAGAGCCGACAGGGCGGCCACAATCACGGCGGCCCGCTGAAGACCGCTACTCGTAGAGTCCACTTCCGCGAAACTGAGGACGAGTGCGGCCAGCAGTGAGACCGCTCCAGCGCCGCTGAGGAGCATGAGCGCCATGACGATGCGGCGACGGGCCGGGTGACCCACGATGGCCTCAGCCTCCGACGTGGTGAATCCGGTGCCGGTGAACGCCGAACGGGCTTGGAACCGTGCGTGGTCCAACGACATACCGGTCATCGTGAGAGCAACTGTGGCGACCCTCGTCACAGTGAGTCCGATGGTCACCACGATCACGAGTGAAAGGACAGCTGCCATGAGCACCTCCCGATCGAAGCGCACGTCTGCGCGCCACTACATAGCGTCCGGTACCCGTGGCAGGAGCTGCGATATGTCACGGTGTGCGGTTGACCTCGACTTCTTCGCAGGGCGCGGCCTGCTCACGGGGCTGCGCGTCCAGGCCCCATGGGTTTGTCCAGGCGCTGCGCCAAGGTTTCCGCCGCGGAAAGATCATCTTCAGCCGTCACTGCTTGTCGCCCCAACCTTCCACGTGCGCCAACGCGTCGCCCGACCCCAAGGAACGCACCGGGATGACGCTCAGGCGGCCATCTGTCTCCAACACCACAGCCGCGACCTCCTCCAAGCCACCCCGTCCGGACAACCGAACCGCCTGCCGGACCTCCTCGGGGTGGACTCGTTCACTGCGCATCACGTCCTCGCGCATGACGCCGTCCACCACCAGCAGAGCCGGCGCGGATTTCACCAGGCCGGCGAGCATCGGCACACGGGTCGACAAGAACGCCAACGCAGCCTGCAAACCCACCAACAGGAACAGGGCCACCACCCCCTCGACCAAGGACACCGAAGTCGACAGCAGGATGGTTGCCAGCAGTGATCCAAGTGCAACGGTGACGACGAAGTCGAAAGCGTTGAGCTTCGAGAGCGTCCGTTTACCCGACACGCGCAGCGCGGCGACCAACACCGCGTAGGCGCTCACTCCTACGAGCATGATCCTGAAGACGTCGCTTGCACCGTCGAACCACATGGTCTGGTGGTCTCTCGTCCGTGGGGTGCCACCGCGCTTGCCTCAACGCTGCATGAGGCGGTGCGGCTGACAATTCCTTGACCGAGAGCATATATGCGGGTAGGTCACCGCCTCCATCGCTGCCTCGTTCGAGTGACTTTGTCCGTGGTCTGGCAGAGTACTGCCGCATCTGGGCACGGGCAGTGCCGCCGATGCCAGGTGACCTCACGGAGCTGCTCGCCAGTGTCTGACTGACGGTTTAAGGCAGCCCGACGCGGTCTGACCTGTGGGGCCCGGCTGCTGACGGAGGGGAAGGAGTCTCTGTGAAACGCCTGCACTTGGTGTACGCCGCGTTCGGAACACTCGCGGTATTGCTCGCTCTCGTGAGTCGAGATGTGCGCCGGCTGCCCGTGAGCGAGCCGCTGCTGGCACTCCTGCTGGGCGTCGCTCTCGGGCCCCAGGTGGCAGGTCTCCTTCACTTCAGCGAGGCGATCCGCGACCCGTTGCTCCTGGAGGGGTCTCGGCTGTTGTTGGCCGCTTCGGTCATGGCGGCCGCCCTCCGCTTCCCGGCGACCAGCCTGCGCGCCCTGCTACTACCTGTCGTCCTGCTGTTGATCGTCGTCATGCCGCTGTCTGCAGCCGTTTCCGGTGCCGCCTCCCTCCTGCTTGGCCTGCCGATGGCGCTCGCTGCACTGGTCGGAGCCTGCCTCTGCCCCACCGATCCGGTCCTCGCCGCCGGCACCATCATCGGGATCGCGGCGGGCGTCCTGGCCGGTCTGGCCCTGCGCGCTGCGACCCGCGACGAAGACCTCGAGAAGGGGCCGAAGCTGGTGTTCTCCCTGCTGCTCGCCGTCGCCGTGCTCGGCGTGGCGCGGCTGGCAGCCACCGACGGAGTGCTCGCGGTCTTCGTTGCCGGCCTGGCCTATAACCGCATCCTTGGCCGCGACGAGCGAGGTGAGCAGGAAGGGATCGACGAGGCGGTGAACCGTTACGCGGTGCTGCCCCTCTTCGTGGTCCTCGGAAGCGTGCTGCCCTGGCAGGAGTGGGCAACCTTTGGTCCGGCCGCCTTGCTGTTCGTAGGCGCCGTGCTGGTTCTGCGTCGGCTGCCGCTGCTGCTGCTCCTGGCGCGGCCACTGGGTCTCGGCCCAAGAGAGGCCACGTTCGTCGGCTGGTTCGGCCCGATGGGCGTCAGCGCGATCTTCTACCTGGCGCACAGCATCGACGAAGGCGTCACTGACCCGCGCCTATTTGCCGCCGGAAGCCTGGTCGTGGCCGCCAGCGTGGCGGCATTCGGGTTCACCGCCACCCCCGGACGTAAGATCTATGCTCACCCCTGAGCGCACGGAGGCAAGCCCCGTCAACCGCCCAGTCAGGAGCCACGGCGATTTCTGACGCGGCACTCAAGAGTGAGAAGACGTTAGCTTGGTGACAACGGCGTAGTCGCGGTTGGCGAAGGTCGCGATGGTGATGTCCAGACCGGGGCCGAAGTGATCGCGTGACTCGTCAGTGACTGCTACCCGTTGTGCTTGCGCGGGACCAGGCACGGCGAGCAACCGCCGTCATGCCTGCCGCCGCTGCCGCCCTCCATGGTTTCATCTCGGACAGTACATGACCGTCGTATCGCGGTCTTCGCCGACAGCAGGTCGCCGTACCCGCTTACGCAGAGGGCGGGCGCGGGTGCGCGGCCGGCGCGGACAATGCAGAAGGTCCAGACGCGACGTCAGCGGGCCCGTGCCTTCGTGAGCATCTCCTGCATGACAAAGAGCTCACTACGCTCATGCCAGGCGAGCCGTCTCAGCACCTTGACCGTGGTCCAGACTCCGTCTTCGCCCTCGACGATGACATCGGCGGGGACGGTCTCTACGACCTGCCGGACGTGCTCGGCCGACAGTCGAAGCTCCTCGAACAGCGATTGCGCCGGCTCCCGGTAGTTCATCCCCAGGCATGGCAAGTAGTACCTGCTCTCGGTATCTGCGATGTGCCAGCCCATCTGGCGCAAGGTTCGCCAGCGGGCGTATGACGGCAGGAGCCGGTCCGAGTCGTCCCAGTCCAGTTCCGCGTCCGAACACGAACCGAGCAGTCCTACAGTCTGCGAGCGAACTTCCGTCAGGATGTCCAGGGTTCCCTGGCGCTCCTGCTCGGAACACGGCACACGGTCGCGGGCGAACGCCTGCTCGTCTCCCTGCACTCGCTCTGCCACGACGGTCTCGAGCCGCCGGCCGAGGACACGTTGCAGGTCAAGCAGCGCCGAGCTCTCATCCAGCCCTTGACCACACCGGCCCCACCAATCCAGCTCGAAGGTCCAGGCCGCGCTGGCATGGTCTGCTGCCATGCCAGCGTCGTTCTCGACGTACGCAGCAACGATCCGCACAGGCTGTGTGCACCTCCTTTTGCGACAACAATGATGAGCATGTCCTCGAAGGCACCTTGCGGCAACTGGAGCCAGCCGGTGGAGCTCCCAAGCATGGCGGGACGTCGATTGAGCGCCTGCCTCCGTGCGCACGTGTCGTCCCCTGGGATGAGAGTCTGACTGCGTGACAGCGAGATTGAAGGGGCGGCGTCGGCAGGCATCGGCCGTGATGGAATCCGTCGCAGGGTGGGCGAAGCGACAAGAAGACGTCACAGCGTTGGCTCTGGTCGGTTCCTATGCGTACGACCGACCACGCCTGGGCAGCGACGTGGACCTTGTTCTTGTCAGCACCGACCCTGACCGGCACGTGCAGGGGATCGACTGGATCCTGTCGTTCGACTCGCAAGCGCGCTTGATTCGCTTCGCGACGTGGGGACCACTGATGGAGCGGCGCGTGAGATTGCGGAGTGGTCTCCAGGTCGAGCTTGGCGTCGTGCCTGTGAACTGGGCATCGGTGCCCCTCGACAGTGGCACGGCGAAGGTCCTCCGTGACGGCTGCCGCATCCTTCACGACCCGGAGGGGGTGCTCGAGAACGCGGTGGCCGCACTCTGACCGTTGGTACTGGTCGGCGGCATGCGAGGGTGAGTGGATGAGCGCCGCTGCGAAGACGTGGGTTGACGAAACCTTCGAAGGGCTGGACTGGTATGGCCACGACCTGTCCGGAGAGACGTACCGCGACTGCACCTTCAGAGAGGTCGACCTCACCGAGTCGATCAGCAGGACGGCCACATTCGAGTCGTGTGTGTTCGCGAACTGCCGCCTAAATGCCTCAGCCCATTCAGGCTCGGCCTTTGTCGCCTGCCAGTTTCGGCGGACGTCGTTGTTCAGCGCCACCCTTGATGGCTGCAAGGTGATGGGCAGCGTCTTCGTGGAGTGCACGCTGCGACCCATGTCGGTGAGCGGCGGTCAGTGGCGGGGCGTGGTCATGCGCGGTGCCAAGCTCTCAAAGCTCGAGCTCGCCGGCGTACCACTGCAGGATGCGGATCTGTCCGAGGCCGACCTCAGTGGCAGCTCGCTGCAGGGATGCGATCTGTCGAACGCGAGCCTTCGCGGTGCCACACTGCATGAAACCGATCTGCGTGGCGCTGCTCTCGCTGGGGTAGATCTGAACTTGGCCAAACTTCGTGGCACGCGGCTGGACTTGGCTGGAGCCGTCGTTCTCGCTGAGACGCATGGGGCAGTTGTTCAGACGTTCTGATTCGGTTCGCCGCCCGCTGCTTTTGAGTCCGTCGTCCGGGGTGTGATGCGGCGAGCAGGTGGAGTGCCTCCTCCAACAGCTCAGTCGTACTGGCTTCCCTGGGGCTCAGTGTCCAGGTGTCGCCTGGACTCTCCAGCTCCGCGCTACGTGGCGGCGGAACTAGAGCGGTCGGCTCACCAGCCAGTGGTGGCCGTAGGGGTCCACGAGCCGCCCCTGCCGCACCCCCCACGACTGGTCCTCGACTGGAAAGATCTCACGACCGCCAGCGGAAACGGCCCGCTCGAATACCGCGTCGGGGTCAGACACCGTCAGCTCGATGCGCACTGTTGTCCCACCTAAGGCTTCGGGACTGAACTGGTCGTAGTCGGGCGCCTCGTCGGCGACGATGAACACGGCTGCTCCGATGGACAGCTGTGCCACCACATCACCATTGCCGTCAGTGAACCGGCTGATCTCCTGCGCGTCGAAGGCTGTCCGGTAGAAGTCGACTGCCTCCGCACCGCGACGCACCGAGAGGAGGGGCGTGACGGAGGTCGCCGTAGGGGCGCCGTCGTGGAAGGAATCGGTGGAGTCCGGCACTGACCCCCTCCTTGCTCGTTTCCAAGGCAATCGTCGCCCATGCAACCGCCCAGCTCATGTCGTCGTCAACAGTGGAGGGGTGATGGTCGTCCTGACTGGTGTAGCGCCTATGAGGGCGACTTCTGATCACATGCATAGCAAGCCAGTGGGCGAACGTCTGCTGACGAGTCACCGTGTTGTCGGCACAGCGCCATGAACCCGATGCTCCCGACCGTCCGGTCGTTGGCAGGCTGAATCGGCCAGTGATAGGGGCGGGAGAGCGGGAGTAGCATGCCACTGTGACGCTCAACGGGAAGAAGGTCCCTCCTCCTCGCGGCCGAGCTGTTCGAGGACATGGAGCTGCTCTATCCGCTCTACCGCTTGCGTGAGGAAGGCGTCGCCGTGACTGTCGCAGGACTGGATGATCATCCGGTCAGCGGCAAGAAGGGGCACGGACCGGTGGTCGTGGACGCCACGGTTGACAGCCTGTCCGCGGCCGACTTCGACGGCCTGGTGATCCCCGGCGGGTTCGCCCCGGACAAGCTCCGGCGTTCGGAGGACGTGCTGACCTTGGTGCGGGACTTCGATGCCGCCGGCAAACCGATCGCCTTCATCTGTCACGCCGGGTGGGTGCCGATCTCGGCGCACATCCTCAAGGGCCGACGCGCGACCAGCGTCAGCGCCATCCGTGACGACATGGTCAACGCCGGAGTGGACTGGGTCGACCAAGCCACGGTGGTCGACGGCAATCTCATTTCGGCCCGGACACCGTCCGACTTGGGCCAGTGGATGAAGGCCTTGCTCGCGGCGCTGCAGTCTCCTCCCGCCGAGTAGCTGTGGCCTTCAGCCGAGAAAGCCGACAGGGCGTTGCGCGACGTACGGTTTGAGCGACGGGGCCACTGACTACTGATATCGGCCTACTCATGTCGGCGCGCCGCCGGCAAAGCGATGCCTGGCATCGCGAACGCCTCAGCTGGCTTCACTTGGCCGTCCGCTGAGGTGGAGCCTCCAGCCGCCCACGAGCAGTAGCACGCTCAATGCCAGGAACCCGACATCCCACGACACTGGGCCGCCCAGATCGTCGCGCACGTGATGTATGCCGAGGACGTGATGGTTCACCAGCCCTCGACAATGTTGAACAGCGCCCAGCCGGCGAGGAGCAGTCCGATGTGGGATCGCCACGATGGCGCCAGGCGACCGCGCCGCCAGGCCGTGAGCATCCTGGTGGAGCCGGCGAGGACGAATAGCCAGGCCGCTACGTGAAAGAGGCCATCGGCCGTCGTGTTGAACTCCAGGCCGGACAACGTGGTCGTCGGGTGGTCTTGCGTGCTGCTGACCATGTGATGCCACTGAAGGATCTGATGGAGCACGATGCCGTCGATGAAGCCGCCCAGGCCTATTCCCAGCAAGAGTGCAGCCCCCCTGGCGGGGGCATGCCTGTTGCTCCCGACAGGGGATCGAGACGGCTCCACTGTGCTCAACTACCCAACCGCTGCTTCGGCGCACTGATTTCGATCAGGTGGCTCTCCACGACGAGCCGGTCGCCCGCCTGGTCGCCCCGAGTCGACGGCCGCGGCGCGCCACCTGCGGGGCGTCGTCGACCCGCGCACGATGCTCGGGCCGGCTCAGAGAGGGAGGCGCGCATGTCGTCTGCGACGATGCACGCGACAACCTCAGTCGTCATGTTCGTCGTGTCGAGCCAGAGGCCGGCTCGTGGGATCTCATCCAGCCCCGCACTCAAGGAGCTGATCGCGTCCGCAAGGGTGGCGCCGGGCGGTTGCCAGTCGCGATACGAGTTGCCACCGCCCCGTCCGAGCTCTCTCTCCGCGAGCGAGTCGATCGAAGGTGCCAGCACGACGAGGTGTCGCTCGGCGTCACGGATGCTGTCCATCCAGTCAGCGACGTACGAGCCGAGGACGATGTCGTTGTAGACGAAGTCGAAGCCATGGTCGACGTAGTGCTGCGCCAGCAGAGCCGCCCCGTCATACCTCACTCGGAGCTGCCGCAGCGCCTCCTGAGAAGGAGACGGCGTCATGACCTCGCGGCCGACCTTCACCATCCGGTGCAAAACGTCGCCGTCGAAGCTTGCTGCCGGTGGCCGCATGTGCTCGGTCAGCAGCGGCCCCACTGTGGACTTGCCGGCCGCCTGGAGCCCGGTTACCAGCACCACTCGTCGCATCAGTCGACCATCCAGGCACGCACGGACCCAAGGACGAAGAGAGCAGTCAGATCCACTTGGTGAGCCACATGCGGTCGTTCCATTCTTCGTTGGTGAGCAGCCCGTTCGACCAGATCGGGTAGAAGTAGACGAAGTTGAGGGCCACCGCGAGCACGAAGACGCCGGCGGCCAGCGAGCCGATGAGGCGGCGCTCGTACGACGCGCTCTTCTTGCCCAACAGCTTGCCGAGCACGAGTGTCACCGCGATCACCGTGAATGGGATGATGGCGACGCCGTAGTAGAAGAAGATCGGACGCGTGTCGTTCCAGAACCACGGCAGCCACGTCGTCAGCACCCCCACCAGGGGTACGCCGAAGCGCCAGTCGCGTCGGCTCACCCAGTACCCGGCACCAGCGATCAACGCGAAGACACCGCCCCACCACAGAACAGGGGTGCCCAGCGCAAGGATCTGCTTGACGCACTCCTTGCCCTCGGGGCAGTTGGCGATCACCGACTCGTCGCCTGACACCGACGCGATGCCGAGCGGGCGGTTGAGCACGAGCCAACCGCCGGGATCTGACTGGAACGGGTGGGTGGCATCTTTGATGAACTCGCCGGTGTGAAACATGTAGACCTCCTTGTGGAAGTTCCACAAGATGTTGAGGTCGTGTCTCACATGGCCAAGCGTCGAGCTCGGCTTGTCGTCCACCGAGCTCCAGGTCCAGTCCTTCGCGTCGTAGGCATGGCCGAAGGCATCCTCGAACCGCTGCGCGTGGGTGAGCAGTCCTATCCAGCTGCCGACATAGACGACGAAGCCCACGACGATGATCGTGAAGAACGACGGGAGTGCGTCCGCGAGCAGCGACTTCAGCGGCGCCCTCGGTACGCCGATAGACCGCCGCATCCCCGAGTCCCACATCCAGATGAGCAGGCCAAACCCAGCCACCACGAAGACAGCGCTCCACTTCGTGCCGGCGGCAAGGCCGAAACAGACACCGGCCGCGATCCGCCAAGGTCGCAGCAGAAAGCCACGCACCGGCCCGAAGTCCCAGGTGTCGAAGGTCGGTGAGATCTCGTACTTGCGAGCGAGCTTCGCCCTCGCCCAGTCGCGGTCGGCCACCAGACAGTGAACGGCGCACAGGAGCCAGAACGCCAAGAAGATGTCGAGCAGTGCGATGCGTGACATCACGAAGTGCAACCCGTCGAGGGCCAGCAGTGCTCCGGCGACGCACCCCAGCAGTGTGGAACCGGTCAGCCGCCGTACGAGCCGGCACATCACCAACACCATCAGGGTGCCCACGGCTGCGGAGGAGAACCGCCAGCCGAACGACGTCATACCGAACATCCACTCGCCGACGGCGATCATCCACTTCCCGACCTCCGGGTGTACGACGAGACTGGGGCCTTCCTCGAAAATCCCCTCGGTCGTTCCGGAGTTGATCTTGGCGTCTGCTTCGCTGCCGTTCTCGTCGTTGCCGTCGTTCTCGAAGTTCGACGCGTAGTGCTTGACGAGCAAGGAGTAGGCGTCCTTGGCGTAGTACGTCTCGTCGAAAGTGATGTCGTGGGGATTGCTCAGCCCCCAGAAATGGAGAATCCCGGCACAGAGAGTGACAGCCAGCGGGGCCAGCCACCCCCACCACGCCCCGCTGCGGTGGGAGGGGGGCGTCAGCCGGCGGCGGACGCGCGGAAGCGGTTCCCCGTCGATCGTGCTCCCCAGCAAGACGACGGAGGTGCTGCGCTTGTCGGCCGGCTCGCTCGGCGCGGCTGTCGTCGTCGATGCCACGCCGGACATCGTACGGTCACCGGCTGAGCCACCGGCGAACAGACAGGTCGAGAGTAAGGCCGAGACGATGACGGCCTGCGAGGATGACGGTATGACGTTGGTGCTGGCGGCCACGCCGATCGGACGGCTGCAGGACGCGTCGCCTCGGCTGGCAGCGGAGCTGGCAGGAGCGGACGTGGTTGCGGCCGAGGACACCCGCAGGCTGCGGCGCCTCGCAAGCGACCTCGGCATCGGGCTGCGCGGCCGTCTTGTGTCCTACTTCGAGGCGAACGAGGCGCAGCGCACGCCGCAGCTCCTGGAGATGCTGC
>JAUJOO010000007.1:135825-168675 GCA_030447585.1 Nocardioidaceae bacterium | reverse complement strand
TTCGGCTCCGACCGCCGGGCCGCGGTGTGCCGTGAGCTGACCAAGACCCACGAGGAGGTACGCCGTGGCGAGCTGGCTGACCTGGCGAAGTGGGCAGCCGACGGAGTCCGGGGCGAGATCACCATCGTCGTATCTGGCGCCGCTCCCGCTGCCCCGGTCCCGCTGGGAGAGGACGCGGTTCGCGCCCTGGTGACTGCTGAGGTGGAGGGTGGCCTCAGCACCAAGGACGCGGTCGCGGCAGTGGCCCGGCGGACCGGCATACCGAGGAAGGCCGTCTACGCCGCGGCCCATCGCTGACCGACCGGCTTGGCGCGGTGGCGTGGGTAGGAAGGCTGTCCACTGTAGCCAGACAAGACGGTGGACACTCCAGCTCCGCCGCTGCAGAACGCGAAACAGGTGGACGTCGCCTCTAGGATTGCGCCATGCCCGAACAGCCCGACAAGGCGTTCTACGTCACGACCCCGATCTACTACGTGACCGCCCCTCCGTCGATCGGCAACGCCTACACGACCGTGGCCGCGGATGTCCTCGCGCGCTGGCACAGGCAACGGGGCGAGGACGTCGTCTTCCTCACCGGCACCGACGAGCACGGTCAGAAGGTGCTCGAGGCGGCCGAGCAGAACGGTGTCAGCCCGATGGAGTGGGCGGACAAACTGGTCGAGACGGAGTGGGAGCCGGTGCTGGCAGTCATCGACGCCAGCAACGACGACTTCATCCGTACAACGGAGCCGCGGCACACGGAGCGGGTCCGCGAGTTCTGGCAGGCGGTCTACGATCGCGGCGACGTCTACGAGGGCACCTACGAGGGGCCGTACTGCATCGCTTGTGAAGAGTTCAAGCTGCCCGCTGAGCTGATCGACGGTGACGGCGGCGACAAGCTCTGTCCGATCCATGAACGTGGCGTCGAGACCCTCTCGGAAGCCAACTACTTCTTCGCTCTGAGCAGGTACGCCGACCGGCTGCTGGAACTGTACGAGTCGCAGCCGGCGTTCGTGCAGCCGGAGAGCGCACGCAACGAGGTCATCTCGTTCGTCAGGCAAGGCCTGCAGGACCTGTCGATCTCCCGGTCCACCTTCGACTGGGGTGTGCCGGTCCCATGGGACGACAAGCACGTCTTCTACGTGTGGATCGACGCGTTGCTCAACTACACCACAGCTGCCGGTTTCGGCACTGATCCGGAGTCGTTCGCCCGGATCTGGCCAGCCGACGTACAGCTGGTAGGCAAGGACATCCTGCGGTTTCATGCGGTGATCTGGCCGGCCATGCTGATGGCCGCCGGCGTCGACGTACCACGGCGGGTCTTCGCCCATGGGTGGCTGCAGGTCGGTGGACAGAAGATGAGCAAGTCAAAGGTCACGGCCATCCATCCCAGTGAGGTCGTCGACACCTTCGGTTCCGATGCCTACCGCTACTACTTCATGAAGACGATCGCGTTCGGCTCCGACGGGAGCTTCTCCTGGGAGCACATGTCGGCCGTCTACACGAGCGAGCTCGCCAACGGCCTCGGAAACCTCACGTCCCGCGTCACAGCCATGGTGGGCAAGTACTTCGACGGTCGCCTGCCAACGGGCAAAAGTTCCGGCGAGGCTGAAAGGCAGTTGGCGGACGCCCTGTCCACCGCCGCCAAGCGGGCGGAGGAGGCGGTCGACCGCGTGGCCATTCATGAGGCCGTCACGGCTGTCGCCGAGTTCGTCAGCCGTGTCAACGGGTATGTGACCGAACAGCAGCCATGGAAGGTGGCGACCGACGAGTCCCCGGAAGGCCGCGCTCGGCTGGGGGCGATCCTGTACGCCGCAGCCGAGTCTTTGCGGGCGGTGGCAGTGCTCCACTGCGCCGTCATGCCGAAGACGGCAGCCGCACTCTGGGAGGCCCTCGGGGCTCAGTCGCTTGGTGCGCTCTCGGACCAGCGTCTGCAGGATGTCGGGCGCTGGGGGCAGCTGCCACCGGGGGTGGCGCTCACCAAGGGTCCGGCGCTCTTCCCACGCCTCGTCGACGACCACAGCTGACCGAACGTTCATGAGTGAGCCCACCCGGTCGCGGGTGAACGAGCAGTTCGGTGGCACACGTGACGCCCCCCGTCCGCCGCTGCCGGAGCCGCTGCCCTCACCGGTGGTGGACAACCACTGCCACCTCGACATCGGAGGCGGCGACACGGTGGACGGCAGCGGCTGGCTCCACCCCGCTGAGGCGCTCGAGCTGGCTGCCGGCGTCGGCGTACCGCGCATCGTGCAGATCGGCTGCGACCTGCCCGGCGCTGCGTGGGCCGTCGAGACGGCGACGACGTACGACGCGATCGTCGCGGCAGTGGCGATCCACCCGAACGAGGCCCCGCGACTCGACGCCGTCGGCCGCCTCGACGAGGCCATCGCCGAGATCGAGAGGCTGGTCGTGTCGTCGCCGCGGGTCCGTGCCGTCGGTGAGACCGGGCTCGACTACTACCGCACCGGCCCCGACGGTGTTGCCGCGCAAAGGGAGTCGTTCGCCGCTCATATCCGGCTAGCCCTCACTCACCGCAAAGCGCTCGTCATTCACGACCGAGACGCTCACGACGACGTACTCGCCATGCTCGACGAGCACGGCGTTCCTCAGCGGACGGTCCTGCACTGCTTCTCCGGCGATGCGGATTTCGCTCGGCGCTGCCTCGACCGTGGCGCCTATCTGTCGTTCGCGGGAACCGTCACGTTCAAGAACGCCCCGCACCTGCGCGACGCGCTTGCCGTCACACCTTTGGACCGAATCCTCGTGGAGACCGACGCTCCGTTCCTTACGCCGATGCCCTACCGCGGACGGCCGAACGCGTCGTACCTGGTCCCGCTGACCGTGCGCGCCATGGCCGAGGTGCGCAGGGTCGACCTGGACACGCTCTGCCGCGCGATCGACGCCAACACCGACGCGGCATTCGGCGGGCCGTGGAGCAAGGGAAAGGTGCTGGTGTGACCGCTGGCTCGCACGTGACGTGCGCTGCGTAACCGCACCGGGTGATTCGGGTCACTGCCCCGCCTGAGCCGTCTGGCTCGCGTTGCGCGGTGCTATCTCTTCTGGCAGGGTCGAGCGGGTTGGCCGGCAGCAGGAACGCACCTAACCCCCACAAATGGGGTCGCCTGACTCGGAGTAGCGCACCCTTGTGAGCCGGAACGTAGCAACCATCTGGAGCATTGTGCCGAAGAGGATCCTGCTCGCGATCTTGTCCACCGTCCTCGTCACCGCCCTCGTCCTCGGCGCCATGACGTACGCATCAGCCCGCAAATCCGTGACCGTCGCGATCGACGGCAAAGAACAGACGCTCACCACCTACGGCGACACCGTCGCGGACGTCCTCGAGGCCCAAGGTGTCGAGGTCGGTCCCCGCGACGCCGTCGCGCCGGACCTTGAAAGCCCCATCGACGAGGGGAGCCGCATCGCCGTCTCTTATGGCCGGCAGCTGACCCTGAAGGTCGACGGCAAGAAGCAGACCTACTGGACCACCGCGAGGCAGGTCGATGACGCGCTTTCGCAGCTGGGCCAGCGGTTCCTCGCCGGCTCGGAGCTGTCGACGAGCCGTTCGGCGTACCTCGGTCGCGACGGCCTCACTCTGGTCGTTCGCACGCCGAAGCACGTGAAGCTCATCGTCGGCGCGCGCAAGCCGATCCAGATGACCACGACCGGGCTCACCGTCGGCGAGGCGTTGCTGGACCGGGGCGTCAAGCTCAACAGCTACGACGAGATCAGGCCACGCCTGGGAGCCAGGCTCGACAGGCGCACCGAGATCGTCGTGACGCGGGTGCACAAGGCGAAGTCACAGGCGATCCGTACGGTCCCCTACCACACCGTCGAACTCGAAGACGGCGACCTCTACACCGGCCAGCATCAGGTCGCCCGTGAGGGGACGGCCGGAGCTCAGCGGCTCACCTACAAGGTCGTCCACGTCAACGGCAAGCTCGTCCGCAAGGTCGTGATAGCCCGCAAGCTTGTGAGGGCGCCGGTGGCGGAGATCCATCTGAACGGCACGAAGGAACGCCCCGCTCCCGAACCAGTGCCTGCCCCCGCTCCCGAGCCACTGCCTGCCCCCGCTCCCGAGCCACTGCCTGCCCCCGCTCCCGCTGCCGCTGACCCTCCCCCCGCTCCTGCACCTGCCCCGCCTGACAACTCCGGCGGTGGCACGGTCTGGGATCGGCTCGCCCAGTGCGAGTCAGGCGGCAACTGGGCGATCAACACCGGCAACGGCTACTACGGCGGCCTGCAGTTCAGCGCCAGCACCTGGAGGGCGTACGGAGGCGGTGCCTATGCCTCTACGGCCAACCTCGCCAGTCGCGAGCAGCAGATAGCGATCGCGCAGAAGGTGCAAGCTGCCCAGGGCTGGGGCGCTTGGCCGTCCTGCTCATCGCGGCTGGGCCTGCGCTGAGGCAGCTTCTGGCTCAGCTGCGCCGGCCAAGCAGCGGCTGAGGCAAGAGCGGTGGCGCAACTGCGCCGACGCAACCGCGCCGCGTGTGATATCACCGGGCACGTGGGCTCAGACTCATCTGCATCCGCGGGTCCGAAGCTTCTCGGACCGGCGGATGTGCGTTCGCTCGCGGACCGCTACGGCGTCCGGCCCGTCAAGCAGCGTGGCCAGAACTTCGTCATCGACGCCAACACGGTGCGCCGCATCGTGCGCGCGGCGAAGCTCGCCTGCGACGACGTCGTACTCGAAGTAGGGCCTGGGCTCGGTTCCTTGACTCTCGCCCTCCTCGAGCGAGGCCACGAGGTGACGGCCGTGGAGATCGACCCGGTGCTGGCAGGCGCGCTGCCGACCACCGTGTCTGAGTTCGCGCCGAAGCAGGCCAGCCGTCTGCAGGTCGTCCAGGCCGACGCGCTGCGGTTGAGCGGCTTACCGAGGCCCGAGCCCACCGCCTTGGTGGCCAACCTGCCCTACAACGTGGCCGTGCCTGTCCTGCTCACCCTGCTGGCCGAGATGCCCTCGCTCGAGCGGGTACTGGTGATGGTGCAGCTCGAGGTGGCGGACCGGCTGGCTGCGGTTCCTGGTTCGAAGGCATACGGAGCACCGAGCGTGAAGGCTGCGTGGTACGCCGACGTGCGTCGCGCCGGGCTGGTGGGCCGTACCGTCTTCTGGCCCACCCCCAACGTCGACTCCGGCCTGGTGGCGATGCGGAGGCGTATTCCACCCGAGACAACCGCCACCCGCCAGCAGGTGTTCGCCGTCGTCGACGCGGCGTTCGGTCAGCGCCGCAAGATGCTGCGTTCGGCGCTGGCGGGCTTGACCGGCTCCACCGCCGCTGCCGAAGCAGCCCTGGTAACCGCCGGCGTGGACCCGACTCGTCGTGGGGAGTCGCTGGATGTCACGGACTTCGCGCGAATCGCCGGCGTCATCAGCCCGCTCCGTAGCCCAGCCACGTAGCCCAGCCGTAGCCTTGTCGCGTGACAACGGTGACCGTCCGGGCCCCTGCCAAGATCAACATCGGGCTCAGCATCGGAGCCCCTGGCGCCGACGGGCACCACCCGGTGGCGACCGTCTACCAGGCGATCTCGCTGTACGACGAGATCAAGGCCCGAGAGGCGGAGCCCGGCAGCTACGAGCTCAAGCTCACCGGCGAGGGAGCAGACGAGCTGCCCCTCGACGAGTCGAACCTCGCTGTGCGCGCCGCCCGGCTGCTCGCGGCGGCGTACGGCGTTGCCGACGGGGTGAACCTCAGCATCCACAAGACGATCGCGGTGGCGGGCGGCCTGGCCGGCGGCAGCACGGACGCAGCGGGCGCGCTCGTCGCCTGCGACGCGTTGTGGGGCACGGGTGCGTCACGCCAGGAGCTCAGCGACCTGGCAACGCAGCTCGGCAGCGACGTGCCGTTCTGTCTCACCGGAGGGCTGGCAGTGGGCACCGGGCGTGGTGAGACGATCTCGCCGGTGCTGGCACGGGGCAGATACGAATGGGTGCTGGCGTACGCCGACACCGGCCTCTCGACAGGGGAGGTGTACGCGGAGCTCGACCGGCTGAGGGGCCTAGACCTGCCCCCGGCCCCGGCGGTACCGGACGATCTCATGGCCGCCCTGCGAAGCGGTGATCCTTATGCCGTCGGGAAGGCTCTGCACAACGACCTTCAGGCGGCCACGTTGCGCATGCGGCCGGCGTTGCGGCGCACCCTGGAGCTGGGCGAGGAGTTCGCGGCGCTGGGCTCGCTGGTCTCCGGCTCCGGTCCGACCTGCCTCTTCTTGGCCTCGGACGAGGACCACGCGGTCGACATCGCCGTCGCACTCGCCAGCTCTGGCATGTGCCGAACCGTCCACCGCGCCACCGGACCGGTGCCAGGCGCCCGGATAGTGACGTGACTCGGGGCCTGGCTGTTCCCTGGACGTGAGATCGTGGAGCCACCATGGCCACGCCCGCACCGAACCTCGTGAACCTCGAGAAGGTGTCGAAGGCGTACGGCGCCACGGCCACGCTCCTCTCCCAGGTGAGCCTGGGAGTGCAGCGCAGGCGAGCCTGGGAGTGCATCGGCGTCGTTCGGCGTCGTCGGGCGTAACGGGACGGCAAGACCACACTGCTCAAAGTCATTGCGGGGTTGGAGCCGGTAGACGCCGGGCGCGTGACGCAGACCCGGGATCTGCGCTGGGGAATGCTCGGCCAACACGACCTGGTGGATCCGGGAGCGACCGTGGGCGCTGTCGTGCTCGGTGGCCTGGCGGCCCACGAGTGGGCGGCAGATCCTCGTGCGCGAGACGTCGTCGCCAGCCTGGTAGGCGATCTTGACCTGGGTCGCCGCGTCGACGGGCTCTCCGGTGGAGAACGCCGACGGGTGGCACTGGCGGCCCTGCTTATGGGTGACCTCGATCTGCTGCTCCTCGACGAGCCGACGAACCATCTCGACATCGAGGCGGTCGACTGGCTGGCCCGCCACCTCGTCTCGCGCGACCTCACGTTCGTCGTCGTCACCCACGACCGTTGGTTCCTGGACGCCGTGTGCACGACCACCTGGGAGGTCCACGACGCGCAGGTGGACAGCTACGCCGGCGGGTATGCCGCGTTCGTCCTAGCCAGGGCGGAACGGACGCGACAGTCCGCCGCCGCGGAGTCACGCCGCCAGAACCTCATGCGCAAGGAGCTGGCCTGGCTGCGGCGGGGTGCCCCGGCTCGTACCTCCAAGCCGCGGTTCCGGCTGGACGCGGCAGCTGACCTCATCGCCAATGAGCCGCCGCCCCGTGACGTGGTGCAGCTGCAGGCGTTCGCGGCTGCCCGGCTCGGCAAGGACGTCCTGGACCTCGAGGACGTCACCGTCAACAGAGGCGGACGCGACCTCGTGGACCGCATCACCTGGCGGATCGGGCCGGGTGACCGGATTGGCCTGATCGGAGCCAACGGGGCCGGCAAGACCTCCGTCCTCTCAGTGCTGAGCGGTGACGTCGTCCCGCAGGCGGGTCGTCTCCGCACCGGTCGGACCGTGCGGCTCGCGCATCTGACCCAGGCTCTCGACAACCTCGACCCCCGCAAGCGAGTGCTCGACTCGGTGGAGGAGATCCGGCGGGTCGCCTCAGTCAACGGACGGGACGTGACCGCGTCGTCGATGCTCGAACGCTTCGGTTTCACCGGTGACCGGCTGACAGCCAGGGTCGGTGACCTGTCCGGCGGAGAGCGCCGCCGGCTGCAGCTGCTGCGGCTGTTGCTGGACGAGCCGAACGTGTTGCTGCTGGACGAGCCGACGAACGACCTCGACATCGAGACGCTCAACGTGGTGGAGGACTTCCTCGACTGCTGGCCGGGCACCTTGGTGGTGGTGTCCCACGACCGTTACTTCCTCGAGCGAGTCTGCGACACGGTGTGGGCACTGCTTGGCGACGGGCGGCTTGTCATGCTGCCGGGCGGGGTCGACCAGTACTTGGCCAGACGAGCTGGCCGGCTGGCCGCCCAGCGAGAACGCCAGCGAGAGGGCCAGCAAGGATCCAGAGGTCGTCGTACGACGCCCTGGGCGCGGTAGATGCCACGGGACATTCCCCGGGGCAGCGGCCACGATGCCGAGTCGACTGCGCCTGCTCAGCTGCCGGCTGGGACCGACCCCACGGCCAAGCGGGCAGCGGGAAGGAGCTCGCCAAGCTGGACCGACAGTTGGCCAAGCTGGGCAGCAGGATCGACGCCCTCCACGCCGAGATGGCGGAGCACAGCAGCGACTACGAGCGGCTCGCCGCCCTCGATACGCGGCTTCGGGAGCTGGAGGCCGACCGTGATGCCCTCGAAATGGCGTGGCTCGACACTGCCGAGCGCTCCTCTGGCTGAGGCGGCCGCCCACGGCGTACGCTCAGCCAATGCCGATCAGCGACTACCTGGCCGGGCTTCGCGTGAAGGTGGGGCACGATCTGGTGATGCTGCCCTGCGCCGCGGGGATCGTGCGTGACGACGCGGGTCGCATCCTGCTCCAGCGGCGTTCGGACAACGGCCTGTGGTCGGTGCCGGGTGGGGATCTCGACCCGGGCGAACAACCTGCTCAGGCGTGCGCTCGTGAGGTCTTCGAGGAGACCGGGCTCGTGGTCCGCCCGGTGCGCCTGCTCAGCGTGGAGACGCATCCCATCACCACATACCCGAACGGCGACGTGGCCCAGGCCGTCGTCACCGTGTTCGAGTGCACGGTCGTCGGAGGCGAGCTCGGATGTCTCGACGGCGAGTCCTTGGAACTTCGGTTCTTCTCACCCGAGGACCTCCCCCGGTCGAGCTTTGTCCAGCGCTTCCTGCCGGCCGTCTTCGGGCCGGCCGTCTTGGATTCGGAACAGGTGGCGGCGGCTTTCGCGTGGGAGGACGCGTGGAACGGGCAGCGTCTAGCGGGCGTCGAACGGCGCGACGATGGTTCGCAGCAGGTTCCCGAGCGTCGTCCGGTCGTCGCTCGAGAGGTCGCGCAGTAGCAGCCGCTCATGCTCCAGGAGCCCGGCCAGGGCAGCATCGACACGGGAGCGACCGTCGGGCGTCAGCCGGACCAGGACCCCCGCCGGTCGACGCGGTCGGGCAGACGTTCGACGAGGCCCTTCGTCGTGAGCCGGTCGACCCGGTTGGTCATCGTGCCGCTGGTGACCATCGTCTCGCGCAGCAGCCGTCCGGGGAGAGCTCGTACGGGTGACCGGCGCGGCGAAGCGCGGAGAGTACGTCGAACTCCCAGGTCTCGAGTCCGTGGGCTGCGAAGGCGTCTCTTCGGGCCAGGTCGAGGTGGCGGGCGAGCCGGGTGACCCTGCTGAGCACGTGCATCGGCGCGACGTCCAGATCGGGTCTTTCCCGCTGCCAGGCCCCGACGAGCCGATCGACCTCGTCGTCGCCCGAGTGTATGGCTGAGCGCATGGCCCGCAGCCTACTCGTCAAGACTCTCGACATGGAGATACTCCTCGTGGCTCCGCGATACTGCAGGTGGCGGCGGAAAGGAGGCGATGGACCAGTCGATCGTGGTGGTGACCGGGCTGCCGGGCTCGGGCAAGACCACACTGGCGACCCAGCTCGCCGAGCGCCTCCAGACGCCGCTGTTCTGCCTTGACACGGTGAAGGAGTCATTGTTCGAGCGACTCGGTGTCGATGACCGTGCCCTGCTGCGGCAGGTGTCGCTGGAGTTGATCGCGGCATTGCTGCGAAGCTCTCCCACCGGCGGCGTCGTCGACGTCTGGGTCGACCCGACGAGGGATGTCGACGTCGTACGGCGCCATCTCGAGTCCGCGGGCATCGCCCACTGTGCGGAGGTGCAGTGCATCGTCAGCGGAGAGATCGCGGCCCACAGATTCGCTGGGCGGCCTCGGGCGGCTCC
This sequence comes from Nocardioidaceae bacterium, assembly GCA_030447585.1. Lineage (GTDB taxonomy): Bacteria > Actinomycetota > Actinomycetes > Propionibacteriales > Nocardioidaceae > JACDHG01. The sequence goes on along the minus strand of JAUJOO010000007.1, from coordinate 158,935 downwards.
GCATCGCGCTCCTGACGCTGACGTCCTGCAGCGCATCATCAGTGCGGCGGGGCTGCTGCGACCGCTGGGGATCGGGCCGGCACTGCAGGTAGACACCACGGGACCGGTGGATGTCGACGCGGTCATCGTCTGGTTGGCTGCGTGCTTCGCGACGTAAGTATCTTGACATCGAGATATTTTCCGAGAGAGTGTTCAACAGTCACGAGACTGAGAGGAAGGGCGGTGCCATGGCGACCTGGGACCCCGACACCTACCTGGCCTACGCAGACGAGCGTGGGCGCCCCTTCTTCGACCTGACCGCACAGGTAGCGGCTGATGACCCTCGCACGGTGGTCGACCTGGGCTGTGGGCCGGGGCAGCTCACTGCAGCACTTGGCGCCCGGTGGCCAAGCGCGCACATCACGGGGATCGACTCGTCGCCGCAGATGGTCGAGGCGGCGCAGCGGCACGCGTCCGACAACGTGACATTCGAGCTGGGAGACGCAACCTCCTGGCAGCCAGACGAGCTCGTCGACGTGATCGTCTCGAACGCGACCTTGCAGTGGATCCCCGGTCATCGCGGGCTGTTCGGTCGATTCTGCGACGCGCTCCGACCGGGTGGATGGCTGGCCTTCCAGGTGCCTGGGAACTTCCAGGAGCCGAGTCATCGCCTGCTGGCGCAGCTTGCGGCCGACCCGCGATTTGCGGCCGCTACCGCCGGCGTGGAGCGGCCCGCCGCTTTCGACGCGGCGACGTACCTGGCGGATCTGAGCGGGCTCGGCTGCCGGGTGGACGCGTGGGAGACGACGTACCTGCATGTGCTCACCGGGCCAGACCCTGTCTTTCGGTGGATCTCCGGTACCGGAGCCAGACCGGTGCTCGAGGCTTTGTCCGACGAGCAACGGCCGATCTTCGAAAGCGAGTACGCGGCCCTGCTACGCGCGGCGTACCCACGCCAGCCGTTCGGCGTTGTGCTGCCCTTTCGGCGGGTCTTCGTCGTCGCCCACAAGGCAGATTCCCGCGAGGCAGGCCCCCGCGAGGCAGACCCGCGCGCGGAAGTGCCCCCCTGCAAAGGGAGCAGCGCATGACCGTGCTGCACCATGTGCAGGTCAGCTGCCCCGCCGGAACCGAGGCCGCCGTGCGGGCGTTCTACGGCGAGCTGCTCGGCCTGGTGGAGGTCCCCAAACCTGCAGGGCTCGCCCAGCGTGGCGGTGTCTGGTTCCGCGGCGCGGGATACGAGCTGCACGTCGGCGTAGAAGACACCTTTGCGCCGGCCAAGAAAGCTCATCCCGCCTTCTTGGTCGATGACGTCGACGAGGTCGCGAGCCGGCTGAGCCGGGCGGGGATCGAGGTGGGCTGGGACTCGAACTTCCCCGGTTTCCGGCGCTTCCACGTGGCCGACCCGAACGGTAACCGAGTCGAGATCCTCGGTGAGCTCTGAGGCAAGCTCTGAGGCGAGGCCTCGGTGAGCTCTGAGGCATGCTCCTCGGTGACCTCTGAGGCCAGCTCTGAGGCAAGGCCGGCATTGACGCGAGCTGACCTCGCCCCAGACATCCGACGGTCATGGGGTCATGGCACCGCGTACGTCGGATCTTCGGCTTATCCGCTTGGCCACTAGAGTCCAGCTGTGACCAGCCCCAGTGACGCATGGATTGCGGCTCTGCCCAAGGCCGAGCTGCACGTACATCATGTCGGCTCAGCCTCTCCGCGCATCGTCGCAGAGCTTGCGCAAAGGCATGGGGACACACCTGTCCCAAAGGAGCCGGCAGCGGTGGCGGACTACTTCCAGTTCACCGACTTCGCCCACTTCGTCGTCGTCTACCTCTCCGTGGTCGACCTGCTCCGGACGGCCGAGGACATCCACATGCTGACCTACGAGATTGCGCGGGACATGACGGCGCAGTCGATCCGGTATGCCGAGCTGACCTGTACGCCGTACACCTCCCGCATGGCCGGGGTACCAGCGGAGGCCTTCTGCGAGGCGATTGAGGACGCTCGGATCGCCGCCGAACGGGACTTCGGAATAGTGCTGCGGTGGTGCTTCGACATCCCTGGCGAGTTCGGGCTCCCGGCGGGCCAGGAGACCTGTCGGGTCGCCACCGAGGTGGCTCCGGACGGCCTTGTCTCGTTCGGGCTCGGTGGCCCGGAGATCGGCGTCGAACGGCCACAGTTCAAGCCCTTCTTCGACCGCGCCCGCGCGGCTGGGCTCCGCTCGGTGCCGCACGCCGGCGAGACCACCGGTCCGGAGACGATCTGGGACGCGCTGCGGGTGCTCAAGGCAGAACGCATCGGCCACGGCATCTCGGCGGTCCAAGATCCCAAACTCGTCGACCATCTTGTCCAGCAGGCCATCCCGCTCGAGGTGTGCCCCACCTCCAACGTCGCGACTCGCGCGGTGTCGTCACTCGACGACCACCCAATCAAGCACCTGAAGGACGTCGGCGTCGTCATCACGGTCAACTCCGACGATCCGCCGATGTTCGGCACCACGCTCAACCAGGAGTACGCCGTGGCTGCGGACCTGCTGGCGCTCGACGAGCAGGGCCTTGGCGGACTGGCCCGCACGGCGGTGGATGTGTCGTTCGCCGGCGACGCAACCAAGGCTCGGCTACGAGCCGAGATCGACGCCTACTTGGCTGCTGGCTGAGTCCCTGCAGCCGTCCGCTCTCCTGGGCGCGCGGGAGGTCAGCTGCTCCCTTGGGTGCGCAGTGTCGGCTCGGACTTCAGCCCGGAGAGGCCGCACCAGGCGAGGTTGACCAGGTGTGCAGCCACCTCGTGCTTGCCGGGTTTGCGAGCGTCGAGCCACCACTGGCCGGTGGTGCCGACCATTCCGACAAGCATCTGCGAGTACATCGGCGCGAACTTGGTGTCGAACCCGCGGCTGCGGAACTCCTCGTCGAGGATGTGCTCCACGCGGGATGCGATGTCTCCGATGATTGACACGAACGACCCTGACTCCGAGCCGATGGGGGAGTCCCGCACAAGGATCCTGAAGCCATCAGACGAGTTCTCGATGTAGTCGAGCAGGGCGAGAGCCGCTTGCTCCAAGAGATCTCGCGGATGGCCAGCCGTCAGCGAGGTACGCATCATGTCGAGCAGCTGGCGCACCTCACGGTCGACAACGACGGCGTACAAGCCTTCCTTGCCTCCGAAGTGCTCGTAGACGATCGGCTTGGAGACACCGGCCCGAGAGGCCACCTCCTCGATTGCCGTCCCCTCGAAGCCCCGCTCCGCGAAGAGCGACCGCGCGACCTCGATCAGCTGCTCTCGACGCTCAGCGCTCGTCATCCGGGCCCGCCCGGGGCGCTTGGCCTTCGGTTGGTTCACCTGGGCATCATCGCAGTGCCCGTGGTGGTGTCACGCTGCGTCGCGGACGACGCGCCTGGTCTCGAGTCGTTCTTTGACAGGCCAGCGCACCGCTGAGACCCAGCCGAGCCTCTCCATCAGCCAGATGATCCGAGCCGAGGAGTCGAGCTGGCCACGCAGCACGCCGTGCCGTGCGCAGGTGGGGTCACTGTGATGGAGGTTGTGCCACGACTCGCCCATCGAAGGGATCGCGAGCCACCAGACGTTTCCAGACTTGTCGCGGGCCTTGAACGGCCGTTCACCCACCGCGTGGCAGATCGAGTTGATGGACCAGGTGACATGGTGCAGCAGGCCGACGCGGACCAAAGAACCCCAGAAGAACGCTGTGAGCGCGCCTTCCCAAGACGTCGTCCACAGTCCCCCGGCGATAGCGGGGATGAGCAAGGACAACACCACCAGCCAGGGGAAGTTGCGGGAGATCCGGACGATGTCTTGGTCCTTGAGCAGGTCGGGGGCGTACTGCCGCTGTGACGTCTGCTCCTGGTCGAAGAGCCAGCCCATGTGGGCGTAGAAGAGCCCCTTCATGAGGGCTGGGACCGTGGTGCCGTAGCGCCACGGCGAGTGCGGGTCGCCGTCGCGGTCGGAGAACTTGTGGTGCTTGCGGTGGTCGGCGACCCATCGGATCACCGGACCCTGGATCGCCATGCAGCCCGCGATGGCGAGCGCGATCTTGACGGGGCGGTTGGGCTTGAACGACTTGTGGGTGAAGTAGCGGTGGAAGCCGACCGTGATGCCGTGCCCGGTGACGGCGTACATGACGAAGGCGATGACGACATCGTGCCAGCCGAGCCAGCCACCCCAGGCAAGCGGTACGGCGGCGAGCACGGCGGCGAACGGCAGCACGATGAACAACGCCAGTGCTGCGCGCTCGGCGAACGACTGGCGGTCACCCCCCAGGGTGCCGTAGGCGATCTCTTCGACAGGCTGGTCTTGGCGCTGGACCTCGCGCGGGGGGGCAACGGACGTCGCAGGGGTCATGTTCTCTTCCTGACAGGTGAAGGAGCGCTAGTTACGTAACCGTAACCTACGGTTACGTAACAATAAAGTCTGCCAGCGTGTCGGCTCGGCAAACGACGCCACCGGAGGGCCGTGTCGGCACTGCCCGCCGCTGGCGATCGGTGGCGACCCGAGGCCCCGGATGTCTGTGGCAGACTGTGGCAACGCAGGGGTGCACCGTCACGTCCGCACGCCACGCAGTCCCCTGTGGGGTAACCCGGCAGCCCGCAAGCCTTTGAAGCTTGAGGTCCTGGATCGAAGCCAGGCGGGGGAGCGTAGGAACAAGGAGCACAGGTTGACAACAGACCGTCCGGCAGCGGTCATCGTGTTGGCAGCGGGCGGCGGCACCCGGATGAGGTCGGCGACACCAAAGGTGATGCACGCGCTGGGCGGCCGGAGCCTCATCGCCCATGCGCTCCTGGCCGCGCGCACCAGCGAGCCGGAACATCTTGTGGTGGTTCTGCGTCACGAGCGTGAGCGGTTGGCCGAACACCTCGGGATCATCGACCCGTTGGCCACCCTCGCCGAGCAGGATGACGTGCCGGGGACCGGTCGCGCCGTGGAATGTGGCCTGGCGGCCCTGCCGGACGACCTCGTGGGGACCGTCGTGGTCACGATGGGTGATGCACCGCTGCTGTCGGGGGAGACGCTGCGCGATCTTGTCTCCGCCCATCATCACAGCGGCTCCGCCGCCACCGTCGTCACCGCGACGCTCGACGACCCCAGCGGGTACGGCCGGATTCTGCGAGGTGACGACAGCTCGGTCATCGGCAACGTGGAGGACAAGGACGCCACCGTTGCGCAGCGCCAGATCACCGAGGTCAACTCTGGGGTCTATGCCTTCGACGCCGCGACCCTGCGTCAGGCTCTGGCGCGCGTCGGAACGGACAACCGCCAGGGGGAGAAGTACCTCACAGATGTCCTTGCCATCGTCCACGGCGACGGTGGTCGCGTCGGCGCCCACCACATCGAGGACGCCTGGCAGACCGAAGGCGTCAATGATCGAGTGCAGCTCGCACGCCTTGGCGCCGAGTACAACCGGCGCACGGTGGAGCGGTGGATGCGAGCAGGTGTCACGGTGATCGATCCGGCCACGACCTGGATCGACGCCGACGTGACCTTCGGTACGGACGTGACCATCCGGCCGAACACCCAGATACACGGCGCCTCGACGATCGGGAACGACGTCGTCATCGGCCCGGACACGACGCTGACCGACGTCGAGGTGGGCGACGGAGCCAGGGTGGCACGCGCGGACGGCACACTCGCGGTGATCGGCCCTGGTGCGACCGTCGGCCCCTTCGCCTATCTCAGACCAGGTACGACGGTCGGGGTTCGCGGCAAGGTCGGCACCTTCGTCGAGACGAAGAACGCCAGCATTGCGGAGGGCGCCAAGGTCCCCCACCTGTCCTACGTAGGAGACGCCGAGATAGGGGCGGAAAGCAACATCGGTGCCGGCACGATCTTCGCCAACTATGACGGTGTCGAGAAGCATCGGACGACCGTGGGTGAGCATGCCAAGACCGGTGCGAACAACACGTTCGTCGCGCCCATCACCATCGGGGACGGGGCGGTCACGGGCGGCGGCACCGTCGTACGCCGAGACGTCCCTCCGGGCGCGTTGGCCGTGAGCACCGGGCCGCAACGTCACATCGACGGGTGGGTGGAGCGAAAACGCCCGGGCAGCGCCGCCGCGCGGGCTGCCGCGGCGCAGCGTCACGAACCCGCAGCCGGTGACGACGCGGCGGCCGCGACAGATGCTGCAGAACGCTCAGATGAGGCGGGGAGCTAGTGACGGGGGTGAAGCTCACCACCGAGAAGAACTTGATGCTCTTCTCCGGTAGGGCGCATCCGCTGCTCGCCGAGGAGGTAGCCCGGCTGCTCGACACCGAGCTGGTGCCGACGACTCACCGAGACTTCGCCAACAGCGAGATCTACGTCCGTTACGAGGAGTCGGTCCGCGGTTCCGACGCCTTCGTCATCCAGAGCCACACGGCGCCCATCAACCGGTGGATCATGGAGCATCTGATCATGGTCGACGCGCTGAAGCGCGCCTCGGCAAAGCGCATCACTGTCGTGATGCCGTTCTACGGCTACGCCCGACAGGACAAGAAGCACCTTGGGAGGGAGCCGATCTCTGCCCGCCTGATTGCCGACCTCTTCAAGTCGGCAGGAGCGGACCGGCTGATCGCCGTGGACTTGCACACCGCCCAGATCCAAGGGTTCTTCGACGGCCCTGTCGACCACCTTGCCGCGATTCCGGTGCTGGCCGACTACGTGCAGCTGAAGTACGGCGAGCAGAGTCTCGCCGTCGTGTCGCCGGACGCCGGCCGGATCAAGGTCGCCGAGCAGTGGTCCCGCCGCCTCGGGAACCGTCCGCTCGCATTCATCCACAAGACGCGAGACATCAACCGACCCAACGAGTCGGTCGCCAGCCGGGTGGTCGGAGAGGTCAGCGGACAGGTATGCATCTTGGTTGACGACATGATCGACACCGGCGGCACGGTGGCAAAGGCGGCCGACGCACTTCTCGACGCGGGCGCCGCCGACGTCATCATCGTGGCGACACACGCCATCCTGTCCGGTCATGCGGTCGACCGGTTGAAGAACAGCAGGGTCGGCGAGGTGGTCGTCACCAACACCCTGCCTATCGTCCCCGACCACCAGTTCGACAAGCTGACAACGCTCTCCATCGCTCCCCTCATCAGCGCAGCGATTCGCCAGGTGTTCGAGGACGGTTCGGTCACCTCACTGTTCGAGGGAAACTCCTGACCAGCTGGTGAAGATGCCGGAATCGGCTCCGTGCGACAGAACCCGGACCTTCCGCGAGATACCATCGTGACGTGCAAGCAGCCTCCGGCGCCGCGACAGGCTGAGACAGCGGTCCTGCGGGCGTACGCCGGATTTCACCTCACGGCCCCACGCCGCTAAGATCGTTGGGTTGCCTCGGCGATGGAGCGACCTGGGGCCATCCGATCACCGATCACCGGGCTCCTGATCCGGCCGCTGTTGCCCACCCGAGTTCGTAGCGCAAGGAGAAGAAGCACCGTGTCCGCTGAGGTCAAGATCAAGGCCGAGTCCCGAACGCAGTTCGGCAAGGGTGCAGCTCGGCGTATCCGTCGCGAGGACAAGGTCCCCGCGGTGCTGTACGGCCACGGCGCGGCGCCTCAGCACATCACGTTGCCAGGTCACGACCTCATGCTCGCGCTCAAGACCGCCAACGCGCTGCTCTCGATAGAGCTCGACGGCGACAGCCAGCTGGCACTGCCCAAGCAAGTCCAGCGCGATCCCATCAGAGGATTCATCGAGCACGCTGACCTCATCTTGGTTCGTCGTGGCGAGAAGGTGACCGTCGACGTGCCCCTCGTTCTCGTTGGTCAGGCAGCACCCGAGGCCCTCGTCACCGTCGACCACCAGACGATCGAGCTGGAAGCTGAGGCTACTCACATCCCGGAGTCGGTCGAGGTGGACATCGAAGGTCTCGGCGTCGGGACACAGATCCAGGCCGGGGACCTCAAGCTGCCGCAAGGTTCGACGCTCGTTCTCGACGCAGAGGCACTGGTCGTCAACTTCATAGCCGCTCCGACCGCCGAAGAGCTGGAGGCGGAGCTCGCCGAGGCCGAGGCCGAGGTGGGGATCGAGCACGACGTGTCCGACGCAGAGCTCGAGGCAGCGGCCGCGGACGCGGCGGACGGCGCCGAAGGGGCGACGGGCGACGCCGGAAGCGATCCCTCGCAAGAGTGATCCGCCGGATCTTTCGCCGCACACCCGAAGGATCGGGAGCCATGTCGTACGACGGATGGATCGTCGTGGGGCTAGGCAACCCCGGTCCGGGCTACGCCACGACTCGCCACAACGTCGGCTACCTGGTCGCAGACGAGCTTGCCGATCGGATGGGCGGGGGCTGGAAGTCCCACAGGTCCGGCCGTGCCTTGGCTGTCGAGGGACGCCTGGCCGGAGCGCCGGGGGTGAGAGCGGTGCTGGGTCGCGGCCGCTGCCACATGAACGAGTCGGGGGGCCCGTCTCGGCGCTCCTCAAGTTCTACAAGGCGACGCCGGGCCAGCTCGTCGTCATCCACGACGAGCTGGACCTACCCTACGGGGATCTGCGGCTGAAGCACGGTGGCGGCGACAACGGCCACAACGGTCTCAAGTCCATCCGATCCGCGCTGGGCACGGGCGACTTCTACCGGGTGAGGGTCGGCATCGGCCGCCCTCCGGGGCGCCAGGACACCTCCGACTTCGTTCTGACGCCCTTCTCCTCCACCGAGAAGCGGGAGCTCGACGTGCACGTGCAGCGGGCGGCCGACGCGGTCGAGTCGCTGGTGACTCAGGGCCTCGACGTGACGCAGAGCGCCTACAACAGCTGAGCGTCTTCACCGCTGCTCGCCTTGACCGGCTAACGCCCTTCCTTCGTACGTCGCTTGCGCAACGCGTCGATCTCGCCACGCAGCTGCGCTGTCTCCGCCTCCAGCTCGAGCACCCGGTGGATACCGGCGAGGTTCATCCCGCTCGCCAGCAAGGTCGCGATGCGATGGACACGCTCCACGTCTGACCTGCTGTAGCGGCGGGTGCCGCCCGCTGTGCGCACGGGGTCCAGCAGGCCGCGGGACTCGTAGTCGCGCAGCGCCTGCGGGTGCACGCCAGTGAGGTCAGACGTGACCGAGATGGCAAACACCGGCTGGTCTGGCCCGGGCTCCCGCATCTTCCAACTCCTTTCCCGAGGAGACTTGACATCTGGCGGGTCATGTAGAAAATCTAAGTAAGAAACCTTAAATCACTCGGCGACGAATGTCGACCGAGCCGCACTGAAAGGAACTGATCGTTATGTTGATGCGAACCGATCCTTTTAGGGACCTCGACCGGCTCTCCGAGGCGATGTTCGGTACGAACGCGCGGCCGGCTGTGATGCCGATGGACGCCTACCGGCAGGGTGACACCTTCCACATCGAGCTGGACCTTCCCGGCGTGGACCCCGACTCCATCGACCTGACCGTCGAGCAGAACGTCCTGAGCGTTCACGCCGAGCGCCGCCCTGCGATCGCCGAGGCCACGGAGCGGGTCGTGGGCGAGCGCACATACGGCAGCTTCAGCCGCCAGGTCTTCTTGGGGGAGACCCTCGACGTGGACCGGCTGAGCGCCGACTACGAGGCCGGCGTCCTGCGCATCAAGCTGCCCGTCGCCGAGCAGGCGAAGCCGCGGAAGATCTCTGTCGGCAGCAGCGACAAGCAACGTCAGATCGCCAGCTGAGCAGTCCCGGTAGCGCTGACCGGACCGGTTCGGTCGCCTGCACGTCGCGTGCCGTACGCGCAGGCGGCCGAACTGCGCTGCGTTACGTGGCCCAGCCCTCAGACCGGGTCGTTGGTGGCTGTGGCACAGTTGCCGCGTGACCCAGAGCGTCGACCTGCCGAACCCCCCGTCCGAGGTCGTCTCCGATGACCACCTGCTCTCCGCATGGACGGCCACCGTTGCCGGTGAGCGGCTCGAGCAGTTACGCGGTGAGGGCCTCGAGGGCAAGGACCTCAAGGACGCCGGGGATGCGCTCGGACACCGGATCTTGATGCAGCTTCTGGCCACCTATCGGCCTGAAGATGCGGTGCTCAGCGAGGAGGGCAAGGACGACAAGACGCGGCTGGCTCGCAGCCGTGTCTGGATCATCGACCCACTGGACGGGACCCGTGAGTACTCTGAGCCGCCTCGCGACGACTGGGCAGTACACGTGGCGCTGTGGCAAGACGGTGACTTGGTGGCGGGGGCCGTGGCCCAGCCGGGGATGTCGACGACGTTCAGCACCGCCGACCCGCCCCGCGTAGTCGAACGGAGCAGCTCGCGGCCGAGGATCGCCGTGAGTCGCACCAGGCCGCCCGGGTTCGTCGAGGACCTCGCGCGCGAGATCGACGCCGACCTGGTGGCGATGGGCTCGGCTGGTGCGAAGGTTCTCTCGGTGGCTCGCGATGTGACGGACATCTACGTGCACGCCGGCGGCCAGTACGAGTGGGACTCCGCTGCTCCGGTCGCAGTCGCCCGGGCCGCCGGGTTGCACACGAGTCGCGCCGACGGTTCGCCCCTGTTCTACAACCAAGACGACGTCTGGCTGCCCGACCTGCTTGTCAGCCGGCCCGAGCTGGCCCAAACCGTGACGGCTTTCGTCCGCGCCTACTGGGCTGAGCACGCACGGTAGCCGTCGGCCGGTGAGCGGTCGCCTACGGACCCTGGGGTGGGCGCTGTCCATCACGATGTGATCGTTCCGCGAGCATGCCCGAGCGGGATGCGCCTGGGACACCGCCGACCGGTACACTCGATCGGGCAACGCCGACCCCCTCTCATCGCTGAGCGGGGGCTGTCGTGTTGCCTGCACACGCGCGACGAGTATCGATGGAACTTTGGCAGGAGCCCTGTGTCCCTTTCCGCCCTGACGTCGCTGGTGGCGAGCGAACCCTCGGTAGCGGATGTGCTCGCCACCGCACGCAAACACGACGGCACCACACTCGACCTCACCGCCCCGGAGGCGGTGCGCCCGTTCCTGGCCGCGGCGCTTGCCTCCACTGAAGACAGCGGTGGTGCTCTGACCGTGCTGGTCGTCACCGCCACTGGCCGGGAGGCCGACGAGGTCGTCAATGCCGTTCGCTGCCTCATCGATGCCGATCAGGTGGCTGCCTACCCGGCCTGGGAGACGTTGCCGCACGAACGCCTGTCGCCGCGGTCCGACACCGTCGGACGTCGGCTTGCAGTGTTGCGGCGGCTGGTGCACCCGGCCGAAGGAGGCCGGTCGACCGAGGTGCGAGTGGTCGTCGCCCCGGTGCGGTCTGTGCTGCAGCCGCAGGTGAAGGGCCTTGCCGAGCTCGAGCCGGTCATGTTGGGCGAAGGCGACCAGGTCGAGCTCGATCACGTCGTACGCCGGCTGGCCGAAGCGGCATACCACCGGGTCGACATGGTCGAGCGGAGGGGGGAGTTCGCCGTCCGGGGCGGCATCGTCGATGTGTTCCCGCCGACCGAGGAACACCCCGTCCGTGTGGAGTTCTTCGGCGACGAGATCGAGGACGTCAGGTCGTTCTCGGTGGCCGACCAGCGCTCCCTCGACAAGCTTCCTGGCTCTTTGTGGGCGCCGCCGTGTCGCGAGCTTCTCCTCAACGACCAGGTCCGCGCGCGTGCCCGCGCCTTGGCGGTCGAGCATCCCGAGCTGGGCGAGATGCTGGACAGGATGGCAGAGGGGCATGCGGTCGAGGGCATGGAGGCGCTGGCGCCGGTGCTGGTCGACGAGATGGAGCTGTTGGTCGACCTGCTTCCTCAGGAGTCACTGGTCCTGGTTTGTGACCCCGAGCGGGTGCGTGCGCGCGCCTTCGACCTGGTCGCGACGAGCGAGGAGTTCCTGCACGCCTCGTGGGCTGCCGCCGCCGGCGGCGGCAAGGCGCCGGTCGACCTGGGGGCGGCTGCCTACCACTCCCTGGGTGACGTCCGACAGCGTGCTCTCGCCAGGGGGTTGTCCTGGTGGTCCACCTCACCCTTCGGGCTTGACCCGACGGTGCAGCAGAGCGAGCCTGGCCCGACACTGCGGCAGAGCGGGCTTGGCCCGACAGTGCAGCAGAGCGGGGGGGACGGGGAAGGTAGGCCGGCCCCACTGCGTACCGAGACGGGGGATGTTGTCTCGCTGAGCGTCGACGTCTCGCAGCAGGTCGAGACTGTTGCCCTCGACCTCCTGCCCGTCAACCTCTACCGCGGGGACACCACGGCAGCTGTCGAGGACATCGCCGCGCATGTGCAGGCGGGGCACAAAGTCGTGATCGTCACGCCGGGGCATGGTCCCGGTGAGCGCCTTGTCGAGGTGCTGAAGGAGCACGACATCGCTGCTCGCCTCTTCGAGGAGGTGCCGCAACAGCCGCCGTCCGGAGTCGTCGGCGTCGTCCAGGGCGACATCCGGCACGGGTTCGTGGCCGAGTCCATCGGGCTGGTGATCCTGACCGGTGATGACCTCACCAGCCAGCGGACGGCGGGCCGTGACTCCACCCGGATGCCGTCTCGGCGACGCAAGCAGATCGACCCGATCGAGCTGCGGACGGGTGACTACGTCGTCCATGAGCAGCACGGCGTCGGACGCTACGCCGAGATGGTCCAGCGGACCGTCGCCGGCGCGACCCGCGAGTACCTCCTCATCGAGTACGCATCGTCGAAGCGCGGGCAGCCGAGCGACAAGCTGTTCGTGCCGACCGACCAGCTCGACCAGGTGACGAGGTACGTCGGTGGAGAGCAACCGACGCTGGACCGCCTCGGCGGCTCCGACTGGAACAGGCGCAAGGGACGTGCCCGTAAGGCCGTCCGCGAGATCGCCGGTCAACTGATCCGGCTGTACGCCGCTCGGCAGGCGACCAAGGGCCACGCCTTCGCCCCAGACACACCGTGGCAGCGTGAGCTCGAGGACGCCTTCCCCTATGTGGAGACCCCGGACCAGCTCGCGAGCGTCGAGGAGGTCAAGCGGGACATGGAGCAGGAGGTCCCGATGGATCGCCTGATCTGCGGCGACGTCGGCTACGGCAAGACCGAGATCGCCGTACGAGCCGCCTTCAAGGCCGTCCAGGACGGCAAGCAGGTGGCGGTGTTGGTCCCCACCACCTTGCTCGTGCAGCAGCACCTGCAGACGTTCGCCGAGCGGTTCGCCGCGTTTCCGGTCACCGTGTCGCCGCTGAGCCGTTTCCAGACCGAGCGTGAGTCGAGAGCGGTGATCGACGGTTTACGCGAAGGAACCGTGGACGTCGTCATCGGAACGCACCGACTCTTCAACGCCGATATCAAGGTGAAGGACCTGGGTCTCATCATCGTCGACGAGGAGCAACGTTTTGGTGTCGAGCACAAGGAGGAGCTCAAGCGGATGCGGACGGCGGTGGACGTCTTGGCGATGTCGGCGACGCCCATACCTCGAACATTGGAGATGGCCATCACCGGCATCCGGGAGATGTCGACGATCACCACGCCGCCCGAGGAGCGCCACCCGGTGCTGACGTTCGTCGGAAGCTACAACGACGCGCAGGTGAGTGCAGCCATCCGGCGTGAGCTCCTTCGTGAGGGACAGGTGTTCTACATCCATAACCGGGTGCAGAGCATCGACAGGGCGGTGCGACACCTGCGTGAGCTTGTCCCCGAGGCCCGCATCACCGCGGCGCACGGCCAGATGCCGGAGCACCAGCTGGAACAGGTCATGCTCGACTTCTGGGAGCGCCGGTACGACGTCTTGGTCTGCACGACGATCGTCGAGTCAGGTCTCGACATCGCCAACGCCAACACCCTCATCATCGAGCGGGCGGAGCTGCTTGGGCTGTCGCAGCTGCACCAGCTGCGCGGGCGGGTCGGCCGCGGAGCCGAACGCGCCTACGCCTACTTCCTCTTCCCGCCGGAGAAGCCGCTGACGGAGACGGCGCACGACCGCCTGGCCACCATCGCGCAGCACTCGGACCTGGGAGCCGGCATGGCGGTCGCCATGAAGGACCTCGAGATCCGTGGCGCCGGCAACCTGCTCGGCGGCGAACAGTCGGGTCACATCGCCGACGTCGGCTTCGACCTCTACGTGAGACTGGTGGGGGAAGCCGTCGCCGAGTACCAAGGGGATCGCCCCGTCGAGCAGCCGGACGTGAAAATCGAGCTCCCGGTCGACGCGCACCTGCCCCACGAGTACGTGCCGAGCGAGCGGCTTCGACTGGAGATGTACAAGCGTCTGGCCGAGATTCGGATGCCTGAGCAGGTGGACGAGGTCCGGGCCGAGCTCACCGACAGGTACGGCACGCCGCCGCCTCCGGTCGAGAACCTGCTCGCGGTGGCGATCCTGAGAGCCAAGGCGAAGGCCGCGGGGCTCACCGACATCAACCACCAGGGCAACTACGTCAGGTTCGCGCCACTCGAGCTCCCGGACTCCATCAGGGTCAGGATCGACCGCCTCTACCCCAACACGGTGGTCAAGTCGGCATTGCATAGCATTCTCGTGCCGCGGCCGATGACGGCGCGGGTCGGTGGAAAGCCGGTACGTGATGTGGCGGTACTAGATTGGGCTGGCCGCGTCATCGACGACGTCGTCGCGAGGAGTGGATCGAAAGGTGCTGAGTAGCCGCCCGGCGGTTGGCCGGCAAGCCATCTGCGCGGTCGCGACGGCGGTCGCGGTCTTGGCGACGAGCGGTTGCGGCACCGACCTACGCCCAGGCGTCGCCGCCTCGGTCAACGAAGAGACGATCACCGAGTCGACGATCGACGACCTCACCGAAGCGATCTGCGCCTTCAACGAGATTCAGCGCAAGGAGCAGGGCCTGCCCCAGCCCGGCCAGTCCGTCCAGGAGCTGCGCGCCAGCCTCGTCGAGTCACTCATCATCCTCGAGATCACCGACCAGGCGGCCGAGGAGCGGGGAGTGACGGTCAGCGACGCCCTCGTCAGCAAGATCGCCGCGGGAACGGTGATCCCTGACGACCTGGCAGCCGATCACAGAGCGCTCCTGGAGGAGTTCCTGAAGGAGCGGACACTCCAGGCACTGCAGCAAGGGGCCATCGGGGCGAACCTCGAGGATCCTGCCGTGACGACGGCCGACAAGATCGACCAGTCTGACGTCACTGCTGCGAACAGCTACCTCAAGAAGTTCGCGGAGCAGCAGGATGTCGAGGTGTCGCCTCGTTACGGCGAGTGGAACGGTGTCCGCCTGGAGTTCGGCACCGGCTCCTTGTCCGACCCGGTCTCGACGACACCCGCGCCTACCCCACCGCCTGGTCAGCCGGCACCGCCCGAGCCGACGTTCACGCCTCCTGCCTCTCAGCTCTGCGGCTGAGGACCCGACATGGGACACCTCGACCGAGCCGGTGCCCGAGTGCTCGACCTTGTCGCTGTCATGGACAGGCTGCGTTCGGAGTGTCCATGGGACCGCCAACAGACGCACACGTCCCTCGTGAAGTATCTGGTGGAGGAGACCTACGAGACGATCGAGGCCATCGAGTCGGGGGATCGCGCCCACCTCAGCGAGGAGCTCGGGGACCTGCTGCTGCAGGTGGTCTTCCACGCGCGGATTGCCAGCGAGGACGAGGACGCACCGTTCTCGATAGACGACGTCGCTGCCGCGATCGTGGACAAGCTCGTCCGACGTCACCCTCACGTCTTCGGCGACGTCGAGGTCGGCGGAGCAGCCGACGTCGAGACCAACTGGGAAGCGATCAAGGCGGCGGAGAAGTCACGCACCTCGGCCGTGGACGGCATACCGACCGGACTGCCGGCGCTGTCACTTGCCGCGAAGGTCGTTTCTCGGGCCATGCGCGCGCCGGGGCTGGTGCCCGAGATGGTCTCGGTGCCCACGCCGCAGGAGACGGCCTACACAGAGGAGTCCCTGGGCGAGGTGCTGTTCGCGCTCGCAGCCGCTGCTGCGGCCGCCGGTTTGGACCCCGAGCAGGCGCTGCGTAGACGGGTTCTGGCGGAGATGGCCGAGGTCCAGGCCCGGGAACAGCGTGCCCTTCACGAGGAGACGGCCGAGCCCGGATAGTGTGGGCGAGACCTGTGCCAGTCGAGGTGCCGGGAGTCGAGGAGGGACGCCGTGGCGAGCATCGAGGCGGTCGGTGCCCGCGAGATTCTCGACTCGCGCGGCAACCCGACGGTGGAGGTGGAGGTGGCCCTGGACGACAAGACCATCGCCCGGGCAGCGGTCCCCTCCGGCGCCTCGACCGGTCAGTTCGAAGCCGTAGAGCTGCGTGACGGCGGGAGCTGGTACGGCGGCAAAGGTGTCGGCAAGGCGGTGGCTGCGGTGAACGACACCATCGACGAGGCGCTGGTTGGCCTTCCCGCCGACGAGCAGCGACTGGTCGACCAGACCCTGGTGGATCTCGACGGGACGCCGAACAAGGCGACACTCGGAGCCAACGCGATCCTCGGCGTCTCCCTTGCGGTCGCGAAGGCTGCGGCGGAGTCTGCCCGCCTTCCGTTGTTCCGCTACGTCGGCGGTCCGAACGCGCACCTGTTGCCCGTGCCGATGCTGAACATCCTCAACGGCGGCGCTCACGCCGACAGCAACGTCGATGTACAGGAGTTCATGGTCGCCCCCATCGGGGCGGCCACGTTCGCGGAGGCCCTGCAGCATGGTGTGTCGGTCTACCACGCGCTCAAGGCCGTCCTGAAAGCTCGAGGCCTTGCGACCGGGCTCGGTGACGAGGGTGGTTTCGCCCCCAGTCTGGCATCGAACCGCGAGGCGCTCGACCTGATCGCCGAGGCGGTGGAGAAGGCGGGCCTGCAGCTCGGCTCCGACATCGTGCTGGCGCTCGACGTCGCCGCCTCCGAGTTCTACGACGTGGACGCCGGTCAGTACGTCTTCGAGGGCACGCAGAAGTCGTCAGAGGAGATGGCCGCCTACTACGGCGACCTGGTGGCGGCGTACCCGATCGTCTCCATCGAGGACCCGATGAGCGAGGAGGACTGGACTGGCTGGCAGGCCATGACGGCCTCGCTCGGTGACAGGATCCAGATCGTCGGCGACGACTTGTTCGTCACGAACGTCGAGCGACTCCAGCGCGGCATCGACGAGTCGTCGGCCAACGCGCTGCTCGTCAAGGTGAACCAGATCGGCAGCCTGACCGAGACGCTCGACGCGGTCGACCTTGCTCACCGCAGCGGCATGCGATGCATGATGAGCCACCGTTCGGGTGAGACGGAAGACACCACCATCGCCGACCTGGCGGTCGCCACGAACTGTGGTCAGATCAAGAGCGGCGCCCCGGCCCGCTCGGAGCGGGTGGCCAAGTACAACCAGCTGCTCCGCATCGAGGAGGAGCTCGACGACGCGGCACGCTACGCCGGCCGCGGGGCGTTCCCCCGGTACGACGGCGGCAGGTGACGCGTTGATGGCACCGCGACCGCGCCCACCGTCGTCTCCCGGCCCCGGCCGTGGATCCACCAGCCGTAAACCGGGTCGGGCGGCGCCAACTGTCCGCCGGACCACCCGAGTCAACTCCGACGTGCCGGCTGCGCGCATCGCCTCGTCGAAGGCCTCCCTGACCGGACGTGCGGCCGTGCTGTTGCTGGTGGTCGCCGTACTCGCCGTCTCGTACGCGTCGAGCATGCGCGCCTGGATCAAGCAGCGGGGAGAGATCAACGACCTCAACGCGCAGATCAGCCAGCAGCGGGCCGATGTCGCCACCCTCGAGCAGGAGAAGGAGCGCTGGCACGACCCCGCCTACGTCAAGACCCAGGCACGGCTGCGGTTCGGCTGGCTGATGCCGGGGGAGACCGGCTACCGCGTCATCGGGGCGGACGGCGAGGTGCTCTCCGACGGCGGCAGCGAGCTGTCGGACGCGACGACGCCTCGGCCCAAGGAGTCGCCGGAGTGGTGGCAGAGCCAGTGGGCGAGCGTTGTCGAGGCAGGCAGGGACCCAGCGACCGCCGATGCTCCCAAGGCTCCGCAGCGCGAGCCGGCAGCTCGCATCGGAACCGGGCGTCGGCAGCCGTCACAAGGCCCCGCGGACCGTTGACCGGCGGGGACCTCGAGGCGGGGGACCTGGCCGCGGTCGAGGCGCAGCTCGGACGGTCCCCACGCGGCCTCCTCGCGGTGGCCCACCGGTGCCCGTGCGGCAACCCGGACGTGGTGGCGACCTCACCGCGGCTCAGCGACGGCACACCGTTCCCCACCTTCTACTACCTCACCTGCCCCAGGGCGGCGTCCATGATCGGAACGCTGGAGGCGAGCGGGCTGATGCGGGAGATGACCGAGCGGCTGTCCGAGGACCAGGAGCTTGCCGCGCGCTACCGTCGCGCCCACGTGTCGTTCCTCGAGGACCGCGCCGGCCACGGCGAGGTGGACGAGATAGCTGATGTGTCGGCGGGTGGGATGCCCGACCGGGTGAAGTGCCTGCACGTGCTCGCCGCCCACGCGCTCGCGGCCGGCGTCGGCGTGAACCCGTTAGGTGACGAGACGTTGGAGCTGCTGCCGAACTGGTGGGCCGAGGGTCCTTGTGTCCGGGTGGAGGCGCCCTCAGGAGACGACGCGCGCGGGCCGGGGCCATGAGGGTGGCGGCTCTCGACTGCGGCACCAACTCCCTACGACTTCTTGTCGCTGACCTGGAGCCCGCGCTCGGCCGGGCCGTCGAGGTGGAGCGGCGTACGACGATCGTCAGGCTTGGGCAGGACGTCGACCGCACCGGAGTCTTCGCCGAGACGGCCCTGCAACGGACCTTCGTCACGCTGGAGGAGTATGCGACCGTCATCGCCGCCCTCGAGGTCTCGGCCACCCGCATGGTCGCCACCTCGGCTGCCCGAGACGTCGCCAACCGGGACGTGTTCGTCAGCGGCGTCCGCGACAGGCTCGGTGTGGCGCCCGACGTCATCAGCGGCGACGAGGAGGCGCTCCTGTCGTACGACGGAGCGACACGTGGGCTGAGCGAGCTGCCATGGGTCGAGGAACCGGTGGTGGTCCTGGATATCGGTGGCGGCTCGACGGAGTTCGTCGTCGCCGCCGACGGCGGCAACGGCGGCTACCGGGGACAGGGGCGAAGCAGAGATGGCGTCGGCGTACGGGGACAGTCGCTCGACATCGGATCTGTCCGGATGAGCGAGCGGCACCTGCACTCCGACCCACCATCGCGCCGGGAGGTCGCAGCGCTCGTAGCCGACGTCGACGCGGCTCTGGGTCGCTTGGAGGAGCGCTTCGTCCGGCCCGGAACACTGGTCGGCGTCGCAGGCACCATCACCACGATGGTGGCGATGTCACTCGGACTGGCGAGGTACGACCGCGACAGGATCCACCACGCACGCGTCCCGGCGGCGAGCCTGCTGACCGCGATCGACAAGATCGTGGCCATGACGGTTGCGGAGCGGGCGGCGCTCGGGTTCATGGCCCCCGGACGCGCAGACGTCATTGCCGGTGGGGCTCTCGTCCTCGGCCAGGTCGTGCGGCATACGCGTGCGCAGTCCCTGGTGGCGTCCGAGCACGACATCCTCGACGGCATCGCCTGGTCCCTGGTGTGAGCTCGTCGACTCCTCTCCCGCACCCGTTGACCCGGAAACTCTTCACGAGTCCGGTGCTCCCGGGCAGCGGTTGGCCGGGTGACCCCGGCCAGCAGACGACGCCGGTGGCAACCGATGCGGCCGCGGTTCGCGCCGGGGCAGCCGGGGCGAGCGGACTGGACGAGATCGGCGAGCGGTCGTCCGTCTGTAGGGCCTGCCCTCGCCTGGTCGAGTGGCGGGAGTCGGTCGCTGTGGAGAAGCGTCGGTCGTACGCCGACGAGCCGTACTGGGGCCGGCCGATCGTCGGGTGGGGAAGCGAGTCGCCGAAGGTGCTGGTGGTCGGGCTGGCGCCTGCCGCGCACGGCGGCAACCGGACGGGCCGCATCTTCACCGGTGACCGCTCCGGTGACTGGCTGTTCGCCTCCCTGCATCGGCTCGGTCTCGCGACGCAGGAGACGAGCGTCCACGCCGGCGACGGGCAGCGGCTGGTGGACACCCGGATGGTCGCCGCGGTCCGCTGCGCGCCCCCCGCGAACAAGCCCACCCCGAGCGAGCGTGACACCTGCGCACCATGGCTGGATGCAGAGCTCCGTTTGGTGCTGCCAACGCTGCGCTGTGTAGTCTGCCTGGGGTCGTTCGGCTGGCAGGCAGCGCTTCGCGCGCTGGCGCGGCAAGGCGTCGTCATACCCCGGCCGCGACCGGCGTTCGGGCACGGCGTGCGTGTCGACGTACGCCGACCACCGGATGGTGGGGCTGGTGCGCAGCAGCCGGCAGACAGTGTCCCCCGAGGCGGCGTTGCCGCCGATCATCTGGTCGCCGTGCTCGGCTGCTACCACCCGAGCCAGCAGAACACGTTCACCGGCAAGCTCACCGAGCTGATGCTCGACGCGGTGCTAGGGGAGGCAGCCCGGCTGGCCACCGGCAGCCACTGACCTTCCCTCGCCATCGCAGCCGCGGGAAAGGCTTGTGAAACTTTTCACTACCTCGGTATGCTTGTGCTGGATACATGAAAGGGAGATCGTCATGACGAGGCCGCACATCGTGATCGCCGGCGGTGGCTACGTCGGCATGTACACGGCCGTCGGGTTGCAGAAGCGGCTGACCAGGGGCGAGGCCCGCGTCACCGTGATCGATCCCCGGTCGTCGATGACGTACCAGCCGTTTTTGCCGGAGGCGGCGGCAGGCTCACTGGAGCCGCGTCATGTCGTCGTACCGCTGCGCCGGCTGCTCAGGCGCTGCGACGTCATCACCGCTCGTGTCTCGTCGATCGACTCCGCCCGGCAGACGCTGCGCGTCGAGCCACCGCAGGGGAAGCCGTACGACCTGGCCTACGACGAGATCGTGGTGGCCCTCGGATCGGTCGCCCGGACTCTGCCGATCCCCGGCCTCAAGGAGCACGGCATGGGCTTCAAACAGATCGAGGAGGCGATCGCCCTGCGCAACCACGTGCTCGACCGGCTCGACCTCGCCACCTCCGTGCTGGACTCGGGGACCCGGCAGCGCGCCTTGACGTTCGTCTTCGTAGGCGGGGGGTACGCCGGCGTCGAGGCGCTGGGCGAGATCGAGGACATGGCGCGTTTCGCGACCCGCTACTACGACACGATCGACGACCGCGATCTCAGGTTCGTGCTGGTGGAGGCGACCGACCGGATCCTGCCTGAGGTCGGTATCGACATGGGGCGCTACACAGTGAAGCGACTGCGAGACCGCGGCATCGACGTGCGCCTCAATACCCGACTGGAGTCGGCCGTCGACCACCACATCGTGTTGTCTGACGGAGACGAGTTCGACGCCGACACCCTCGTGTGGACCGCGGGCGTGAAGGCCAACCCGGTTCTCGGCGACACCGATCTGCCGCTCGATGACAAGGGCCGTATCAAAGCCTGCACGAACCTCAGAGTCGAGGGAGTGGAGCACGCCTGGGCAGCCGGTGACAACGCGGCTGTGCCCGACCTGACGAACCCCGGCCATCTCTGCTCGCCCAGCGCCCAGCACGCCGTCCGGCAGGCCCGTGTGCTCGCGGACAACATCATCTCGTGCCTGCGCGGACATGAGCTCGCCGACTACGAGCACAAGCACGTGGGTTCGGTCGCCAGCCTGGGGCTGTACAAGGGCGTGGCCCAGGTCTACGGGATCAAGCTGCGGGGCTTCCCGGCCTGGTTCATGCACCGCACCTACCACATGAGCCGGATGCCGACCTTCAACAAGAAGGTGCGCGTGATCCTGGACTGGACGCTGGCCTTGTTCTTCCGTCGTGACATCGTCTCGCTCGGGTCCCTGCAGCGTGCACGTGACGACTTCGTCCGCGCCAACCGCTGACAGCTGCGGTCGGACGAAGGTCTCGTCGGTGGTGACCCGAAGGGCCGTCAAAGAGCGAAGCGAAGGCCCGAGGGCGCCACCGTCGGGGCCGAGGACTCCCGCCGGGTCTGGGTCGGTCGAGCCCGACGGCTCTACGATGAGAGCCGCACGGCGTACGTGGCCCCCGTATCCCAATTGGCAGAGGACGCACCCTTAAAAGGCGCTCAGTGTGGGTTCGAGTCCCACCGGGGGCACTGGCCTAACGTGCAGGTATGACGTCCGCGACGGCGTCGCCGGCCGTGCGGGGTGGGCCTTGTCTCACGTTATGATGGAGGAGACCCGGCCACGGGGCCGGGCCGAGGAGGAGATCATGCAGAGCAACAATCCGATACTCAACAACAGCGAAACCTTCAACAGGCGGGCCGCCTCGAACTACGGCTACCAGAGCTATCCCGCGGGGGGCCAGGGCTACTCGGGCTACGGCCAGCAGCCTCCTCCGCCGAGCACCGACCCATCCACGTGGCAGTACCCAGCCGGGCCGCCGTCCGTCGAGGAGCGGATGACGATCGACTCGGTCGTCTCGCGCACCGCGGTCACCTTGTTCCTGGTGGTGCTCACCGCCGCCGCGACGTGGGTGTTCCTGCCGAAGGAGTTTGTTAGCACTGCCTGGATCGGTGGTGCCCTGGCCGGCGTCGGGCTGGGTCTGTGGCTGAGCTTCAAGCGGGTCGTCTCGCCACCGCTGGTGATGCTCTACGCCGTTGCGCAGGGGTTCTTCCTCGGTGCCGCATCAGAGGCGTTCGAAACCATGTACCCCGGCGTCGTCGCGCAGGCAGTGATGGGTACCGTCGCTGCCTTCATCGCGACGCTGGCGGCGTACAAGTTCTTCAACATTCAGGTGACAAGCCGGATGCGCAAGTTCGGCATGATCGCCGCGATGGGCTTCCTCGTCGTTAGCTTGCTCGACTTCCTGCTCTACCAGTTCGGTGCTTCGATCGGCTTCAACGAACTCGGTCCGCTCGGTCTGATCATGAGCGTCGTCGGACTCGGGCTCGGGATCTTCTTCCTGGTCCTCGACTTCGACCTGGTCGAGCAGGGCGTGGCGATGGGTGCCCCGGAGGCTGAGTCGTGGCGGGCCGCGTTCGCGCTCACCGCCACGTTGATCTTCATCTACATCAACCTGCTGCGGCTCCTGGCGATTCTGCGAGGCGAGTGAGCTCAGCCGTCGCCGTCGCAACGCGACAACCTAGTGACAAGGAAACGGCCCCCGGGGTGATCCCGGGGGCCGTCCGCCTTCACTCGAAGCTGCGGTGTGCCTTCTTCAGGTTGTGCTCGTGCACGATCGCAGTGGCGTGCCCGTGCGCGAGACCGTACTCGTCGCGAAGCCACTTGACCCGGTCGTCGAAGCGCAAGAGCCCCGGTCCTTGCTCCAGATGGCCGAACCACTCATGAAGAGGACGCCCGGTCGCGGCGGGGATCCGCTCGACCAGCATCTGATGTGTCTCCTCGGAGTGGTGAAGGGCCATGGTTT
>JAUJOO010000007.1:134247-135725 GCA_030447585.1 Nocardioidaceae bacterium | reverse complement strand
CTGTCGGCCGCCGCGACGGCGGCGCTCGCGAGCGTGCGGACACCCTCACCCCTGGCCGGCTCCGGCTCGTCCAGCATCTCGTAGACGACACCGACCGCGGCGGCAACCGTCGGCAGCATCGCCTGGGCGCAGCTGCGGTATCCGGCGGGTGAGGGGTGGAATCGGTCCGGCCCGAAAAGATCGCCGGGCGTTGCCTCGAACTCCGGCCCCAAGATGCTGCCGAGTGACACTGTGGTGCCTCCTGCTTCGACCACAGCGATTGTCTGGGCCGCCGCCAGCCGGCGGCTCCACAGCCTTGCCACCTGACGAAGGGGAGGCGCGATAGGGGTCACCGTGCCCAGGTCCGGGCACGTACCGACCACGACCTGCGTGCCGGTATGCCGCAGCGCCTCAACTGCCTGCGTCAGCGCCCGCACCGAAGCACTTGGCCAGACCCGGTGGGTGACGTCATTCGCGCCGATCATGACCGCACAGACGTCCGGAGAGCCGGCGACAGCGAGCGGAATCTGCCGCTCAAGGTCGGCGGTCCTCGCCCCCACGAAGGCGACGGCCTCGAGGAAAACCGGTCGCTGCGCCAGCTCCGACAACCCCGCCGCGAGAAAGGCGCCGAACGTCTCTTCCGGTACGACGGCGCCGTACCCCGCGGCGCCCGAGTCGCCCAGCACGGCGAGCCGAAGCGCCGGCCCCCGAAGGCTGGCGCCGTAGAGCCCGCTCGGGTTCGGCGGCGCACTGATGGCATTACCGATCCGACGCCGGGCCATCGAGGCCTCGGCGCGCAGAATGCCGTAAAGGGACCCGCCCACGAACCCGACGCCGCCGCCGCCGAACGCGGCAGCGGCGGCAAGTCTGCGCGCTGCGGTTGCCTTGCTCACGTGAACCCCCAAGAGATACGAGGTTCGATTCTACTGTCAGGAGCAACGCCGACGGTGCACCCTTCGCCGAACGTGTGGGCTCACGTTCGAGATTGTCGTCGCTCGGGGACCGACGCATCTCGCGCGCCGGGGAGGTCATTAGGCTGGCTGAGTGGACTACGTGAACTCCCTTCTCGACCTCGTCGGCAACACTCCCCTGCTTCGGCTCGGCAAGGCGACCGACGGCGCTCGGGCCACGGTGCTGGCGAAGGTCGAGTACATGAACCCGGGTGGCTCCGTGAAGGACCGGATCGCCCTGCGGATGGTGGAGGCGGCCGAGGAGAGCGGGGAGCTGAAGCCGGGGGGAACGATCGTCGAACCGACGTCGGGAAACACCGGCGTAGGCCTCGCCATGGTCGCCCAGGCCAAGGGCTACCAGTGCATCTTCGTCTGCCCTGACAAGGTCAGCGAGGACAAGAGAAACGTCCTCAAGGCGTACGGCGCCGAGGTGGTCGTCTGCCCGACGGCGGTCGCTCCCGAGCATCCCAGCAGCTACTACAACGTCTCGGACCGGCTGATGCGCGAGACGAAGGACGCCTGGAAGCCCGACCAGTACTCCAACCCCGC
>JAUJOO010000007.1:132121-134147 GCA_030447585.1 Nocardioidaceae bacterium | reverse complement strand
GAGATCGACGACCCGGACGCGGTCATCGTCGTCCTGCTGCCCGACGGGGGACGTGGCTACCTGACGAAGGTCTTCGACGACGGCTGGCTGTCCCAGTACGGCTTCCTCGACCACCCTGAGGCGCTCACTGTCGGCGATGTCCTTCGAGGCAAGGACGGCGCGCTGCCGGACCTCGTCCACACCCACCCGTACGAGACGATCGCGCAGGCCGTCGCGATCCTGCGCGAGTACGCCGTCTCGCAGATGCCGGTCGTGAACGCCGAGCCGCCCGTCATGGCGGCCGAGGTGGCGGGCGCTGTCAGCGAGCGGGCGCTGCTCGATGCCCTGTACGCCGGTCGGGCGCGTCTCGTCGACCGGGTCGAGAAGCACATGGCGCCGCCGCTCCCGACGATCGGCTCCGGTGAGCCCGTCTCGGCGGCGGTGGAGCGCCTGCAGGAGGCGGACGCGGTGCTGGTGCAGGAGGACGGCAAGCCCGTGGGTGTGCTGACCCGTCAGGACCTGCTCGGCTTCATTGCCGCCGTCTGACCGACTCGTCAGGGCGAAGAGTAAAACTCTGAGCGGACACTCTGAGCGCGTGGCCCGCTGACAGGTCGGCGGTCACGCGACGTGCCCGACTCCGGACTCGATGGTGTCGAGGTCGACGGCCCGCTCACCCTTGCTGGCAAGGCGCCGCTCGACGTACACGGCCAGCTTCGACAGCGAGTAGTTGATGACGATGAACACGAGCGCCAGCATCAGGCCGACGATGATCGCGTTGTTGTACCGGTAGTCGGTGTAGATAGCCTTGGCGATGAGGATCACGTCTTCGGACCCGATGATGATGCCGAGGGTCGTGTCCTTCAAGGCCACCACGCACTGGCTGATGATCGCCGGCAGCATCGCTGACACCGCCTGTGGAGCCAGGATGAGGCGGGTCACCTGGGCCTTCCGCAGACCGATGGCGAAGGCAGCCTCGGACTGTCCCCGGGGAACCGACTTGATGCCCGCGCGAAAGATCTCCGCCAGCACTGCGCCGTTGTAAAGCATGAGAGCGAGCACCAGGCACCAGAATCGGCTGAAATTGCCGGCGACGAGCAAGAAGATGGTCAAGATGAGCAAGATGAGGGGGACGGCACGGAAGAACTCCACCACGAGAGCAGATGGCCAGCTGAGCCAACCGCGGTCCGACAGTCGGCCAACCGCTAGGACGGCACCGAACCCGATGGCGAGCACGATGGCCACGGCCGCCGCCCGCAGCGTGAATAGCAGCCCCTCGCCCAGGTTGGCCAACACCGCCGGATCGGTGAACGGCTCCCACTTGTTCTGCGTGAACTGGTCGTTTCGGAAGAGGATCCAGAGCATCCACCCGATCAGGCCGGCGAGGACCAAGGTGGACACGACCCCGGCGACGCGGTAGCGAGACCGCGCCTTGGGTCCAGGGACGTCGAACAGGACCGAGCTCACCGCGACACCGCCCCCCGTCGCTCCAGGACCTGCGCGACCCCGGAGATCACGGCGACGATGAGGACGTAGAACAACACGATTCCGAAGAACCTCGTGGTGATCTCCGCTGGGAACCTCTCGTTCAGTGACTTCATCCGGTAGGTGAGCTCCGCGACTCCGAAGGCCGCGGCCACCGACGTGTTCTTCGCCAACGCGATGTAGACGCTGGCGAGCGGCGGGATCACGGCACGAAAAGCCTGCGGAAGGACCACGAGCGACAGTGTCTGGGTGAAGCCCATCCCGATCGACCGGGCCGCTTCTGCCTGACCCGTCGGTACGGTGTTGACTCCCGCCCGCAGCGCCTCGCAGATGAACGCCGCGGTGTACACCGACAACGCCACCACGGCCAATGTGGTGAAGTCTGTCCGGCCCGCGACCTGTGGCCCGCCGGTCACGATGATGATGAACAGCACCACCAACGGGATGTTGCGGAAGATGTTGACGTATGCCGTGCCGAAGCCCCTCAGCACACCGACGGGGGAGACCCGCATGGTGGCGAGCAAGGTCCCGAGCACGGTGGCGATGACGGCGGAGAAGGCCAGCA
>JAUJOO010000007.1:118514-132021 GCA_030447585.1 Nocardioidaceae bacterium | reverse complement strand
ATGGTGGCGAGCAAGGTCCCGAGCACGGTGGCGATGACGGCGGAGAAGGCCAGCAACCTCAGCGTTACGCGGAAGCCTTCGAGGATGCTCGGCATCATCTGCCCGAGGGCGCCGAAGTCGATCATCCTGCTCCTTGCTCGGTGTCCGCTTAGCCAACCGGCGCCTGGCCCTCAGGTCGAGAGCCAGGCACCATCGCTGTTGCTACTCGCAGGGGTCCATCTCCGGCGGCTCGGGCGCCTCGACCCCAGACTCGCCCAGCGTCGCGTCGAACGCTTCCTTCCAGGTGTCGTCGTCCATGGAGGCCTGGATGGTGTCGGTGATGAACTGGCAGAACTCCGTGTCGTCCGGCTTCTGGTAGCCGATCCCGTAGCGCTCCTCGCTGAACGCTTCGCCCACGACCTTCAGGTTGTCAGGGTCCTGGGCTGCGTATCCGAGCAGGATTGCACCGTCGGTCGTCACGGCATCGACATTGCCGTTCTGCAGCTGGGTCACGCACTCGGAGTACGTGTCGAAGCCGGCGGGGTCTGCGCCGTACTCCTTCTCCACCGTCTCGATCGAAGTCGACCCGGTAACTGAGCAGACCTTCTTCCCGTCGAGGTCTTCGGGACCGGAGATGCTGTCGTCGTCGGCGGCGACCAGCAGCTGCTGTCCGGTGACGTAGTAGGGGCCTGCCTGACCGACGATCTCTCGGCGCTCGTCGGTGATCGAGTACGAGGCGGCGACGATGTCGACCGTCCCGTTCTGCAGGAAGGGCTCACGGTTGTCGGAGATGGTCGGCACCCATTCGATCTGGTCTGGCTCGAGCCCCATTCCGGCGGCGATGACCTTGCCCATCTCGATGTCGAAACCTTCAGGGGTGTCGCTTCCGGCCTCCTGGAATCCGATTCCTGGCTGATCGGTCTTGACGCCGATCTTTATCTTGCCCTCGTCGACGATCCGCTCCATGGTGCTGCCTGCTGGCGGGTTGTAGTCTTCTTTGACCTCAACATCGACTTCGCCGCCCCCATCGCCGCCGCAGGCGGCGAGCGACATGACGAGTGCGGCGCCCGCGAACAGAGACTTGGTCTTCGTGTATCGCATTGGTGTACTCCCGTGGTAGATGCGACGCCAGAGGATCCGGCGCCGTCTGTGCTAGTGCTGCAGGATCTTGCCGAGGAAGTCCTTGGCTCGATCGGAGGCGGGGTTGGTGAAGAACTCCTCCGGCGTCGCCTCCTCGACGATCTTCCCCTCGTCCATGAAGACGACCCGGTTTGCCGCCGTACGCGCGAAACCCATCTCGTGCGTCACCACGACCATCGTCATGCCGTCCTCGGCGAGCTCGACCATGACGTCGAGGACCTCCTTGATCATCTCCGGGTCGAGCGCCGACGTGGGCTCGTCGAAGAGCATCACCTTGGGATGCATCGCCAAGGCGCGCGCGATGGCTACCCGCTGCTGCTGCCCACCGGACAGCTGAGCGGGGTACTTGTTCGCCTGCTCTGCCACTCCCACCCGGTCGAGCAACTGCTTGGCCTCATCGCGTGCCTCCGCCGAGCTGCGGCGGCGTACCCTCATCGGTCCGAGGGTGAGGTTCTCGAGCACCGTCTTGTGGGCAAACAGGTTGAAGGACTGAAAGACCATGCCCACCTCGGCCCGGAGCTGCGCCAGGGCCTTGCCCTCTTCCGGCAGCGGCTTGCCGTCAAGCCTGATCTCCCCCTTGTCGATCGGTTCAAGCCGGTTGATTGCCCGACACAGTGTCGACTTGCCGGAGCCTGAGGGGCCGATCACGACCACGACCTCGCCGCGAGCGATGTCGAGATTGATGTCCTGCAGCACGTGCAGGTCTCCGAACCACTTGTGCACGTCCTCGATGGCGACGAGTGGCTCGCCTCTAGAACCGGAAGGACCGGTCGGGTCGGCAAAGTCGGTCGGGTCGGTCGAGGCGTCGGCCATGCCTCAACCTAGCCGCATCGGCAGCCCATTTCCACCAATCAGGACCGCCGCAACCGCCGTGTCTACGCGGCCATGACGTAGTCCTCTCGGCAACGGAAGATCTAGTCCACCGTCTGCGAGTGCTTCTACAGTGATGGACGTGAGATACGGCTTCGTCGTCCCGTACGCCGACGCGCGTGAGTTCTCCGAGCTGGCGGCGCTCGGTGAGCGCCACGGTTGGGACGGCATCTTCACCTGGGAAGCGGTGTTCGGGGTCGATGCCTGGGTATCGCTGTCAGCCGCCGCGATGACGACCGAGGCGATCCGGCTCGGGACCTTGCTGACGCCGGTCCCGCGGATCAAGCCGTGGGACCTCGCCTCGAGGGTCGGCACCGTCGATCGCCTCAGCAATGGCCGCGTGATCCTGGGTGCCGGATTGGGCGCGCTGCATGAGGGCTGGACGGCGTTCGAGGCGGACGAGGGCCGCAGGACACGTGCAGAGAAGCTAGACGAGGGGTTGGCGATCTATGACGGGCTGCTGAAGGGTCAGCCCTTTACTTACGCCGGGAAGCACTACTCGGCCAAGCCGACCGACTTCATGCTGCCGGCGCCTCCCGTGCAGCAGCCGAGGCCGCCAGTATGGGTCGTCGGCGCACAGGTGGTGGGCCGGGCGCGTCAACCTTCGCTGACACGCGCCGCCCGCTGGGACGGGTTGCTGCCTCAGATCATCAACCCGGCGGCCCGTGACAAGCCGACCACGCCGGAGACGCTGGCGCAGATCGTGGGGCTGACCCGAGCCGAGCGTGAGAAGGCCGGTCTGCCGTGGGAGGGGTACGACGTGATCCTCGAGGCGGACAGCTACGGCGAGTTCGTCAAGACGCATCCCATGGACCCTGAGGTCTGGTCGCAGGCGGGGGTGACCTGGTGGATCGAGAGCTGGTGGAGTCTGGAGCGGGGCAAGGAAGGACTCGCCGAGCTGCGTCGGCGCGTAGAGGCGGCGCCACCACTCAGAGCCACTCGCCGAAGGCAAACGGCTCCCGGCTGAACAGGTACGTCGCCCAGTTCATCTTGGCGACCCGCCCCTGCTCGTCCCTGGTGATTCGGAGCAGCTCACCGGTCTCACGGCCGGACTCGGTCCGGTAGACATCCTTCGAGAGCCTGACGAAGACAGACGGTGGCTTGTGCTCGGGAGCAGCCTCGGCCCGCGCCTCGAGGCGACCATTTCGCACGGAGAACGTGAAGGGTTGCCCCTCCGAGAACCACTGCCCCAGCACCCCTTCGAGCTCCGGAGGAACGCTGCTCCCGGGCCGCCAGAGCGCGGGCTCGGCCGGTTCGTGGTCCAGCACATGGCAGGCAAGGTCGGCCGCGAACGCTGCCGGATCCGGGGCCGCGGTCGAGTTCATCAACGCGAGACCGCCCGTTCCGGTTGGTCGGTGCACGAACAAGCCGGTGACGTGGCCGGGCATACCCCCGGTGTGCCCCACGAGGACCCGGTCGTCGACTCGTAGCAGCATGAAACCAAGTCCCCAGGCCAGTGACCAACGGTCAAGGTCTGCCATGGTCTGCGGCTGGCACATCTCCTCGACCGTGTCCGGACTCAGCACCTGGTCGGAGGGCTTGGCGAGGAAGGCCGCCCACACGGCGAGGTCGTGGGCAGTTGAGGCAAGGCTCCCGGCCGGCGCCATTGCCGAGATGTCCAGAACCGGCTCACGGACCGGTACGTCACTGAACGGCGGCACGTAGTAGCCGGTCGCGTGCGGCGGGGCGAGGCCCAGCGTCGTACGCGACATGCCCAACGGCTCCAGGATCCTGGCGCGCAGACTGTCGTGCCATGGCCGCTCGTCCACACGTGAGACGACCTCTCCGAGCACGGAGTAGACCAGGTTCGAATAGTGCCAACGGTGGTGGGGCTTGAGGATCCGTTCGGCCTCGTTCCAGCCGCTGACGAGCGCACCACGGTCGGGGTAGGTCAGCGTGTCCCACACGTCGCCCACGGGCTCGCGCTGCATGCCGGTCACATGGCTGAGCATCTGACGAAGTGTGATGCCGTCATGCTTGGACTCGGGGATGAACGCCTCGACGGTGTCGTCGAGGCTCAGCCGACCCTCGTCGCGCAGCTGCATGACCAGCACCGCCGTGAACGTCTTGGTGATGGAAGCGACGAGGAACTGTGTGTCGGAGTCCGGCGGCGAGTCGGGCTCGTCGAAGTCGCGGACGCCGACGCCCTCGCACCACAACAGCCCTCCGTCGCGTACGACGCCGGCGACAGCACCCGGTAGACGGTGTTTCGACTGGCGGTCGAGAAGCGTGTGGCGTAGAGCGCGTTTGGAGCCGTCGGAAAGGGCGGGCACGTCCACGACTCTAGACCCAGGCCACGGGAGCGGCCCGGGTCGGCTGAGTCAGCTCTTGAGCTGCTCGACGTCGGTGAAGCCGGTCTCCTTCGACCGTACGTTGCGGTTGTAGAGCCAGGTGATCGCCCACAGCACGATACCGATGCCGAGCATGATCGCGGCGATCTTGTACTGCTGCTGGTTGTCCTCGCTGCGCGCCCAAGGTCCGGCGAGGAAGGCACACGCGACGGCGCCGACGACCGGCAGCCCCGTCGGAGCTTTGAAGTGTGGCCGGTCGATGGGATCCCGCCTGAGCACCAGGACCGCGATGTTGACGATGGTGAACACACAGAGCAGCAGCAGTGCGGTCGTCCCGCCCAGCAGCGTGGTCGCATCTTCGCCCAGCCCGACGACGACGTACGTGATCAGTCCCAGCGCCAGCAAGGTGGTGAAACCGATCGATACATATGGGGTCCGGCGCTCGGAATGCACCCTGCCGAGGACACTGGGCAGCACGTCCTGCTTGGCCAGGCCGTAGAGCAGTCGGCTTGCCATCAGCATGTTGATGAGGGCAGAGTTCGCCACCGCGAACATGGCGATGAACGGGAAGATCGTGTCGAAGGGAAGGTCGGGTGCGCCCTCCGCGACGACTTGTGTCAAAGCCTGCCCCTTCGTGTCGTCAGTGAGGTCTCCGACCGGCACCAACGCGACGGCGGCTATGGACACGAGGACGTAGATCAGACCGGTGATAGCCAGACCGGTCAACATCACCTTCGGGAAGATCCTCTCCGGCTCGTGCGTCTCCTCCGCCATGTTGACCGAGTCCTCGAAGCCGACCATCGCGAAGAAGGCGAGCGCCGTGGCAGTGCTGACCGCGATGAACGTGCTCTTCCCTTCAGCGGACTGGAAAAGTGTGACCTCGTCGAAGTTGTCGGCCTTGCCCCGGCCCATGGCGATGAACCCGATGAAGATGACCATCAGCAGCCCGGAGAGCTCGACGAGCGTCAGCACCACGTTGGCCTTGACGCTCTCGCTGACTCCCCGGAAGTTGACGACAGCGACCACGAGCATGAACGCGAGTGCGATGAGTAACACGCCGACACCATCGACATCGAGCTCCAACCGGAACCCATCGACGACGAAGCTCGCGAAGGCATTGGCTGCCGTGGACGCCGACGTGATGCCAGACGACATCACGGCGAACGCGACCAAGAAGGTAAGGAAGTGGACGCCGAACGCCTTATGCGTGTAGAGCGCAGCGCCCGCCGCCTGCGGGTACTTGCAGACAAGCTCGAGGTAGGAGAACGCCGTGATGGTCGCCACGACGAACGCGACGATGAAGGGAGCCCAGGCGGCGCCGCCGACCTCACCGGCTACGTCGCCCGTAAGCGCGTAAACACCGGTGCCGAGGATGTCCCCGACGATGAAGAGAAGCAGCAGCTTCGTACCCATCACTCGCTTGAGCGGCGGTTCGCGGTGTTCCTCCTTGACTGTGGTGTCGCTCATCGTCCACCTTCTTGGTCGCTGGAACCTCGTATGCGCTTACTTTGGTGGAGTTGTCGGGGTTGCGCAACCACCGCGGGCCGCGACTTGTCAGCCGCTCGGGTTGGGGCGACGTAACCGGTCGATCGGCCAGGTCGTGCGCGGAAGTCAGGCGTCGGCGTACGCGACACCCGTCGCGTGAATCGGACAGTAACCGCCGGGATTCTTGACCAGATACTGCTGGTGGTAGCCCTCCGCATAGTAGTAGCACTGCAGTGGCTGGATCGTCGTGGTGATCTCTCCGTACCCCGCCTTTGTCAGCTGCCTCTGGTAGGCGTCTCGCGACCGCTCGGCCGCGGCCTGCTGCTCAGGCGTCGTCGTCAAGATGATGGACCGGTACTGCGTGCCCCGGTCATTGCCCTGCCGCATGCCCTGGGTGGGGTCGTGGGCTTCCCAGAACACCTTGAGCAGGTCGTCGTAGCTGAGCTTCGCCGGATCGAACACGATGCGCACGACCTCGGCATGCCCGGTCCGACCGCTGCACACCTCCTCGTACGTCGGATGGGGCGTGACCCCACCGGCGTACCCGACCGAGGTCGACCAGACGCCGCGAAGCTGCCAGAACGTCTGCTCCTCGCCCCAGAAGCAGCCGAGGCCGACGACGGCCACCTCGAAGCCGTCCGGCTCGTCGCCCTCGAGCGGCGTCTGCAGGACCGCGTGCCTGTCGGGAAGCGAGAACGGCCGAGCCTCACGACCGGGCAAGGCCGTGTCGGAGCCGACCAGCTCAGTCTTGCTGCGGCCAAACATCACGGCATGTCCTCTCGTCGTCTCCAGGGGCGGTCCAGTCTCTCAGGTGGCTCAAGCCCGGCGGCCCGACTCCACCCCAGCCGCCGCGCCCTCCTGGTCGGTGGCGCGGGCAGGCGCCGGTCCAGGGTCAGGGAGCGCTGGGTCGCTCAGCCCTGCTCGCAGAGCTTCGAGCTGTGCAGCCGTCGCAGTGCCGAAGAACAAGGCGACCGACGACAGGTAGCACCACAAGAGCAGAGCCATGATGCCGGCAAGCGGACCGTACACGCTTCCGAACGAGCTGCTGTAGTGGATGTATGCCGCCAGCAGCCCCGACGACGCCATCGTGATGACGACGGCGAGACCAGACCCCAGCGCCAGCCAGGACAACGCGGGTTGGCGGCGGCGCGGGGCGTGGTCGAGCAGCACGGCAATCGTGAAGGTAGTGAGCACGAGGCCGATCGGCCACCGTGACACATCCCACCAGGTGTGTGCGGTGTCGGACCATCCGTAGATGTCGGTGAGGGCGTCACCGAGCGAACCGCCGGCAACCAGCAGTAGGAACCCAACCCCTACCGGAAGCGCCAGCACGAGCGTCATGACCGCCGCGCGCCCGTACTTCTGCAGGGCCGGGCGATCCCTGCGGATCCCGTAGATGCGGTTGGTGCCGCGCTCGATCTGCGCCATGGCTGTCGTCATTGAGACGAGGGCAAACGCGAGGCCGAACCCGAGCGCCAGCTCGCCCGCCTCCTCACCGTCCTCGCCCGGCCGCAGCGTTTGTCCCATGACCTCGGCGCCTCCTGCTCCGGGGGTGAGTGCGCTGACTGTCTGCCCGACCACCGTCGCGGTCCGACCGTCATCGAGGTCGGCGGCCAGGCCGGTGAGAGCAAGCAGGAACGGCACGAGGGACAGCGCCATCTGCAGGCCAAGGGCCCGACTGTTGGTGAAGCCGTCGCCATAGCGAAATCTGACAAACGACTGCTTCGTCAGTGGCCACAGTCCGTGCCTGCGGATGAGATGCCAGGCGTCTTCGGCGTCCAGCTCGTCTCCGTCGAGCTCGACGCTCACAGGGACCTTGGTGGCTGTCGTCACGAGAACATCTTGCCCGGCGCAGACGCGGTATGCCGGATGACCGCCGGTGGTTAGGTGGACCCATGCCTGTCACAGTGCAACGCCTCACGCCGGAGCAAAGCCCCGACATGGCAGAGCTGTGGCAGGCCGCCACCCTGGCGCGACGAAGACATCTCGGCCTGCCAGATCTGGCCCCTGACCAAGGATCTGCACTGGATCGTCGCGGTGCCTTCGGGGTCGGCGCCTTCGAGCGGGGCGACAGGCGCCTGCTGGCCGCTGCGGTGGGGATCCCGGCCCGTGCCGATGACGCCCGCAGTGAGCAGCACGTGCCAGGACTCGCCCACATCTCCTCTGTCGCGACGCACCCCGGCCGGTGGGGGGAGGGCTTGGGCGGGCTCGTCGTCCGGGCGGTGCTGTCGCACGCCGTCCGCCGTGGGTACGCCCGCGCCCAGCTCTGGACCCAAGCCACCAGCGCAGCAGCGCACCGGCTCTACGAACGGGAGGGCTTCGTGCGTTCGGGTCGGGAACGCGCCGACGACCATGGCGAGCACATCGTCCACTACCTGCGAGACCTCCCTCTTCTGCGCGTGGTGGCGCGGCCGGCCGCTCGGATGCTGTGCCTGGACGCCGAGGAGCGGCTGCTCCTGCTGCACTTTCGTGACCCGGTCGACGGCCACCAGCTGTGGGAGCCGCCCGGGGGAGGACTGGAGGCGGGCGAGTCTGCGCTGGAGGCGGTGGTGCGGGAGTGGGCTGAGGAGACCAGCCTCGCGCTGCCACAGATGGCGGCCACGTCGACGTACGTCGCCCGCGACCTCGTCTGGCGCGGGAAACGCTGGGTCACCGACGAGCGGTTCTTCCTCGGCCGGACCGCCGACATCGCCCCGTCGATTGCACCGGAAGGGCTCGACCTGGGGGACGAATGCCTTGGATCTGCCTGGGTGCCGTGGCGAGAACTGGGGAGCCTGCCGGACCCGGTCGAACCGGACGTGCTGCCGCCCCTACGGCGCCTGGACCCGAATGGTCCGTGGGCCGACCGTCACAGGTTGGGCAAGTCCTGAAGGCGTTCCGGTAGCAGTCCGGTGTGGGCGAGCTCGCTGAGCTGTCGACGCGTGGCCGCTCGAGCGAGGAGCTTGGCCTGTCGCTCGTGCAGCTGGGGACGCGCGTCGGCGGAGTCCCCGCCCAGCTGGTCGAGCTCGTCGAGTGCCTGCTGTTCCCATCGCCGGAACGTCTGACGAACCTGCTGAACGGTCTCCGGCCGAATTGCGGGCAGCTGGTCGAAGAGGTCGAGAGCCTCGCCGGTGCTACGGGCGGCCAGCCGCCGCGCGGACGCGTCAGCGTACGGGAGTTCCTCGGCGTCCTCTCCGGCTGGTTCGGGCAGCCACGTCACGACTCGCCGGCTGAACTGGTCCATCCGTGATGGTGTCCTCCGTCGGACGGCCTCGGTCATGTCAGCGCGAATTGCGAGGTCGTCCAACTCGTCGTCGACCTGGTGAAGAAGTGTGCGAGTAACTGCCGGAGGCAGCAGGCCCTCGTCGCTGAGGACTTGGTACGTCCGGCGTTCGATGTGCAGTGCCCTGCCCAGGACCACCCGGGTCTCCTCCTCCGGGTCCAGCTCGAGGCGATGCAGCTCCTCGTGAGCGTCCCGTTCGACGTTGTCCAGACGTGCTGTCACCTCCTCGGCGTCGGATAGGCCGAGGTCGGTCACCTGCTGCTTGGCTGCCTGGACGCCGGACAGTCGCGCGACCGCGGTGAGGAAGAGGTCACCCGGGCTGGGTTCGTCGAGTCCCAGGCGGTGGACCAGCCACTGAATGGTCGTCGCGTTGAGCAGCAATGTGGCCAGGACCACGCCGCCGGTCAGCGCCACCAGCATGTCGCGCTCGGGGAGCTCCTCCGGCAGCGCCAGCGCCAGTGCCAGCGCGACGCCGCCGCGCAGCCCGCCCCACACCAACACCGCTTCGTTGCGCCATCCAACCCGTGGGATCCCCGCGATCTTCTCCAGCAGCCACACCACGGGAACGACAGCGGCGGCCCTGGCAACCAGGACCGCTACCACGGCGAGGAGGACTGGCCCCAGATGGTCGACGAAAGCAGCCGGTTCGAGGGCGAGACCGATGAGCAGGAACAGCAGTGCGTTGGCGACGTAGTCGAGCGCCCCCCACGTCTGCTCCCACGCCTCGCGTAGCTCAGCAGAACCCCGGCTGGGGGCCAGGCCCGCGAGAACCATGCCGGCGACCGCGGTGGACATCACCCCGGAGAACCCAAGCACCTCTTCAGCGAGGACGAAACTGCCGTACGCCACCGCCAGCGACAACGCAACCCCGGGCAGCCGGTCCAGCCAGGGGAGCACCGCAGCCGCGGCGAGCCCCAACAGTCCACCGATGATGGCGCCACCAGCGAAGACGGTGACGAAGTCCAGGAGTCCGGCCGCCACGTCGACCGACCCCCCCGTGGCGGACTCCAGCAGGATCGCGAACAACACGATGGCCACGCCGTCGTTGAGCAGGCTCTCGCCCTCGACCAGCGTGAGCAGCCGCCGCGGCACGCCCAGGTCACGAAAGATCGCGACCACCGCGACAGGGTCGGTGGCGGAGATCAACGCACCGAACAGGAACGCCACCGCAAGCCCCGTACCGAGGACAATGTTCAAGCTGAGGCCCACCAGCACCGCTGACACGGCGAAGCTCAGCACCGCGAGGGAGAAGATCGCTCCGAGGTTCCGGGTGAACGCCCTCAGGTTGATGTCGAGAGCCGCAGCGAAGACCAGCACCGGCAGGAAGATGACGACCACGACCTCCTGGAAGACATCGCCTTCCAGTTGACCCACGGTCGGTATCAACCCAACCGCGGACGCCAGAAAGGCAACTACCACCAAGACGACGGTCAGTGGCAGGTGCACCCGCCGAGCGAGCAAGCCCAGCAGGACCGCCAGTGCCAGCAGCCCGGCAACCTCGAGCACCAAATGTGGCAGTTCCACGAGTGTCGGAGTACCCATGCCCCGCTTCAGTACCCATCCGACTCATCGCGGGAATCAGTCCCCCAACCCTTGGGCCTAGGCTGCCTGTTCATGGGCGAGATGCAGGATTACGGGTTCGAGACGCGGGCGATCCACGCCGGGCAACCGCCCGATGACAGCACCGGGGCGGTGATGACGCCGATCTACGCCGTCACCACCTACAAGCAGGACGGGGTGGGTGGTCTTCGTGGCGGCTATGAGTACTCACGCACCGCCAATCCGACCCGGCGGGCGCTCGAGGACTGTCTCGCCGCCCTCGAGGACGGTGCGCGTGGGGTGGCGTTCTCGTCGGGTATGGCGGCAGAGGACGCCCTCATCCGGGTCACGTGTGGCCCAGGGGACCATGTCGTCATACCGAACGACGCCTACGGGGGCACCTACCGGCTCTTCAAGCAGGCGTTCCAGCCGTGGGGTCTGAGCTTCACCACCGCCTCAGTGCACGACAACGCCGCAATCGGTGCGGCTGTCCGCCCAGGTCAGACCAAGCTGATCTGGATCGAGACTCCGAGCAACCCCTTGCTGGGCGTGGCGGACATCGGCGGCATCGCCCAGATAGCGAAGGACGCCGGCGCGCTCCTCGTGGTCGACAACACGTTCGCCACGCCGTATCTGCAGCGGCCGCTCACTCTCGGCGCCGATGTCGTCGTCCACTCGACGACGAAGTACGCCGGCGGCCACAGCGATGTGGTCGGCGGCGCCGTCGTCACCGCGAGCGAGGTGCTCGGGCAAGCCATCGCCGTCTTCCAGAACTCGACCGGTGGGACGGCAGGCCCGTTCGACGCCTACCTCGTGCTACGGGGGCTGAAGACCCTAGGCGTGCGGATGGACCGTCACTGTGACAACGCCGAGCGAGTCGTCGACTTCCTCACGGCTCACGACGCGGTCGGGCAGGTCTTCTACCCAGGCCTGCTGGACCACCTGGGTTACCAGGTCGCGTCCACGCAGATGAAGCGTTTCGGGGGCATGGTCTCCTTCCGTGTCAAGGCCGGCGCGGCCGCTGCCGCGGAGGTCTGCGACCGGACAAAGATCTTCACGCTCGCCGAGTCGCTCGGCGGCGTCGAGTCGCTCATCGAGCAGCCGGCCACCATGACCCATGCCTCGGTTGCCGGCTCGGAGCTCGAGGTGCCGCGTGACTTGGTCCGTCTGTCGGTTGGCATCGAGTCGGTAGAAGACCTGATCAGAGACCTGGACCAGGCCCTCACGGGCTGAGGCAGGTCCGTGTCGCTGATCTTCTGCGTCGACTTCGGTTCCACGTTCACCAAGGCAGCGCTGGTCGACACCGACACGGGTGAGCTGCTCGGTACCGCCAGCCACCCCACCACGATCGACACCGATGTGCTCGACGGCTGGGACGCGATCCGCGCCGAGTTGGAAGTGTCGCAAGCCGGGCCGGACGTGCCCGTCCTGGCCTGCTCGTCGGCAGGCGGCGGGCTCCGCGTCGCCGTCGTGGGCAACGAGGAGCTGGTCACCGCAGAAGCCGGTCGTCGAGTCGCGCTGTCGAGTGGCGGCAGGGTGGTTCACGTGTCGTCGTACGACGTCGATGTGGCGGCCCTGCGTGCCAGCCGCCCAGATGTGGTGCTGCTCGTCGGCGGAACCGATGGAGGCAACGCCGAGGTCCTCCTCGGAAACGCCAAGGCGCTGTGCCACGACTCCTGGTCCAGCCCCGTGGTCGTGGCGGGCAACGCGGACGCCGCGGACGAGGCCGCCGCCGGGTTTGAGCGGGCCGGTGTCCCGTTCGTCGTTGCGGGCAACGTGGTGCCGCAGATCGGTGTACTCGACCCACAGAGTGCCCGCGCAGCCATCCGGGAGGTGTTTCTCGCACACGTGATCGGCGGCAAGCACCTGTCCAAGCGCACAGACTTCACCGCCATGGTGCGTGGCGCGACACCAGACATCGTCCTGAGTGCAGTGGAGATGTTGGCGAGTGGGCTCGGAGGAGAGCAGCCTGGCGTCGGCGACGTGGTGGTCGTGGACGTCGGCGGTGCGACGACTGACGTCCACTCGGTCGTCGAGCTGGACCCTGAGGTGGCCGACCTGGGACGTGAAGTGGTCGCCACGGTTCCGGTGAGCCGGACCGTCGAGGGCGACCTCGGGATGCGCTTGAGCGCCGTTGCAACGGTCGAAGCGGCACGCGAGAGTGGCATGGATCTCGGCAGCGAGGCCGAAGTGGCGGCACAGGCACTGCGGGGCGACCCGCGTCTGGTGCCGACGAGCCGCGTCGAGGTGCAGCAGGATCTCACCATTGCCTCGGCCGCCGTGGCATTGGCACTGCGGCGACACTGCGGCCGTCAGCAGGTTACGTTCGGTCCTGACGGGAGGCTCCTCGAGCGCAGCGGCAAGGATCTGCGTGCGGTCAGCCTGCTGGTCGGCTCCGGTGGAGTGCTCCGCCACAACGCTGCTCGGGACGCTCACGCGGTATTGCGGGCCGGAACTGGTGACCAGATGACAGGCGGCTGGCTGCTGCCGCAGGCGCCGCGAGTGGTGGTGGACCGTGACTGCGTGCTGGCCGCGGCCGGCCTGCTCGCCGTGGATCACCCGGCCGCGGCTCATGCGCTGCTCTCCCGGCTCTGGAAGTGACCGCAGCCTCTGTCAACGGGCCAAGGTGACGCCGGCTGGACTTGCATGACACATGCAATGAGCGGCCGCAGCAAGCGAATGAGCGGGGTCCGAGCTAACCGGCGGGGAGCTGCTGCTGCGCCGTCGCCACGACAGCTGCGAGCCGGGTCGCGTGGGCGCCGCCCCAGTACACGCGGCCGCAGCTCTGGCACCGCGCGAAGTCGTCGTACGAGCGGGCGGTACCGGGTCTGAGGATGGGGGCCACCTCGGCTTTGCTCACCGGGCGCAGCACGCCGTTGCAGCGAAGGCACCTGCTGAAGGGAGACAGCTCTGGGCAGAACCGGTCAAGCACATCGTGCAG
>JAUJOO010000007.1:113678-118414 GCA_030447585.1 Nocardioidaceae bacterium | reverse complement strand
GGCACCTGCTGAAGGGAGACAGCTCTGGGCAGAACCGGTCAAGCACATCGTGCAGCTGCTGTTCTACGTGGTCACCACGGACGTAGGCGCTGCTGTCTCTCAGCACCCGCCGCCGTAGCAGCCCCCGGTCCTTGGTCAGCAGAGTCAGATTCTGCTTGAGCGCCAGGTCCACCAGAGCGTCATCATCGAGCCCGGGGTCGTACCAGGTATCGAGTCCGAGCAGTCTCATCCGCCTGGCCAGCCGCCCGAGGTGGACGTCGAGCAAGAACCCGCTCCCCTCGGCCAGCCGCTTCGGCCGTGAGACCGCGACGACCGCTACGCCCTCACCGGGTGTGGGTCGGTACTCGGGTCCGACGGCGACCCCGCCGGCATCCAGGTCACCTACCTCTGGCAGTGGGACGCCCGCCGACTGGATGAGGTGGCCGAGCGACGCCGACCCGTCGTACGCGACGCTGAGCCGGCTGCGTCTGCGCCGTGGAGGGAGGAAGAACAGCAGCTCTTCGTCGAAGGTGAGGTGGACGACGGGATCGGACATCGACCTTGTACTACCCGAGGTGGCGGTACGACGCACGCTTCGGCCGAAGGCACCGCGTCAGCAGCTGCCGGAATACGCTGGGTTCATGGACATCAGTGCGGCTGCCCCCGACGAGGTGGCGGCCGATCAACCGAACCCTCTGGTGACTCTGGCCGAAATCGAGGCCGCTCGCGAGACGCTGGTGGGAACTGCTCTCGTGACCCCGATGGAGGGTTCGCGGTGGCTGACCTCCGTCACAGGGCAAGAGGTGTCGATCAAGTGTGAGAACCTCCAGCGGACGGGATCGTTCAAGATTCGTGGCGCTTACGTCCGGATGAGCCACCTATCCGGCCAAGAACGGGCTCGTGGGGTCGTCGCGGCGAGTGCGGGAAATCATGCCCAGGGGGTGGCGCTCGCGGCCGCCTTGCTGGGGATCAAAGCGACGGTGTTCATGCCCAATGGAGCACCTATCCCGAAAGAGAAGGCGACGCGCGCGTACGGCGCCGACGTCGAGTTCGTCGGCCACACGATAGACGAGTGCCTCGTTGCGGCCCGACAGTTCGCCGCGAGGACGGGCGCCGCCCTGATCCACCCCTTCGACCATGTGGACATCGTGGCGGGCCAGGGCACCTGTGGGCTGGAGATCATCGAGCAGACGCCCGAAGTCCGCACCGTCATCGTGCCGACCGGTGGCGGCGGATTCCTTGCCGGTATCGCCACCGCCATCAAGGCGCGCCGCCCGGATGTCCACGTCGTCGGGGTTCAGGCCGAGTCGGCGGCGGCGTACCCCGCATCGCTGTCCGCAGGGCGACCCGTGCCTCTCCAAGGCATGCTCACGATGGCGGACGGCATCGCGGTGGGATGCCCGGGGGAGATCCCGTTCACCGCTATCCAGCACTTTGTCGACGAGGTACGCACCGTCTCCGAGGAGTCGCTGTCGACGGCCTTGTTGGCGCTCATCGAGCGAGCCAAGGTCGTGGTGGAACCCGCCGGAGCCGCCGCGATCGCCGCGTTGCTGGACCATCCCGGCGACTTCGAGGGACCCGTCGTCGCGGTCTTGTCGGGTGGCAACA
Organism: Nocardioidaceae bacterium; assembly: GCA_030447585.1. GTDB lineage: Bacteria > Actinomycetota > Actinomycetes > Propionibacteriales > Nocardioidaceae > JACDHG01. The sequence goes on along the minus strand of JAUJOO010000007.1, from coordinate 116,827 downwards.
TCGACCCCCTGCTTCTCATGCGCGTGATTCGTCACGGGATGGCCGCTCAAGGCCGATACCTCGCCTTGCGGTGCCGGATCCCCGACCGCCCGGGCGGCCTCGCGAGCTTGCTCAACGAGCTCAGTGCTGCTGAGGTCAACGTTCTCGACGTCGTGCATGAGCGTACGTCGGCGACGTTGGCGCTCGACCAGGTCGAGGTGGTGCTGCAGATGGAGATGCGCGGGCACAGCCACAGCGAGCAGGTTCTCGCCAAGCTTCGCGCGTGCGGTTACGAGCCCACCGTCAACTAGGGCGCACAGTGACACTGGGGCGCGCGGTCTTCGGACGGTGCGTGTGACCGGTCGGCGGGACCGTCAGCCGGTGAAGGGCTTCGCGTCGAGGATCTCGACCGACATCTGCTTGCCGCTCGGCGCGGTGAAGCTGACGGTGCCACCGGGCTCCTTGCCGAGGATTGCCGAACCCAAGGGGGACTGAGGGGAGTACACGCTCATGTCGACGCTGTCGTCGAGCGCCAACACCTCACGGGCCCCGAGCAGGAACGTCTCGGTGTCGGAGTCACCTTCGAACCTCACGGTCACCTGCATGCCTGCCTCGACGACCCCTGTGTCGGCAGACGTCTCACCGACCTGTGCGCGGTCGAGCATGTCCTCGAGCTGCACGATGCGTGCTTCGGACTTGCTCTGCTCCTCGCGGGCAGCGTGGTAGCCGCCGTTCTCGCGTAGGTCGCCCTCCTCGCGCGCGGCCGCGATGCGCCTGGAGATCTCGACGCGGGCCGGGCCCTTGAGGTGCTCCAGCTCGACAACGAGACGGTCAAAGGCCTCCTGGGTGAGCCAGACGGCGGTTTCGGCAGTGGGCTGTGACACGGGTTGTGCTCCTTGTGTGCGGGCATGCAGAAGTAGCAGAGCCCAAGTGGGAAACAACGAGGTTACCGCAGGAGCCGGACAAGCCCCAATAACGCCGCCGTCCGCGAGACGCCGAGCGGACACCGTCTCCTGCGGGGAGGAGAACCAGCGCTCAGGTCAGTGGACGACAATCGTCGACGATGACGGTGGCGGCCCGCCGCGACGTACGCAGGGTGAGGGTAAGGCGGAGATCTCGCTCATCACCACTGGGTACGGTCAGCTCGTCCTCGCCCACCGTGGTGTGGTCCTCGGCCTGAGCCGAGACACGGCAGCGCACGCCTGCGCCCTCGACACGATGGACGTCGACGACCACTGCGACCTCATGGGCTGACACGACGTCGAACGACCGCGGCTTGGCACCGACTTCTCGGTCCGTCTGCGACCAGGCAGCCCAGACCAACCAGGCAAGGGCGATTCCCGCCACCCCGATCGCGGCCGCGACGGTGAGGCCGCGGGAAAAGGTGCTGCGGACGCCGTACCGCTCCTCCAACGTCTGGCGGCGGTCCGCCGGCTCGGCCGGCCGGCTCAACAGGACCTACTCACGGGGGCTGCCTCACAAGCTATGCGCTCCGATGCTCGCGGCTGTAACGGACAAGGGCAGATGCCGGGCGGCCTGCGGTTGCGGCGCCTGAGACCATTGTCTCGGGTACGGCGCAAGGACGACACGGCGAGTGGAGGTGTTGAGTGGCTGAGGGTCTGCGGCTCATGCACGTCCACGCCCACCCCGACGACGAGTCGAGCAAGGGTGCGGCGACGACGGCCAAGTACGTCGCAGAAGGCGTCGACGTCCATGTGGTCACTTGCACAGGCGGCGAGCGAGGCTCGATCCTCAACCCCCACATGGACCGTCCGGACGTGCTGGCGAACATGACGGAGATCCGGCGCAAGGAGATGGAGCGAGCCCGCGACATCCTCGGGGTGCGACAGGACTGGCTGGGCTTCGTGGACTCGGGCTGGCCGGAGGGGGACCCGAAGCCACCGCTGCCCGAGGGATGTTTCGCCCTGGTTCCCGTCGAGGAGGCGGCCGAGCCGCTGGTTCGGCTCATCCGGTCGTTTCGTCCACACGTCATCACGACGTACGACGAGAACGGCGGTTACCCTCACCCCGACCACGTGATGTGTCATCTTGTCTCGATGCGCGCCTGGGAGACGGCAGGGGACCCGTCGGCATACCCGGACGCTGGAGCGCCCTGGCAGCCGTTGAAGCTGTACTACCAGCACACCTTCCACCGGGACCGCATCGTCGCCCTGCACGAGGCGATGCTGGCCCGTGGGCTGGAGTCGCCGTACGCCGAGCGCCTCGAGGAGTGGAAGCCCAACCCCGAGCATGAGCGCCGCGTCACCACGCGGGTGCCCTGTGCTGAGTACTTCAGCGTTCGGGACCAGGCGCTGCTCGCGCACGCCACCCAGATCGACCCCGACGGTCACTGGTTCGCGCTGCCGCTGGAGGTCAGCCAGGAGGCCTGGCCGACGGAAGACTTCGAGCTGGTGAAGTCGATCGTGCCAACGGACCCGCCCGAGGACGACCTCTTCGCGGGTGTACGAGAGCTGGCCGACAGCTATGACGGCCGCCCGGAGAGCATCGGCGCGTCATCGTGACCGGCATGGTCCTCGCCTACGAGCCAGAGAACATCAAGCCTGGCTGGGTGGCGCTCGTCGTGGTGCTCGCCCTCGCGGTGGCGACGTACTTCTTGTGGCGCAGCATGAACAAGCAGCTGGACAAGATCGACGTCCCCACCCAGCAGGAGATACGCGACGCTGAGAGCGGCGGGCCCTCATACCCACGCCAGGAAGGGGACCGTCCCCGCGAGGAAGACCTCCCACCGGGATCCTGAGCGCTGCCGGTCACCCTCTTCTGCGGCAGGATGAGGAGATGGCCAACCGTCTGGCGTCTGCCACCAGCCCCTACCTGCAGCAGCACGCCGACAACCCGGTGGACTGGTGGGAGTGGAGCCCCGAGGCGTTCGAGCAGGCCCGGGAGCGGCGCGTCCCCGTTCTCCTGTCGGTCGGTTATGCCGCCTGTCACTGGTGCCACGTCATGGCGCACGAGTCCTTCGAGGACGAGGAGACTGCCGAGTACCTCAACAGCCACTTCGTGCCCATCAAGGTCGACCGCGAAGAGCGTCCGGACATCGACGCGATCTATATGGAGGCGACCCAGGCGATGACCGGCCACGGCGGCTGGCCGATGACGTGCGTGCTGACAGCAGAGGGCAAGCCGTTCTTCGCCGGCACCTACTTCCCCAA
>JAUJOO010000007.1:85858-113578 GCA_030447585.1 Nocardioidaceae bacterium | reverse complement strand
ACGGCGCTCCGGATGGTCGAACGCACCTTGGAGGCGATGGCGCGGGGAGGGATGTACGACCAGCTCGGAGGCGGCTTCGCCCGGTACAGCGTCGACGCCCGCTGGGACGTGCCGCACTTCGAGAAGATGCTGTACGACAACGCTCTACTGCTGCGGGTCTATGTCCACTGGCACCGGCAGTCGGGCTCGGCACTGGCCAGCCGGGTCGCCCACGAGACGGCGACGTTCCTCATCCGCGAGCTGTCGACAGTCGAAGGCGGGTTCGCCTCCGCCCTCGACGCCGACTCCGACGGCGAGGAGGGCACCTTCTACGTCTGGAGCCCGGACGAGCTCACAGCGGTCCTGGGTGAGGAGGACGGCAGATGGGCGTGCGAGATCTTCACCGTGAGCCCGGGAGGCAACTTCGAGCACGGTACGTCGACCCTGCGACTCGACAAGGAACCCCCCGACCAGGAGCGGCTCGACCGGGTGAAGCAGCAGCTCCTCGCGGCTCGAGACAAGCGGACCCGGCCGGCGCGAGACGACAAGGTGGTGGCCTCGTGGAACGGGCTGGTGGCGGCGGCGCTCGCCGAAGCCGCGCTCGTCCTCGACGAGCCGGCGTACCTCGATGCGGCGCTTGGTGCAGGACAGCTCCTGCTCGATGTGCACCTGACTGACGAGGGCCGACTGCGTCGCGTCTCACGCGATGGCGTGGTGGGAACCCCCGACGGGGTGCTGGAGGACTACGCGTGTGTCGCCGACGGGTTCCTGGCGCTGTTCGCCGCCACCGGGGAGCCTCGCTGGTTCGAGGGGGCTTCGACGCTGGTCAGCAAGATCCTCGACCTGTTCCCCGACGGACAGGGTGGTTTCTACGACACGGCGGCCGACGCCGAGACCCTGATCAAGCGCCCGCAGGACCCGGCTGACAACGCTTCGCCGTCCGGCCAGGCAATGACGCTGACTGTGCTCACCACCATGGCGGGACTCACTGGCGACGAGACGTATGTTGGGGCGGCCTCCGCGCTGGTCGGTCGGCTCTCGGGTCTGGCCGAGCGTGGTCCGCGGTTCGCGGGCCAGACGCTTGCCGCCGTCGAGGCCCGCGCCGACGGCCCGCGACAAGTCGCCGTGGTCGGCCCTAGGGACGACCCAGCAACCCATGCGCTGCTACGCGCGGCACATCGGCTCAGCCACCCGGGGCTCGTCGTCGCCGTCGGGGACGGTGAGTCTGCCGTGGTGCCGCTGCTCGAGCATCGCGGGCTGGTCCAGGGGCGGCCCGCGGCATACCTGTGCCATGACTTCGTCTGCGACCTGCCCGTGACGGAGCCCGACGCCTTGCACTGAGCCCCAGCGGCGGCTTGGCCGGACTCCGCCTGCTCCCCGTGGGCGAGCGTCGGTGCAGGATGCGGGCTCCGTCCGGCGTACCGACGAAACCGGTGCCTGGCGCGTGACAACCTTGTGGGCGTCCTCACCGCTTAGACAGGTGAGGAGGGCGCTCATGAGTGAGGTGGCGGTGGGCACCGGCCCCGACACGGCGGTGGACTTCGACGGCTTCGTCGCGGCCCGCGGCGCTGCGTTGTGGCGGACCGCCTGGCTGCTCACCGGCGACCGCCATCGCGCCGAGGATCTGGTCCAGACGGCGCTCGGCAAGGCCTGGCCGCACTGGGACCGCGTCAGCCGGTCGGGGTCGTTCGAGGCGTACGTCCGCAAGACGATGTTCACGACGTACGTCGCCTGGTACCGCCGCCGGTGGAACGGCGAGGTCTCGACCGAGCACCTGCCCGAGCAGCCGGGCGGCGATGCCGCAGACCGGATCGCGTTCCAGCGTGACGTCGCCGGGGCACTCGCCCGACTGCCCCGCGGGCAGCGGGCGGTGGTGGTGCTGCGCTACTTCGAGGACCTGACCGAGGCGCAGACCGCCGAGGTGCTCGGCTGCAGCGTCGGGACGGTGAAGAGCCAGACCTCGCGTGCTCTGGCCGCACTCCGCTCGTCACCCGCATTAGCCCGACCCGACAAGGACCAGCGATGAACGACGACTTCGAAGACTCCCTGCGCGACTCGCTGCACCGTGCCGTGCCACCGCCGCCGCCCGAGGCCAGCCGCTCCGAGGGTGCTCGGGCGTATGCGGCGCGGGCTCGGCGCCGCCGTACCGGCGTGCTGGCCGCCGGGGCGGTGGCAGTCGTGGTGGCGGCCATCGCGGTCGTGCCGTCGCTGGTCAGCGATGGCCGGGTCACCGATGGCCAGCGCGGCAACGACCCCGTCGCTGCGCCGACGCAGACGCAACAGTCCCAGCGACCCGGCGAGCTTCTGGACGAGCCGTTCGAGTGCCCAACGGGTGCGGGACCAGCTGGCCCGATCGGCACGTCCCCGGAAGGGACGATCCCTTCCGGCGCGGTGCTGGCACGGGTGTGCGCCGTCCAGCAAGACGGTGTGGATTGGGTACCACCGCCGGACGCACTCACCATGGATGTCGACTCGGTCATCAAGACGTTGAACGAGTTACCCGTTGCCGAGGACCGGATGGGTTGCGATGAAGACCTGGGACCGGCGTACGTGATGGTCTTCCAGTATCCCGACGGTCACATGGTGCAGGTGCGCGGTGACCTCTACGGTTGCAAGCTGGTGTCCTTCGGGGCGCTCGAGCGGCTCGGGGCCGCCGACGCACTCCACGCCTACTTCGACGCGCTGGCGGACCAGCGCCGGCACGCGCGGCCTGCCTCCGCCATCCCCACCCCGAGGTGCCCGGTGCTGGGGAGATCGGTTGGGGAGAGCTTGATACCCCACGACCTCTCACACTTCGTCGTGGCGAAGGCCATCGTGTGTGCATATGCCGATTACAGCGCCACCGCTCTCGATTGGGCAGCGCTGTCGCAGGATGAGGTAGCCGAGCTGACTGCCGACCTCCAGGCAAACAGCGGTGAGCGCCTAGCCGAGGACCGACCTGCGGATCCTTCGAATGGATCACCGTGGTCGTGACCAACGAGTACGGCGATGTGCTCGTCCTGCCAGGAGCCTGCGGTGTTTTCACCTGGGGGAGACAGAGTGTGGAACCCCACCGCAGCGACGCTCGACATGCTGAAGGCGCTGCCCTGCAACCCGCACGGACAGCAGACTGCCTGTGGCTGAACGCCTTCGCTGAGGCCCGGCGCTCGCGCCGCCCCTCCCCCGATTGCAGAAAGCCAGCGACACGCCGCTGGAGACGTGCAGTTCCCCGCAGTGGGCTGAAACGGCTCGAAGTGAGACAACCATCTCGGTGTCCGGTCCTCGTTGGACAGGACAGAGGAGAGACCATGGGCGAGGCTGTGTGTGTGGTGGGGACCGGCGAGGAACCCGACAGACGTCAAGCGCGTCGCGCGTGAGACCGGGGACTCGCGCGCGGCGACCCGATCTCGTTCGATGACTTCGTCACCGCGCGTAGTGCGGCCTTGTGGCGGAGCGCCTGGCTGCTGACCGGTGACTCTCACAAGGCCGAGGACCTGCTCCAGGCGGCGCTGCTCAAGGCGTGGCGACACTGGCCGTCGATCGCGCGGACGGCGCGGTCGAAGCTATGTACGCCGGACGCTCGTCACGACGTACACCGACTGGTGGCGACGCAGGTGGAAGGGCGAGATGCCGACCGACACCCTGCCCGAGTCGTCAGACGGCGGTCACGACACCGCGCAGGCCGACCTGAGGCAGGACATGCTGCGAGCCCTCGCCACCTTGACCCGCGGGCCAGCGGGCCGTGATCGTCTTGCGGTACTTCGACGATCTCACTGAGGCCCAGACGGCCGAGGCGCTCGGCTGCAGCGTCGGCACGGTGAAGAGCCAGACCGCTCGCGCGATGGCAGCGCTGCGCCGATCTCCTCTTCTGAGAAGCGAGCCAGACGAGGAGACGCCATGAAGGAACCGCAACCCGACCGCGAGGCCGAGCGGCTGAGGCAGCTGATGGAGCGCGTCGTCCCGACCGGACAAGCCAGCTCTGACCGTGTCGAGTCCGTGATGGCGCGGGGCCGTCAGCAGCGACGGCGCAGAGGCGTCGCCGGCGCCGTCGGTGTGGCTGTGGCGATGACGGCGGTCATCGTGGGCCCTCAGCTGATGACGCGCCCTACGACGAACCAGGCCGCAAACCCGAGGAGAAGAACACCGGACCGCGGGCCGATCCCACTTCGAACGGCGAAGGTCAGACCGTCGACCCCTTCGCCACCACGCCCTGCCCCGGTAGGCCGATTGACCTCGGTGTGGCGGAGGCGGACGACTCGACGGTGACGTCGATCGCGCCGGACGCCGAGTCGATTCGGCTCTGCCCTGCCATGGTCGCCGGGAACCTGCCGACGCCCAGCTGGAGACCACCGGCGGATGCGCTGCAGCTCACCTTGAGCCGTTCCTTCTGGACGGACGTCGAGGCCCTGAAGCTGGCGGATCCTCACCGCTGCGACGCGATCCGGCCGGCGCCTGACCCGTACGTCTTCCTGGTCGCCTATCCCGGCGGCCGGCGCGAGTACGCCGCGGTCACGTCGATCTGCTCCGACTTGACTGCTGCCGGCAAGGACCGTTGCTGCGTCGGACGTGCTCGACGCCTTCCAGGAAGCACTGGGACAGCAGCGCCTGGGCCTCGTACCAGGGCAGGTGCCTGACGCGGCAGCGCAGGTGCAGTGCCCTCAGCGAGCCGGGTCTGGCACCAGCCCGTTGGTCACCCTGACGCGGGGACCGCGCCCTACCGAGGAGACGACATTCGCCAGGTTCGGAACGTGCTCCAGGAACGGGCAGGCGGATGCCGAAGCAGTGACCCAGCTCAACCAGGAGTGGCCGGCATCGGTTCGGGACCTCGCCACCGAAGATTACCTACGGGACCGCTGCCCGCTTTGGACATTGACGTCGCGTCGACCTACGGCGTCACCACCTGGGGCGACGTGCTGTCCTTCGAGTTCAGAGCCTGCGGGAACTACATCGTGCACGGCGACGGGCCGGCTGGTGTCCCCGGTGTCTCGGGGCTGGATGCGATGCAGTTCCTACCGAGTAAGGAGCTCGCGAAGGTGCTCGGCCTACCCTTCGTCAGCTAGTAGGCATGGGAACCGGCTCGGCTGCGGTGCCTGATGGGTTGGGTGCCGGTGTGGTCGACGAGGTAGTGGTGGCCGTGGGGTGATCGCCAGACGAAGACGCCGTTGAAGACTTGTTGGACTTGCCAGTCGGAGTGGGTCTTGACGCGGTGGTGGAATCGGACCAACGGTCCGAGGTTTCTAGGGCGGTTTGGCCGGGTGGTCCGCCGTCGCCGGGGTCGAGGTAGGCGATGGTGTGGTCGATGTCTTTGCGTCGGCTGGTGTTGGTGGCGTAGGGGAACAGGTCGACCGGGTTGCGTAGGTGGGTTGCTTCGCGGAGCCGGTCGGGGATCTCGTAGCCGTCGACGGGGGCCTGGTTGGCCAGGTCGATGACCGGTTTGACGGTGACCTGGCAGGAGCCGAGCCACCTCTTGACCTGGTCGACGGTGACCGGTCCTTCGCCTTCGAACCTGGCCACCCCGGTGGCGTCGCGGCTGAACGAGTGGTGGCTGAGGTGGATGTACAGGGTGGCCGGTGGCCGGGTGTCGACACCGGTGCCACGCGGCGTCGGCGGCTGCTGGTCGGGCTGCGCTCCCACCTCGGTGTCCTTGTCGACGGGAACGGTGTCGGCTGCGGGTGAGGCTGAGGCACGTCGTCTGCGGCGGGCTGTCCACCGGGTGCGGTTGCTGCCTTCGCGAACAGGTCGAGGGCCAGCTGAGGCTGGGCCAGGGTGCCGACCGCGGTGGCACGGCGCACGTCGTCGCTGGAGGTGTCACCGAACAGCGCGAGACTGTCGGCGACGCGTTGGATGGACGCGTCGAACCAGATCGCGGCCGGTGCGCCGGTGCGGATGTAGATGTCCTTGATGCCGTGGTCGTTCGACTGGCGCAGCCACACGCCCTGCGACCGTTCGGCCAGTTGCACGGCGGCGGCGGCCGGGTCGGCCTGGATGATGGCGGCGTCAATGATCGGCCGCCAGCCGGCCCCACGACAGCTGTGTGCCCACTTGGCCACCCGCCGGTCCACCACCGCAGCCACGTCCCGGCTCAGGTGACGGGTCGCTTCGGCGGTCTTGCGGGCCACCCACGGTTTCACCTCACCGGCCTGCACCCGAGCCCCACAGCCTCGGTAGCCGGTGTCGCAGGTCCAACGCGTCTTCGATCAGGGCCCGGGCGGCGTACGGCGACATCGCCAGCACCGCCCCCAGCTCGGCGCAGGCGAACTCGGCCACCTGCGGGGTCCCCTCGCCGCCGAGACGGACCAGCCGCTCCATGCCCGGCAGCGAGACACCGCAGTCCGTGCCATCGAGACGGCTGTGCAGGTCGGCCCAGCGGGCCACATCACACAAGATCCGCACCTCCGCCGACTCCGCAACCGCCCGCGCCTCGACCACGTCGCGCAGCACGGCGTCGGGGTCAAGGTCAGCCGGGTCGATCTCGAACATAAACCAAACCCACCCACCCCACCGACAAAACAGAGGCCGATGTCCCTTATCCACAAGGGAAACCGGCAGATGTGTGACGTCACAAACACCGAGAGAGATCAGCCACTAACGGGCGGAGCTGTCGATCAACCTCAGTACACCCTGCGCGTCAGCGCCGCGAGTAGACGATCATCGACACGCCGACGTAGTGCACGACGAAGGCCGCGACGGTCAGCGAGTGGAAGACCTCGTGGAAGCCGAACCACCGCGGGATCGGGTTAGGACGCTTGAGCCCGTAGACGAGTCCTCCCACCGAGTAGAGGACACCTCCGACGATGATGAGCGTCAGGACGGCAGGTCCGGCAGCCCCAGCGAAGTCACCGAGCCAGAAGATCGCGGCCCATCCGAGCGCGATGTAGACGGGGAGGTAGAGCCATCGAGGCGCTCCGATCCAGAAGACGCGAAAGGCGATCCCCAGCAGTGCCCCGCCCCAGACGAGGCTCAGCAGGATGCGGGCGTTCGTGCCGTCCAGCAGCAAGACCGCGAAAGGCGTGTACGTCCCAGCGATGAGCAGGAAGATGTTCGAGTGGTCGAGGCGTCGCAGCGCGCCGTGCCAGCGTGGGCCCCACGTCCCGCGGTGGAACAGTGCCGATGAGCCGAAAAGCATCGAGGACGACAACGCGAAGACCCCTGAGGCGAGGCGAGTCTTGGGGTCGGGCGCGAGACTCACAAGGACGATGCCGGCTGCCAAGCTCAGTGGAAAGGCCCCCAGGTGCAGCCAGCCCCGCAGGTGAGGCTTGATCTCGCGAGCTGCATCCTTGAGCAGCTGTGAGGCCTGCGCGATCATGGGTCAACCGTAAGGGGGCATCAAAACGTTCGAGGGGTAGCCTGCGTGACGGGGTGCGTGACGCGAGCGACCGCGCAATTGGCAGCAAAGATGTGGAGAGGAGGGTGCCCAGGATGGCAGCGCTCTGGTCGTTGGCGTACGACCTCTACGAGCGCCGGATCCTTCGCAGCCTTTCCCAGGACAAGATTCCCGAGCACATCGGCGTCATGTGCGACGGTAACCGCCGCTGGGCCAGGGCCCTCGGCGGCGAGGTCGAGGGCGGGTACGTTGCCGGGGCCGACAAGATCGAGGAGTTCCTCGGCTGGTGCGACCAGCTCAAGGTCAAGCTCGTCACGTTGTGGCTGCTGTCGACCGACAACCTGGCACGACCGGCCCACGAGGTCGAGCCGCTTCTGCGCGTGATCGAGGACCTGGTCGAGAATCTGTCGACGACCGGTCGCTGGCGCATCAAGTCTGTCGGCGCCCTGGACCTCCTCCCGGCCGCGAGTGCGGCCCGCCTCAAGGCTGCGGCCGACGCCACGTCCGACGTCGCGGGCATGACCGTCAACATCGCCGTCGCCTATGGCGGCCGGCGTGAGCTCGCAGACGCCGTACGTTCCCTGCTGCACGACCACGCGAAGCAGGGCACCACCATCGAGCAGCTTGCCGACGTGATCGACGTCGAGCACATCGCCGAGCATCTCTACACGCGCGGTCAGCCCGATCCTGACCTCGTCATACGCACGTCAGGAGAGCAGCGGATGTCGGGTTTCCTGCTCTGGCAGAGTGTCCACAGCGAGTTCTACTTCTGCGAGGCGAAGTGGCCGGACTTCCGCCGAACCGACTTCCTGCGAGCCATCCGGGCGTATGCCGCCCGCGAGCGGCGCTTCGGCGGCTGACCCCCCCAGCACCGATTCGTACGACGGGCGACGCAAGATCATCGCGGGCCCAGCCGGACAAGCCGGCTGCTGAGTCCAGCTCGGACCCCCGGTGCAGGGTTCACCTCGCCGCTGGCGTGTCGTCGTGGCTCCGGGTCCGCGCCGTCGTAGCGTCAGCAGGGACGGCCGGTGACCGGACCAGTCGTCACGGGAGGCCCGTCGTGCAGAAGTCACCGGGGCATGCATGGTGCCCGCTGCGGCGTCGTTCCCGGTCCGACTAGCAAGCCAGGACCGGTGGGCGATGCCACGCGCGGTCCTAGAGGGGTACTCAGTGGTCAGAGCTCAGGGCGCGTCAGGCCAGTCACCCCGCCGACGTACGGCGGCTGCGACGAGCGCAAAGCTGACACCACACCCCGTCAGGCAGCGCAGCGTGGATGTCCGCACCTATGTCCTCGACACCAGCGTGCTGATCGCCGACCCCGCCGCACTGCGACGGTTTCACGAGCACCAGGTGGTGCTGCCGCTCGTGGTGATCACCGAGCTCGAGGGCAAGCGCGCGCATCCAGAGCTCGGCTACTTCGCCCGTACGGCGCTGCGGACCCTCGACGAGCTGAGGACGACCTTCGGACGGCTCGACTCGCCGGTGCCCATCGGTGATGACGGCGGAACCCTCCGAGTCGAGCTCAACCACACCGACTCCTCGGTGCTGCCCGCCGGTTTCCGCCTCGGCGACAACGACACGCGCATCCTGTCCGTCGCCCTCAACCTCCAGTCGGAGGGACGAGCCGTGACGCTCGTCTCCAAGGACCTCCCCATGAGGGTGAAGGCCGCCTCCGTCGGGCTTCCCGCCGAGGAGTACCGCGCCGAGCTGGCGGTCGAGACCGGCTACACAGGGATGAGTGAGGTGGCCGTCACCGCCGACGACGTCGACGTGTTGTATGCCGACGGCAGCGTCGACCTGGAGCAGGCCCGTGACCTCCCGTGCCACTCAGGACTCGTGTTGATCTCCCAACGGGGCAGCGCCCTGGGGCGGGTGGGTCCCGACAAGCAGGTGAGGCTGGTTCGCGGTGACCGCGAGGCCTTCGGTCTGCGTGGGCGTTCGGCCGAGCAGCGAGTGGCGCTCGACCTCCTCCTCGACCCGGAGATCGGCATCGTCTCGCTTGGTGGTCGGGCCGGCACCGGGAAGTCGGCTCTGGCCCTTTGTGCCGGCCTCGAGGCAGTGCTGGAGCGGCGACAGCACAAGAAGGTCGTCGTGTTCAGGCCACTGTTCGCAGTCGGTGGGCAGGAACTGGGCTACCTCCCCGGCAGCGAGTCGGAGAAGATGCAGCCCTGGGCGCAAGCCGTCTTTGACACGCTGGGCGCCCTGACGAGCAGCGACGTCATCGACGAGGTGCTTGCCCGCGGGATGCTGGAGGTCCTGCCGCTGACCCACATCCGAGGCAGATCACTCCACGACGCCTTCGTGGTCGTCGACGAGGCGCAGTCGCTCGAGCGCAACGTGCTCCTGACGGTGTTGTCGCGAGTCGGCTCCAACTCGAAGGTCGTGTTGACACATGACGTCGCACAGCGAGACAACCTCAGGGTCGGGCGCCACGACGGTGTCGTTGCGGTTGTAGAGAAGCTCAAGGGGCACCCGTTGTTCGCACACGTCACCTTGACCAGGTCGGAGCGCTCGCCTATCGCCGCTCTGGTCACCGAGATGCTCGAGGACGTCTCCCTATAACGGCTTGGCAGCGAATGGTGCGCAATCGGTGACTGCTCTGGCATAGTGACGCACACAACACTTCGCGGTCACCTGCCTGGAGGAAAGTCAATGCGACAGAACCGGATCATGGTCAGCGCTCTTGCGGGAGTGTCTGCCTTGCTGCTCAGCAGCTGCTTGGCCTCGGATGAGGACACCAGCGGCGCGGCCACCGACACCAAGGAAGGTGACGGCAGTGTCACGATGATCGGCGCGATCAGTGACGCCGAGGCAGATGCCCTCAACAAGGCACTGGAGCCGTTCGAAAAAGAGTCCGGGATCGACGTGAAGTACACGCCGTCGACCGACTTCACGACAGAGATCAACACGCGCGTGCAGGGCGGGAACCCACCTGACGTGGCGCTGTTCCCACAGCCCGGCCTGGTCTTGGACTTCGCCGAAGGCGGTGACGCAATCCCCCTCAATGACCTGATCGAGCTCGACCCCATCGAGGAGACTCTGATCCCAGGTTTCCTTGACGCCGCCAGTGATGGCGACGGCAATGTCTACGCGGTGCCGATGCGGATGGCGGTCAAGAGCCTCGTTTGGTACCCGAAGAAGGCGTGGGAGGAGGCCGGTTACGAGATTCCCGAGACGTGGGACGACATGCTGGCGCTGTCCGAGCAGATGGTGTCCGACGGTGAGACGCCGTGGTGCATAGGAGCCGAGTCGGGCTCCGACACGGGTTGGGTGTTCACCGACTGGGTCGAGGAGTCCATGCTGCGTACGGCCGGGCCCGAGACGTATGACCAGTGGTACAAGCATGAGATCCCCTTCGACGATCCCGCGGTGGTCGAGGCCGGCAACCTCTTCGGCGACATCATGTTCGAGGACGGCTGGGTCCTCGGTGGCACCGATGCGGCACTGACAACCGCCTTCGGCGATGTGGATGACCCGATGTGGGAGGCAGAGCCCGGGTGCTGGATGATGCGCAACGGCAACTTCATCACCGGCTTCTTCCCCGACGACATCCAGGCCAACCTCGACGAGGAGGCCGGGGTCTTCGTTCTGCCGCCGCCTGCCTGGGGGTACGAGGGAACGCCGATCCTCGGCGGTGGAGACTCGGCTGCGGCTTTCGTCAACGACAGCGACGTGGTGGAGCTGCTCGAGTACCTCGGGTCCGACCAGTTCGGCGGGAGCTGGGCGTCAACCGGCGGATGGCTGTCGCCGCACACGACGTTCGACGCCAGCCAGTACCCCGACGAGACCACCCGGGAGGTGTTCCAGATCGCCGCAGATGCGGACGTGTTCCGGTTCGACGCCAGCGACCTGATGCCCGGTTCGGTGGGCGCGGGGAGCTTCTGGGACGAGATGAACAAGTGGGTCGCCGGCGACGAGGACCTCGAGACAGCGCTGCAGAACATAGAGGAGAGTTGGCCCAGCTGATAGCAGCTCTCGCGGGGTCGGACGCGAGCTGCAACGCGTCCGGCCTCGACCTGTCCAGGAGGAACCAGTGAAGATTCTCAACGCGGTAATAGCGATCTTGGCCGGCGTCGGCGGCATGTTCGTCTTCTACTGGATATTCAACGCCGTGGTCGAACGGTTGTCCCAGCGTTGGGAGCGACGGATCAAGCCGTACGTCTTCGTCGGTCCGGCCGTCGCCATCGTCGCCCTCTTCTTGATCTACCCGGTCGTGCAGACGGTGACGTACAGCTTCGCCAACCGAGACAGCAGCGCCTGGGTCGGCTTCGAGAACTACGCCACCATCTTTCAAGATGACAAGTTCATAGAAGCCCTGTTCAACAATGCGTTGTGGATCATCGTCGTGCCGACGTTGCGCGGTGGCAGTGGGCCTTCTCATCGCGGTCATGGCAGACCGTCTCAAGCCGACCGGCGAGAAGGTCGCGAAGTCTCTCATCTTCATGCCGATGGCGATCAGCTTCGTGGGTGCCAGCGCGATCTGGAAGTTCGTGTACAACACCGACTTCCGCCGCGAGGAACAGATCGGCCTGCTCTCCGCGATCACCACCGGAATCGGGTTCGAGCCGCAGAACTGGCTCGCTCTCTCGACGTTCAGCCTCAACGACCTCCTGCTGATCGTCATCATGATCTGGCTCCAGGCCGGTTTCGCGATGGTGCTGCTGTCCGCGGCCATCAAGAACGTCCCCGAGGAGAACCTTGGAGGCTGCCAGGATCGACGGTGCCAGCGAGAAGGCCATCTTCTTCCGCATCGTCGTTCCTCAGGTGTGGCCGACCGTGATCGTGGTCTTCACCACGATCCTGATCCTCGTCATGAAGGTCTTCGACATCGTCAACGTGATGACGAACGGGCGAGAAGGCACGGAGGTCATCGCCAACCGCTTCTACAACCTGTTGTTGGAGAACGGCGAGCAGGGAAGCGGCTGCCGTCGTCGTGATCTTGATGCTCGCCGTCGTACCGGTGATGGTCTACCAGGTCCGCCAGTTCCGTCGCGAGGAGGCAGCACGATGAGCGTGCCAGCCGCAGCCACCAACAAGCAGACGGCCGACAAGGCCATGGCCAGCGAAACCACCCGGGGGCCGAACCGCCGACGCAGTGGACTACTCGTGGTCAGGCTAGTCGTTCTCCTGCTCTGCTTGCTCTGGGTCGTCCCGACGGTCGGCCTCTTGGTGTCGTCCTTCCGCGACCAGGAGGCGGTCGCGAGCAGCGGCTGGTGGACGGTGTTCGCCTCACCCTTGGACTTCACGCAGTGGACCTTGCAGAACTACGCCGAGGTGCTCGGCGAGAACCAGATGGGAACGGCGTTCGTCAACTCGCTCGTCGTGGCGGTGCCGGCCACGATCATCCCCATCATGGTCGCGGCGTTCGCGGCGTACGCGTTCACGTTCATGCGCTTCAAGGGCGCGACACCCTCTTCGTCATCATGGTCGGCCTGCTGGTCGTGCCGCTGCAGGTGGCATTGGTCCCGTTGCTGCGGGTGTTCGCCGACCTCGGACTCGTCGGGACGTTCCCGGCGGTGTGGCTGGCGCACGCCGGCTTCGGCATGCCGCTCGCGATCTACATCCTGCGCAACTACATGGCCTCGCTGCCGAAGTCGATCATCGAGTCTGCCGAGGTGGACGGGGCCAGCCACTTCCAGACGTTCTGGTCGCTGATCATTCCCATGTCGGTGCCGGCGTTGGCGGCGTTCGCGATCTTCCAGTTCCTCTGGGTGTGGAACGACCTGTTGGTCGCCTTGATCTTCCTGCAGAACGACACGCCGGTGGTGACCAGCCAGCTACGCAACCTCATCGGCGAACTCGGTCAGGACTGGCACCTGCTCACAGCAGGCGCCTTCATCAGCTTCACAGTCCCGCTGATCGTCTTCTTCGCGCTGCAGCGCTTCTTCGTTCGCGGCCTGACCGCCGGCTCGGTCAAGGGCTGAGCCGACCGCCTTATCCTCGCTGCATCACATCCTGGGCGGCCGATTTGACCTGCCCTTGCTCTTCCAGCAGGCTAAGGCGGTCTCGCACCCCGAAGGAGTGGTCAAGCGTGCCCGGTAGGCACATCGCCCCTCGCCACAAGGCTCCCCGGTCCGTCCGCCGTTCGCTGGGGCGACTGGCCGCCGACGCTGTTGGGGCGGTGCCATTCTCGGGCTTGTCTGGAGTCGTCGTCCTGGTGGGAGCTGCGGGTGCTGCAGCCGGAGCAGGAATGGCGACGGTCGACCGCAGCGTGACCACTGCCGGGGCTTCCGCCACCGTGACAGCGCCGCACGCGCAGCCAGCCAGCGCGCCGGACGATGCCGCAGTCGTGTCAGAACGCCGCGCGTTGATGGACAAGGCCTCCGTAAGCCGTTCGGCCTCCCGTCCCGCCTCCGTCGCCGTACAACGGGCCATCCAAAGTCGAGCGCTGACCGTCAGCCAGCAGGCCGTGACCGGACGTGTGAACGAGTCCGTCGCCCCGGCAGACCCGCGTGACATCGCCATGATCATGCTTGCCGACTACGGCTGGACCGACCAGTACGCGTGCCTTGACCAGCTCTACATCAGCGAGAGCAACTGGAACCCATACGCGGAGAACCCGACATCCGGCGCCTACGGGATCCCCCAGTCGCTGCCGGCGGAGAAGATGGCCACCGCCGCTCTGACTGGCGTACCAACCCGGCGACTCAGCTGGAGTGGGGGCTCGACTACATCGCGTCCAGCTATGGAACTCCCTGCAGCGCCTGGTACTTCAAGCAGGCCAACAACTGGTACTGACCGGATCTCGCGAGCAGCCTGACGCGTGTCCTGCCACGTTACTTGGCCAGCCAGGCCTCGACGACCGCCTCTCGGCGCTCTGAAAGCAGGCGGTGCCCTGAATGAAGTTCGAGGTTACTGGTGTGGCGGTAGCGGCGGGATTGGGGACGCAGGGTGTTCAGGATCGGCGTTACCAGCAGCACGCGAACCGCGGGCTCGTGGACATGGGCCTGAACACCCTCGCCACGCACTGTATGCTGACAACCGACGACCTGTTGAAGAAATCCGCCTGAGGCGTGTCCCCGGTCCGGCGGTGGTGGGCTCCTTGCCGCAGATTGCGATGCCGCTGGGGCTGCTCACTATCAGTTCTGGTGCTGATGGAAGACGCCAGCGAGCAGAAGGTGGCTGCGCTGCACTTTGCGCATCACCGGTAATGCGATGGTACTGACCTGCTGGTAGTCCGGCCTGCAACAAGCGCAAGCTCGTGAGCACGATGACGTGGCTGGTCGGCGCTCGGCGCGCAGACGCCCGTCTGGAAACTGACGACATCTGGGTCGCGGACTCCACGCCGTGGTGCGCCCGGTCTGGACCGTCAGCGCTCTGAACTGGCCGGATGGGCTGGTGCGGCTATGCGCACTCACCGCTCGCGGTTCTTCTGGGGCTGGCTTATGTTGAGTCGCACCCTGCACGGTTCTTGGTCTGGCGGCTGTTGACGCTAAATGCGACGAACGTCAGGCAATGATATCGTCTTGCGCATCACCTTCTTGCCATCGTCGCGCCCGCCCCCATGGCCGCATGCAGCAGATCAAGTCGCGGGCAGAACTGCTACGGCGAACCGGTCGAGTCGGCTGTAGCCAGCTCCAGGATCGGTACTGCGGCCCGCACCGAGCAGGTAAAACCACCGCCCGGCGGGCGTTCTTCAAGCTGCTCCGTCAGGTGATCGAGGTCGTGCTTGCCCTCCAGGGCATGGCTCGGCCTCGGGCAGCCGCACCATCGACGTCGCCGCCAGCTGGCATGCGCCTTTCCACCATGCCGCGATCGCGCGGCTCGGCCTCCACGGCATCACCGTCACGAATCTGGCCGCCTACGACCGCCTGAGCCGCCCAGGTCAATGCGTCCCGCTGGCACCGCCAAGGATACTGCTGATCTGGCGTCGCGGTGAGCGCAAAGTCGGTGGCAGATGGCACTTCCAGACCTGCTCGCGCAGGAAGTGTGGTGGGCTGCATCTGGTCTTGGGATACCGCTGGTGGAAGTTCTCGGCCCGTCGATGATCCCGGCGGTTGTGCCAGTGGTGACGGCGCAGTATCAGGCCAAACTCGACCAGCTGCGTGCTGGCCGGGCTGTGCTTAACGGCTGGCAATTGCGTGGCGCGTTGAACCGGCATGCCGCTCATCGCGAAGTCATGAGCGGTGAGTACGGCGATGCGCCGCTCGACCGACGCAACGTCGCCACCGGTACGGTGCCATCGATGAACTGGCGTTGAAGTCGAGTACCGGCTTCCGCCCATCGGTAAACCGCGACCTCCGGGCTCGCGCGCCTGTTCGCCTGGCGTGAACAGGATCACTACCGGGTGGACACCGGAATCAGGCGCGTGGGCGCTGCGATGCGAACAGGCTGGTCCGGACGGAAACGTGGACCGGGCAAGTCAGAAACGCCGTGCTCTCGAAGAGCTCCAGCGGTATAAACGAAAGAGCAGGTACAGGAAGATCTGATCAAGGCCAGGCGAACAAGAACCCCGGCCACGTTGACCCGGCTCGGGCGCGGGTCCTCGAAGCCGTCGACCCGACGCCGCCGACCGGCACCGCAAAACCGAAGTGCTCGAACGCGAGGGCGTGAGCCGAACAGCGCGGTCGACGACCCGAGTTCAACGACGGCCTGCAACGGCGTCTTTACAAGCTGCCGGGTCCCGGTCGCCGATGAACGCCCGCACACCGCGGCCCGTCGCCGACACCGTTGGCCGCTACCGTCCCGAACGCCGACCCGGGGTCGACGAGCGCGCCCTGCGCGGCGGCGGCGCTGGCGAACGCGTCGTGAAACGTCCGGCGGGTCTCGCTCGACGGTGGGCGGCTGCCGCAAGCCCGGCGGCGACCCGGCCCGCCTGGACATCATCCTCGCGGACCCTCGGCCAGCTCAAGGACCTCGGGGCGGGACGCTGATCGACACCGGCGAATAAACCGCTGGTAGAAGGGCTGTGCGCCGACGCCGAGCCGACAACGGTCCTCGGCACCACCGGCGCCATTCCTGGAGAAGCCTGCGGTTCCAGGCCGCCGCTGGTACACCAGGCCAGTTCGGCTCGCCGTCCGCCAGGACAAGGCGCATGCCGGGCGCTACGAACGTACCGCGCGGTGGTGCGACGTGCATCGGCCCGTCCTGGTGGCAAGGCAACGCTGGCCTCCGGCAACGGTGGCGTACTCCTCGCAAGCTACCGCAAGCTCCACGAACGAGCCGAATACCGGCGCGGTCCGGTCGCGCCGACGGCATCCCGAATGCCATCCGTCCTGAATCCGTCCAAACCGGCGGACCATCGCCGGCCTCGCCAATAACGACGCCGCTCGGTCGATCCGCAGGGCCGAGTCGAGTTCTCCTCGAAGGGCTGGTCGCTCGTGCTGGGTGACGAAGATCGTCCCGCCACCATCTCTTTTGACCGCCGGTAAGCGGGCAGCCATCAGATCGCCGTCATCGCAAAGACGGCGTGGGGCTTATTATTAAGTTTTCACTAAAGTGCTGCGGGCTGCGCTCGTCTGCGATCTCGGCGGTTAATGCCGTTCTCTTTCGGTGTGTGGGCGACAAAGCGCCACCTCATCTACCTGCTGCGTGACTGGTGAAATCCCGTGAACTGGTGCTGGAAACCTGCGACGTGGGGCTGCCACCTGAGCAACCAGACGCAGTTCTGGGCGGCTGGTGCCGTACTTATACCGGGGATTATGGGCCTGGCTGGTGATGCTGGTGGCAAACCTGTAGCGCCAGGGACCGCTCAGCCATGCCGTTGGTAGGCGCTGGCAATAAAGACGTATCGGTGTGCTCCTTCGACTGCAGGAGTTACTGGCGAAACCAGATCAATGTAACCGAAAGGAGAAAATTGCTGCCATGACAATCCGGGCATTGAGTTCTCCATTAATGGGGCAGAATAGCTCGCCGCAGGCCAGTTCTTTACTGCGGCGAAGGTCTCCGGGGCCGCTGTGGTCGCTGAACTGGCGGCTGGCACCTCCAGCCATGGGGTTGTTCTGCTGGTCGCCGTTTGCATGGTGAAAGCCTGAAAGCAGTGGTCAATCACCTCGTCCGTTCACCCCGAGTGGGGGCTCTGCTGGGGACCGCTGCCAGTCTGCGCTGATGCGCGTGCCGGACCTCGACGTTCCGTTGTTTGGTGGTCTGCAACAACGGCGGTATCGACCGTTCGCCCGAAGGCAGAGTCGTGCGGTGGCAGGGCGGCACTGGCTGGCGGCGGCTTTTATCGAGTGGCTGGTAATGCAACGACGTCTGCTGGACGGTGAGATACTCGTCAGGCCGTGCGGATCTGTACACCTGGAGTCGGCGGGAGCGTGAAGCGCTCAGCCTGTAACAATGGCGGCGTTTGCAGAACCAGGCATCTTTGTGGCCTCTGCACCCTCCGCCGATCCGCTGATCCTGTGGCAGGAAGAGCTGGGCGTCGTCGAAATTCTGGTTTGACGTCATGCGTGATCGGCACCGCTTACCTGTACCGGTAGCTATATGCACGCTGGTGGCGAAGAGCGAAAATCCAGCCGTAACGCCCGATATGGGCGTTGTCGCCAGCACGCAGGATACGCTCGGCGTCATTACGCTGGCAGCGGTCTTCGGCGCAGCAATATCTCTTTCACGCAGGCGCCAGTGGCGTTCCGGGATTCAGTATCTTGGCGTGGCACCCGCACTCTACATGAAGGCGTATACCGCCCTGCTGGCGTGGGCACCTCGGAACAGGGCATCGCGTGTTGGACAACGGTCGCCACATCCGCCAGGAAGATGATCAGTTCGGTCTCATCAGCATCCCTCAATACAAGCTGCAAGTCTTTATGGCTATACATTTACCAGTTTGCTATTCCGGGGCGGGCCTCAAATGGTCATCCGTATCTCCAGGACTCGGCGCGGTCGCCATGTTGAAGTCACCTTTATCTTTATCTTTGCTGCATCCGTGACGTCTTCGCCCGCAACGGTCAGAACCAGTCATCCAGCCGCGTGCTCTTTATCAAATCACCGTGCAACTCGCGTCGCCCATCTGGCCTCAGGGGCTAAGCGCAAATTCTGGGCGTGGCAGGCCCTGTGGCGCTGGAATCCGGGTAAAGCGACACGGCAAAGCAGGCACTTCACGGCGGGGCCGGCAACCATCAGCGAGTTAAAACAAATTCCATTCAGGAAGTCGTGGCTACTGCTTGCATTTGGTCAGTTCCTGGAATATCCGCGAGATCCGGGGCCGACATTCCAGCCGCCGTGGGCCTCATTGCTGTATCGGCAGCAAATCTGGAGATACAATGGGCGAGCAGGTTTGAAATAATGACAGAAGGTGACCCGGACCGGCGCACTACTCCTGACTCGTCTCAGGCAGGCAACGAGCATGTCGCAATGGCGACGCCGTGGGATGGCTACATCAAAACTGGTCGAAGAAAGCCCGTGCTTCCGAAACTCACTGGGAGCTGGAACGGTGACGGTGAAAGCCAACGGCGCTGGAAGGGCCGGTACTTCTCACTGCCTGTACCAGCGAATCTCAATGCCGCGAGTGGACGGTACTAACGTTTCCACCGCTACGAAGATGAAGTTAACGACAGTTCCAGAGATTCAGCGAAGCCGCTGTTTAGTGCTCCATGGGTCGCCGGGCAATTCAGGTCACATCGCCTCTCAGATGCCGTTCCGGCGGCGCCCGCTCGGGCTTCCCGCGCCGTCCGAAACTGACCGAGGACTGGCAAGGCTAAAATAGTCATCCTTGTCTGGTCGTCCAGTAATGGTGCAATAAAGAATCGGCAGGCAATTCACCTGATTCAGGGATCTCCCGTCCTTACTAAATTGAATGAAAAGTGGCGCTGGTGACGCTGGCGTCTTCCATCCCGTGGTGGCTGGGGCGACGTTACGTTGCGTCAATGCTCAGGGCATCAGGGATAGCGTCTGGCTGCGCCTCGGTGACCTCACCCGCGTTATAAACGCTGCCCTGCTGGGTAACCCTGAAACCGCGGGTCATTCTACGCTCGCCTGTTGGCTGGGGCTTCACGCTGCTGCGGCGATCATCGCCATCAATGAAACCGGTGGCGGTGGCGATCGGCGGCGGTGACTCAGCCAGCTCGCGACGGCGCTCATCAGCAGTGCGCATCGATAGTGCCGATCTGCCGACGGCTGGCGGCATTGCTCCGCGAGCCGGATTGGCTCCCGGCTTCCGGGTTCAGGCCATCCGCCAGCATCATAGCCATTCAGCGCAAAGGTAACGGAGACCTTTACAAGCTTAACCGTCGTATCATTCACCGGCATTACCGACATGGGCCACTGACGCCATCCGGGAAGAGTTCCGGTTAACCGCTTTACCGGTCACTTGATGCAGCTGAATCCAGCTGATCTTCTCGCGCAAAATACGCCATGTTACAGCCCATCACAACGCAGGTGGTGCAGATCTGGAACAGCCCGACCGCGACAGTGCGCAACAGCCGCTTAACCTCGGCGGGCTGCCCGTCTGCCAGCGCGCCAAAGTGGTTGTCAGCTCCGTCAGGAAGGCTGGTCAGCTCAGACCAACCTCGGTCGGCGCGCTCTCAGCAAGTAGCTTCAGGTCATTGGTCATTGCCGGCGAAGCCATACCTGCCAGCGAAGTGGTAGCTGGGCGACCAGAGCTGGCGACGACAAACCATCCGGCGCAAGGCCGCCTGAACAGCATAGCCGCCGGGCTCTATCCCGAGTGGCTGGTAGTGGCGTCCATCGCGTTGCCGTCTGGCTATATGCGTGGCAGAACGTCTGGCAGAATAAGTCGGTATGGCATATGCTGGCGCGCCTGTTGGCTGGTTTACGCCAGAATGGGATGGAGTCGGGTAAAGGACCTTCTATATTACGCCAACAACGTCGCCATCAGTCAGGGGAAGAGTCATCATTGCTCGACTGGCTGGCGTGTGGCTGGCATTAGTCGTTCAGGTGCTGAAGCCCATTGTGCACGGCTGTGGAACATGACAACCTGCTGGTGGCGCGATTCATGTTGCTCAGGAATTTATATTCCCGTCTGGAAGACGTCGATCGGGAACTGTTCGTCGTGGCGGCCGTCGGCCACCTCGCCGGCCGCCTGCTCGATCGCCTTGGCCACCGCCTCGTCGAGCACGCCCATCTCCGCGTTGACCCGTGCTGCGGCTGCCTTGATGTGACCGAGGGCGTGAATGTGGGCCGGCTCCAGCCGCTTGCCGGAGATGGGGAAGTTCTCGACCGCCCGTTGCGTCTGGGCGCGCCACAGTGCTGTCGCGGGTACCAAGACGTCACCCATCGTGTCTCGTTCGGTGCGGTACTCGCGTGCTCTCGACAGCTCTTCGCTCATGGGTCAACCGTACGACGAGGACGCGTCTTGCGATTGTGTGGTCGCTGCCGACGACGCGCCTTGTCACTGCTGTGGCTCAGCCTCTGACTCAGGGCGTAGGCGGTCGTCGCTGCTGCTTGACGTCGCTGCGTCGTCGCTTTGAGTCGAGCCGGCGGCGTACCGAGGAGCGCGTCGGTCTCGTCGCCCGGCGTTGCGGTGGCGACGGAGCCAGGCCCTCTCGGAGCAGCTGGACAAGCCGTTTCTCCGCCGCTTCCCGGTTGCGCAGTTGGGACCGGTGCTCGGACGCAGTGACGGTGACGACTCCGTGGCTCGTGCGCTGTCGTAGCCGTTCGAGAAGCTGGGCACGCTGGGGCGCGGTGAATGCCCCCGAGGCACCGATGTCGAGGCTGAGCTCTACCCTGCTGTCGCTGGTGTTGACCGACTGACCTCCGGGGCCGCTGGAACGCGAGAACCGCCATTGCAGCTCCGCCTCCGAAACGACGATGTCGTCGCGAACATGCAGCGCTCCGGGCATGGCGCGAGCGTACGCCGCGCCATCCGCGGGACGTGACAGCTGCTGCGGCGCCGTGCCGGTCAGCGGTAGGCGAAGAACAGGTGGTACGTCGTCTCACGCCGACCGAGACGGACGGGGACGGCGTGCTCGTCGCAGCTGCCGAAGACGTCGCTGATCGCCTCACGCAGCTCCGCGGAGGAGTCTGCCGACCAGACGGCGAGAAGGCCACTGCTACTCAGCGTCTGCCGACACGTGTTCAGAAACCCTGCCCCGTAGATCGCAGCGTTGCCCGGATGAACCAGACAGTCCGGTCCGTTGTCGACGTCGAGGATCAACACGTCGAGGGAACGTCTGTCTGCCCTGCCCACGACGTAACGGACGTCACCCACGACAACTTCGACACGCTCGTCGGTAACGGGAGAATGCGGAACGAGCCCCTGGTGGTGCCAAGAGACCAAGTCTGGCTCGATCTCCGCCACGATGACCCGTGCGACCCTCTTGTCTCTCAGTACCTCGCTCAAAGTGAAGCCCAGACCCAGCCCCGCGACCAAGACGCTGAGCCTTGGGTTGGCATGCACCGGGTCGCGGATGGGGTCTGCCTCGCCGGTGCGCCGCGGACGGACCGGGCAAGCAGCATCCAGCGCGAGGCGGGCCAGCAGCCGCTCGCTGCTCGTCTCGAGCGTGTCCATCACGAAGACGCCGTTGACGCGCAGCTCGAGCGCGCCGTCGGTCTGACGGCGGCGCAAGATGACGTCGCCGCGCACGCTCGAGGCTCGAGCGACGTACCCCTCCATCATGCGTCTCCCCAGCGGTGCCAGTAGGCCCGAGAGCCCCGGATGCACAGCAGCGTACGGTGGGCTGATGACTGACGGCCCACGTCTGAAGCCGGTCCGCGAGGACTGGGAACGAGCGCTGGTGGTGGTTGCCCACCCTGACGACATGGAGTTCGGCGCGTCTGCCGCGGTGGCGCGATGGACCGACCAAGGCAAGCACGTCGTGTACTGCCTCGTCACGAGCGGCGAGGCGGGCATCGACGGGCTGGCCCCCGATGAGTGCCGACCGCTCCGGGAAGAGGAGCAGCGGGAGTCCTGTCGGATCGTCGGGGTGGAGGAAGTCGAGTTCCTGCGGCTCCCCGACGGCATCTTGGAGTACGGCGTCGGGCTGCGGCGAGAGATCACCGCGGTCGTGCGACGCCATCAGCCGCAGATCGTGATCACGAACAACTTCCGGGACACCTGGGACGGCGGATCGGCTCTCAACCAGGCCGACCACATCGCAACCGGGAAGGCCACGCTGGACGCCGCCCGAGACGCCGGCAACCGCTGGATCTTCTCCGAGCACACGGAGTCGGGCCTGGAGCCGTGGGGTGGAGTGCTCCAGGTGTGGGCCGCGGCTTCGCCACTGTCGCGCCACGGCGCCGACACGACAGAGACCTTCAACAGGGGGGTGGCTTCGCTCGAGGCACAGCAGGCGTACATCGACGGACTGGGGTGGGCGGACTTCGATCCCGCCGAGTTCCTCGAAGGTGGCGCCCGCGCGGCCGGCAGCGCGCTTGGATGCACCTTTGCCTCTTCGTATGAGGTGTTCTCGCTTGGCTGGGGTGTGGTCGACGACTGACATGTCCCGATCCGGCGTACATGCCGCCGCGATAGGGTCGTCAGGATTTGTCGGCGTGCATTGTCATCGGCGACCCCTGTGTGGTTGTCTGCCTCACAGGCGGCGAGGCTCATCACACAGGAGGACATCGTGCAGCGATCATCCAGGCTCACCGGCGCGTCGGTCGCGGCGGCGGTGATCTACTCACTCGCTGCCTGTGCGGCGCCGGAGGAGGGCAATGACGCAGCCGGTGCCGACAACACCGGCCAGGAGCAGGGGCAGTCTTCCGAGGAGTACATGACGCAGCTCGTCGCCGACGCGGAGAAGGAGGGCGAGCTCAACGTCATCGCCTTGCCGCCGACTTGGGCGAACTACGGAAACATCATCAAGACGTTCGAGTCGAAGTACGACATCAAGGTGAACTCCAAGCTGCCGGACACGGACAGCCAGACGGAGATCGACACCGCGAAGCGTCTGCAAGGACAGGACTCGGCGCCTGATGTGTTCGACCTCAGTCAGTCCGTGGCCATCGCGAACACAGACATGTTCGCGCCCTACAAGGTCCAGACCTGGGAAGACATCCCCGACGCCAACAAGGACCCCGAGGGTCTTTGGGTCAACGACTACGGCGGCTACTTCTCGATCGGTTACGACTCGGCCGAGGTGCCCGCGGTCACCAGCCTGGACGACCTGCTGGGGCCTGACTACAAGGGCGCTGTGGCCCTCAATGGTGACCCCACCACCTCCGGCTCGGGCGTCGCAGGTGTTTTCATGGCCACGCTTGCCAACGGCGGATCCGCCGATGACGTGGCTCCTGGCGTCGAGTACTTCAGGAAGCTCAACGAGGCCGGCAACCTCATTCCGGTCGACGTCACGCCCGCGACGATCGAGTCGGGGCAGACCCCGGTGGTGCTCGACTGGGACTACTTGAACGCGGCAGAGACCAAGGCCCTTCCGACTTGGAAGGTCGTCGTCCCTGACGGGGCCGTCGTCGGCGGGTACTACTTCCAGGCGATCAACAAGGACGCTCCGCATCCCAACGCCGCCCGGCTCTGGGAGGAGTTCCTCTACTCCGACGAAGGTCAGAACCTCTGGCTGGCCGGTGGAGCGCGCCCCGTCCGCGCTGACGCCATGGTTGAGGCCGGAACGATCGACGAGGAAGCTTACAGCGCCTTGCCGCCGGTGGGCGGCGATCCCGTCTTCCCGACGGTCGACCAGACCACCAAGGCCGCAGAGTACCTCGCCAACCACTGGTCTGACGCCGTCAGCTGAGCGTGGCAAAGCCGGCCAGCAGGATCGGTGCGAGTCTCGGACTCGCGCCGTTCCTGCTGTATGCGGCGATCTTCTTGATCGTCCCGACCGTGGTGGTGTTCGTGCGGGCTTTCATAGTCGACGGTGCGTTCAGCCTCGAGGCTCTTGCTTCGCTGAAAAAGGCGTCGATGATCGAGATCACCAAGAACACCCTGCTGTTGTCGTTGGCGACCGCCGTCGTCGGTGCGCTCATCGGCGCGGTGGTGGCGTACGTCGTGTCGACCGCCAACCCGAACGGGCTGCTCCGCCGTTTCGTCACCAGCGCCAGCGGCGTACTGGCCCAGTTCGGTGGGGTGACGCTCGCATTCGCGTTCATCGCGACTGTCGGTCGGGAGGGTGTCGTGAGCCGATGGCTCGACGGTGCCGGCATAGACATCACCAACAGCACCTGGCTGTTCAGCCTCAAGGGGCTGATGCTGGTCTATACCTACTTCCAGGTCCCCCTGATGGTCATCGTCTTCCTCCCCGCCCTCGACGGGATACGGCCGCAGTGGCGGGAGGCGGCAGACACCCTCGGCGCCTCGACCTGGCAGTACTGGCGCCACGTCGGAGTACCGCTGCTGTTTCCCGCGTTCCTCGGCGCTCTGCTCCTGCTGTTCGCGAACGCGTTTGCGGCGTACGCGACGGCCGCCGCGCTCGTGAACCAGGGATCGCCGATCCTGGCACTCAAGATCGCAGACGCGCTGGGCAACGAGCTGTTAGGTAACCAGACCAGCGTTGCCTCGGCGATCGCGTTGGAGATGGTGCTGATCGTGGCAGTCGTGATGTTCGCCTACAGCCGGCTGCAGCAGCAGACGTCACGGTGGCTGCGATGAGGGCATCCGGTGCGACGAAACGGCAGCAGAACCAGCGGCTCACCCGGTGGGTGACTCTGGCGGGCGTCGGGGTTCTGTTCGCCATCCCCATCTACTCGATGTTCGAGTACAGCATCCGGATCACTCCGCAGAACAAGCAGACGTGGGACGCGTGGAAGGCAATCACGCAGAACGAGCAGCTCTCGGGTGCGATCCGGGTGTCACTCGAACTGGCTGTGCTCACGGTTACGGGCATGCTGCTGCTCCTGCTGCCCACCATGATCTGGATCCGGCTCAAGGTGCCGTGGGCGAAGCGGCTGGTGGAGTTCCTCTGCTTGCTGCCGCTTACGATTCCGGCCATCGTGCTGGTTGTCGGCCTCGACAACGTGATGTCGTGGGTGCGGTACCTGACCACGCCTGGGCCGCTGGCGCTGACCTTTCCCTACATCGTGCTGGTGCTGCCTTACTGCTACCGCGCACTCGACGCGGGACTGGCCGCCATCGATGTGAACACGCTTTCGGAGGCAGCCCGCAGCCTCGGCGCCAGCTGGACGACCGTCATCCTGCGGATCATCGTGCCGAACATGAGGTCGGCGATCTTGTCCGCTGCGTTCCTCGCAGTTGCCCTTGTGCTCGGAGAGTTCACGCTGGCGTCATTGTTCTTCTACGACAACATGCAGGTGGTCATCGTCTTGATCGGTCTCGTGAACTCGAGCATCAGCGTGGCCGTATCCCTCGCCGCGCTGGCCTTCGCTTTCGTGCTGTTGTTCGCGATGTCGTTCGTGGGGACACGCCCCAAGCGTCGGGAGGCCCGGTCATGACCGAGCCGGCCACCTCGGCGCCGAGAGAGGACGCCGGGAGAGGCGTCCAAGTGCGCCTGGAC
Source organism: Nocardioidaceae bacterium (assembly GCA_030447585.1). Classification (GTDB taxonomy): domain Bacteria; phylum Actinomycetota; class Actinomycetes; order Propionibacteriales; family Nocardioidaceae; genus JACDHG01. Next base: position 87,994 of record JAUJOO010000007.1, on the reverse strand, counting down.
GGCCTCACCCGGGTTTTCGGTTCCGTCAAGGCGCTCGACGGGCTGGAACTGACCTTGGCTCCTGGAGAGCTTGTCGCCTTGCTCGGTCCTTCCGGATGCGGCAAGACGACGGCGCTGCGTATCCTCGCGGGTCTTGACACCGCGACGTCGGGTCGCGTCTTCGTCGGCGGGACGGATATCTCTGGCGTCGCCGCCCACAAACGTGACATGGGGATGGTCTTCCAGGCCTACAGTCTGTTCCCGCACATGACCGTACGGCACAACGTCGAGTTCGGCCTCAAGCTCCGCGGCATCGACGGGGGCAAGCGCAGGGCCCGGGCCATGCAGATGCTGGAGCTGGTCGGTCTGGAAAGTCAGAGCGACCGGTACGCCCACCAGCTCTCCGGCGGCCAGCAGCAGCGGGTGGCATTGGCGCGAGCGTTGGCAATCGAGCCGTCCGTGCTGCTGCTTGACGAGCCGCTGTCGGCACTGGACGCCAAGGTCAGGGCTCAGCTACGCGACGAGATTCGACGCGTCCAGCTCGAGGTGGGGACGACGACGCTGTTCGTGACTCACGATCAGGAGGAGGCCCTAGCTCTTGCCGACAGGGTCGGAGTCATGAGGGCAGGCAGACTCGAGCAGATCGCACCACCGGAGGAGCTCTACTCCAAGCCGCGCACTGAGTTCGTGGCGGAGTTCGTCGGCCTGACCAACAGGCTTCCCGCCTATGTCTCTGGCGGGGCCGCCACGGTGGCGGGAAGCCGATTGCCCACTCTGGCTGGGTCCGTGGAGGAGGGGCGGGGTACGGCTTTGGTGCGCCCGGAGCAGATCCACGTCCGCGCGGACACCGACGGCAACGCGGTCGTCTCCGCTTCGAGCTTCCTCGGTGCCATCTCGCGCCTGACTGTCACCACCGACGACGGGGCGCACCTGGTGTCGCAGATCCCCCGGACCAGCGTCCAAGGGGTGACTGCCGGCGATCGGGTCGCGGTTCTGATCGACCCGGCCCCCGTACTGGTCATCGGAGCCTGACGCCTCGTGGTGGACGACCCACCACCGGCCACAAGGCCTCAAGGCCACTCGTGTGTCGGTTCCGGGCGGCGTACGTCAGACTGACCGTATGCAGCAGCTCTCCTCGCTGGACGCCCAGTTCCTGAACGTCGAGTCTGCGACGACAGTGGGGCACGTCGGCAGCTTGATCATGCTTGACCCGTCGACCGCCCCAGGTGGCGAGCTGACCCTCGATCGGTTGCGGGAGGTCCTCGAGCCACGCCTTCATCTGGCTGCCCCGCTTCGCCAGCGCCTCGTCACCGTACCCCTCTCGCTCGCTCCTCCCTACTGGATCGACGACCCTGACTTCGACATCGAGTTCCATCTGCGCGAAATCGGCTTGCCGTCGCCTGGAGACGACGGGCAGCTCGCAGAGCAGGTGGCACGGATCCACGCGCGCCCGCTCGACCGGACCCGTCCGCTGTGGGAGATGTACCTCATCCACAACGTCTCCAACGGCAGGCAGGCGCTGTACAGCAAGGTCCACCACGCTGCGATCGATGGGATCTCTGGAGCGGAGATCCTAACTACGATCATGGACGTGACGATCGAGCCGCGCCTCGTCGACCCACCTGACGAGTACTGGAACCCGGCGCCGATGCCGGGTACCGCAGAGCTCATCGGCAAGGGTGTATCCGCCATGGCCAGACAGCCTGTCGAGGCCATGCGTACGCTTCCTCGCGCGTTGCCCCATCTCGCGGAGATACCGGGGGTGGCTCTGGTGCCGGGTGTGAAAGCGGTCAGCGAGGTGGCGGACAACCTGATGCGGATGGCGACGAGCGGCGCCGTCGGTCGAGACGTCGGCCGTCGTACGGTCACGACGCCGCCGACACCGCTGAACGCACCGATCACGGCGCATCGACGTTTTGCCTACGGTTCCCTGCCCCTCGACGACATCAAGCTGGTGAAGAACGCCTACTCGATGACCGTCAACGACATCGTCATGGCGCTGTGCACGACGGCGTTGAGGCGGTGGCTGCTGGACCACGACGGGCTGCCGGAGTCCCCGATCGTGGTTGCGGTACCGGTCAGCGTGCGCACCGACGACCAGTCGGGTGACACCGGCAACTTCATCTCGGTGATGCTCGCGGAGATGCCGACCCACGT
>JAUJOO010000007.1:52744-85758 GCA_030447585.1 Nocardioidaceae bacterium | reverse complement strand
CGGGTGACACCGGCAACTTCATCTCGGTGATGCTCGCGGAGATGCCGACCCACGTTGCAGACCCGGTCGCGCGGCTGGCACAGGTGCAGCGGGGGATGGCTGAGGCGAAGGAGCAGTTCGAGGCCATCCCTGCGTCGATTCTGCAGGATCTCGCGGCCGCCATCCCGACGGCGCTGTCGGGGCTGGCGGCTCGGGCGTTCTTCCAGATGGCCGCCGTCGGTGCCTTCCCGTTCAACCTCTTCATCTCCAACGTGCCGGGGCCGCAGCTGCCGTTGTACATCGGTGGTGCGTCTGTGCTCGGTGTGTATCCGGCGTCCGCCATCACCGACCTGACCGGAGCGTTGAACATCACGCTCTTCTCCTACAACGGCGCCCTGGACTTCGGGTTGATCGCCTGCAGAGAGCTCGTACCGGACGTGTGGAACCTCATCGGGTACCTGGAGGAGGCTCTGGAAGAGCTCGTGGCGCTGGCCGAGGTACCGTCGCCGGGAACGTGACCTCTCCCGCACCGCTCCTTCCGGCGACACTTCTGGCCGCGATCGCACCGATGACGGACGGCTACCAGGATCTGCTCGCAGTGCCCAGGGAGGCTGCCGCAGCCGTGAGCGGAGCCGGCGGAGGTCGTCTGGCCAGCCCCCGTGAACGGCCAAAGGCTAGTAGGAGGACTCGATGCTGGCGCGCTTCGCGGTTCGCTCGATCCCGTCGATGAACGTCGGCCACAGCTCGCGGGGGAGGTCGTGGCCCATCCCCCGGATGAGGAGCAGCTCCGCACCAGGGATGGCATCAGCGGTCGCGCGCCCTCCGGACACATGGATCATCCGATCGCGCAGGCCGTGGATCACCAGGGCAGGCACATCCAGTTGGCGCAGTGCCGGTGTCCGGTCAGGCTGGCTGAGGACGGCCTGCATCTGCCTGATGACCCCGGGCATGCTGATGCCGCGATCGAACGTCTCTGCCGCCCTGGCGCGGGTCTCGTCCGGCGGCGTCGGGAACGCGGGAGAACCGATCATGGCCCACGTCCGCACAGACTGGGCGATGACCTGGTCCCTGTCGCGCCGGTTGCCGCTGAGCAGCATCGGGAAGAGCCGCGGATCCTGCCATCCCACCGAGCGGCGTCCGGACGTCGACATGATCGACACCAAGGACAGCACACGTTCGGGATGCTCGATAGCCAACGTCTGAGCGATCATTCCGCCCATCGACACACCCGTCACATGTGCCTGGTGGATGCCGAGATGGTCCAGCAGCCCAATGGCATCGTCGCCCAGGTCGCTCAGCGTGTACGGCGTCGGAGCCTTGGCGCGGATGAAGGTCTTCACGACATCGCCGCGTCGACCACCCTGCCCCCGCATCTTCGTCGAGCGCCCCGTGTCGCGGTTGTCGTAGCGGATGACGAAGAAGCCGCGTGAGGCCAACAAGGTACAGAAATCGGGGCTCCACCAGGTGAGAGGACCACTCATCCCCATGATGAGCAGCACTGCGGGATCCGACCGGTGGCCGAACGTGTCGTAGCAGATGTCGACGCCCGACTCGAGGCGGGCGTAGTCCTCGCTGCTCTGCATCTGCGTCGGCTCCCTCGTGCACCGCTTAGTTACCAGCGAGTATACCTACGCAGGCTCAGGCGTTCTCGAAGTCGACCGCTGCGTAGCTACGCAGCTTCTCGAGTCGGTGCTCGCTGATGATCGAGCGGATGGTTCCGCTGCGCGAGCGCATCACCAGCGAGTGGGTCTTGGCGCCGCCGTGCGCATAGCGGACGCCGCGCATCAGTTCCCCATCGGTGATGCCGGTCGCCACGAAGAAGCAGTCGTCGCCCTCGACGAGGTCATCGGTGGACAGGACACGGCTCAGGTCGTGTCCGGCGTCGATGGCCTTCTGCTTCTCGTCGTCGTCGGTGGGCCACAGGCGGCCCTGGATGACCCCGCCGAGAGACTTCATGGCGCAGGCCGCGATGATGCCCTCCGGCGTACCCCCGACCCCGGCGAGCAGATCGACGCCGGTGTCGGGTCTGGCAGCCATGATCGCGCCCGCGACGTCTCCGTCGGTGATGAACTTGATGCGCGCACCGGTGGCGCGGATCTGTGCCACGAGGTCGTCGTGTCGGGGGCGGTCGAGCACGACGACGGTGATGTCCGCTTTGGAGCTGCCCTTGGCCTTGGCCGTACGGCGGATGTTCTCTGCCACCGGCAGCCGGATGTCCACCACGTCAGCCGCCTCCGGTCCGGTGACGAGCTTCTCCATGTAGAACACCGCTGAGGGGTCGTACATCGAGCCGCGCGGCGATACGGCCAAGACGGCCACTGCGTTCGACATGCCCTTCGCGGTCAGGGTGGTCCCGTCGATGGGGTCCACAGCGACGTCACACAGAGGACCTGTCCCGTCGCCGACCTTCTCGCCGTTGTAGAGCATGGGGGCGTGGTCCTTCTCGCCCTCGCCGATCACCACCACGCCATCCATCCCGACCGTGCCGATGAGCGCACGCATGGCGTTTACCGCTACCGCGTCGGCTCCGTCCTTGTCGCCTCGACCGACCCAGCGGCCGGCCGCCATGGCTGCGGCTTCGGTGACGCGAACGAGCTCCATGGCGAGGTTGCGGTCCGGCGCGTTGCGAGGCGTGACGAACGGCTGTCCGGTGGGGCCGTGCGGTTCTTCGGACGTCACAGGGCTCTCCTCCGCGTGGTTGACCTGATCGTAACGAACGGCGAGCCGAACGGGGAGTGGTCGCCGTTCGGCTCCGACCGATGCCGCGTCAAACCGGGTAGATCGTCACCTCCGTGGCCTTCACGCTAGCCCAGATGGGGCTGCCCGGTCGCAGGTCGAGCGCGGCGAGCGCTGCCGGCGTGATGTCGGCCAGCAGCGTCGTAGCGGTCTGGACCTGGACCCGGACGGCATCGCCGTGCGGTGCCACCGACGTCACCTTGCCGGCCCAGATGTTGCGCGGGCTGCCAACGGGTGCGGAGGAGAAGAGGCTGACCGCTGCCGGCGAGAAGGTGGCGAACGCCGGACCTGTCAACCGTTGGGAGGCGGCGATCGCCGTACCGTCCGCGAATCTGATGACCCCGTCGTGAGCGTCACCACGGACGAGGTTGAGCCCGACCAGCGCGGCGACGTGGAGGGTGCGCGGATGTGCCGCTACGTCAGCCGGCGTGCCGGCCTGCACGATCGAGCCGCCGTCGAGGACCACGAGCCGGTCGGTCAAGACCATCGCGTCGAGCGCGGTGTGGGTGACGACGATGCTGACGCCGCCGAACTCACGAAGGTGCCGACGCAGCTGACTCCGAAGTGACATGGCACCTGCCGCGTCGAGGGCCGCCGTCGGCTCGTCCAGCAGCAGCATGGCTGGATCTCCCGCGAGCGCGCGTGCGATCGAGACCCGCTGGGCCTGGCCACCGGAGAGCTCACCCGGCTTCCTGGTGGCAAGCGATTCCACACCCAGCCGCTCGAGCCAGCCCAGGGCTTGAGCGCGCGACTGCGTTCGGGTCTGGCCGCGGGCGCGAGGCCCGAAGGCGACGTTGTCGGTGACGCTGAGGTGCGGGAAGAGCAGGTGCTCCTGGAATACCAGGCCGACGCGTCGCTGATGAGCCGGGGTGTGATGAGTGGAGCTCGCGACAACCGTCCCGTTCAGCCTGATCTCGCCGTCTGAGACTGCCAGCAGCCCGGCGAGCGCCCGCAGCGTGGTGGACTTTCCCGCTCCGTTGGGGCCGATGAGGCCGATCACCTCACCACGGTCCGCGTCCAGGTCCATCACCGTCGTGTGCTCCGGACGTCGTACGGCGAAATGAGCGGCCAGCGTCATACCGACACCCCCGTGAGCCAGCGTTCGCGCAGCAGGGAGAGTACGACGATGGACACCAAGATCAGCACCATGCTCAGCGCGATAGCCGAGCCGGGGTCGGAGTTGAGGGCGAGGTAGACCTCGGTGGGCATCGTCCGGGTCGTCCCGGGGAAGTTGCCGGCGAAGGTGATGGTCGCCCCGAATTCTCCGAGCGCGCGAGCCCAGCTCAGCACCGCGCCGGAAAAGACCCCCGGCATAGCCAGCGGCAGGGTCACTCGGCGAAATGTGAGCCAGCGAGACGCTCCCAGCGTTGCCGCTGCGTCGTCGTACCGCTCGTCCGAGGCGCGAAAAGCTCCTTCGACGCTGATGACCAGGAACGGCAGGGCCACGAACGTCTGAGCCAGCACGACTGCCGCCGCGGTGAACGGGATGGTCACGCCGAACCAGGTGTCGAGCCAACGCCCGATCAGGCCCTCGCGACCGAACGCGAGAAGCAGTGCCACGCCTCCGACGACGGGCGGCAGGACCAGCGGCAAGGTGACGGCAGCCCGCAGCAAGCTGCGACCTCTGAACTGGGTTCGGGCGAGTAACCAGGCGAGCGGGACTCCGAAGAGCAGACACAGACCGGCGGAGATCGACGAGGTGACGAGGCTGAGCCACAACGCGTTGCGCGCCCCGGTCGAGGCGAGATCGCTGACGAATGACGACCAGGGGACCCGTAGGACCACCGCCACCAGAGGTATGACGAGGAAGCCGAGAGCGACCAGGGCGGGCGCTGTGAGACGCAGCGGCGGCCAGCTCTGGCGCAGTGCGTCTTCTGAGCTCATCTGACGCCGAACCCGGCGTCAGTGAGGACACTGCGGCCGGCCCGCGAGGTGAGCAGCGCGATCCAGGCGGCGGCGTCGTCCGCGCCGCTGGTGTCCCGGACGGCTGCCACGAAGTAGGAGTTGATGACGTTGTGCTCGGCGTCGATAGCCACGGCCACCACGTCGTCACCCGCGGCTTGCGCATCGGTGACGTAGACGATTCCTGCATCTGCCTCACCTAAGGTGACCTTGGCGAGCACCGACTTGACATCGGGCTCGAGCGACTTCGGGTCTGCGGTGACGCCGCTGTGACGGAGGACCTCCTCGGCCCCCGCACCACAAGGCGCAGAGGGGTCGCAGATCACGAAGTCGGTCCCTGTCAGGTCGGCGACGGCCGTGATCTCGGCCGGGTTGTCCGGTGGAGTCACCACCGCGAGAGTGTTGGTCGCGAACCGCTGCGGTGCCGCGACGAGCGCTTCGGCCCGTGCCAGCGAGGAGAGACTCTGCTCGTCGGCAGTGGCGATGACGTCGGCTGGCGCCCCTTGGGCGATCTGGTCCGCCAAGGTGCTGCTGGAGCCGTACGAGATGACCACGTCGACTCCTGGGTGGCGATCCTCATACGTCTGCTCGAGCCGGCCGAACACCTCGGTGAGTGATGAGGCGGCGAAGACGGTCAGCTTCGTCCTGGAGTCCCCGCTGCAGGCCGACAGCGCGAACGTCATACACAGGGCGAGGACTGCAGAGGTGTGCCAGCCGGGGCCGATCATCGCTCCGGGACCTCGACGACGACATTGGTGGCCTTGACCGACGCCACTGCGACGACGCCGACATCCAGCCCGAGGGAGTCGGCGGCCTCGCGGCTCATGAGCGACACGACCCGGTAGGGGCCGCAGCAGAGCTCCACCTGGGCCATCACCGTGTCCCGCTTGACGACGGTGACGATGCCACGCAGCTGGTTGCGCGCGCTCACCCGGCTCGACCCCGCCTCGGCACCGTCGGAAGGAATGTTGGCGAGCTCACGTGCCAGCTGCGCGAGTGCCGTTCCCGGGACCCCGGCAGGTCCGCCACCTGTGGGATGCTCGACAGCCACTCGGCCAGAGTCCGCCCACCGTCGAAGGGTGTCGTCGCTGACACCTAGCAGACGGGCGGCTTCGGAAAGTCGATAGAGGGCCATATCCGTAGCCTAGCCGCATCTGCGGGCTCGTAGTGACGGGGGGCTGCCGCGTTTGCGGATGCAGAGGATGGCCGTCATGTGAACTGCCAGGTCGAGTCACCGCCGGGCGTCTGCTTGAGTGTGGGGACATCGGTGAGGGGGCAGGATGTCCGTATGCCGAGTCAACTCGGTGAAGGGTGAAGGCGATGTCGTCGATCCCTGACTGCAGCGCTTCCCATCTGACTCGTCACACCAGCACGGAGGAACATTGAGCGCAGAATTCATCGTCCTGGGAGCAACCGGCGACCTGACGAGCCGCTACCTGGTGCCTGCCCTGGCTCAGGTGCTGCCTCTGGTGGAGGGCGGTCTGCACCTGGTCGGCGTGGCCCGAGACGACATCGAGCCGGATGCCTTCCGCGAACAAGTCCGACATGCGCTCCAGCAGTATGCCGGCGCCGGGCACGAGGAGACTGCCCACCGCCTGCCGGACGAGGCGGACTACGTCCGCGGCGACGTCACGGATCCGGCGACGCTGACCACCGCCTTCGATCTGGCGAGCTCTGGCTCCGGTGATGGGCCGGTGGTCCTCTACCTGGCGCTGCCGCATGTCATCTTCGGCGACGTCGTCGACGCGTTGAGGGCCTGCCGACTACCAGACGGACTGAGGATCGTTGTGGAGAAGCCGTTCGGTGAGAGCCTGGACGGGGCTCGCCGCCTCAACGAGGCATTGGCCGCTCTGCTGCCCGAGGAGCGGACGTTCCGGGTTGACCACTTCTTGGCCAAGCAGACGGTTCTCAACATCCTGGGCCTTCGCTTCGCCAACCGGGTCTTAGAGCCGCTGTGGAACAACTTGCACGTGGCGGGTGTGGACATCGTCTTCGACGAGACCGTGGATGCCCAGGGCCGAGGGGACTATTACGACCGTTCCGGCGCCCTGCGTGACATGGTGCAGAACCACTTGCTGCAGTTGTTGTCCTATGTCGCCATGGAGCCGCCGCTGTCCATGGAAGCGGCCGATCTCAGCCCACGGAAGGTGGACGTGCTACGGGCGGTGCGGAAGCTGAGCAACGAGGAGGTGGCTACGGCGACCGTGCGTGGCCGCTACACCAGTGGAGAGGTGATGAGCGACGGTGCTGCCCGTCGGGTGGACGCCTACGTCGATGCCCAAAGTGTCGACCCAGCGCGCGAGACGGAGACATACGCGGAGGTGACGCTGCACATCGACAATTGGCGCTGGGCCGGTGTCCCTTTCAGGCTCCGGACCGGCAAGGCTCTTGGCATTGATCGGCGGGAGGTGGTGGTCCGGTTCGCTGAGGTTCCCCACGCCGTCTTTGCCGGTCAGCAACCCCAACGGAATGAGCTGCGTCTCCAGCTAGACCCGGACCGCATGTCTTTGCGGGTCAACGTCAACGGCATCGGTGACCCCTTCGACCTGGAGACCGTCGAGCTCGACACGGACCTGGCCAAGCAGGAGCCGAGCCCCTACGGCCAGCTGCTACTCGCTGTCGTCGAGGGGGACACCCGCCTCTCTGCTCGGGCAGCAGAGGTTGAGGAGGGCTGGCGCATCGTGGAGCCGATCTTGGATGCCTGGTCACGGAATGAAGCCCCGCTGCACGGCTACCCGGCCGGCAGCTGCGGTCCTCGCCCGGGTCGGGGGGGAAGTTCAGACTGATGGCCTGACGCGCCGTTTGGGGAAGTCTGCCCGGTCTGGGACACGGCCGTACTTCCCCGAGCTGCGGCTCTTCTCGCCGCAACTCAGGAGCCTTCGGGCCCTTCCCCAGGGTGACGGTGTTACCGGCGCCGAGATGCTGGTTTGGGGAAGTCCACCCGTCCTGGCATCCCGGCAAAACTTTCCAAGATTGTCGATACCGACTACGTTTGCTCGGCCATCACACCCGTCGTCACCCGGAGGGAAACGGCCGACAGTACAGTCATGGACCTGCAGGACTGCGCGCGCGGGAGCGATACTGAACTTCGTGAGCGAAGCCCGCCCCCGGCACGAGCGAAGCACCAACGGCCTTATCGGTGCCATGGTGGCCACGGTCTTGTTGGTGCTCGGGGCGGTCGGGCTCAACCAGCTGCTGCAACGCGACCAGTCGTATCCGCCGGAGACGGTGGACTTCACAACCACTCTGGCCGCAGCGCGAGCGGATGCTCCTTTCGCGGTGGTGGTTCCCGAGCCGGTGCCCCCTGGGTGGCGAGCCACGAGTGTGGATGCTGGACGAGAGAACGGCGAGTACGTGTGGCACTTGGGGTTCGTCGTCGACGAAAGCCAGTACGTCGGGATCGACCAGAGCACCGGTGACCCCGACCGCTTCCTGGAGCAGGTGACGCCGGCTACTGCCAAGAGTGGCTCCGTAGAGGTGGACGGGGTGAGGTGGCAGACGCTGACGGAGCCGGGGGGAGACGAGGAGGCGTTGGTGCTGAGACATCCCGACCACACGACAGTGGTGTCAGGGACCCTTTCGCGAGAGGTGCTCGTGAGCGTGGCTCAGCTCCTGCAGCGCCGCTGATCCGCACACATCAGCCGTCGCTTCTGTCCTCATCCTCGGCCGCAACGGCGGCATCCAGACGCGCCCTCGCCCCGTCGAGATGGCGTTGAGCGATCCTTGCCAATACCTCGCCCCGCTCCCAGAGCTCTATCGACTCGGCCAAGGTGGTATTGCCTGCCTCCAGCTTCGCGACGATCGAAATGAGCTCGTCGCGTGCCTGCTCGTAGGTCGGGATGTCGCTCATGGCTGGGCCTCGCTCATCCTGCGTCATGGTCGGAGTGGTCGGTGGTGTTGACCGTGGCAGTGAGCCGTCCTGCTGCGAGTCGAGCCGCGATGACGTCTCCGGGCGTCACGGTGCTGGCGTCGGTGATCACGTCTCCACCGGAGGTCTGTAACACGGCGTACCCCCGCTGCAGGGTGGAGAGTGGTGACAGACTTTGTAGCCGCGCGAGTCGGTGGCCGGTGTCGTCACTGGCCCGGCTCAGCTGGTGGTCAAGGCACCGTCGGGCCCGGTCGCGCAGGTCGGCGACAGCGACACCCAGCTGGTCGAAGTGTCGGTGGGGGGCGGCGAGCGCCGGCCGTGACCGGGCGGTAGCAAGGCCGTGATGCTCGCGATCGACGAGAGCCCTCACCATCTGGTGAGCCCGCTCCCTTAGCCTGGCGATGCGAAGTGCCTCCTCGCGAACGTCGGGAAGAACCAGCTTGGCGGCGTCGGTCGGGGTGGATGCCCGCAGATCGGCCACCAGGTCGAGCAGCGGCTGGTCGGACTCATGACCGATGGCACTGACGATAGGAGTGCGACACGAAGCAGCTGCCCGGAGCAACCCCTCGTCCGAGAACGGGAGGAGGTCCTCCAGTGCCCCACCGCCGCGCGCCACCACGATGACGTCGACTCGGGGGTCGGTGTCCAGAACGGCAAGCGCCTCGATCACCTGACGGGCCGCGTCATGGCCCTGCACCACGGCGTACTCGATGCGGAACTCGACCCCAGGCCAGCGTCTGCGGGCGTTGTCGACGACATCTCGTTCAGCAGCCGAGTTCCGCCCGACGACAAGCCCGATGAGCTGAGGGAGGAACGGAAGCCGCCGCTTGCGAGCTGGGTCGAACAAGCCCTCGGCCGCAAGCAGCTGACGCCGCTGCTCGATCCGAGCCAGCAGCTCTCCCACGCCGACGGGTCTGATCTCGCGGGCGTTGAGCGACAAGGTCCCGCGCGGCACGTAGTACTGGAAGCGTGCGAAGACGACAACACGGGCACCTTCGGTCACGGGCGTGGCGAGAGCGTCGAAGGTCGATCGCGCACAGGTCACCTGTACCGAGACCTCGGCCACCGGGTCCCGCAAGGTCAAGAAGACGGTGGAGGACGTCGAACGGCGGTTGAGCTGAGCGATCTGCCCCTCGATCCACACCGGGCCAAGGCGCTGGATGTAGCCCGACATGACATTGGCGATCACCCGGACCGGGGCAGGCTTTTCCAGAGTCGTCTCGAGGGCCACGCCCCGAGGTTAGTCGTCACCAGAGTTGGTTCGGCTGGGGGTTCACGTCGAGGCAGCGGTCGCGACCGGTCGGATCACTCGTACGAGACCCCGACGTTCGGGGCGCACCGAGCCGGGGAGAAAGTAGAGGCATGGACGCCACCAGCAGCGCGGCCGTGGTCGCCCAGATGGCCGACGCCGCCGAGGCCTTCCTGGGGACCCTTGACGAGGCCGGGCGAGTCGCCGCCACCGGGCGCTTGGGCGGCAGAGACTACCGCCAGTGGACCTATCTTCCCGGTCCGAGGCCCGGCCTCTGCCTCGCCGACATGAGCGTCGAGCAGCGGGCCACGGTGCTCGCCCTGCTCGACGCCGGATGCAGCGCCGCCGGGGCCAAGACCGCACGGGCGGTCATCGGCCTCGACATGATCCACCGCCAGCTCGTAGCCGACCCTGACCTCGAGGACCACCGGTTCTGGGTGCGCGTGCTCGGCGATCCCACCGGCGAGCAGCCGTGGGCCTGGCGGGTGAACGGGCACCACCTCGCCGTGCACGTGGTGGCGGTGAGCGGGTCGATCGCGTCCACCCCCAGTTTCTACGGCGCCAACCCGGCGACGGTGCCGAGCGGGCCGCACCGGGGGCTCCGCACCCTTTCCGACGAGGAGGAGCTTGCCCGGCTCCTGCTCGCCGACCTGGATGGCCCGCTGCGGACAGCGGCGATCACCTCGGATCGGGCGCCGGCCGACATCCGAACCAGGTTCGACCCGGTTGCCGACCCGACCGTCATCGATCGAGGGCTGGCTCACGGCGACATGACGCCCGCTCAGCAGGACGCGCTGCAGCGGCTGGTCCGCCACTACTTCGGGCGGGCCACCGAGGCAACAGCCGAGCGCGCCTGGGCAGAGGCGGTCGAGGCAGGGTTGGACGAGATCCGGTTCGGGTGGGCTGGTTCCGACATCCGCGGCGAGGGTCACTACTACTCGGTGCTTGGGCCTACCCTGCTCATCGAGTACGACAACACGCAGGACGACGCGAACCACATCCACACCGTCTGGCGTGACCTTCGGCACGACTGGGGAGACGACCTGCTCTTGGAGCACTATGCCGAAGGGCACCCGAGCTAGGCGGCGACACACCTTCGACGACAGGGGGGTCCGCCGGCGACGCGCGCCGCCCGGCCGTGAGGCCGCACATGCACCAGTCCGTCGACGATTGGGGAGACTCCTGCCCGCGCACCTACCATGGAGGGCATGTCTGCCGTAGAGAGTTCTCCGACGCCATCCGCGTCGATGTCTGAGCCCGACGGCCGCACCGTCCTGCTTGCTGCGCCCCGCGGCTACTGCGCAGGTGTGGACCGAGCGGTCATCACCGTGGAGAAGGCGCTCGACCTCTACGGGCCACCCGTCTACGTGCGCAAGCAGATCGTTCACAACAAGCACGTCGTCCGCACGCTGGAGGAGCGGGGCGCGATATTCGTGGAGGAGCTGGACGAGGTGCCGACTGGGTCAACGGTCGTCTTCTCGGCTCACGGCGTCTCACCGGCCGTCCACGCCGAGGCACGAGCCCGCTCTCTCAAGACCATCGACGCCACCTGCCCGCTGGTCACGAAGGTTCACCACGAGGCCCGCCGGTTCGCGGCTGACGACTACGACATCCTGCTCATCGGCCACGAGGGCCACGAGGAGGTGGAGGGAACGGCCGGAGAGTCACCCGAACGCATCACCTTGGTGCAGAGCTCGGATGACGTCGCGAACGTCGTGGTCCGCAACCCCGACAAGGTCGCCTGGCTCTCGCAGACGACGCTCTCGGTCGACGAGACCATGGAGACGGTGGAGCGCATCCGTCAAGAGTTTCCCAACCTGCTCGACCCCCCGTCTGACGACATCTGCTACGCGACACAGAACCGTCAGCAGGCGGTGAAGGAGATCTCGAAGGACGCGGACCTGGTCCTCGTGGTGGGGTCAGGCAACTCGAGCAACTCTGTGCGCCTCGTCGAGGTGGCTCTCGAGAACGGCGCCACGGCTTCGTACCGCGTCGACGACGCCTCGGAGCTCCGGGACGAGTGGTTCGCGGGCGTGCGTTCGGTCGGTGTCACGTCCGGAGCCTCTGTGCCCGAGGACCTCGTGCAAGGTGTTCTCGAGTACTTGGCGGCGCACGGCTTCCCGACGGCACGGTCGGTGCACACCGCCGAGGAGTCCCTTATCTTCGCCCTGCCACCGGAGCTACGCAAGGAGTTGCGCGAGGCCGGTATCGGCTAGCGTCGGCCACCAACGACGCGATCTCAGCGACGGCGGGTGGCCGCGACTCTCCCGCCGACTGTCACCAGCGCCACGGCGTACCCGGCGACCAGCGCGGTCGCATGCTCGGCGAGCCCGGTCATGAACGTCTTCGACCAGCTGCCCGAGTCAGGCAATGCATTCGGGGCGAGGGCTGCTATGCCGCCAATGACAGCGGCGTAGACGAGCGGAGGCAGGACGCCCGCGACGAAGATGTCGTAACGCCTCACGGCCATGGCGGCTACCAGGCAGATGACCACGAAGCACAGGACGAAGAAGACCGACAAGCCCCCGGTCAGCCAGAAGTCGAGTGCTACCACGCCCGCGGTGACCAGGCTCGTGAGGAGGACGACTCCCCGACCGGGCATACCAGGCATCGCGGTGTACTCGGTAGAGCGGTGAAAGGCTGGCAACTCCGCGTCGCCCATCTCTGGGTGGAGGGCTCCGTACGCCGTCGACCCGGAGGCGCGAGGTGCCTGCGCCGCGTTGAGGTCGCCATCGTCTGCGACGGCGCCGGGATGCAGTACCTCGCGGTCCGTCGGCGGTGTTATCGACAGCGGCTCTTGGCCGAGCAGCTCGTAGTCTGCGTCATCCCACGCCGGCGTGTCATACGGCGAAGTGATCATCGTCGCCTCCGCAGTTGCCTTGTCGTGTCCTCACGCTACGGCGCAGCGACTGCCAAGAGGAGGCGCCACGCCGCACCGCTGGCGACCGAGCCCTGGGCGTCGTCCGCACGGCGTCTACTCACCGACGGCTCGACGCACCCACTGCTCTTGGCCTGGTCGACCCTCTATCAGGGCAGGCGGCTCGTCGTCGGTGACGAGCTCGGGCGCGGTCAGCGGGCGGACCGTATCGGTAACGCTCTCCGGCTTGTCGAGTGAGCCCTCGATGACCCCGAGATCCTCGAACCTGCGCGCGCTGACGAGAACTCGCGTCTCTAGGGAACCCACGGCGCTGTTGTAGCTGCCCACGGCGGAGGTGAGGGAACGGCCGAGCTTGTCGAAGTAGCCACCCACCTTTGCGATGCGCTCGTACAGCTCGCGTCCAAGGGTGTGCACCTCGCGGGCGTTGTCGGCGATGGCCTCTTGAGACCAGGCGTACCCCACCGTCTTCAGCATCGCGATCAGGGTGGTCGGGGTCGCGAGCATGACCTTCCTGGCGGCGGCGTAGTCGAGTAGTCCGGGGTCGGTTTCCAGGGCTTGGGCGAAGATCGCCTCCCCGGGCATGAACATGACGACGAACTCCGGTGTCGCTGTGAACTGGCGCCAGTACGCCTTGCCAGCCAGCTGGTCGACGTGCTGACGGACCTGCTTCGCGTGACGCGCCAACCCGTCGATGCGACTCTGGGCGTCGGTCGACTGGGTTGCTGACAGAAAGGCGTCGAGTGACACCTTGGAGTCGATCACGAGGTGTTTGCCGCCTGCCATGGTCACCACGACGTCGGGTCGTATCAGGCCGTCGGGGCCTCTCGTGCTCGCCTGCTCTTGGAACGTGCAGTGGGCGGTCAGGCCCGACAGCTCGAGACTGCGACGCAGCTGCATCTCGCCCCAGTTACCGCGGACCTGTGGTCGCCGAAGGGCGTCGGACAGCGCCTGCGTCTCCCTGCGCAGCTCGACGCCGCTGACCCGGACCGACTCGACCTGTTGCTTGAGCTGTGACTGCCAGGAGGCGCCAGACGTCTCCAGCAGGTGGATATGGTCGTTGAGCCGATCCAGACTCTCACGGACGGGTCGGACGACCTGCTCGGTGGCCGTCGCCCTCGACTCGGCGTGCGCCAACACCTGCCTCGTCGAGTCGCTCACCGCCCGCGACGACAGCTCGAGGACCTGCTGCGTCGAGTCACTGACAGCCTGGGCGGAAAGCGCCTTCAGCTCGTCGCGGAGCTCTGACCTCGAACGCTGCGCACGCTGCTGACCCAGGACGTAGCCGAAGGCCGCACCCACGAGGAGGGTCAAGACGGCGATGACGAAGGTCGTGGCGTTCATGGTCGAAACTATGACAGCGAGCGCCGACAATTCCTGTGAGCGCGCGCCGAGCGGGTGCTCACGCGAGTTTTCGACGCGGTCAGGAGCCAGGATCCTCCAGTACGATGTAGTCGGCGGTGGCCTGCGCAGGATAGCTCTCGCGTACCGGACCGGAGTATCCGACCCGGGCGATGACGCCCGTCCTGAGCGCGGAGAAGCTGATCTCGGTCAGCTCGCTGACGCCCTGACCGGCGTACTCGCGAAAGAACATGGTGCGGTCTGTGATCTCGAAGACCATCGCGTTCGGAGCTGGCGGCTCTTCGGTCGCGATCGTGCCAACGGTCACCGGACTTGAGTGCCCGGCCGGGTCCAGCGGAGTGACGTCAGTGAGCCGGCCGGTGAGCGTCGCCTCGACCTTGGGCAAGGTGGGTGCCAGCGGCTCGGTGCCGGCAGGCCCGGTGCCCACGGGGCCCGTGAGTACGCCGCATCCTGCGAGGACGATGATAGGCGCCGACGCGAGCGCGGCACGGAGTCCTTGTTTGACTGTCATGCGCGTTGGACGACGCCGAGAGGCACCTGGTTCCCTCTCCGTTGTTGCTGCCAGTCGGTCGAGCCCTGGCCACCCGCCGCAGGTGTCCTTACGGCCCAGGTCAGCTCGAGGGGCGTGACTGGCTGACCGAGGACGGGTCTGGTGTCTGGCGGCTGCGCAGCGCCACCCACGGCCACGTCATCAGAGCCCATACAGCGACGACGATCGAGATCTCCAGAACGACGTACTGCGGCCAAGGGCCGAGATAGTCGAGGATCGAGGCAGTGGACGGCTTGCGGTTGAGGAATCCGTAGTTGGTCCCCACCAACGTGTTGAAGCTGAAGACTGCGACTGCCCAGGCGGCTGTCACCGCGACCGCCAACCTGAAGTCGCGCCAGGTGGGCGCCAGCCCGAGGCCCCAAACCAGGTAGACCGCTGCCCAAACGATCAGGAAGTGCATGCCCCAGAACATGAAGAACCGGGAGCTCGGGAAGTCCTGTAACAGCGCCGGGGTGACGATGCCTTGCGTGGTCAGTGTCAGGCCCCAGTAGTAGGTCAGGCCGACTGCCCAGGGGCGATGCGTCCACAGCGCGTAGACGGCCGCCACCCAGGCCAGATCGCAGAGCTGGAGAGGAAGGGAGGTGTGCAGGCTCCAGTCGGACGGCGTCAGCTGGAGGAGCTGCAGCGGCACGGTGAAGACAGGGATCGCCACAGCGACGACTCGGCTGAAGCGTCGGGCCTCGTCGGTGCCGCGCTGCCGCCGCCCCACCCACACTGCCGCGGCAAGACCGAGTACGAAGACGGCGAGGGCGACCAGGTGGGAGGTGCCGTAGTGCTTGAACTCACCCGCCAGTATCACCTCGGGCATCCGGCCTCCTCTCTGTGGTGGAACCCATTGTGCGGCAAGCGGTCGGGTGCTGTGCTAACGCGGTGGTGGTCACGACCGGTAGGTACGGCATCGGCGCGAGGTCGGCGTGCTGGGTCAGCCGCTCAGCGCTCGGACGTACGACGCGACCGCGTCCCTCACCTGGTCCTTGTCCAGGTCGAGATGCTCGAGGATCGTGTAACGGTCCGGACGAGTCTGTGGGGCGTGGACGACGGCTGCTGCGAACTGTTCGTCGGTGAGACCGAGGTCCGACGGGGTGAGAGGCAGCTCGTGTCGGCGTAGGCAGTCAGAGATCTGCTCGAAGCGCTTTTGGTTGTCGCGCAGATGGTAGGCGAACAGCGCTCCGGCACCGGCCAGCTCACCATGGTTCGCCGTCCCTGGGTAGAGGGCCTCGACAGCGTGGATGATCTCGTGGCAGGCGCCGCTGCAGGGTCGCGACGTACCGGCGACCGACATCGCCATCCCGGACAGGACCAGGGCCTCGGCGAGTGCGATGAGGAAGTCGTCGTCGGCGATGCCGTCCTCGCGGTGCAGGATCGCCTCCGCGGCGGTGCGGGCGAACGTGACCGCAAGCCCGTCGATGGGCTCGCCGCGTTCACGGTGCGAGAGCTGCCAGTCGTCGATGGCAGACAGGTTGCTGACGGCGTCACCGACACCGGAGCGCACCATCCGTGGAGGCGCCGACCGTACGTAGTCGAGGTCGACGACGACTGCCAGCGGCATCGAGACGCCGAACGAGCCTTTGCCACCTCGGTGCTCCAACGAGGCCACCGGAGAGCAGATGCCGTCGTGGGCCAGGTTGGTCGCCACCGCCACCATGGGTACGGCGGCTCGGGTGGCTGCGTACTTGGCCACGTCGAGTGTACGTCCGCCACCGATGCCGACGACGGCGTCGTACGCACGCTCCTGCAAGGCGGCCTGGAGATCACCGGCCACAGCGAGGTTCGCGCCGTCGACCATGAAGAGGCCGGCGAGAGGAAGCGAGTTCTTGACCCGTTCCCAGATCTCCTGCCCCTGACCAGGACCCACCGCCACGAGCACCTGGCCGTCGGCGGAGATGTGTCGCTCGGTGAACAGCTCGGCGAGCCCGTCGACGGCTCCGGCTCGGATGTCGATGAAGAGGGGACTGGCGAGCATCCGGGCTAGTAGAGGCATGCGATCTCCTGTGCTCGAGCCAGGTCGTCGTGGTTGTCGACTTCGACCCACGAGACGTTGTCGCCGATCGGGGCGGTCCCGATGAAACCGCCGCGGTCGACGAACTCTTGGAAACCGTCCTCATAGTAGAGGTCAGGGTTGCGCCGAAAGGTCGTCTCGAGTGCGTCGGAGAGCCCGGCGGCAGCCGATGGTTCGATGATCGTGGCGCCGATGTACTCGCCGTAGGCGGTGGTCGGATCCATCAGCTTGGTGATACGGGTGATGCCGTGCGACTCGTCGACCTGGACCTTCATCTCCTCGTGGGCAAGAGGCTTGTAGGTGTCGAGGGCCAGCAGGATGTCTGGGCCTCGTGAGCCGAGAAGCGTCTCCTCGATCGACACGGGGTGGACGGTGTCGCCGTTGACCAGGAGAACACCCTCGCCGAAGTGGTCGCGGGCGAGCCACAGCGAGTAGGCGTTGTTCCAGATCTCCGCCTTGTCGTTGTAGACGAGGCTGAGCTTGACGCCGTGGCGCTTCTCCAGGTCAGCCTGCCTTTCCTCGACGGCTTCGGCGGCGTACCCGACGACGATGACGACGGTCCGCAGATCCACCGCGGCGAAGTTGGACAAGGCGATGTCGAGGATCGTGGTGTCTGCGTCAACGGACACGAGAGCCTTGGGTAACCCGTCGGTGTAGGGGCGCAGCCTCCTGCCCGCTCCGGCAGCCAGCACGAGCCCGATCATGCGGCTCCTCTCGTTCGGGGTGGCCGCAGGCGTCGGACCGACCGAACGCTCAGATTAGCGTGCGTACGCCGTCCACCCGTGACGGCTCGACGGTGTCCATGACGGCGATGGCCAGGGCTTCCCGCCACCGGCAGTCGCATGCATCCTCGAGCCGTCGTCGTGAGGGCGGCAGTCGGTCCAGTCGCTGTCACTGCGGAAAAGCGAGCTGGGGCGGTAGAGCGGCTGAGTGCCGCGCTACCGCCCCAGAACTGGCGCTCTTGTGGGCTTTGAGCCCCGCAGGATCAGGTACCGATCACTCCGCCGTCTTCCTTCGTGACCACGACCGTGGCCGAGCGGGGTGTGGTGATTCCGTCATCTCGTGGCCACTGGCTCGGGGTGCCCTCGCCCGGATGCTGGATGTTGACGAACATCGTGCGCTGGTCCGGGGTTGTGATGACACCGGTGACCTCACAGCCTGAGACACCGGTGAAGAACCGCTTGATCTCTGGCGCGCCTTGGCCGTCGGTGACGTACGGGTTGGCCGCCAGCATCTGGTCGTTTGCGCCGAGCGGCTGCGTGCCGTCGGTCTGGATCCAGACTCGACCGTCCGGGTCGGACCAGATGCCGTCAGGCGAACCGAAGGCGTCCTCGTCGGCGATCGTGGAACCGTCGCCACTGCTGCGGCCCTGACCGGCGAGCAGGAACAGGTCCCAGTCGAACGCGGTGGAGGCGTGGTCACCGCCGCGCTCACGCCACCGGATGATGTGACCCCACGGGTTGGGCTTGCGCGGGTTGGCTGCGCTGATCTGCTTGGCCGAACTGGTGTTGTTGGTCAGCGTCAGGTAGACCATCCCGGTCTGCGGGTGCACCGACACCCATTCGGGTCGGTCCATCCGGGTCGCGCCGAGCACACTGGCGGCCATCCGGGTCTTGACCAGCACGTCGGCCTGGTCGGCGAAGCCGTTCTCCGCAGTCAGCCCACCAGTACCGTGCACCAGCGGCAGCCACGTACCGGAGCCGTCGTCATTGAACCTGGCGACGTACAGCGTGCCTTCGTCGAGGGGGCTGCGTCCGCGGGCGAGCAGCGAGTTCCAGTTCCCGGCGCTGACGAACTTGTACACGTACTCGTTGACCTGGTCGTCGCCGGTGTAGACGACGACACGACCGCCCTTGGTGGTGTGCACGTAGGCGCTCTCGTGCTTCACCCGGCCTAGCGCCGTACGCTTCACCGGACGTGACTGCGGGTCGAACGGGTCGATCTCCACCACCCAGCCGAACCGGTTGGGCTCGTTCGCGTCGTCGGCGGTGACGGTGAACCGGTCGTCGTGGGTCGCCCAGTTGTTGCGATCCCCACCGACTCCGTACCGGCTGATCAGTGCCTGGTCCTCGGGAGTATAGGGACCTGGGTCGACCCGGAAGTAACCGTTGAAGTTCTCCTCACAGGTGAGGTAGGTGTTCCACGGGGTCACACCGTGCGAGCAGTTGTTGATCGTCCCGCGCGGCGTCGTACCGGCGGGGTCGGCGTCGGTCCGCACGAGCCTGCTGCCTGCCGCGGGACCGGAGAAGGACATGGGGGTGTTCGCGGTGATCCGGCGGTTCAGGCGGGAACGCACCACAGCCCAGTCGCCGGGGTTCTCCTCTCTGATCTCGACCACGCTGACACCGTGGGCAGCCTGCGACTTCCTCACCATCTCCGGCGTGTAGCTGGCCTTCGCCGGGGCAGTCATGGTGCCGGTGTGCAGGTACCCCTCGTCGGTGTACTCGTGGTTCACCACCAGCAGGCCGCGCTCACTGCCGCGCGGACCCGGGCCGCCCGCGAAGTAGTGCATCCCGTCATGGTGCATCCCGACTTGCTCCTCCTGTTGGGCAGCGGTGTTGCCGCCGGGCACGAACGCGGGGAAGCTGCCGAGGATCGGCGTACCCCACGGGATGAACGCACGGGCGTTGTAGCCGGGGGGTACCTCGACCTCGTCGCCGTACCCCAGCGGGATGGCGCTGTAGCCGAGCAGGTTGGCCCGCTTCCGCCTGCGCGAGGCGCCGGGGTTGTCGGCGGCGGCAGCAGACGAGCCGGCCCGGTTGGCGGTCATGAAGCCGGCGGCGACGGCCATGCCGCCGGCAAGCACCGAACGGCGCGATGCCCGTCGCTCGACGATCTCGGCGAAGGCCGGGGCTTCGGAAGAGTTGGTGCTGATGTCGTCGGGGTCGACGTCGGTCTCGATACTCATAGGGCGTCCTTTCGGGGCGGAGAGGGTTCCGTCGTTCGGAGCCTAGGAAGCGTAGGTATCGGTGACGCGGCACTCGGATGAACAGCAGCGGTCGCCGTNGCCGCTTCGAGATCTGCGGAAGAACCGAGCCATCAGCGATGGAGGTGAGATCGAAGCTCTCGAACCACAACCGGAGGTAGAGCGCATCTATCTCCGGGCCGGCGGTCACCGCCATGCAGTTGAGATCAACCGGCCCAGGCACCGTCACCGTTCGCTTCTTATTGGTGGCGATTGCGCCGCCAGCCTTCGGAAATACGACGGTGCCCGTAGGCACCGAGACGATGCCCAGAACTTGGAGCTCATCGGGCGCAAGGAGCGTTCGGGCAGTCGAAAGCGTCGGCCCGGCATTCATGTCGCCAACCTTGTAGAACGGAATGGATCGGTCCGAGCGAGGGTTGTCCGCCAAGTACGCGTCGAGCTTGTTCGGTGTCTTCCCGCCCTGAACGAGCGCCACGTCGCCGAGCGCTCTAATCGACCACGTCATGCAGTGAGCTCCGAATTCAGTTCGTCGATGAGGTCGGCAGCGCGGTCGCCGAGGTCGCGCAGGGCGCCGTCGGTGCCGCCGCGCTCAATGAAGGGAGCGTCGTCGAGATCCTCAGTACGGATGCCGGCGGAGTTCGCGATCACCTTGACCATGTTGTCGAGCCACCAGCGTTCTGCGTCCGAGAACGTCACGCCGGCCTGCTCCTGCTGGGCCAGCCACGCGGCGTATCTTTCCTTCACTCGTTCAACGTAGGGGACGAGCTTGTCGTCGACCCCGATCGTGAAGCGGACCAGCGAGACGAGGTCGGTCAACGTGTGGTGGTCGGACTTGGCGGCGAACTGTGGGTCCAAGGCGACGTACGCGTTCCAGATGATGTCGGGCGTCCAGTTGTAGGGCGGTCGGGCGATGCGGTCGGCGAGCTCCTTGATGTCGCTGAACGAGATTCGCCGTTCCTTGGCCTCGGTGAGGAGCTGGATTGCGGTGATCTCGGCGCGGTGCTCGTCTAGGTAGGCGCGCCATGACTCGACGACGGAGGTTGCCTTGCTGGTGTCGACCACACCGTACGCGTCGAGCAGGACGTCGGCGGAGACCTCGTCGACCACCCGGTCGTGGACGCGGCGGAGCTCGAGGATGCGGGCCCGCAGGTCAGGGTTTGATGCGAGTGGCTTCACGGCGTCGATGATCAGCTGCTGACGGACTGCGTCCGGGTCCTCGGCACCCTCGATGGCTTCGGCTTGACGGTCGGGGTCGACGGCATCGACGAGGTGGCGGACCACCTTCCGCACAGACCCGCCGGCAACGGAGTCGAGCTCGGTGCGCTCATCGGGAGTCAGCTGGTGTTCGAGGGCGGCGAGCCGTGATGCGAGGGTTGCCGTCTCGTCCTCGGTGATGGTCAGGTTGGCGGCCTTCTCCAGCAGCTTCTGGAGGCTGACCGACTTCTCGCGGTTGAGCGGCGGCTCGACGAAGTCGTGTTCGGTGACCCCGATGGCGTCGATGAGCACGAAGCGGGTCTTCTGCTTGGCGTCGGGGGTGACTGCCTGGAAGTCGGCTGACG
Organism: Nocardioidaceae bacterium; assembly: GCA_030447585.1. Classification (GTDB taxonomy): domain Bacteria; phylum Actinomycetota; class Actinomycetes; order Propionibacteriales; family Nocardioidaceae; genus JACDHG01. The sequence goes on along the minus strand of JAUJOO010000007.1, from coordinate 64,753 downwards.
GGATGGTGCGGGCGCCGCGGCCCTTCATCTGCTCGAAGTACTGCGGCGAGCGCACGTCGCGCATGAAGAACACGCACTCAAGCGGCTTCACGTCGGTTCCGGTGGCGATCATGTCGACGGTGACCGCGATCCGGAGGGCTGGGCTGGTGCGGAAGGCTGCGAGCTGCTGGTCGGCGTTGCGGGCGGTGTAGGTGATCTTGGCGGCGAAGTCGTTGCCCTTGCCGAACACTTCGCGTACCTGGGTGACGATCTCCTCGGCGTGGGCGTCGTCCTTGGCGAAGATGAGGGTCTTCGGCACGGTCGACCGTCCCGGGAAGATCTCGGTGAAGAGCTTGTCCCGGAAGGTCTCCAGCACGGTGCGGATCTGGTCGGTCGCGGTCACCGCGCGGTCGAGCTGGCCGCTGGTGTACTCGAGGTCCTCGTCCAGCGCCTCGTAGCGCTGGGCGCGGGTGCGCCGGTCGACCTTCGGGACAACCGTCCCGGCCTCGATCGTCGAGCCCTGGTCGCTGATCTGGGTCTTGATCCGGTAGATGTCGAAGTCGACATTGACGTTGTCGGCCACCGACTGCGGGTAGGTGTACTCGGAGACGAGGTTCTGCTTGAAGAAGCCGAAGGTCTGCTTGCCGGGGGTCGCGGTGAGGCCGACGACATGGGCGTCGAAGTACTCCAGGACGCCGCGCCACTGGCCGTAGATCGAACGATGGGCCTCGTCGACAACGATCAGGTCGAACGTCTCCGGTGGGATGTCGGAGTTGTAGGCGACGGTGACCGGGGCGTTTGGCACCCAGCCGTCCAGCTCGGGGTCGTCGCTCTCGCCGACCTCTTCGTTGCGCAGCGCCTTGAAGACGCGCTGGATGGTGGAGATCGCGAGGGCCGTCGACTCCGGCATCGGGCCGCGGTTGAGCCGGTTCACGTTGTAGAGCTCGGTGAAGCGGCGGCCGTCGTCGGGGGTGCGGTAGTTCTCGAACTCGGCCATCGTCTGCTTGGCCAGGTTGTTGCGGTCGACGAGGAACAGGATTCGGTCGAATCCGCCGAACTTCAGTAGCCGGTAGGACAGCGTCACGGCCGCGTAGGTCTTGCCGGCACCGGTCGCCATCTGAACCAGGCTCCGGTCGTAGCGCTGCTCCCGCAGACTCTGCTCGACGCCGTTGATCGCCTCGATCTGCGCCGGCCGTAGGGGAGCGGTGTCCAGCGGCGGCATCGCGGTGACCTTGCCTCGCCAGGTGGGGTGTTCCTCGTCCTTCCCTCGCAGGGTCTTGGCGAGGGTGGCCGCTTTGGGGAAGTTGAAGATTCGGCGGGCCCGCGGCTCGGGGTCGAAGCCGTTGGTGAAGTGGGTCTCGGTGCCACTGGCCTCGAACACAAAGGGGAGCCGGCCGTCCTTGGTCAGCGCTGCGAGCTTGACGTCGGGCGGGAGGCCATCGGCGTACATCGCGGACTGCCACTCGACACCCGACAGCGGCGTGCCCTCGGGCTTGGCCTCGATCACGCCGACGACCTTCTGATCGACGTAGAGCAGGTAGTCGGCGCGACCGTGCCCGGTCGCCACCGCGTTGCTCGCGGCGCGCGACGCCCTGGCTGGCGAACAGGTTGAGCGACCTGTCAGTTCCGCACCGACCAGGCCGGCGTCGGCGAGTTGCTGGTCGATGAGCACGCGGGCGCGCGCTTCCGCAGCAAGGCGGCTGGCGTCGTCCTCGTTGCTCATGATGCTTCTGAGGTTATCGGCATGACTCGGCGCCCACTGGCGGATCGGCGGCTTTCAGGTGTAGTCGTTCCGGTCGATGCAGCGAAGGAACTCCTGCTCACTGAGCCGGGTGTTCCAGGATCTGCTTCGAGCGATCGTTGAGGCGCATCCGGAACGACCAGTCGTCCGGCGACCACCAGGAGAAGGTCTCTACCGTTCGCCGAGCCTACAGACCTCATCCAGCGCGGGGATCAAGTCGCTGTCGAGGGAGTGCCAGGATGACGAGGTCGATGTCCTGTCGGCGCGCTCGACGGAGAAGCGTTGGCGCGCACATCACATCGACGCCCTTCTCGGTGGGAGGGCCACTTGGGACTTCGATCTCGCAATCGGGTCGCGAACAGGTCAGCGCTCGAATCGCGCATGTAGCGGTAGCGCAGCGGGCGGTGAGTCGCGTCACCGTCACCTGCTTGTCCTGCTCCCACTGGGCCTTCTGCGCGAGATTGCGGCGTACGCATCAGGATCGTGGTCGCTGCCGGGCAGACCGCGGTAGACATCGACCGCCTCGCAGAACTGCGTTCGGGCGGCTGTCCCGCCGTCGCTCGTTGCGGGACCCGAGCAGCTGGTCAAGGGCGAGGGTCGATCAGGCCTTGTGCTTCGGGCCGTACATGGTCGACTTGAACCGGCCGTGGCCAGCAGGGGTGGACGTTCTGGTAGTCCACGACGATCGCCGCACGAAGATCCGGCATGTAGCGGTCTTCCGGGAAGAAAACCCCACCAGTCCCGGAGGACGGTGGGGAACCAGGGCCCCAGTCTTACACGTCGAAGGGACCCGTACAACTTGAACCGCCACATCTGAAGACGTTAGTCTGAGCACACCGCCCCGGCACCCTCAAGAGGCGGGCGTTTCATTGTCCAGGCTGGCGCTCATCGTGGTGAGCGGTCCGCACCGAGTCCGCAAGAAATTCAGCGGATGCTCGATCGAGGTGCGCCCACCGTGGGACGGTGTCGGTGAGCACACCCGTTCCCGATCGCGCGACTGCGCTACACCGAGGCGACGGATCTGTGGGCGATCTATTGGCGGCAACCTCAAGTTCCACGAGGCGCGCAAGCGCTCACCTGGAACGTCCAGGCGCTCCGGACCACATCGAGACCGGCGGCGACCCGATCTTCTGGGCAGAGCCGGGACGCATGCGTCGACCGTCGCCCCGAGCGAGCGACAGGTGGGCCGCACGAGGCCGATCCGCGCCAACGACGAGAGCCCGCTGGTGGACCCCTTGCGCGAGATCCTGACGATCATGACCGGCCCGGTGGTGATCTCGCCCCAAGGAGGAGCTTGCTCGCATCGACGTGATCGAGTCGGTGCCCTTCTACGGTTTCTTCGCCGCGCGGATTCTCGGGGAGGCCGGTCCGGGAACCGCACGACATCGACGTCATGGTGCTCGGTGAGCCCGACGTGGACGCGGTCTACGAGGCGTGCGCCCGGATCGAGCATGTGCACCGGCTCGTTAACCCGACGATCCTCACCCCCGAGAGTTCGCGGCAGCTCGGCTTCCCGGATACCCAGCAGCGACCCGGCGCTCGCCGTGATCGAGCTGCCATGGCGCGACCGAGCTCACCCATATTCAGCAGGCGACGGTGCTCGCGTTGGTCGAGGCGCGACGCCGTCTCGATGTCGTGTCCACGAGAGGTCTGCGCGCATGACCTCGTTCCTGCGCCAGGCCGAGGAGCGCCTGAACCACCGCCGCTGCTCACCAGTGTCGTCGTCAGATACGGATTGCCTACGACGCCTGTCACCAGGAGACACGGTTCGGCCGGCGAGCGGGAAGACCGGGATGCCGCTGATGTGGTCAGGGACCGCGAGGGGCACGAGTCGGTCCCCCGGAGGCCGGCCCGGACACATCTGCGCGTCGCGGTGGACGGTGGCCGCCTGGTTGCGTCTGTATAGGTTGCGACCTACATCCGCGCGGCGAGGGGCGTCGATGATCGAGCCGGATGACGGTGAGTTCTCCGACTTTTTCTGCCGCGAGTTCGAGCGGTTGCGCGGACGGCGTACTTGTGCCGCAGGACAAGCAGTCGGCCGAGGACGTGGCGCAGGATGCCTTCGGCCAGCTCCACCGGAACTGGACGAAGGTCAGCGCCTACGACAACCCACAGGCCACATGACGCATCGCGATCCGGATGGCGGTCTCGAGCAGCTCGCCGGGAGTGAATCCCGCCGCGCACTGACCCGTGGCAGTCGCCGCGCTCGTTGCCATCGGAGCGCGACTTGGACCTCGCAGCCGCACTGCGTGCCCTCCTCGCGCAGCAGCGGGCGGCGGTGCGCCGCACTACTACGAGACCGGTCGGCCGAGGAGATCGGCGTACTGCTGGGCTGCTCGGCATCGACTGTGCGTACCATTTGTTGCGAGCCCGCGCAGCGGCTCGCCGGGGCGAAGCAGGATGAGGAGGTGTGGACCATGCTGAGTGGGATGACCGTCCGCGCCGAAGTGAAGTGATCGCGAACGGCATCGAGGTCAACACCGGACGCGCACCTGGCAGCCGTCATCGCGCGGACGCGCGGTATTGGTCGTGCCAGGACCCCGCGTGGCGGATCACGCCGTCGGCGATTCCGGTGCCCCTGACGGCCGCGGCGTCCATAGTCGGTGCGGTCGTGGTGACCGCTCTGACCGGCATCCACACCGGTGGTGAACCCGGTGCTTGATCGGGTCGCCTCCGTCGTCCTCGCCGGTACCCTGGACGGCACCGTGCTCGGTCTTCGGCATACCTGGGAGTCGGCCAGCGTCCTCCGGGAGCGAGGGCTCGAAGTCCGCCACGCAAGCAGATTAGCTGCGGACCAGCGGGTCGGCCGGTTGGAACTGGAGCCCACCACGGGGCCTCAGTGCAGCTGGGCGATGCGGTCACGGTCTTGTTGTCGTACCAGGACGCCACCACCGACTGCATGGCCGATCTTCGGGAGTTTTGGCGGTTCGTCGACTTCGCCACTGGCCGCGGCCCGTCCCCCGGTTTCGCCGACGAGGTGGGTCTGTTTGTGGACGGTGCGAACCGGGACGCTGTCCGGAGCGGATGCGGCACGCGGTGATTGGGGAGCAAACTCGGCGTTGAGCATCCTTGGCCGAGGCAGCGAGCAGGGTGCTGCGCGTCGGCGACCTACCGGATGCCGCAGCCCAGGTCGTCGAGGGCACCTGCCCGACACCTGGTGCGGAACCCGCGCGGCCGCGAGACGTCGCCGTGATCGTGAGGCGCTCACTCTCACCATTGATTTCTGCGAGGTCACCGCGCAGCCGCGCGTTCCCTGCCCGGGTGGCGCTGCATGAGACTGCCGGCGCGATCGACACCGGTGGTCGCCTGGTCCGACAGTGCGCGCGGGAGCGACCTGGAACCGATCCCAACGTGGTCGGCCTGAGTCTGACCGAAGCGCGGGACAGAGTCACGGCTGCCGGCCACTCCTGCTCGTCGAGGAGCTGAGACCTGCCACCCCCGCCGCGGAGTGGTGGAGCAGGCGCCGACCCAGCGGGCCGGAGGAGGACCGCGAGGACGACCCGGGCTGGTACGCCGGTCACCCTGGTCGTGGAGGTCCTGCACACTACCCGCGACCGCGCCGGTCTCGACGCGCCGCCGCCAGCGCCTTCCCCGCGGTTCGCCCGGCGGCGACCGCCTTCCGGCGTGGGCACCCGAGGTGCAGCAGTTGCTCGGCCGCCGCTCCGCGGGCCACGGTCACCGCGGCCGCCGCCGACGATCCGGCCACGTGGTCGCTCTGTTCCGGAGTCGCACCGGAGGATTGGTGAGGTGTCGTTGTTGGTCGTCGCCGGAGGCGATGCGGTGAGGTCGAGACCGGTGAGTTCAGCGATGTGACCTGCTGGCCGGACGGCCAAACCTGCGAACTCATCGATCTTGGCGGTCTCCAACGGCCTCTCGTCGGGAAGCAGATCGTGCTCTACCCCGCCGAACTGACATCCTGCGACGACGACCGGTCGGCTCCACAGTGGATCGACGACGGGGAAGAACTGGCCGCCGTCAACCTGCTTCGTGCTAGCGACGGCTCTGTGGCCGGTCGTTGACTGCCTGACCTGGGCGTGTGGGTTCTCGGACGCGGGTGGCTTCGCCGCACAGCACGGAACGAGGCCTTGCGTAGCCGTCAGGCGCCCGGGGCGACTGCTCGGGTGTCGCCTTTGCCAGTTATCCCGAGGACGTGGTGGAACTTCGCCTTGCAGGTCGTGATCGAGGCGATGAGCCTCGATGAGCGCTAAGTCGTAGAGCACATCGAGAGCGCCAATCGAGTCCGAGCCGATCGAGCGACCCACCAGCAGAAGGCGATGATCCGGGTCTCCGGGCAGCAGAGCTTCAGGCAGACCTGTCGATCGGTCTGACGTGGGACGAACTTCAGGCGCGGCTTGGATCGCGGTGGGCGTAGCGCCCGCTACCGTCAGCGTCTGGATCTACACCGAGTCATGACCGCCGAACGCCACGAGTTGCACGAGCTGGTGGACGAGTCAGTTCGAGGACCAGGTCGCCGCCGCCCTCGCCGACGTGCGCGCCGTCGGCTGCCGCGGAACAACGGCGGGGCTCGGTCGCCCGAGTTCTTCGACCGCCGAGGGCGCAGACCTTCCAGCCGATCTGGCCACGAACACCGATGACTACCTCGCCGCGTCTGCCCGGCCGCGACTCGTTGTGATCCTGGTCGATAGCGGCCTGCTCATCGCTGCCGCGATCGTCCAGCAGAACCACCATCGAGCCTGCGTCGACCTCTTCACCGGTCTCGGGCTGGCAGGAAGACGGCTGCTCGTTCCACACACCGTGGTCGCCGAGACCGCCTACATGCCGCACAGCTACGCGGGCGTTCGCGCCGAGCGCCTTCATCCGCCTGGCTGGCGCAAGGACTTCGTGGGGACCGAGATCCTCGCCGTTGACTACGCCCGAGTCGCCGAGCCGATCGAGCGCTATGCAGACGACCTGCCCTTGGGGACGACGGATGCTTCGGTGATCGCCGTGGTTGAGCGCCTCGGCGTACGTGAGATCGCCACCTTGGACCGTCGCCACTTCACCGGCGTGACGCCGAAGCTCAGATGGGGGCCACTTCACGCTCCTGCTCGAGACGTGAGCGGCCAGCGGTCCGCAAATAGTCCGCAAGACGTCACGCCGAGACCGACGGTCTCCGACAACATCCAACGGTGACGTGAGGGTGTTTCCGCAGGTCAGACCGTGTTTTCCGCATCAACCAACGATGACCAACAACCAGCCGAAACCCCGTGGTGATCGTTCCGCTTCAACGTGTAAGGTCGGCGGGCCGACGTCTTTCGGTTCGGCATCCGTTGACAACCGGTGCTTGCGCTCGGAAAGTGGACGGATGAACCAGGCGCGCGCCCGCAACCCGGTGACGGTGATGAGCGCGACCTTACGCTGGGGTTGGTCCTTCCACCGCGACGCTCTCGCAGACAAGCGGCAGCGGGGTTGTCGAACCACCAACTCGTCGTCGTCGGCTGCTCGTCGCACCCAGTCGTTGCTCGGGCTGGTCAGGCACATGGCGGAGATGGAACATGCCTACGGTGGGTGGCCACCGGCGAGGATGCGGACTTTGAGTGGGTCTGGGGTTCCTACGCGGACGGAGCCGAGGACGACATCGAGTGCGGGCCCGAGGACGTGGGCGTCTCCTTCGACACCTGGCAACGCGAGCGGAGCGTGACGGACCGGCGCCTCGCCTCGTGCCAGGATCTCGGAACACATAGGCTGCGTGAACGGCAAGACAGTTCTGCGGAACCCTCGTTTGATCGGCGAGTACGGCCGGCAACAACGGCCATGCTGACATCATCCGCGAGCGGATCGACGGCGCGACCGGTGAATGACCGTACTCGACATCGTGCGTCTGAGTGGAGGAACAGCCGCGACGGCGGTCGGCCTGTTGCTCGACCAGTTCGAACAGTCGAGCGAGCACCTGCCAAGACGCTCGCCGGGATCTCGGACGAGGAGTTCTTCTGGGAGCCGGTGGCGGGATGTTGGACGGTACACCGCCGCAGCGAGGTGCGAGCCAAGAGCGCGGACGGATCCGGCGAGTGGGTCATCGACTACGAGGTGCCTGAGCCTGATCCGGCTCCGCTGACGACCATAGCGTGGCGGACGCTGCACATCGCCATCGTGAACTACCTCTACTGGGACTACGCGTTCGGCCCAGCCACAGCGTCGTTCGACCTCGACAACCCTCCAACGCAGCAGACGCCGTCGAATGGCTGCGGACAAGTCAGCAACCGCTCCTCGAGGTTCTTTCGGCTGCCCCAGATGATGCATTCCTCGACAACATGGTGCGCACCAACTGGGGCGATCGCTGGCCCGTCAGCCGCATCTTCACATGCCTCATCAACGAGCAGATCCATCACGGCGCCGAGATCAGCCTGCTGCGCGATCTCTGCCGGAATCGAGCCTCCCTAGCCCGAGGCGTAGAAAAACGTTCGCACGACCTGACCGCCGACGCGGCGCCGATGGTTGACGCCGACGACGTACGCCGGCTGGCACTGGTCGAACCGGACCGAGGGCGCTGAGGACGGCCGGAAGACGAAAAATAGTGTCCCACCACCGATGACTTTTGACCGGACAGACGGTCCTTCCTTGGGCGGTACGAGTAGTAACGTCGCAGCGATTCCGATAGCACGGAGGAAAATCGATGGATGGCACACGTGTCCTGGTCGGGACCCGCAAGGGGGCCTTCGTCCTCACCTCGAACGAGAGGCGGACGGACTGGACGGTCGACGCCCGCACTTCCCGGGGTGGGAGATCTACCACCTCAAGGGGTCGCCGGTGAATCCCGACCGCATCTACGCCTCGCAGACCAGCGGCTGGTTCGGTCAGGTGATCCAGCGCCTGATGACGGCGGTGCGTCGTGGGACACCGTGGGCAACGACTTCACCTACGACGGGGTGCCCGGCGAGCACCAGTGGTACGACGGGTCGTTGCGGCCGTGGGCATTCACCCGAGTCTGGCACCTCGAGCCCTCGTTGCACGACGCCGAGACGGTCTACGCCGGTGTCGAGGACGCGGCGCTCTTCAAGTCCACCGACGGCGGTGCCCAGTGGACGGAGCTGTCGGGCCTACGCCGGCACGACACCGGCCCGCAGTGGCAGCCCGGCGCCGGCGGCATGTGCCTGCACACGATCGTCGAACACCCGACCGACGCAGACCGGCTCTACGTCGCGATCTCCGCCGCAGGCGCCTTCCGTACCTACGACGGCGGCCAGACGTGGCAACCGATCAACAAGGGTCTTCGCTCCGGTGAGATCCCCGACCAGGACTCGGAGGTCGGTCACTGCGTCCACCGCATCGACATGCACTCGGCCAAGCCGGACGTGCTCTACATGCAGAAGCACTGGGACGTCATGCGCAGCAAGGACGGCGGCGACACCTGGCACGAGGTGAGTGGCAACCTGCCGTCCGACTTCGGATTCCCCATCGCGGTCCACGCCCACGAGCCAGAGACCGTCTACGTCGTACCGATCACCAGCGACTCGCACCACTTCCCGCCCGACGGCAAGTTGCGCGTCTACCGCAGCCGCACCGGCGGTGACGACTGGGAGGCGTTGACGACCGGCCTGCCGCAACACGACTGCTACGTCAACGTGCTGCGTGACGCCATGGCAGTCGACCAGCACGAGACGTGTGGCGTCTACTTCGGCACCACCGGCGGCCAGGTCTACGCGTCCAACGACTCAGGCGACACATGGGCGCCGATCGTGCGCGACCTGCCGCCGGTGCTGTCCGTCGAGGTGCAGACCCTGCCATGAGTACGCCGTTGAGCGAGTCGGTGCGCGTGGTTCTTCCAGCCCACCTCCGCGCCATGGCCAAGGTCCAGGGCGAGATCCGCGTCGATGTGCGAGGCGAGGTGACCCAGCGGTCCGTGCTCGACGCTCTGGAGGCGGAGTTCCCGATGCTGCTCGGCACAATCCGCGACCGGGCGACGGCGAAGCGACGTGCATTCGTGCGCTTCTACGCCTGCGAGGAGGACCTCTCCCACGAGGAGCCGGACGCGCCGCTGCCCGACCGGGTCGTCCACGGTGAGGAGCCGTTCCTGGTGGTCGGTGCAATGGCCGGCGGCTGACCCGCCGAGATCGCTCCCCGAATCCTCACGAGAAGCTCAGTTGCACTTCCCCCATGTGTTGGGCCAGGCAGATGACCCGCCCTGCGCGGCGTGCCAGTGGCCGTGGGACTTGTGCATCCAGCCCTTGGAAGCCGTGCGGTTCGCAATCAGGATCTGCTCGTTCCTGGTGGCGAGGTGCGGGTACTTGTTGCCGGAGTCGTTCGGGCCGCCGTAGTACCGCCACGTGGACAGCGAGAACTGCAGACCCCCGTAGTGCCCGTTGCCGGTGTTCACGTGCCAGCGGTGTGTCGACTCGTAGTGCGCGAGGCAATCCCAGCGAGTTGCGCCGTAGTGGGCTCTCACCGGCCACGCCATCGCGGCCATCAAACCCACGACGAGGACGGTGACGAACAGTGACTGGTGTGCGGCGTGCCGCACGTGAGCGATCCCAGGCATGGTGAAGTTCCCTTTCCACGCCTGTGAGGTGAGCTGTCGGGTTAGAGCTGAAAGGTGCTCTGCCACCGGTGAGCCGATGCTGGTCGGCGTAGGCGACTTCACCCCTAGCGGCTTCGAGCTGTCTGAGACGGCCTGGTGTCGCGAGAGTGTTGGGTCCCCCACTCCTGCCCGTGTTCGGTAGAGGATGGGATGGACCAGGCGGCGGCGGGCAGGACTCGGCGTTGCCGCACCTGGTTATGCAGTTGTGGCACCGGGCCGCTTGTGGGCCGGCGGATGAGCATTCACCTTAGGTCCAATCGTCTCCAACGTCCAACCGATGGCGCCTGGCCCCCCGGTCTGAGCGCAGGGGCAGCGAAGCAGAGGCAACCTCACACCGGTCACGCGACTCGACGCTCGCAAGACGCTAGGCCGTTCATCTCCTCAGGGACACTGTTGATGGCCAACGCTGATGCGCTGTCGCACGCCACTACCGACAAGTGGGCCAAGAATGGCTACGTCTGTTCACGCGCACCCGCGCGCGGCGTAGTCTCGAAGCCTGCGGAGCTGACCAGGCTGCCGATTGCAGGGAGCGAGTAACCATGGCTGACAAGTCGCCTCGACAACATATGTCGAAGAAGGCAGGCAAGTCTCTCAAGGAGAAGCGCGCCGAGAAGCACGCGAAGGCGAACAACAAGAACAAGACCGAGATCGTGCCACCCAAGAAGCACTGAGTCAGGCGTGAGCCCCTCCGCCTGGACCGCTGCGGACATGCCTTCGCAAGCGGGCCGGACGGTCGTCGTCACCGGCGCCAACAGCGGCCTAGGTTTCATCACGGCCAGACACCTCGCCCACAAGGGTGCGCACGTGGTGCTTGCGGTCCGAGACCGGCAGCGAGGCGCGGCTGCGGGGGCAAGCCTTGGGGGCTCTACCGAGGTGCGTTCGCTCGACCTGGCTGACCTGTCCTCAGTCAGAGCCTTCGCTGACTCGTGGGACCGGCCGTTCGACGTACTCGTCAACAACGCCGGTGTGATGGCCGTCCCCAAGCGCCGCACTGTGGACGGGTTCGAGATGCAGATCGGCACGAACCACCTCGGCCACTTCACGCTCACCAACCTGTTGCTGCCCTACATCTTGGACCGGGTCGTTACCGTCTGCTCGATCGCCCACCGGGTTGGGCGCATCGAAATCGACGACCTCAACTGGGAGCGTCGCCGCTACCAGCGATGGCTTGCGTACGGCCAGTCCAAGCTTGCCAACTTGCTGTTCACGCTGGAGCTGCAGAAGCGTCTTGGCGCCGGCGGCTTCTCCGTACGAGCCCTGGCCGCGCACCCCGGCTATGCCTCCACCAACCTGCACAGCCACACCGGCAGCGCGTTGCAGCATGCGGTGATGGCACTCGGGAACAGGTTCTTCGCGCAGTCCGACGAGATGGGCGCCTTGCCGATCCTGTATGCCGCTACGACCGACCTGCCGGGCGGAAGCTACGTCGGACCCGACGGGCTCCGCGAGACACGCGGCCACCCGACCCTGGTAGGGCGCAGCAGCCGGGCCAGCGACGAGGCGACGGCACACCGGCTCTGGGAGCTCTCCGAGGAACTGACAGGAGCCTCGTTCGGGCTGAGCCCGCGCCGGTAGGCGCTGCCGGTTCGTGGCGGGTGGCGCGCGGTCAGTCGGCCACCAACTTGTCGATCTCTGCAGCCAGTGCGACGTCCGCCTCAGTGATCCCACCGCGCCAGTGCGTCGACAGCCGGAACGTGACCGTCGTCCATCGGATGTCGATATCAGGATGGTGATCACGCTCGTCGGCGACCACCGCCACCTTGTCGACCAGGCG
>JAUJOO010000007.1:23340-52644 GCA_030447585.1 Nocardioidaceae bacterium | reverse complement strand
GAGCAGTTCCACAGCCGGTCTTGCTGTCGCCAGTAGGTTAGGTCCTCGGGGCCGACAGCGAGAACGCGTCGGTACTCGTGCGGTTGCTCGCCCGGACGGCGTACCCAGAGACTTCCAGGGGTCCGGGATCCTCGGCTCATCGTCAGGTAGAGGGTGCCGTCGACAATCGTGGCGCCCTGCATGTGGGGCGGGCCGTCGAACAGCATCTCCAGCGGCCGTGCCGTGCCACCGTCCATCGCAAGCGACGCCTCGGCGGCCCCTAATCTGAAGCGGACAAGCCGGTTCTCCCCCTGGCGGCCGTACTCACCGCCGATCAGCTGGTGCTGCTCCCCGCTACGGTCGACGGACACGAACGAGAACTTGAACGGCAAGAAGCCACGGTCGTTGACCGCTCGGTACGACGTCCGCTGAGGTAGGACGTAGCGGTAGCCGTGCCAGCCCTGGCCGCCCGGCGCCTTTGCGATGTCGTCAACTTTGAACACCCGGAGGCCACCACGCGTATCCGCGACCAGCATCGACGAGCTGTACCAGACGATGCCGCCCGCATGAACCGGGACCGGCCGCATCAGCACCCGCCGGGTCAACCAGTGTCGGTGGGGCTCCACCAGCAGCACGTGTCGGTAGCGGGGGGCAGAGTCGTCGGTGACGTCCACAAAGCTGAGCCGGACACCCTGGGTGATTCCTCGGAGGCGCTTGGCGTACCACGCGACCACGACCAGTCGGCGACCCGCGATGTCGTCGGTGTCGCTCGCGTCTGCTGACGTGGTGATCCCCTGCGGCCACCATTGCTTGTCGACAAAGTCTTCGTCGTCCCACCGGAAGCCGTAGTCGGCTGACGTTGCAGGTACGTCGACGACGGTGGCGTTGCGGTCGAGGTCGGCGAGTACGGCGTCGAGACCCGCCCTTCCGCCCATCGAGCCGACAAGCTGCTCGACCTGGCGCTGCAGGTCTCGGCCCGGTGTCAGCCGGATCCCGTCACCGGTTGGGCGTTGACCGGTCCAGCGACGGACCCAACGGTCCAGCCGGACGACCTGGTCGGTAGCTGCCGCCGCGGCAGCGCGTAGCGCAAAGATCCGACTCACAGGGGGGGTCAGGGCACCCTGAGAGTCGGATCGCTAGGCCGGGGACCACTCAACCGCAGCTCAGACCTCTTCGCGCTGGGCGGTGTCGCTGCGCCGCATGATCTTCGAACCGAGCCAGGTAACCGGATCGAACTTGCGGTCCGCCACCCGCTCCTTCATCGGGATGATGGCGTTGTCGGTGATCTTGATGTTCTCCGGGCACACCTCGGTGCAGCACTTGGTGATGTTGCACATGCCAAGCCCGGCGGCATCCTGGGACAGCTTGCGTCGGTCGTTGGTGTCGAGTGGGTGCATGTCGAGCTCGGCGTACCGAAGGAAGAACCTCGGACCGGCGAAGGCCGCCTTGTTGTCCTCGTGGTCACGCACGACGTGACAGGTGTTCTGACACAGGAAGCACTCGATGCACTTGCGGAACTCCTGCCCGCGCTCGACGTCCACCTGCTGCATCCGACGCTTACCGTCGGCGTCTCGAGGCGTGGGTGCGAAGGCAGGCACCTGCTTGGCCTTCTCGTAGTTGAACGAGACGTCGGTGACGAGATCTCGGATGACCGGAAAGGCTCGCATCGGGGTCACGGTGATCGTCTCGGACTCCTCGAAGTCGGCCAGCCGCGTCATGCACATGAGTCGCGGCCTGCCGTTGATCTCGGCGCTGCACGAGCCGCACTTGCCGGCCTTGCAGTTCCACCGCACGGCCAGGTCGCCGGCCTGGGTGGCCTGGATGCGGTGGATGGCGTCGAGGACCACCTCTCCTTCCTCGACGACAACCGTGAAGTCGCCAAGCGCGCCACCGGAGGCGTCGCCTCTCCACAAGCGCATCCTCAGCTCGTAGCTCATCAGCGAACCTCACTCATGTCAGGGTCTCGAACAGCTTCTTGAGGTCATCGGGCATGGCCGGCAGCGGTTGGTGCTCGAGGTGCACCTTGCCGTCGCTGCCGTCCGGAAGCGTGAGCACGAGGTTCCTGGTACCCCAACTGTCGTCGGTGGCAGGAAAGTCGTCACGGGTGTGACCGCCCCGCGACTCCTGACGTTCGAGCGCCGCCGTGGCGATGCACTCCGACACCGTCAGCATGTTCACGATGTCGAGAGCAAGGTGCCAGCCCGGGTTGTACTGCCGGTGACCTTCGACCGTCAGGTTCTTGGCACGTTCCTTGAGCGCGTCTATCTCCTTCAGCGACGCAGCCAGCTCGTCGGCGTTGCGAATGATGCCGACCAGCCGCTGCATGACGTCTTGGAGGTCGTGCTGGATCGTGTACGGATTCTCACCACCGGCACGCTCAAACGGCGCAAGCGCGCGCTTGGCGGCCGCTCTCACCTCGGCGCCGTCGACGCGGGGACGCTGGCCGCCCCGCGACTGGTGGGCAAGGTATGCCGCGTTCAGGCCGGCCCTGCATCCGAAGACCAGCAGGTCGGAAAGCGAGTTGCCCCCTAGCCGGTTGGAGCCGTGCATCCCGCCCGCCACCTCGCCGGCGGCGTACAGTCCCGTGATCTTGCTGGCGCCGGTGTCCGGGTCGACCTCGACGCCGCCCATCACGTAGTGGCACGTCGGCCCGATCTCCATCGGCTCGGCGGTGATGTCGACATCCGCGAGCTCCTTGAACTGGTGGTACATCGACGGCAGGCGCCGCATGATGAACTCCGGGGTACGCCGGGACGCGATGTCGAGGAAGACCCCGCCATGCGGGGACCCACGGCCGGCCTTTATCTCCGAGTTGATAGCCCGGGCCACCTCGTCGCGAGGCAGCAGCTCAGGCGGTCTCCGGTTGTTCGACTTGTCGTCGTACCAACGATCTGCCTCCGCTTCGTTGTCGGCCGTCTCGGACTTGAAGAACTCCGGGATGTAGTCGAACATGAAGCGCTTGCCGTCGGAGTTGCGCAGGACGCCACCGTCGCCGCGCACCGACTCCGTGACGAGGATGCCCTTCACCGAGGGCGGCCACACCATCCCGGTCGGGTGAAACTGCACGAACTCCATGTTGATCAGCGAGGCACCGGTGCGCATGGCCAGCGCGTGCCCGTCACCGGTGTACTCCCAGGAGTTGCTCGTCACCTGGTAGGACTTTCCGATCCCACCCGTCGCGAGGACCATGCAAGGGGCGTGGAAGACGATGAAGCGGCCAGACTCGCGCCAGTAGCCGAACGCTCCCGAGATGCGGTTGCCGTCGCCGGGCGCGGTCTTGAACAGCTCGGTGATCGTGCACTCCATGAAGACGTCGATCCCCTGAGCCACCGCGCGCTGCTGGAGGGTCCGGATCATCTCGAGCCCGGTGCGGTCCCCGACATGGGCGAGCCGGGCGAAGCGGTGCCCTCCGAAGTCCCGCTGGGAGATGAGCCCGTCGTCCGTGCGGTCGAAGAGGGCCCCCCACTCCTCGAGCTCGAGCACTCGCTCCGGTGCCTCCTGGGCATGGAGCTGCGCCATCCGCCAGTTGTTGAGCATCTTGCCGCCGCGCATCGTGTCGCGGAAGTGCACCTGCCAGTTGTCGTCTGGGTAGACGTTGCCCATCGCAGCCGCGATGCCACCCTCGGCCATCACGGTGTGCGCCTTGCCGAGCAAGGACTTGCAGACGATCGCAGTCTTTGCGCCGGCGTCCTGGGCGGCAATCGCCGCGCGCAGCCCAGCCCCTCCGGCACCGATGACGACGACGTCGTACGAGTGCTCCTCGAAGCCGTGCGGCTCGGACGGTACATCGCTGCCCATGACGTTGCCCGTCATCGGATGCCGCTCAGGGTTCTGCCCCGAGGAGCTTTGCTGCGCAGGGGTGGTCATGAGTCAGAAGAACCTCGGGTCCTCGAATGCGCCACTGGACAGCAGGTAGACGTAGATATCGGCGATCGCCACGGAAAACAGAGACAGCCAGGCATAGCGCGCGTGGTCTTTGTTGATTTTCGAGACCCAGGTCCACACCTTGTAGCGGATGGGGTGCTTGGAGAAGTGCCGCAACCGGCCTCCGACGGCGTGGCGGCAGGAGTGGCACGAGAGCGTGTACAACCAGAGGAGGGCGACGTTGATGACGAAGATCACCGTGCCGAGCCCCATGTGCCCCCACTGATGGTCCTCGTCGCGGAAGGCAAGGATCGCGTCGAAGGTGAGGATCGAGGTCACCAGGATGGCGGCATACCAGAAGTACCGGTGGAGGTTCTGCAGGATCAGCGGCAGGCGCGTCTCGCCGGTGTACTTCCCGTGCGGCTCGGCGACCGCACAAGCCGGCGGGGACAACCAGAAGGCCCGGTAGTAGGCCTTGCGGTAGTAGTAGCAGGTCATCCGGAAACCCAGCGGGAAGACCAGGATGATCAGCGCCGGCGACAGCTGCCACCACGAGAACGGCTGTCCGAAGTCGGACGATCCCTCCACGCAGCTGTCGGTCAGGCAGGGGGAGTAGAACGGCGACAGGTACGGCGACGCGTAGTAGTGCTCGCCGGAGAAGGCCCGCCAGGTCGCGTACACGACGAAGGCGGTGAACACGACGAATGTGGTGAGCGGGGCAAGCCACCACCTGTCCTGACGAAGAGTCTTGGCCTCGACGCCGGCGCGGCCGGGTCCCATCACTCCTGTCGACATGTTGGACACCCCTTACGGCGTGGTGGCGAGATGCTGGTTCAGGCTGTTCGGTTCAGATGATCAGTCTCGCGGGTAGTTGCCCGCTGCGAAAGTAACATGCATGTGAGATCGCCCTCGCCGGGTACCCGGCGAGGGCGGCACGGCCCTCTCATCAGCCGTATGTCCGCACAGCCGACCTGGTTCCAGCAGCGTTGCGCGACAACTCACAGGCCCGGACGGCGCCGATGTGCTGATCTGGACGGATAGGGTGCGCGGGTGATTCGGGAAGTCGCCGCCGCAGCGATCGTGCACCACGGACGGGTGCTGGCTGCCCGGCGCATGGGTCCCTCCGACGTCGCTGGGGGCTGGGAGCTCCCTGGCGGCAAGATCGACGCTGACGAGACCGTCGCCGCTGCCGTGCGTCGAGAAGTCCGCGAGGAGCTGGCCTGTGAGGTTGAGGTTGTCTACTCGCTCGAGGGCCGCACGCATATCAAGCCAGGCTATGAGCTGACCGCCCACGTCGCCAGGCTCTTGTCTGGTGACCCGGTTCCGATGGAGCACGACGCCGTTCGCTGGCTCATGCCGGAGGAGCTCGACGACGTCGACTGGCTGCCCTCGGACCGCCCGTTCCTCCAAGAGCTGCGCGAAGTCCTCCTCGACGGTGAGCGACTTCCTGGGGGCAACGTCGGAGGAGCGACGAGAATCGGTGCCACCGTTCGCCGGGTGACCGGCGCCTGGACGCCTGCCGTGCATGCGCTGCTGGCCCATCTGGCAGCGCTGGACTTCTCCGAGACTCCGCGGGTGCTGGGAGTCGACGCCCGCGGACGTGAGGTGCTGACCTATCTCGAGGGCCGTCTCGTCGACGTGGACGACGAGACCGTCGGTGAGGACCTGCTCGCCGATGCCATGACGTGGCTTCGTACGTTCCATCTAGCAGTGCGGGGCTTCCGTCATCCGGGGCCGTGGCGGACCGTTCACCGAGACCTTCAGCCGGGCGAGCTGATCTGCCATCATGACTTCGCGCCGTACAACGTCGCGGTGGGCTCGTCGGCGGTCGGGGAGCGGACAGTCGGCGTCTTCGACTGGGACATGGCCGGTCCAGGCAATCCGCTGGAAGACCTGTCGTTTGCCGCCTGGAACTGGGTGCCGCTGCACCGGGAGATGCCTGCCTCGGCAGCTGCTCAACGCTTGACCGTCATGGCCACGGCGTACGGCGACTGCGTCACGGCGCTTCAGATCCTGGATGGCGTCGTCCCACGCATCGAGCGGTCGCTCGAGGTCATCTCGGCCGGGCAACGGGCGGGCGATGCGGGGATGCTCAACCTTCGAAGGATCGGCGAACCGGCGAACACGGCAAACAGCCTGGAGCGGCTGCGGACGCGTGTCCCGGCGATCCGCCAGGCCTGTGGCTGAATCCCCGTGGCGGAGGCGTCACCTTTCTTCAGCCGCAGCTAGGGGTGGTACGCCGGCAAGTTGTCCCAAGCAGAGCTTGAGACGTTTGCCGATCCACAGCCCACCCGATGACGGTTGTCGCAGCTGACCGCCGCTGCCACGGTCGATGGATGAGCCTGTTCACCTCAACCGGCTTGTTCCCTGTGCGGGCGAACGTCGAATCGCTTCTCCAGCGAGACAGCCAATCTGCCGCTGGGCAGCGGGTCCGCCACGCCGAGGCTGCCGCCGTGGGCAGGGACTACCTGCTCTCGCGGGCCGAGCTCGCACACTTCGGGATTGACCGGTGGGACATCCGGCGTGACTTGTCTCGCGGTCGATGGGCCCTTCTTGGCCGACACTCGGTCGCTGTCCACCGCGGCCCACTCACCAAAGCGGCACTACCCAGACACGCGCTCCATGAGGTGGGCTCCCACGGCGCCCTGGACGGCCCAGCGCGCTGAATGCCGCTGGCCTACGCGGCTACGCAGCACCCGTGCATGTGAGCGTCCTCCATGGTTGGCAGCCGGTCGGCATTCCCGGAGTTGTCGTCAAAGAGCTGCGGGGCTGGCGCGAGGAGGACGTCGTACACGCAAGCGAGAGACGCGTGAACACCCCGTTGGCTGCGATCCGAGCAGCGTCTTGGGCCCGGACCGACCGTCAGGCCGCACTCGTGTTGGTCATGACGGGGCAGCAGCAGATAGCTCGACCTTCGAGGGCGCGCATCACGACGCGGTGCTCAACGCGGTGGACGACGCCTTACGACAGAACGGCCTCACGGTGGGGGCCGACGACTTCCGGCGTATCCCCGTCATCGGGTTTCGTACCCAACCGAATCTGTTCATGGATCAGCTCGAAGCGAAGCTGGCAAGGAAGGGTTGGCGGCGCCTCACCTCTGGTGTGGCTGAAGGTGCGTGAGGCCGGCGTCACCCTTCTTCAGCCGTTGACTCCTTCGCGCTTGGCACCTGCGGTGTGGCTGAGGCTGCGTGAGGCGGGCGTCATCATCGTTCAGACGTTGGCTGGGGCTGACCGCTGCAGGAGCACCTGAGAGTGGCTGAGCGGGGTCTCAGCGCATCGGCCGTAGGCTGTTGCCATGTCGGCACCGACCCCAGAAGCTCGGCGGCTCCTTCTCGTCCACGCCCACCCCGACGACGAGACCATCGGCAACGGCGCAACCATGGCCAAGTACGTCTCCGAGGGGGCGCTGGTCACCTTGGTGACCTGCACGCTCGGTGAGGAGGGCGAGATCCTGGTCGAAGGACTTGACCACCTGGCCGCCCAGCAGGAGGACGGTCTTGGGCTGCACCGCATCGCAGAGCTCGAGGAAGCGATGCGGCTCCTGGGCGTGACCGACTACCGGTTCCTCGGAGGGCCGGGCCGCTATCGCGACACGGGCATGGCGACAGACGAGCGAGGGTTTGCAGTTCCGCCTCCCCGGGTCCGTGACGACGCGTTCTGGCGGGCAGATCTCACCGAGGCGAGCAACGACCTTGTGACTATCGTCCGCGAGGTCCGTCCTCAGGTCCTGGTGACGTATGACGAGGTGGGCAGCTACGGGCACCCGGACCACATCCAGGCACACCGGGTGGCGATGTACGCCAGTATCTTGGCGGCGGTCCCGTCATACCGGCTGGACCTCGGCGAGCCGTGGGAGATCGCCAAGATCTACTGGAACTCGATGTCAGAGGCTCGGATGCGGGAGGGCTTGCGCCACCTGCGCGCCAGCGGGGACGCGGTGACGTTCGAGGGTATCGACCCGGAAGGGCCGCTGCCGCCGTTCGTGACGCCAGACGAGCTCATCACGACGCAGATCGACGGCAGCGACTTCGTCGAGGCGAAGCTGAAGGCGATGGCCGCCCATGCCACCCAGATCAGTCTCGAAGGGCCCTTCTTTGCGCTTTCCAACAACCTGGGGAGCCAGGTCTGGGGAACGGAGTTCTACCGGCTGGTAAAAGGTGGGCCGGGTTTGTTCGACGGTGGCCGCGAGAGCGACCTCTTCGCGGGCGTTGCCTGAGTCGTGCCGGTCATGGCCAAAGAGGTGGTCGTTCACCAGCCCGCACCAGCGCTGACCGGCGGACGCCGCATCGTCGCCCACCTGGTCGTTGCGACGTTGGCCGTCAGCGTGGCTGTGGTGGCGGCGTGGGTCTCGCGTGCGGTGTGGCGACCGGGGGCCGTATCCATCCCTTGGGGTCTCGCGTTGAGCGTCGCCGGTTCTGCGTCCTGCGTGTGGTTGGCAAGGTCGACTGTCTGGAGCCTAGGCCTCACCGCCGCCGGCGGCTGGATCGTGGGACTAGCGGCCATGCTGGCAGGCGGGCCCGGTGGAGACGCGCTGATCATCGCTGACAGCCTCGGTTACGCGTTCATCTTCGGAGGGACGGGGGCTGTCGTCGTGACCGCCGGCTGGAGAAGCTGGGACCGATGAGGTTGTGGCCGCGCCGCAAGGTCTACGTCGACGACCTGCCGAGGACCCATGACCTGCGGTTTGCCGCCCTGTTCCTACTTGTGTTCGCGCTCGTCCTCGGCTCGCTGTATGCGCTCGGACACGTCCTTGTCGGTGATCGCCTGCCACCGGGAACGACGGTCGCCGGTGTCGACGTGGGCGGAATGACGTCGGGACGGGCCCGAACGGTGCTCCAGTCGGAGCTCGTGCCCCTCATCGAGAAACCCGTCAAAGCGAAGGCGGCAGGTCGTACGTTCGTGCTCGACCCGCAAGAGACCGGCCTCTCCCTCGACATCGAGGCGACGGTTGACGAAGCTCTGGCCGGAGGAAGCTGGGACCCCCGGCACATGCTGCGCGTGATCTTCGGCGGGGGAGCAGTGGAGCCGGTGATCATCGTGAACTCGGCTGAGATGCGCCAGTCCCTCAGCAAGATCGACAAGTTGGTGAAGCGCGAGCCGGTCGACGCCCGGGTGACGTTCTCGCATGGTCAACCGCGGGTGCACGTGGCGACCGAGGGTCGCCGGCTGGACCGTGCCAGGGCCGCCAGGAGGTTGCAGTCGGCGCTGCTGTCTCGCGACGGAGCTGTCTCGTTACCGTTGGCCGCCGTCGATGCCGACATCACGACGAGGGAGGCGACCCGGTTCACCTCGGATGTCGCCGACGAGGCGTTGTCGGCCCCTGTCCGGCTTCGCGTCAAGGACACCACGGTCAAGCTGTCGCCGCGTATCTTCGGCCCAGCCTTGCGGGCGAAGGATGTCGACGGTCGCCTGCGACTCGACGTGCACCCGGAGGTCCTCGCCGACCGCTCACGTCGTCTCGTCGCCTCGTTGCCGAATCAGCCGATGGACGCGCGAATTCGCTTCCGGGGAGACAGCGTCGTCATCCGGCCGAGCCGCGTCGGTCAGGTGTTCACCAGCGCGGACTGGGCGACAGCCGTTGTCGACGCGCTCACTCGCGGGGGCGAGGAGAGACGCGCAGAGGTGCCGACAGCACGGCGGCAGCCGAGCTTCACCACCAAGGAGGCTCGACTGCTCCAGATCGAGACACCCATCGTCAGGCGAGTCGTGCGGTACGACCAGCAGGTGACGGGTGACGGGACCTTGGTAGCGCGCGACCTGCATCGCCTCTTCCTGCTCCCCGGCCAGATGGTCAGCCTCCGACAGCGAATCGACGTCGACCGTGACAGCAGCGCAGCTTCGCTGGCCGCCTCCGTCATGTTCGAAGCCGCCTTCCGGGCAGGTCTGACGATTCTCGAGCGCACCCCCAACCCGGTTCTCCCCCCGTCGACGACCCCGGGCCTCGACGCCACCGTCGCCGGGGCCGGCACCGATCTGCTGATCAGGAACGACTCGCCCTACGGCGTACTGGTGCGCGCCTACGTCGGTGCTCTGCGAAACGGCATCGGAGAACTACATGTCGAGCTCTGGAGCTCTCCGTACGCGACGGTGGCGGTGTCCTCGTCCGCGCCGTACAACATCGTGGAGCCAGGGGTTGTTGAGAGGGGGGGTGCACGTTGCGTGCCACGTCAGGGCGTCGCCGGTTTCGAGATCGACGTGCACCGCGTGATGTCGACAGGCGACAGCTCTCGACGTGCGGAGACAGTGCACAGTCGCTACCAGCCTTTGCCGGCGATCAAATGTCGCTGACTGGCTGGTCAGCACGTAGGTGTGAGATAGCGGTAGGTGTGGTGGGTCGAGAAGCCGTAGCCCGCGTACAGGCGGAGCGCGGCATCGTTTGTCGCGAGAGCCTGGAGGTACGCCGATACGGCGCCTCGCGACGCGCCCCACGCCAACAGCGCCTCCACGACTGCCAGCGCGAGACCCTCGCCGCGACGTCGGGCTACGACCTCGACGGCTGCGATTCCCAGCCAGTCCCCACTGACTACCCCGCGCCCGATCGCCACCGCAGGCTCGCCGACCCGCGCGAAGCAGGTGTCGCCAGTGGTCAGCACCTTGCGTACGACGTGGGGATCGACCCCTGCCGCCTTCCCGTAGACAGCCAGCCAGGACTCGTCGATGTCGTCGGCGAGGTCCACCCGGTCCGCGCTCGTGGCGGTGCTGCGGCGCGCCCGACGGGCCGCAGCGATCGATGAGACCTGTACGACGGTGTCGGCTTCGTCCTGCCGCGCCCGTCCCCAACCGTGGCACTCCAGCTCGCGCAGCCAGGGGGAGCTCACCACGACCTGTGCCAGCGGCGGCTGCCCCCGCTCCCGGTAGAAACCCGTCACGCGCTCGAGAGCCGCGGTTGTCGTAACCCCCGGGTCGCCAGCCACCAGGACCGAGTTGGCGCGCCCGGTGAACCCGGCACCGGATCGAAGCAGCCAGTCACCCAAGGGCTCCTCGATCGGGGCGCGCCAGCCGTTACTGCAGATCTGCTGGAGCTGCTCCGGACTGATCCGCCGACTGCTCGGCCGGCGCGGCGGGACCGGCTTGCCCGCGACGACGTCGGACAGCGCGATCTCGACCTGCTCACCGTCTTCGCGCTCCACGACCAGGCTCGAGCCGGTCCAGACGCTGAGGACGCCGAGCACGTCGGTCATGGCGGGCCCGCCGCTCGGCCCCGTCTCACCTCGCAGTACGCGCCGTACGATCACCCGTCTGCCCAGGTGGTCACGGCTCAACGACACGACTTCCTCCCGTCGGCTGGACCTGGGTACGGCTGGAGATGCCGGAGCGTAGATACTAGTTCCTGCAAGCGGGCCGAGAGGTGCGCCGACAGTGTTGCAGCGCAGAGCTCTTCGAGGAGGCAATGTTGACGTACGTCATCGCGCAGCCGTGTGTGGATCTGAAGGATCGGGGTTGTGTCGACGAGTGTCCTGTCGACTGCATCTACGAGGGAAAGCGGATGCTCTACATCCACCCCGACGAGTGCGTCGACTGCGGTGCGTGTGAGCCGGTGTGTCCTGTGGAGGCCATCTTCTACGAGGACGACACGCCCGAGCAGTGGAAGGACTTCTACGCCGCGAACGTCGAGTTCTTCGACGACCTCGGCTCACCCGGCGGTGCCGCCAAACTCGGGCTCATAGACAAGGACCACCCGATCGTTGCGGCAATGCCGCCGCAGAGCCAAGAGCACTGATGGACCGGGTGGGCCTGGCGTCCACCTCCGCGCCGCCTGCCCCGTCGGGGTCGGCGGCGCGGTCTGTCTCGAGCCGACTTCCCGTCTTCCCCTGGGACCGGCTGCTGCCCGTCAAGGAGCAGGCGAGCTCGCATCCAGACGGGCTCGTGGACCTGTCCATCGGTACGCCGGTCGACCCCACGCCGGAGTCGGTGCGGCGAGCTTTGGAGACCGGCTCGAACGCCCCGGGTTATCCCACCGTCTGGGGCACTTCGCAGCTCCGGTCGAGCATCGTGGACTATCTGAGGCGCCGAGTCGGCTCGGTCCCCGTCACCGACGACTGCGTCTTGCCGACCATCGGCTCGAAGGAGCTGGTGGCGTCGCTACCCCTGCAGCTCGGGGTTCGGCCAGGCCAGACTGTCCTCATCCCCGAGGTGGCATACCCGACGTATGCCGTGGGGGCGCTGCTCGCCGGCGCGGACGTCGTGGCGAGTGACGCCACCACGGCCGTCGGCCCGGCCGACGTACCCCTCGTGTGGGTGAACTCGCCGGCCAATCCGACTGGTCGGGTCCTACCGGTCGAGCACCTGCGCAAGGTCGTCGTGTGGGCACGTGAGCGTGGCGCCGTCGTCGCCTCCGACGAGTGCTACTTCGAGTGGGGGTGGGACGCGGAGCCGGTGTCGATTCTGCACCCGGAGGTCAACGGTGGATCGCTCGAGTCGGTCCTCGCGGTGCACTCGCTGTCGAAGCGGTCGAACCTTGCCGGTTACCGGGCCGCGTACGTGGCGGGTGACCCAGAGATCGTCAGCGGGCTGCGAGAGGTCCGTCGGCACAGTGGCTTGATGGTGCCTGCTCCGGTGCAGGCTGCGATGCGTGCCGCCCTCGACGACGACGCCCATGTCGGCAAGCAGCGACCGCGTTACAGCCGGCGCCGACGACTGCTGCTTTCGGCGCTTGAAAGGGCCGGGTTCCGGGCCGAGCACTCCGAGGCTTCGCTGTACCTGTGGGTCACCCGCGGCGAGCCGTGCATGGACACTGTCAGGTGGCTTGCCGAGCTTGGCATCTTGGTGGCCCCCGGAGACTTCTACGGACCAGCCGGGGCCCGCCACGTGCGGGTGGCGCTGACCGCGACCGACGAGCGCATCGAGGCGGCCGTCGCCCGACTTTTCGGCGTGGGGTGAGCATGAAGGGGTCCGGCGCACCCTGGCAAGGCGGTCTCAGGCGACGTCGACATGGACGTGGTCGCGATGCTCGAGCACCTCTCGAGTTTCGGCACTGATGTCCGAGCCGGTCACGGACGGGTCGAAGTCGCGCCAGCCCTGATCCGACAAGGAGCCACCCGTCCAGACCCGGTCGTCGAAGATCACATGCGTGATGTGGAGACGTTCGGCGTTGGCAACCAGGTAGTGGGCAAGCACCCACCCGCGGCGGGTGTTCGCGTCGCTGACCGGTCGGAAGAAGATGTCGATCGCCCGCCCCTCATAGTGCGCCGAGCCCTCCATGTGCCCTGTCGTGACCCCGCCGCGTTCGAAGCCACCCAGCGGTAGCTCACCGAACGACCTCGAGATGTCGGCGCGGACGGTGTTGGCGCGCGACGTCAGCCCGTTCCTCTGCGGCTGCTCGTCGGCCACGTCGGGAGCATCGGTCCGGCAGGAGAATGCTGCGTCGCTGTATCCCGACATGGCGCTGGCGATCGTGCGGCCGTCCTGTTCGTGGTCGGCGTAGGCGTCCGGGAAGGCCGAGCGTTGCACCTTCTGGGCTGCTTCGGTGATCTCCATGCCCTGATAGCCGTCGATCTTGACAAGCGCGTCGTAGAAGGCGTTCGTGGCGTAGTAGGGGTCGGTGACCTCCTCCTTGCTGCCCCAGCCCTGGCTCGGCCGCTGCTGGAACAGTCCGAGGGAGTCACGGTCGCCGCTGTCGAGGTTCACGAGCTTGGACTCCTGGTAGGCGGTCGCGATGGCGATCGAGACGGCCCGCGCGGGCAGCCCGCGGCGCTCCGCCACGGCGGCGATGATCGAGGCGTTCTCCGCCTGCTCTGTCGTCAGCCCCACTGTGTAGTCGTCGACGCTGGCCGTGCAGGAGCTCGGGTCGGGCAATGGTCCGAGGCCGGAGCGGACGGCATACCACCCGACGGCGGAGATGACCGCCACGACCGCGAAGACGGCGACGACCTTGGCGCCTCTAGTCATTGTCGTGCAGCGCCGTGTTGAGCTCGACGCCTGGAGTCGTACGCCGGCTGGCCTCGACCCGGCCGGTGACGCTGTTGAGCCAGAACCGCCACCCGGCCTCGCCCGACAGCTCACGCGCCTTGACGACATCGCCTCCTGGCAGCGTGACCTTGGTCCCGGCGGTGACGTAGCAGCCGGCGGCCACGACACAGTCGTCTCCCAGGGAGATGCCGATGCCCGCATTGGCTCCCAGCAGGCAGCGTTCACCGATCGAGATGACCTCCTTGCCGCCACCCGACAAGGTGCCCATCACCGAGGCGCCGCCACCGATGTCGGACCCGTCGCCGACTACGACCCCAGCGGAGATGCGGCCCTCCACCATCGACGTACCGAGCGTCCCGGCGTTGAAGTTCACGAAGCCCTCGTGCATGACTGTGGTGCCGGGCGCGAGGTGGGCGCCGAGCCGGACGCGGCTCGCGTCGGCGATGCGTACTCCGGTGGGGACGACGTAGTCGGTCATCCGGGGGAACTTGTCCACGCCGAGCACCCCTACCTCGATGCCGGCAGTGCGTGCGCGCAGCCGAACGGAGTTGAACCCCTCGACGGCGCACGGGCCGAGTGTGGTCCACACGACGTTCGCCAGCAGGCTGAACGCCCCGTCGAGGTTCTGGCCGTGTGGCGCAACGAGTCGCAGGCTGAGCAGGTGCAGGCGCAGCCACAGGTCCGCGGCGTCCCGGGGAGGTTGGCTGAGGTCCTCGGCGACGACGTGGAGCACCTTGCGCTGGACGTCTCGAAGCGGGTCGCGTCCCTCGAGCACGCACAGCTCGTCTGGCGCGTGATAGTCGGCGGGAGCCGGGCCAAGGGCGGGCGCTGGGAACCACACATCCAGGACGGCCGACGCGGCGTCCAGGGTCGCCAGGCCGAAGCCCCAGGCCGACGAGGGGGTAGTCGTCACGGCGCCAACGCTACCCAGTCAGCCACCTTGACATGGCCGAAGGCACGGGCTCTCAGCTGAGGCTGGTGCGTCGCGGACCCGGCTGGGTCGGCATTGGGGCGTCCTCGGCGGCGTAGTCGGCCGGCGGGTCGCCGGCGGCGAGCCAGATGGGGTTGGTCAGCGCCTCCATGTCCCCGCTGCTGGCTTGGGGGTTGGTGGGCTGCAGGTCGGGTTTGCCCCGCACCTCCGCCCGGACATAGCCCCCACCGGGCGGAACAACCACCCTCGCCTCGACCACCTCGTCGTCTTCGGAGAGATCGGTCACCGAGAAGGGAGCGCCCTGCGCGATGAGGATCAGCCGCCGCCCGGCGCCGCGGCGTACCTGGCAGCGGATGGTCACCTGGTCGCCGGCGTCGCCCCACACCGTGCCGCCGGTGTACGTGCGCTGACCAGGACGGCGAGCCACCAGGTAGACCTCGACGCCGCAAGGGGCTTTCGTGATGTACGAGCGGCCGTTGCGCACGGCAGAGACCACCGCTCGCTTCTCGAGCCGGCAGGCGTAGACCACAGTGGTGGGCAGTCCGGCGGCAAAGCCGGAGTCGTTGTCGACGCCGTGCAGGTCGGACCCGCCGTTGGCCGCGACACGCCACCCGCGCTGCAGCGCAGAGTCCCAGTACTTCAGCGCGAACTCCTCGTCCGGCTGCCACGGCCCGGTCCAGACCTCCAGTCCGTGCGTCCGCGCGGCCGGCCGCGTCTCCGCCTCCGGGAAGAACTGCCAGGTCAGCGTCAGACCGAAGGGATGGGCGGCCGAGACGTAACCACCCATGGATTCCGCCACCTTGATGAACTCGGCGATCCGCGCTCCACCTGTGGGGAGCGGCAGCCCGTACGGACTTTGCCGGAAGTCCAGCCAGTCACCTGGCGAAATCCCGGACACGGTGGCGTGCCCGTGGAACCAGTTCGTCATCTCCTCCCCAGCCATCAGCAACACGTCCGCCCCGGCGTCACGGTCCAGGAAGTAGTTCTGCGTGACGACGTTGTGGTCTGTCAGGGCCACGAAGTCCAACCCGATCCGCCGGCAGGTTGCGGCCCACTCCCGGGGCGACAGCGCTGAGCGGCTCGACCACGCGTCTGAGGACGCCGGTGTGTGGCAGTGGAAGTCGCCGCGGTACCAGCCGGGTCTGTCGAGGACGACGCCTGGCTCTGGGCCAGGCGTGAAACGGGGAGCGTCGCGCTCGGCGAAGGACATGGTGACCCGGACCGTGACTCGGGTGGGGACCGGCGCTTGGAACACCGGCACGATCACCGTCCAGGTACCGGCTCTCATCGGGCCTGGCATGAAGGACTGGCTCGCAGCGTCGCGCGCCACCCAGAACCTGGACCGCTCCTCGCCGTAAATGCCCCGGAAGCCCGGCGACTGGTACGCCGTCCCGCGGGCGTCGAACAGGCCGACGCCGACCTTGGTCTCCTGGTTGGACTTCGTCAGCTCGGCGTCGATGCGAGTCACCCCGAGCGGCACCTGAAACGGCAGGTAGCGGTAGTCGCCGGTGCCCGCGACCACAGTCTCCAACAACACTGTCCTAGGCGGTCGGACTCGCTGGGCGGCGTACGCGCGTCCGCTACCCCCGACCACTCCTGTCGCGCCGGCGAGTACGACGGCCCCCCGGGCGAGCACCTGCCGGCGCGACGGCTGCCCGCTCGCTGCCTCGTCCTCCTCGGCCATGCGGGCATTATGCCCGAGGTTTCGGACGCGCGGTCCCACGAAGCGGGAACGCCAGCTGACAGCGCGCGGTGGACCGAATCGTCCGGCGACCGTGTTCGGCACAATGGCGCCATGGCTTCCCTTGATGTCCACCACGACGTCGTCGACCTGGCCGCTGCGCTTGTCGACATCGAGTCGGTCAGCGGCGACGAGAAGACGATCACCGATGCGATCGAGGCGGCACTTGCCGACGTGCCCTGGCTGCAGCTGTGGCGGCACCACAACTCGCTCGTCGCCCGTACGACGCTCGGGCGGCCGGACCGGGTCGTCATCGCCGGCCATGTCGACACCGTTCCGGTCAACGCCAACCTGCCGTCCCGCAACGACGGCGACCTGCTGCACGGTCTCGGCTCGTGCGACATGAAGGGCGGGGTTGCGGTCGCTCTCAAGCTGGCGGTGTCGGTGGCTGCACCAACCCGTGACGTCACCTACGTCTTCTACGAGGCGGAGGAGGTGGAGGCTGAGCGCAACGGGCTGACCCGCATCTCGGCGGTGCGACCGGAGGTGCTGGAAGGCGACTTCGCGATCCTGATGGAGCCGTCGAACGCGAAGGTCGAGGCGGGGTGCCAGGGCACCATGCACATCGACGTCACCACGACTGGGGTGCGCGCGCACAGCGCCAGGTCCTGGAACGGCGTGAACGCCATCCATGCGGCCGCAGCGGTCCTCGACCGGCTCGCGGCGTACGAGCCACGGCGGCCAGAGATAGACGGGCTGCGCTACCACGAGGGGCTGAGCGCGGTATACGTCCGCGGAGGCGTCGCGGGCAACGTCATACCGGATGCGTGCACCGTGAGCATCAACTACCGGTTCGCTCCCGACCGCAGCGTGGCGGAGGCGGAGGCGCACCTTCGCGGGGTCTTCGGCGGTTTCCAGGTGGAGGTGGTGGACAGCTCGCCAGGCGCCTTGCCCGGTCTCGACCGTCCAGCGGCCGCGGCCTTCCTCACGGCCGTGGGCGGTACGGCCAGCCCCAAGTTCGGATGGACCGATGTCTCTTTGTTCAGCGCGCTCGGCGTTCCTGCCGTCAACTTCGGGCCCGGCAACCCTGAGCTGGCACACACCCGGGGCGAGCATGTGCCGCTGTCCCAGCTGCGGTCCTGTCTCGATGCGATGACGACCTGGCTTACGTCGCCCCGTTAGGTTGGTTCGATGGAAGAGGAAGGGATTATGCCGTCGGGAGAGCAAAGGCGCGGCCCGGTGCTCATGCGGCGCGGGCAGGTGCAGACGGAGACCACCGACCAGCGGCTCCTCGACTCGCGGAGCCCCAGCGACTGGGTGCACACCGACCCCTGGCGGGTGCTGCGCATACAGGCGGAGTTCGTCGAGGGCTTCGGTGCGCTTGCCGAGCTGGGCCCGGCGATCTCCGTCTTCGGGTCCGCTCGTAGCCGGCCCGGGGATCCTGACTACGAGCAGGGTGTCGAGCTGGGCGCGGCCCTTGCGCGGGCAGGCTTCGGAGTCATCACCGGTGGCGGGCCGGGAGCCATGGAAGCGGCAAACAAGGGCGCGTCGGAGTCCGGTGGCGTCTCGGTCGGGCTCGGGATCGAGCTGCCCTTCGAGGCCGGGCTCAACGAATGGGTCGACGTCGGTATCAACTTCCGGTACTTCTTCGCCCGCAAGACGATGTTCGTCAAGTACGCGCAGGGGTTCATCAGCCTGCCCGGAGGTTTCGGGACTTTCGACGAGATCTTCGAAGCGACCACCTTGGTCCAGACCCAGAAGGTGACCTCCTTCCCGATCGTCTTGTTGGGCACGAGCTACTGGGGCGGGCTGCTCGGCTGGATCCGCGACGTGGTGGTGGCCGGCGGCAAGGTCAGCCCAGACGACATCGACCTGTTCGACGTCACTGACGATGTGGATGAGGCAGTCTCGATCATGGTGGAGGCCCGGGCCGAGCGTGAGCGCAGCTCGCGCGGACAGGGTCTCGATGGTGTCGGACCCCGCCGCGCCGAGTGATGTCGCGATGAGCGACATCGTCACGAGTCGGTGACGAGCTCCTCACCCGACGTCTCGATCGGCCGGACAAGCGTGGCAGGATCAACGGGTGATCTGGTTGTCGGTGGTCCTGCTGGTCGTCATCATCGGTGCGGCTGCGGTGGTGATCGCCGGTCGAGGAGATGCCATGACGGACGTCTACGAGGATCGACCGGACGTCACCATTGACCGTGGGCCGCTGACGGCCGACGACCTCGCGAACGTCCGGTTCACGACGGCTGTTCGGGGCTACCGGATGGACGAGGTCGACGCCTTCGTCGACAGGCTCAAAGCTGAGCTGGAGTCACGGTCCCGACCGATTCCCACCGTCCATGACCAGGAGGCGAACGTCGCATCCGAGCAGGCGCCGCAGCGCTGGGTCCGAGGCAGTCTTGTCAGCCGGGTCGTCGGGATACCCCTGCGGCGAGGTGCATCGATGCGGCGGCGCAACGAGACGCTGACCGCCGAAGAGAGCACCTCCACCAAGGACAGCGAAGGCCTGTCGCCATGACGGGGGGCACCGCCCCCGGTCCGGACGGTCGGCTGCGGTGCCCGTGGAGTCTTTCGACAGCGGCCTATCTCGCCTACCACGACACCGAGTGGGGGCGCCCGATCCGAGACGACAACGGTATCTTCGAACGGCTCACCCTCGAGGGGTTTCAGTCGGGCCTTTCATGGCTGACGATCCTGCGCAAGCGCGAGAACTTCAGGGCCGCCTTCGCTGCCTTCGACATAGAGACGGTAGCGGCGTTCGGGCCGAGCGACCGGGCCCGGCTGATGGCAGACGCCGGCATCGTCCGCAACGCCGCGAAGATCGAGGCAGCCATCATGAACGCGATGGTTGCCGCTCAGATCGACGGGGGGCTGGCGTCCCTGGTCTGGGGCTACGCTCCTGACCCCAAACCGGCTCCGGACAGCCTCGACGACGTACCGTCCCAAACCGCGGAGTCGGTGGCGTTGGCGAAGGCGCTCAAGAGCCAGGGCTTCCGCTTCGTCGGCCCCACCACGGCGTACGCACTGATGCAGGCAGCCGGCCTGGTCAACGACCATCTGAGGGACTGTTTCGCGCGCAGTCAGCTGGAGCGGATGGGGGACTAGCCGGCTGCTTCGTTGCGCAGCAACGTGAGGCGGTCCAACAGGTTCTCCAAAGACTCCTCGAACTCCGCGGCCGCATGGTCTTCTGCGAGAGCGCCACTCATCCTCGCGACGTGCGGATAGCCGGCCAGCGTCGTCGACTCGTTGTCACCGTTGTCGAGCACGTCAAGCGGACCTACGTCGGCCCCCTGGGCAGACACTTCCAACAGCAGGTGGCCGAGCAAGAAGCTCGTGAACCCGCGGTACGCCGCCACCGCCGCCTCGTCGGAGAACCCCTCCTCGCCAAGCCCTGCCAGGAACGACTCCACCCATGACAAGTTGCGCAGCGGCGGTCTGAGCCACGGCGCCTCGGGTGGGCGCGAGGCGACAAGGGGAAATGCCTTGGGGTGGGCGACGGCGACCCGGCGGACCCCATGGGCCAGGCGCTGCAAGAAGTCCTGCCACCCGTCTCGAGGGCGATCGAGGATGTCGTCGTCGTCGTACATCTCGTTGATGATGTGCTCGACGACAGCATCCAGCAGATCCTCCCTGCCGGGTACGTAGCGGTACAGGGACATGGCCTCGACGCCGAGCGAGGCGCCGAGCCGGCGCATGGTCAGGCCCGGCAGCCCCGAGTCGTCGATGTAGTCGAGGGCTGCCTTGACTATCCGTTCGCGGTCCAAGGGCACTCGGGCCGACGGGGGCAGGTCACCGGCCACCACGTCCGCATCGGCATCGATGTCCACGTCTTCGCTCATGTGGTCGACCTCCTCCCGACGGCCTCCATGCGAGGTCTATGGTCTCCGCTCAAGTATCCCCCGGGAGAACTGGTCAGGTGGTGCACTCGCCCGCAGCCATGGCACCGTCTCGCGACACTTGTAGCCGGACGGTGCCATGGCTACGCATCTTAGTTGCTACTGGTGTGCAGGGCCGGTTTCGTGGCCGTGGCGCCGGCGCTGCTGACGCTGGTGCCGTTGCTGGACAGCGGCTGGGAGTGGGCGACCTCGCCCGAGGAGCTCTGCACCTGCTCCTTGATGCGTCCGGTCTCCTGCTCCGCGGAGGCCAACCAGCCATCCCAGCGGGTCTGCATCGGCTTGATCAGACCCCCGCCGACGCCGACGATCAAGATGCCAGCGACGGTAGCAAGGACGGCGATGAGCACCGGCATGGTGACGGTGGTGGCCACGCCGACCTGGTTGAGGGCAGCTAGATGATGCCAAGGCCCAGGATGAACACACTGGCGATGGTGGCAAGCACCTTGCCGTACGAAAAGACTTGATTGGAGATGAGCTCGTTGACGGCCTTGGCGATGGCCGCGGCCACCACGATGATCACGATCGCCACGATGACCGACGGCGGAACGCGATGACCTGCGTCAGCAAGGCGCTGATGAAACACCCCGAACGCCAGGCGCACGAACAAGAACAGCGCGTAGTAGATCAGCTTGGCGACGATGTCGCTGGCGTCATACGTGCTCTTCTCCAGGGCCTTTTTGACCCCGCCGCGCTCGACCGCACGGTCGAAGCCGACCCGCTCCAACGCGCCAGGTCGCCGCCCACCGCGGGACTCGCCATGGCCGCGGCCGGTTGGTGGCCGAGACGACCGGGTCGCGACTCCAACGCGCCAGACTTACAATGTAAGTCTGGCTCATGCAACTCGGGCGCCGCCGACGGCGACGCCCGAGCTGGGCTTGTGGAAACTAGCTGCGGCTGGTGTTGTCGGACGCGATGTCGCCCTCGGCCTCGATCCGCTCCTTGCGGACCTCTTCGCTGACCGTCTCCTGCTCGGTGGTCTCCTGGGTACCCAGGCGAACCCGCTCGACCGGCTCAGTGGTCTTGGACACCACGGGGCGCTCCTCCTCGAGGACCACCTCGTGCTCGTCCTCGGAGATCGCCGGGCCGTCGGTGGCGTCGTCGTAGTTGTCGGACGTGATCGGCTCGGTCTCCAGCACCGCCTTCTCCTTGCGGACCGGGACTGTGTGGGTCTCGTTCTCGGTGACGACGTACTTGCGCAGCCGGGCGCGGCCGGCCGCCTCCGTCTCGGTGCCGACGTTGACTCGCTCCTCCGAGCGGGTCATGGCGTCGTCCGTAGCGGATCCGGAGGTGTCGCGGTCGGTGTCGACGTCGTATCCACCGGTCTGGCCGGTGAAGTCATCGTCGGAGTACGACAAGCCGTAGTGGGCGTACAGCTGGCGCTCCTCGTCGGGCGTCAGATGGCCGTCGGCGCTCACGTTCGGCGCGTCCTTGACCCTGTCCTTGTCGTAGGGCAGGGTCAGCTCGGTGCCGGACGCGCTCGCGTCGGACAGTGGCACGAAGCTCTCGTTGCTCCCGAACAGGCCGGTGTTGACGGTGGCCCACTCGGGGTTGCCGGTCTGGTCGTCAAGGTAGATCTCTCCCACCTTGCCGATCTTCTCCTCGTTGGCACCGTAGGCGTCGGTGCCTCTCACCTGCTCGATCTGGCTTTGCTCCAGCATCATGCAACGTCCTTTCTGAGGCTGGTGGCCCGCGACCGGAGTGCCGCGGACACTTGGGTCGTTACCCCCCGGAGGGGAACCATAACGAGTTGTCACTGGAAAGTTTACGTTGTAAGATCGCCAGGCGCACGCCGGACTTATGTTGTAAGTCTGCCGGTCGGCGTGTCGGCTATGACCCAACTCGACGATCCCACCAAGGAGGCGCTCCATGGCCGAGCACCGGGTACCACAGCCCCCCGCCGACAATAATGCGCAGACGCAGCGCGGCGGCAGCACCAGCGCGTCGGACGTGGCGCGCGAACGCGAGCGGCACGAGGAGGAGGCGCGACGTAGCACGGAGGACGCGCGCCGGGAGGAGTTCGGCGGCTTCAATTTCGGCGCAGACTTCTTCGGCTGGCTGGTGGCCGTCGCCTTGACAGTGCTCCTTGCCGGGCTCGTCGGCGCCGTTGCCACAGCCGTGGGATCGACTCTGAACGTCGACCAGACCGACGCCGAGCGCCAAGCCGGTACGTTCGGAATCGCTACCGCGATTGCGCTGCTCGTCACCTTGATGATCGCCTACTTCGCGGGTGGGTACGTCGCCGGACGGATGTCACGGTTCGACGGTGCCCGCCAAGGCGTCGGCGTCTGGCTGATCGGACTGCTGGTGACACTGATCGTCGTGGGTGTTGGAGCGATCTTCGGGTCGCAGTACAACGTCTTCCAGCGCGTCAACCTTCCCTCGATGCCCATTCCCACCGAGAAGGCGACGTGGGGAGCCATCATCACTCTGCTCGCGGTGCTGTTGGGCACCCTGCTCGCAGCAGTCGCCGGCGGCAAGGTCGGCCAGCGCTACCACACGAAGGTCGACCGGGTGACAGCCGACGGTCGCTGACGGCGCCGGCTAAGCCGCCTCGTCACACCCGACCGTGGTGGGGTATCTTTCGACGGCTCATGACCAGCCCTCGACCCGCCTGCACTACGTGAGCGGCGCTGCCCGCGATGTCGTGCCGTTTCGCAGCGCCGTGCGCACCTGGCTCGTCATCTCGCTGCAGAGCTTCGGCGGTCCGGCCGGTCAGATCGCGGTCATGCAGCGCATCCTTGTCGACGACCTGCGCTGGATCGGACACCGACGGTTCCTGCACGCGCTGAGCTACTGCACGTTGTTGCCGGGTCCAGAGGCACAACAGCTCGCGATCTACATCGGATGGCTCCTCAACGGCATCCGAGGTGGCCTGGCAGCCGGCATGCTGTTCGTGCTGCCCGGCATGCTTGCGCTGCTTGCTCTGTCGGCCCTCTACGTCGGTGCCGGAGACTCGACCCTGGTCAGCGCCTTGTTCACCGGACTGGCGCCGGCCGTGCTTGCCATCGTCGTCCAGGCGGTGGTCCGTCTCGCAGGGCGGGCTAAAGGCCATCCCTTGCTCGGGTTGCTCGCCGCAGGCGCGTTCGTGGCGCTCTTCGTGTTCGGCGTCCCGTTCCCGCTTGTGATCGCCGCCTCCGCCGTACTCGGCTGGGTCTTGGGACATTGGGTTCCCTCGACGACCCTCAGCCGCCGGGGCTCCGACGGCAACGACGACGGACCGGCCCCGCTCATCCCTGATGACGCGCTGCACACCGAACACGCCAGCCGTGCTCACTCGGCCAAGGTGGTCGCCATCGGCCTGGTTGCCTGGGGCGTCCCCGTCGCCTTGGTGACTGTCCTCACCGGTGTCCACAGCGTCTTCACACAACAGAGCCTCTTCTTCTCTGGGGCAGCGCTCGTAACGTTCGGAGGGGCGTACGCCGTGCTTGCCTACGTCGCTCAGCAGGCCGTCGAGGTGTACGGCTGGCTGACTCCGGGGGAGATGATCCGCGGCCTCGCTCTCGCCGAGACCACTCCGGGCCCGTTGATCATGGTGGTGCAGTTCGTTGCGTTCGTCGGTGCCTACCGAGACCCCGGCAGTCTCGACCCGTGGCTCGCGGCCACCCTGGCGGCCCTGCTCACCACCTGGGTCACCTTCGTGCCTTGCTTCGTCTTCATCTTCTTGGGGGCGCCGTACGTCGAACGCCTCCGAGGAAACCATGCACTCTCCGCAGCCCTCGCCGGAATCATGGCCGCCGTCGTCGGCGTGATCGCCAACCTTGCCGTCTACTTCGCGATGCACACCCTGTTCGCCGAGACCACCACGGTCACTTCGGGGCCTACCCAGTTCACGCTGCCCGACCCAACGAGCGTCCAGCCGGTGTCAATAGCCATCGGCCTCACCGCAGCGTTGCTGGTGTTCCGGCTGAAGTGGTCCGTGCTGCGGACCCTGGGTGCCTGCGCAGTACTCGGACTGGCCGCCACCCTTGCCGAGCAAGCCTTGGCCTGACCCGCGGCTGAGGCCGCCTGCCACGGGGGCCACTTCAGCGGCCAGGTCATCGTCCTTCGAACGTCGGCTTCTCCTTGGCCACGAACGAGGCCACCGCGGCGCGGTGATCTTGCGAGCCTCCCGTGCGCGCCATCATCCGGCTCTCGAAGGCCAGCGACTCCTCCAGCGAGTGGCTGGCGGCATAGCGAACAGACTCCTTTATTGCGGTGAACGCCAGCGGTGGCCCAGCCACCAGCCGGGTGGCGATGGCTGCGACCTCGGCCGCAAGCCGGTCGGCGGGGAACACCCAGTTCACCAGGCCGATCTCCAATGCCTCGGCGGCATCGACAGACCGTGGCCACAGCAGGAGTTCGACAGCTTTGGTTTGCCCGACCGCCCGCGGCAACGTCCACGACATCCCGGTGTCGCAGGAGAGGCCGACGCCGATGAATGCGGTGGTGAAGCTTGCCTGGTCGGCCGCCACCCGCCAGTCGCACGCGAGTGCAATCGACATCCCGGCTCCGGCAGCCACGCCGTTGACCGCAGCGATCACTGGCTTCCCCATGGTGGTGATCGTCAAGGCGATTGGCGTGTAGTGCTCGTCGACGGTCGCCCATACGTCATCCAGAGTCTTGCCGGTGAGGTTGTCGGCGTGCTCGCGCAGGTCCTGGCCGACGCAGAAGGCGCGACCGCTCCCCGTCAACACCACGCAGCGCACGTCGGCATCAGCTGCCGCCCGTCGCAGGCTCGCAAGCAGCGACGCCTTGGTGGCGATGTCGAGGCTGTTCATGGCCTCCGGACGGTTCAAGGTGATGGTGGCGATTCCGCCCCCCACCTCGTACAGCACCGGCCTGTCCGGCACGGGGTCACTCATCAGGGCTCTCCGTTCGGTCGAAGGCAGCAGTCAACGTACCGGCCTGCTGCCGGCAGCAAGCGACTCGCCTCTTGGTCGAAGAAGGCAGCAGCCTCACGACCCGGCCAGCCCTCGGGCATCACCTCGGTCGGGAGCCCCGGATCTGAGAACAAGAACTTGCGCCACTCGTGTACGAGGAGGCTGCGTACGACGAAGGCGTCTTTGTCGGTCGGGGTGTCACCGGCCTTCGCTGCGAGCTCTCGGGCGTCCTCCAGCCAGGCGGTGTAGGCGCGAGCCAGCCCTTCCAAGTCCCAAGCCATCGCTGTCAGGCAGGTTGCGTCACCCTCGTGAGCGGCCCGGAACCGATGAGCGTGTACTTCCTCCGCTGCCAGCAACGCGTCCACCTCGGTGGAGGGGCGAGGGCTGACCCACGTCTCGTCTCGCAGCGGCGCGTAACCCAGGTAGGTCAGGCCAGTACGTACCCTCTCCCGGGAGGCCCGGGCGGGGATGTGCTCAAGCACGAGCAGGTGCCAGTGGCCATCCCAGGGAGCGATCCCGCGGCGATAGATCCGGGCCGCGGCGTCGCTCAACCGCCGCTCCGCCTTCGCCGTGAGCCGGTAGCCCGGACCCGTCGCGGTCTTGACCGGGACGAGCCATCGTTGTCCCACCATTCGGGAAATGGCGGTGCGCACCGCCGGCGCCGCGATGTCGAGGGCTCCCAACAACCGGACCAGTGCCGCAACCGGTGCTGTTCCCCCGCGCGGTCGCAGGTGATCGCCGTACAGGTCAAACAGGGCTGATCGGGCGTTCACAGGAGCAGTCTGCCGCACCACCGACCAAGCGGTGCGATAATGAACCCCGGTCGATGCGCCCCGGCGTCTCGGCCCGGAATCGGGCGAGTCTCGGCACTGACTAGGAAGGGTAGGTTCGCGCATGGCGGCGATGAAGCCGCGGACAGGCGACGGTCCGCTGGAAGTCACCAAGGAGGGCCGCGGCCTCGTCATGCGCGTTCCGCTCGAAGGTGGCGGGCGGCTTGTAGTCGAGCTCAACGCGGACGAGGCGAAGTCGCTCGAACAAGCGCTGAGTCAGGTGACGAGTTGATCAGCCGGCACTCTGGCGTCTAAGACCTAGGGCTGCTGCGTGCGCACGGCTTCGGTCTTACTGTTCTCTCGTGTCAGCCGCGTCGGTCCAGCCCTTGCCCACGACCATCGAGGTGACGTCGGCGCACCTCGCTGACGTCGACAGCCGAGTCATCGCCGCGGGGTTCGTTCGCCGGGATGACGACTTCTTGCTCTCGGCCGCGACATCGGCTGCCCTTGACGCGTACGGCGTCGACGTCTTCAGACTTCTCGACCGCGCGAAGGCCAAGGGGAACGCCGGCGAGACCGTCAGCCACGAGGTGTTCTCGTCCGACGTCGTCGAGCGGCTCGTGTTGGTGGGTCTCGGTGACCAGACGCGGCGTGACTACCGTCGCGCGGGTGCCGCTCTGGCCCGCATAGCCAAGGACGCGAGCCCGCTGGCAACCGCGGTCGCCGCCACGGCGGACGACGACGCCCTCGACGCATTCGTCGAAGGTCTGGTCCTCGGCGCGTTCGGCTTCAGTCGCAAGTCGGAGAAGCCGGCGAAGCCTGTCTCCGCGCCTGTTGTTGTACTCGCGAACATGCCAGCTGCCCGTCACACGTCCCGCCAGGAAGTGATCGACCGGGCCGCCAGCCGCGCCAAGGCGTCATGGCGGGCTCGATCCTTCGCGCTTACGCCGTCAAACGAAAAGGGACCGGTCCGCCTCGTTGAGTGGTCGCGTGAGGCGGCCAAGCGGTCCGAGCTGCGGGTGGAGGTCTGGGACGAGAAGCGGCTTCGCAAGGAGGGCTTCGGGGGCATTCTCGCGGTCGGCGAGGGATCTTCTTACCCGTCCCGCTTCATGCGGCTTGACTATGCACCCCGTACGGCTGGCCGCCATACCCGCCCCGTCGTGCTGGTGGGCAAGGGCATCACGTTCGACAGTGGAGGCCTGTCGATCAAGCCGCGGGACGCGATGATGTCGATGAAGCGCGACATGACGGGAGCGGGGGTGGTCATCGCTGTCATGGGCGCCCTGCGCGAGCTCGGTGTCGGTGTCGCCGTCACGGGACTCGTCGCCGCCGCGGAGAACGCCGTCGGAGCCAGCGCGATGAGGCCTGGCGACGTGGTGACTCACTACGGCGGGCGCACCAGCGAGGTGGGCAACACCGACGCGGAAGGCCGCCTCGTACTCGCCGATGCGCTGGCGTACGCCGACGCGAACCTGGATGCGGCCGTGGTGGTCGACATCGCCACCCTCACGGGGGCGGCGAAGGTCGCGTTGGGTATGACGCTGGGTGCGCTCTACGCGAACGACAACGAGCTGGCCGAGGATCTGCTTGCCGCCGGCGAACGGGCCGGTGAGCCGATGTGGCGCCTTCCTCTCAGCCCAGAGTACGAGAGCCTGCTGGACAGCACGTTCGCCGACGCCACGAACGCAGCGGGCTCTCCAGGGTCGATCACCGCGGCGCTGTTCCTGCAGCACTTCGTGGGTACGACGCCGTGGGCCCATCTGGACATCGCCTCGGTGGGCGACTCTGCGAAGGACGCCTTCGAGCACACCCAGGGCGCGACCGGCTTCGGTGCACGTTTGCTGCTCCAGTGGCTGGCCGGCTACACCGACAGTTGAGAGTGTTCCCGTGACGCCTTCGCCAGCATCATCCTCGCCCGCCCGCGTCACACCTCGATCTCGAAGAATGGGTGCTCGGCCGAGT
This sequence comes from Nocardioidaceae bacterium, assembly GCA_030447585.1. Lineage (GTDB taxonomy): Bacteria > Actinomycetota > Actinomycetes > Propionibacteriales > Nocardioidaceae > JACDHG01. The sequence goes on along the minus strand of JAUJOO010000007.1, from coordinate 24,787 downwards.
CATCTGCTTGGTTGCCCACCAGTCCCATCCGCTCATAGAAGGCCAAGCCCGTGGGTGAGGACTGCCACTCCAGGTAACGGCACTCCGGAAGGGCCTGAGCCCACGCCTTCACCTCAGTGAACAGCGCCCCTGCGATGCCGCGGCGGCGCCAGGCCAACTCGACGAACAGGTCATGCAGTCGTGCCGAGCCGAAGCCTCGCCGCATCGCCACACCGTAGAACTGCGCCTCAGCTACCCCGACCAAGCTGCCATCGGCCTCCGCAACCATGATGCAGCGCATCGAGTCGTCGAGCAGCCCCTCGACCCGGGCCTGCACCGAGGCCGTGGGCTCAGTCGCGGGGTTGATTCTGGTGAGCGCGGCCAAGCCGCCTACATCACGCGCTTCTGCCTGTCGTACTCGCCACTCCGAACCGTCCACGTCCATCTTTCTCTCATCCGCACAGCAGCCTGTCATCCCGCATCCATGGGGTTCCGCCGAGGAAGCCCGGGCGTCCTAATCTGATCTCGGTTCGGCCTGATGGGACTCGTGCTAGGGCTTATCGTCGCAGCCACCATCCGCCTCGTGCTTCCCGCATCGCTACAGCAAGGACGGGGCACCAAGCACCACCTTCAGGTTCTCGGGGACATCCGGACACTATGAGCTTGCGCCCGATGCAGCCGCGCCGCTGAAGGCGACGGACTCCGCCGCCGCCAGATACAGCTTGGCGTGAGACAGTCTCAGCGCTTCTGAGCAAGCAGCAGCCCGTCGCCCACCGGAAGCAGCAGCTCGAGCAAAGACTCGTCGTCTGCGACCAGCCGCAACGTCTCCCGGATCGCCGTCGTGTCGGCATCGCGGACGGCAGGGTCGGCCACTTTGTCATGCCACAGCGAGTTGTCGAACGCCACGACGCCACCTGGGCGGAGCAGGCGCATGGCCTGCTCGAGGTAGCGCGGGTACTCCTGCTTGTCGCCGTCGCAGAACACGACGTCGTAGTGTCCATCTGTCAGGCGCGGCAGGACCTCCAGTGCCGCTCCGGGTATCAGCCGGACCCGCTGCGGTGCGAGGCCTGCTTCGGTGAAGGCGATCTTGGCCACCCGCTGGTGCTCTGCCTCGAGGTCGACGCTGGTGAGTACGCCGTCAGCCCGCATGCCGCGCATGAGCCAGACACCCGAGATGCCGCAGCCGGTGCCGATCTCGACGACGTTGCGAGCCGCCAGCAGCGCCGCCACGAACCTCAAGGTGGCGCCACCACCGGGACCGATCGGAACTGCTGGGAATTCCGCCGCCCGTTCGCGAGCCGCGGTCAGGACCTCGTCCTCCGCGACGTACTGCTCGGCGTACGCCCATGACGCTGGCTTCAGACCGGTGGCGATGACAGCCTCCTTGCTCGGGCCCGACGGGCCGGGTCAAAACGATGGCGACGAGCCTATCCGTTCCGGTTGACACGTAGCAGTCCCTCGAGCGCCC